>CAYSZZ010000027.1:0-55306 GCA_964435735.1 uncultured Propionibacteriaceae bacterium
GCGACCACCAGGATCGCGCCGTCCATCTGGGCGGCACCGGTGATCATGTTCTTGACGTAGTCGGCGTGACCCGGGCAGTCGACGTGAGCGTAGTGACGCTTCTCGGTCTGGTACTCGACGTGGGCGATCGAAATCGTGATGCCACGCTGGCGCTCTTCCGGCGCCTTGTCGATCTGGTCGAAGGCCGAAACCGCGTTGAGGTCGGGGTAACGGTCGTGGAGCACCTTCGTAATCGCCGCGGTCAGAGTGGTCTTGCCGTGGTCGATGTGCCCGATGGTGCCGATGTTACAGTGCGGCTTAGTCCGCTCGAACTTGGCCTTTGCCACTTGGGCTCCTTCTCGGATGGTCGCCACGCGCTTGCCGCGGGGCGGTGTGTTGGTTATCTGACTGCATGGTCACGATCCGCTTTCGGGCGGACCCGACCAAGTCTTGTCTACGCCAAGGGTGAGAGTCAACTCGGGACTTATGCCCCGCCGCGACCCTTGGCGATGATCTCTTCGGCCACTGTCTTGGGGCACTCGCCGTAGGAGTGGAACTCCATGGCGTAGGACGCTTGGCCCGAGGTCTTGCTCCGAAGGTCCCCCACGTAGCCGAACATCTCCGACAGCGGCACGAGCGCTCGCACGACCTGGTTGCCGTGCGCCTCGTCCATGCCCTGCACCTGGCCACGACGGCTGTTGATGTCCCCGATCACGGTGCCGAGGTACTCCTCAGGAGTGGTCACCTCGACCGCCATCAGCGGCTCCAGCAGCGCCGGGTCGGCCTTGCGAGCGGCCTCCTTGAAGACCATCGAGCCCGCGATCTTGAAGGCCAGTTCGGAGGAGTCGACATCGTGGTAGGCGCCGTCCAGCAGCGTCACCTTGATGTCCTCCACCGGATACCCGGCCAGCGGTCCGAAGGCCATGGCCTCCTTGACGCCCTGATCGACGGCGGGGATGTACTCCCGCGGGATCCGGCCGCCGGTGACGGCGTTGACGAACTCGTAGCCCGCCCCCGGCTCCAGCGGCTCCAGCGCGATGATCACCTTGCCGTACTGACCCGAGCCACCCGACTGCTTCTTGTGGGTGTACTCGGCCTTCTCCACCGGCCGGCGCAGGGTCTCGCGATAGGCGACCTGCGGCTTGCCGATGTTGGCCTCGACCCGGAACTCGCGCTTCATGCGGTCGATCAGGATCTCCAGGTGGAGCTCGCCCATGCCGGCGATGATGGTCTGCCCGGTCTCCTCGTCGGTGTGCACCTGGAAGGTGGGATCCTCCTCGGCAAGACGCTGGATGGCGGTCGACAGACGCTCCTGATCGGACTTCGTCTTCGGCTCGATCGCCTGCTCGATGACCGGGTTCGGGAAGTCCATCGACTCCAGCACCACCTGGTGCTGCGGATCGCACAGCGTCTCGCCGGTGGTGGTGTCCTTCAGACCCATCACCGCGACGATCATGCCGGCGCCGATCGATTCGATCTCCTCACGCTTGTTGGCGTGCATCTGGTAGATCTTGCCGATCCGCTCCTTGCGGCCCTTGGTGGAGTTGATCACCTGCGAGCCGGCCTTGAGCACACCGGAGTAGACCCGGATGTAGGTCAGCTTGCCCAGGTGCGGGTCGGCCGCGATCTTGAAGGCCAGCATCGCCAGCGGGTCGTCGTTGGACGGGTGCCGCTCGACGATCTCCTCCGGGTGGCCGGGCCGGAAGCCCTCGATCGCGGGGATGTCGGTCGGTGCGGGCAGGTAGGCCACCATGGCGTCCAGCAGCGGCTGCACGCCCTTGTTCTTGAACGAGGTGCCGCACACCACGGCGTTGCCCTTGCTGGCCAGCACCACCCGGCGGATCGCGGCCTGGAGTTCCTCGACGGTGAAGTCGCGCTCCTCGTCCTCAAGCTCCAGCCACAGCTCGCCGAACTCGTCGTCCAGCTCGGCCAGCGCGTGGACGAGCTCCTCGCGGGCGGTCGCCGCCCGGTCGGCCAGGTCGGCCGGGATCTCCTCGATCTCGTAGTCCTCGCCAACCTTGGTCTCACCGCGCCAGGTGAGGGCGCGCATGCCGACCAGGTCGACGACGCCGATGAAGTTGGCCTCGGCACCGATCGGCAGCTGGATGATCAGCGGGGTGGCGTTCAGCCGCTCACGGATCGTCTTGACGCAGTAGTCGAAGGAGGCACCGGTGCGGTCGAGCTTGTTGATGTAGCAGATCCGCGGGACGTGGTACTTGTCGGCCTGGCGCCACACGGTCTGCGACTGCGGCTCGACGCCGGCGACGCCGTCGAACACGGCCACTGCACCGTCGAGCACCCGCAGGTTGCGCTCCACCTCGACGGTGAAGTCCACGTGGCCGGGGGTGTCGATGATGTTGAGCTGATGGCCCTTCCAGAAACAGGTGGTCGCGGCTGAGGTGATCGTGATGCCGCGTTCCTGCTCCTGCTCCATCCAGTCCATCGTCGCGGCGCCGTCGTGCACCTCGCCGATCTTGTAGTTGATGCCGGTGTAGAACAGGATGCGCTCGGTGGTGGTGGTCTTGCCCGCGTCGATGTGGGCCATGATGCCGAGATTACGGACCTTGGCCAGATCCGTCTTGATGTCGATGGCCACGAGGGCTCAGCCTTCCAGTCGATTGCAGGTCTTGTCAGGGTTCAGGGCACGGTGCCACACCGTGCCCTGAGGGAGAGTTCAGAAGGAAGCGGGACTCACCAGCGGTAGTGGGCGAAGGCACGGTTGGCCTCGGCCATCTTGTGGGTGTCCTCGCGCCGCTTGACGGAGGCGCCCAGCCCGTTGGAGGCGTCCAGCAGTTCGTTCATCAGGCGCTCGGTCATGGTCTTCTCACGACGCTGCCGCGAGAAGGTCACCAGCCAGCGCAAGGCCAGGGTGTTCGCCCGACCCGGCTTGACCTCGACCGGCACCTGGTAGGTGGCGCCACCGACCCGGCGGCTCTTGACCTCCAGGGCGGGACGGATGTTGTCCAGCGCCTTCTTCAGCGTCTGGACGGGATCGACGCCGGTCTTGGCGCGGGTGCCCTCCAAGGCGTCGTAGACGATGCTCTGCGCCAGGGACTTCTTGCCGTCGAGCAGGATCTTGCTCACCAGCTGGGAGACGATCGGCGAGCCGTAGACCGGGTCGACGACCACGGGACGCTTCGGGGCGGGGCCCTTACGAGGCATTACTTCTCCTTCTTCGCGCCGTAGCGGCTGCGGGCCTGCTTGCGGTTCTTCACACCCTGGGTGTCGAGCGAGCCGCGGATGATCTTGTAGCGCACGCCCGGCAGGTCCTTCACACGGCCGCCGCGCACCAGCACCATCGAGTGCTCCTGCAGGTTGTGACCGACACCAGGGATGTAGGCCGTCACCTCGACCTGCGACGACAACCGGACGCGGGCGACCTTGCGCAGCGCCGAGTTCGGCTTCTTCGGGGTGGTGGTGTAGACGCGGGTGCACACCCCGCGGCGCTGGGGCGAGCCCTTGAGCGCGGGCGTCTTGGACTTGCTGACCTTGTCAGCGCGGCCCTTGCGGACCAACTGCTGGATAGTGGGCACCTGCTGGTATCTCTTTCGTCGGGTCGGCACGTTCGGGTGAACGTAAGTCGTGTGTGGGCGGCGGTGGGATCGCGACCGGTGAGGCCCGGCGAAACCCGCGCACAAGGATCCGGTCTCCCAGACCCAGTGGAACAGCTTAGTCGCTCTCCCCCGGTTCGAGCAAAATCACGCCTTCGGATGGCTGGCCTCAGGCCCCGCTCTCTGCCTCGGCACACCGGTGCAAGGCCACGGACGAGGGAAGCGGTCGAGCCCGTCCCCGGCCTTGCGGGGACGGGCTCGACCGTGGCTTGCCTGCTAGCGCAGTTCGCCGGTGTCGAACTCGTCCAGTGGCAGCGAGCCGCCACCGACATTGAGGTCGTAATCGTAGGGATCGTAGGAGAGGTCGTAGGCAGCCGCCCGGGCTTCCGCGGTGGGCTCCACCCGGATGTTGCGGTAGCGGTCCAGGCCGGTGCCGGCCGGGATCAGCTTGCCCAGGATGACGTTCTCCTTCAGACCGACCAGGGAGTCGGACTTGGCGTGGATGGCCGCGTCGGTGAGCACCTTGGTGGTCTCCTGGAAGGAGGCCGCCGAGAGCCACGACTCGGTCGCCAGCGAGGCCTTGGTGATGCCCATCAGCACCGGACGGCCCTGGGCCGGGGTCCGGCCCTCGGTCACCATCTGCCGGTTCTCGGACTCGAAGGTGTTCCGGTCCACCAGCTCACCGGGCAGCATCGAGGTGTCCCCCGACTCGATCACCGTGATCCGGCGCAGCATCTGCCGGATGATGATCTCGATGTGCTTGTCGTGGATCGGAGCGCCCTGCGTCCGGTACACCGCCTGCACCTCTTCCACCAGGTGCTCCTGCACCTTGCGCAGGCCGGAGACCCGCAGCACGTCCTGAGGATCGGGCGTGCCGGCGTAGAGCTGCTGCCCGGCGGCGACGTGGTCGCCGTCGCCGATCGAGTGACGGACGCCCGCGGCGTCCTCCCACTCCAGCCGGACCCGACGCGGCAGCGGGTACTCCAGGTCGGCCTCGCCGTCGTCACGGACGATCACCAGCTTGCGCGAGCGCTCCCCCTCGACGATCTGGACGCGGCCGGCGGCCTCGGCGATCGGTGCCTTGCCCTTCGGGGTACGGGCCTCGAAGAGCTCGACGACACGCGGCAGACCCTGGGTGATGTCGTCCCCGGCCACACCACCGGTGTGGAAGGTACGCATCGTCAGCTGGGTACCGGGCTCACCGATCGACTGCGCCGCGACGATACCCACCGCCTCACCGACATCCACCAGCTTGCCGGTGGCCAGCGAGCGGCCGTAGCAGGCCGCGCAGGTACCGAAGGCCGACTCACAGGTCAGGATCGAACGGACCTTGACCTCGTTGATGCCGTTCTTCAGCAGCTTCTTGATGTTGACGTCGCCCAGGTCGGAGCCGGCCTTGGCCAGCACCTTGCCCTCGGCGGTCACCACGTCGGAGGCGATCGTCCGGGCGTAGACCGCGGTCTCGATATTGCGCGCCGCGACCAGCTTGCCGTTCTTGCCCACCTCGGCGATCTGCTTGGTCAGGCCCCGCTCGGTGCCGCAATCCTCCTCGCGGATGATCACGTCCTGGGAGACGTCGACCAGCCGGCGGGTGAGGTAGCCCGAGTCGGCCGTCCGCAGCGCGGTGTCGGCCTGGCCCTTCCGGCCGCCGTGGGTGGAGATGAAGTACTCCAGCACGCTCAGGCCCTCACGGAAGTTGGACTTGATCGGCCGGGCGATGATCTCACCCTTCGGGTTGGCCACCAGGCCACGCATGGCGGCGATCTGGCGCATCTGGGTCATGTTCCCTCGGGCGCCGGAGTGCACCATCATGAAGATGGGGTTGTCACGGGTGAAGTTCGCCTCCATCGCAGCGGTCAGCTCGGTGGTGGCGTCGGTCCACAGCTGGACCAACTCCTGGTGCCGCTCTTCCTCGGTCACCTTGCCACGCTCGTACTGCTTGGTGATCTTGGCCGCCCGCGCATCGTAGGAGGCCAGGATCTCCGGCTTGTTCGGCGGGGTCTGCACGTCCGAGATCGACACCGTCACGCCGGAGCGGGTCGCCCACTTGAAGCCGAGATCCTTCAGCTTGTCCAGCGTGGTGGCCACCGCGACCTTCGGGTACTGCTCGGCGAGGTCGTTGACGATCTGGCCGAGCTTCTTCTTGCCCACCTCGACGTTGACGTACGGGTAGTCCGCCGGCAGCGCCTCGTTGAACAGCGCCCGGCCCAGCGTGGTCTCCAGCAGGATGCTGCCGTCGGCCCGCGGTTCGGTGCCGACCGGCGGAACCATGCCCTCGAACCGGATCCGGCACTTCGCGCCGATCCCCAGCTCACCGGCGTCGAAGGCCATGATGGCCTCGGACACCGAGGAGAAGACCCGGCCCTCGCCCGGCAGTCCGGGGCGCTCCAGCGTGAGGAAGTAGTGCCCGATCACCATGTCCTGGGTGGGCATGGTCACCGGACGGCCGTCCGCCGGCTTGAGAATGTTGTTCGTCGACAGCATCAGGATCCGGGCCTCGGCCTGCGCCTCCGCGCTCAGCGGCAGGTGCACGGCCATCTGGTCGCCATCGAAGTCGGCGTTGAAGGCGGTGCAGACCAACGGGTGGATCTGGATCGCCTTGCCCTCGATCAGCTGCGGCTCGAAGGCCTGGATACCCAGCCGGTGCAGGGTGGGAGCACGGTTCAGCAGCACCGGGTGCTCGCTGATGACCTCCTCCAGCACGTCCCACACCACCGGACGCTGCCGGTCGACCATCCGCTTGGCGCTCTTGATGTTCTGCGCCAGGTTCAGATCGTCCAGCCGCTTCATCACGAACGGCTTGAACAGCTCCAGCGCCATCGCCTTGGGCAGGCCGCACTGATGCAGCTTCAGCTGCGGGCCGACCACGATGACCGAACGGCCGGAGTAGTCGACGCGCTTGCCCAGCAGGTTCTGGCGGAACCGGCCCTGCTTGCCCTTCAGCATGTCCGAGATCGACTTCAGCGGACGGTTGCCCGGCCCAGTGACCGGACGTCCGCGGCGGCCGTTGTCGAACAGCGAGTCCACGGCCTCCTGCAGCATCCGCTTCTCGTTGTTCACGATGATCTCGGGTGCACCCAGGTCGAGCAGCCGCTTGAGGCGGTTGTTCCGGTTGATGACGCGACGGTAGAGGTCGTTGAGGTCGGAGGTGGCGAACCGGCCGCCGTCCAGCTGCACCATCGGGCGCAGGTCCGGCGGGATCACCGGGACGGCGTCCAGCACCATGCCCAACGGGGAGTTGGTGGTGTTCAGGAAGGCCGCCACCACCTTCAGCCGCTTCAGGGCACGGGTCTTGCGCTGGCCCTTGCCGGTCTGGATGGTCTCGCGCAGCGACTCCGATTCCGCGGCCAGGTCGAAGGTGCCCAGGCGACGCTTGATCGCCTCGGCGCCCATGTAGCCCTCGAAGTACTTGCCGAAGCGGTTCTTCATCTCCCGGAAGAGGATCTCGTCGCCTTCCAGATCCTGCACCTTGAGGGTCTTGAACCGGTTCCAGACCGCATCCAGCCGGTCCAGATCGCGCTGAGCGCGATCCCGCACCTGCTTGACCTCGCGCTCGCCGGACTCGCGCACCCGCTTCTTGATGTCGGCCTTGGCGCCCTCGTCCTCCAGCTGCTTGAGGTCCTCCTCCAGCTTCTGCAGGCGGGTCTCCACGTCGTTGTCACGACGCTGCTCCAGCTGCTTGCGCTCGACCTCGACCTTGGCCTCCAGCGAGGGCAGGTCGCGGTGACGCGCCTCCTCGTCCACGGCGGTGATCATGTAGGCGGCGAAGTAGATGACCTTCTCCAGGTCCTTCGGCGCGACGTCCAGCAGGTAGCCCAGCCGGCTCGGCACGCCCTTGAAGTACCAGATGTGGGTGACCGGTGCAGCCAACTCGATGTGGCCCATCCGCTCGCGGCGGACGTTGCTCCGGGTCACCTCGACGCCGCAGCGCTCACAGATGATGCCCTTGAAGCGAACCCGCTTGTACTTGCCGCAGTAGCACTCCCAGTCCCGGGTGGGACCGAAGATCTTCTCGCAGAACAGGCCGTCGCGCTCAGGCTTGAGCGTCCGGTAGTTGATGGTCTCCGGCTTCTTCACTTCACCGTGCGACCACTCCCGGATCTGGTCGGCCGTAGCCAGCCCGATGCGAAGCTCGTCGTAGAAGTTCACGTCCAGCACGTTGTGTGCCCTTTCTCTCGAGCTACCGCTCAGACTTCGTCGATGGACTGGAAGGAATCCGCGCCGGGGCGTCGGGACAGGTCGATTCCGAACTCCTCGCTGGCGCGGAAGTCATCCTCGGAATCACGCAATTCGACGACCGTGCCGTCGGAGGAGAGCACCTCCACGTTCAGGCACAGCGACTTCATTTCCTTCACCAGCACCTTGAAGGATTCGGGGATGCCGGGCTCTGGGATGTTCTCACCCTTCACGATCGCCTCGTACACCTTGACGCGACCGGGGACGTCGTCGGACTTGATGGTGAGCAGTTCCTGCAGCGCCCAGGCGGCGCCGTAGGCCTCCAGTGCCCACACCTCCATCTCACCGAACCGCTGCCCGCCGAACTGCGCCTTGCCGCCCAGCGGCTGCTGGGTGATCATCGAGTACGGACCGGTCGAGCGGGCGTGGATCTTGTCGTCCACCAGGTGGTGCAGCTTCAGCATGTAGATGTACCCGACACCGACCGGTTCCGGGTACGGCTCGCCGGAGCGGCCGTCGAACAGCTGGGCCTTACCGCCGGCGTCCACCAGCTTTAGGCCGTCGCGCTGCGGCAGCCCGTGCTCCAGCAGCCCGGCGATCTCGGACTCGTTGGCACCGTCGAAGACCGGGGTGGCAAGGCGGGAGTCGCCGTCCACCCGGGCCAGCCCGACATCCTTGAGCCGGTTGGCCCAGGGCTCGTCCACCTCTGTGATGTCCCAGCCGGTCTTGGCGACCCAGCCCAGGTGCGTCTCCAGCACCTGGCCGACGTTCATCCGGGAGGGGACGCCCAGCGGGTTCAGCACGATGTCGACCGGAGTGCCGTCCTCCATGAACGGCATGTCCTCCACCGGCAGGATCTTGGAGATGACGCCCTTGTTGCCGTGCCGGCCGGCCAGCTTGTCGCCGTCGGAGATCTTCCGCTTCTGGGCCACGTAGACCCGCACCAGCTGGTTGACCCCCGGGGGCAGCTCGTCGCCCTCCTCGCGGTCGAACACCCGGACGCCGATCACGGTGCCGGTCTCGCCGTGCGGCACCTTCATCGAGGTATCGCGGACCTCGCGGGCCTTCTCGCCGAAGATCGCGCGCAGCAGCCGCTCCTCGGGGGTGAGCTCGGTCTCGCCCTTCGGGGTCACCTTGCCGACCAGGATGTCGCCGGTGCCGACCTCGGCCCCGATCCGGATGATGCCGCGCTCGTCCAGGTCGGCCAGCATGTCCTCGCCGATGTTCGGGATGTCGCGGGTGATCTCCTCCGGACCCAGCTTGGTGTCGCGGGCGTCGATCTCATGCTCCTCGATGTGGATCGAGGTGAGCACATCGTCCTGCACCAGGCGCTGGCTGAGGATGATCGCGTCCTCGTAGTTGTGGCCCTCCCACGGCATGAACGCGACCAGCAGGTTGCGTCCCAGCGCCATCTCACCGCGGTCGGTGCAGGCGCCGTCGGCCAACGGAGTGCCGATCTCGACCCGGTCGCCCTCGGTCACCAGCGGACGCTGGTTGATGCAGGTGGCCTGGTTGGAGCGACGGAACTTCGACAGCCGGTAGGTCATGTAGGTGCCGTCGTCGCAGGCGACGTCGATCAGGTCGGCGCTCACCGCGGTGATCACACCGGGCTTGCTCGCCACCGTGACGTCACCGGCGTCCACCGCGCCGCGGTACTCCATGCCGGTACCCACCAGCGGAGACTCGTTGCGGATCAGCGGTACGGCCTGACGCTGCATGTTGGCGCCCATCAGGGCCCGGGATGCGTCGTCGTGCTCCAGGAAGGGGATCAGCGCGGTCGCCACCGACACCATCTGGCGCGGCGAGACGTCCATGTAGTGCACGTCCGCGGCCGGCACCTCATCGGCGTCACCGTGCTTGACGCGCACCAGGATCCGATCCTCGACGAAGCGACCGTCCGCGCCCACCTTGGCGTTGGCCTGGGCGATGACGTACCGGTCCTCCTCGTCGGCGGTCAGGTAGTCGATCTGGTCGGTGACGTGGCCGTTCTCCACCTTGCGGTAGGGCGTCTCGATGAAGCCGAAGGCGTTCACCCGCGCGAAGGAGGCCAGCGAGCCGATCAGGCCGATGTTCGGGCCCTCCGGGGTCTCGATCGGGCACATCCGGCCGTAGTGGGACGGGTGGACGTCACGGACCTCCATGCCGGCGCGGTCGCGGGACAGGCCGCCCGGGCCGAGCGCGGAGAGCCGGCGCTTGTGCGTCAGGCCGGCGACCGGGTTGGTCTGGTCCATGAACTGCGAGAGCTGTGAGGTGCCGAAGAACTCCTTCAGCGCCGCCGACACCGGACGGATGTTGATCAGGGTCTGCGGGGTGATCGCTTCGATGTCCTGGGTGGTCATCCGGTCCCGGACGGTGCGCTCCAGCCGGCCGAGGCCGATCCGCAGCTGATTCTGGATCAGCTCGCCGACGGTGCGCAGCCGGCGGTTGCCGAAGTGGTCGATGTCATCGGTCTCGATCGGCAGGTCGCCGATGGTCTCGCGGCCTTCGTGCAGCGCGACCACGTACCGGATCGCGGCGACGATGTCGTCCAGGGTCAGCACCTGGGTGTCGAACGGCAGGCCGGTGCCCAGCTTCTTGTTGATCTTGTAGCGACCCACCTTGGCCAGGTCGTAGCGCTTCGGGTTGAAGTAGTAGTTCTCCAGCATCTGCTGGGCGGCCTCACGGGTCGGCGGCTCGCCCGGACGCAGCTTGCGGTAGATGTCCAGCAGCGCCTCGTCGGTGTTGGCGGTGTGATCCTTCTCCAGGGTCAGCCGCATCGACTCGAACTCGCCGAACTCGGCCAGGATCTGCTCGTTGCTCCAGCCGAGCGCCTTCAGCAGCACGGTGACGTTCTGCTTGCGCTTGCGATCCAGCCGGACGCCGACCATGTCGCGCTTGTCGATCTCGAACTCCAGCCAGGCACCCCGGCTCGGGATCATCTTGCAGGTGAAGATGTCCCGGTCGGAGGTCTTGTCGGCGGTCTGCTCGAAGTAGACACCGGGGGAACGCACCAGCTGCGAGACGACCACGCGCTCGGTGCCATTGATGATGAAGGTGCCCTTCTCGGTCATCAGCGGGAAGTCGCCCATGAAGACGGTCTGGCTCTTGATCTCGCCGGTGTCGTTGTTCATGAACTCGGCGGTGACGAAGAGCGGCGCAGCGTAGGTCACATCGCGGTCCTTGCACTCCTCCACGGAGTGCTTGGGATCCTCGAAGCGGTTGTCGCGGAAGGACAGCGACATCGTCTGCGAGAGATCCTCGATCGGCGAGATCTCCTCGAAGATCTCCTCCAGACCGGACTTGGTGTTCACGTCGGTCCGACCCTCTGCCTGCGCGGCGGCCACCCTGGCCCGCCATGCGTCATTGCCGACCAGCCAGTCGAAGGACTCGACCTGGAGATCCAGCAGGTTGGGAACCTCAAGCGGCTCGTGGATCTTCGCGAACGAGATCCGGCCGCTGGGTGAGACGACATTGGTGTTCTTCGACGCAGTGCGCGAGACGGCCAAGGTGGAGTCCTTCCAGAGTCCCGGCACTGTGCCGGGTCGGTGCACGCAGAACGGCCCGCGTCAAAATGTCACGGGTCGTCGATGGCATGGGCAAAGCGTTAGCTTACCCGGCCGACCGCTAGGATGCAACTGCCGGTCTTGCGCGGCAACTCGCGCCAAGCGAGCCCTTGAAGACTCCGCTCCGGGCCGCCCTCTTCCGCAACTCCGCTGTGAGCCGCATCCACCGCCGTGCATTGCCCGGGAATTGTTGATCGGTGCCTGCGGCTGGCGAATGGGAGGGGTGGCCAGCTACAAGCACCGATCATATGAGGTGTACTCATCCGACGCATATGTGGGGGGCGCCGATGACAAGAACTCCATCACAACTTGACGGGCATGTCAACCCCGCGTGTCAATTTTCCTCGCAGTCGTTTGACAACCGGCGGTACGCCTCCAGCGCAGCCTTCAGGCGTCCGTCCGCTTCGAAAAGCTCGGCGGCGGTCAGGTAGCCCTGCCGAGCCTCTGCCCTCCGCCCAAGGCTCTGCAGCGCCTCGGCACGAATCCACTGCGACATGCCCTGGTTGTACTCCGGATTGCCCAGCACGGAATCCGCCAGCAACTCCTCGATCGTGGAGAGAGCCTGGGAGTAGTCCTTTTCCAGCAGCGCGAGCCGCGCCCAGGACTGGCGCAACTCCACCACGTCGAAGGGGTTGCCGATGATCTCCAGCCCGGTCGAACTGACCCGCAACAACTCGGCCACACCGTCGGTCGAGCCGACGTCGAGCCGTCGGTCTGCGTCGCTGCGGTGGAAGCGGAGCCACAGCCGCAAATCCCGGTGGGGATTCAGCAGCGTCCGCGCCTGGTCGTAGCGCGCCGCACCGTCGACCGGATCTCCTGTCGCGTAGGCGGCGGTACCCAAGGTCCAGGCAACCATGCCACGGGAGTGCTTCGATGCCAGTTGCGGGCTGAGCTCGTCCAGTCGTTGCAGGTACGGGACGATCTCGTCCGCGCTGTGACCTGCCTCGGTGAGGGCGCTGACAAGGGACATCAGTGCCTCGGTGAGAATCAGCGGGGGCGCCTCGCGAGCCGCTTCGACAGCCCGCGCGCCCAGCGCGATCGCCCAGCCGAGGCGGCTTCCCGCACGGTTGGCGATGGCGGCCAGGCTCAACGACTGGGCCCGTGCGACGGCGTAGGTGCGTGCCGCCTGCCAGCCTGCGATGTCCTCGGCGATCCTGGCCGCCTCACTGAACTGGGCCTTGGCGAACTGGGCCTGGGCGACGACGTACATCGCCTCCCAATGGCGGATCGCGTCGCCGGCGGCCTGCGCGCGGGCGGCGGCCCGGCGTCCATGGTCCTCGGCGGAGGACCAGTCGCGGTCGTACCAGGCACGCTCGGCGACCAGCAGATCCTCTACGGCACCCGGCTGGGACAACTCCTCGGCCCGCAGCGTCGCGGACTTGTCGTAGTGTTCCCGCGCCCCCCATTCCAGCGGAGACACTCCCAGCCGCCGGGCCAGGAAATCGATCACCTCGGGGGTCGGCGTGCGGCGCCCGCTCTCCAGGTGTGAAATGTAGCTGCCGGAGTAACGTCCGGCGCCCAGTTCGACTTGGGACATCTTGCGGCTGCGTCGCGCCTGGCGCAGCAGCTGACCGAACTCCGAATGAGCCGTCGTGACTGCCACAACACCTCCTTCAGGACGTCTTCGTTGCCCCCAGCCTGTCAAATCTTGACAAGCCAGTCAAGTCTCACCTAGCGTTTACCGCGAGGTGCCCATCCAACATCAAGGGGAAAGAAATGACCACCATTCGCAGGATCATCGCAGCTTCCGTCGCCGCCGGCGCCATCGCTCTCGGCATGGGCTTCACCCAGGCCTCCGCAGCCACGCTGGTGAAGCCGAGCCCCACCCCCACCGTCGTTGCTCTCGGTGGCGGACAGGGTGGCTGGCCGCTCGCCAAGTAGTTTTACCCCCTCCCCCCCAAGAATCTGCCGTCTGCCCAATCCTTCCCGGAGCAGGTCACCCCACCCCCTCAGATCGGCGGAGGCCATCGTGCCTCCGCCGATCTGTATTCTCTGAGCCGATCGCATCGGCGCCCACCGGAACCTGCCGCTGTCGTCGGCCGGTGGCGAGGCGGATCCTGTCAGCGGCGGGCGTGCGGCAGACAACTCCCGCCTGAGGCCCGCTCACCGTGACCACTGCCGGCGCAGGATGTCGTTGCGCCGGGCAGGGTGCCGGAGCGGCGAGGAACCGGCCCTGGACAGGGTACGAACCGACCCGAACACGACGAATGGCGGTGGCCCACAAGGGGCCACCGCCATTCGCTGTGGTGGTATCAGGCGTACCCGAGGCTCACTTGATGCTGACCGCGGCGCCGGCGGCCTCGAGGGCCTCCTTGGCCTTGGCGGCAACGTCGCGGGCGACCTTCTCCAGGATCGGCTTCGGAGCGGCCTCCACCAGATCCTTGGCCTCCTTCAGACCGAGGTTGGTGAGCGCGCGCACCTCCTTGATGACCTGGATCTTCTTGTCGCCGGCAGACTCGAGAACGACGTCCACCTCGGACGACTCCTCGACCTCTTCAGCGGCGGCGGCGTCGCCACCGGCCGCGGCCGGGGCGGCCACGGCCACCGGGGCGGCGGCGGTCACGCCGAAGGTATCCTCGAACAGCTTCACGAACTCGGAGAGTTCGATCAGCGTCATCTCCTTGAAAGCCTCAAGGAGCTCGTCAGTGCTGAGCTTCGCCATGTTTGGGCGTCCTATCTGTTAGTTCTTACTCGTTCGACTGCTTCTGGTCCCGGAGCGCGCCCACAGCGCGGGCAACCCCGGAGAGAGGTGCGTTGAAGAGACCAGCGGCCTTGGCCAGGTTGCCCTTCATCGCGCCAGCGAGCTTCGCGAGCAGAACCTCGCGAGACTCCAGATCGGCCAGCTTCTTGACCGACTCGGCATTGAGCACGCGCCCGTCCATGACGCCGCCCTTGATGACCAGAAGCGGATTGGCCTTCGCGAAATCCCGCAGCCCCTTCGCCACGGTGGCTACGTCACCGCGGATGAAGGCGATCGCCGTGGGCCCGGTGAGTTGCTCATCGAGGCCTTCGATGCCCGCTTCGCGGGCGGCGATCGTGGTGAGGGTGTTCTTCGCGATGGCGTAGGTGGCGTCCTCACCCAAGGACCGGCGCAATGCCTTCAGGTCCTTGACGGTGAGACCGCGGTACTCGGTCAGCACTGCTGCCGCGGAGGTGCCGAAGGCATCCTTCAGCTCCGCGACGGCGGCGGCCTTGTCCGACCTCGCCATGGGTCTCCTTCCCACTTCTTGTTGTGTCAGCCGCGTCCCGCCGGGCAAAGAAAAACCCCGGCGCACCAGGCGATCCGGGGACAACTCAGAACGAGCGATTCACGTTTCACCTGCGCGGGGTTTACCGGCCCTGCTCACGCAGAGCCGAACCAGCGGTCTTCGGCTCTGCCTACTCTACGGGAGCCCCCCACCCCCGACCAAATCGAGGACGAGCCGGCCGCTGACGTGGGCAGGGTGTGGAATCGGTCCAACAACGGGCCACAGCCCACACCATGCGCGAAGCGCACGCGGAACACCGCCAGTCTCTCCACCAAGGTGTTGGAAACGGTCCGACATCGGACCGGAGAGCACACCTTGCTGGAACCAGGGTGAGCGAGTGGGGTGCGAAGCAGACGGGCCCCGTCCGGATGGACGAGGCCCGCTGCGGGGATCAATCAGTCACTCTGCGGCGACCCGCTCACTCGGCGGAAGGCTTGGTCTTGGTCGGATCGACGCTGACGCCGGGGCCCATCGTGGAGGCCACCGTGACCTTCTTCAGGTAGCGGCCCTTGGCGGCGCTGGGCTTGAGCCGCATCACCTCGTCCAGGGCGGCGAAGAAGTTCTCGGTCAGCTGCTGCTCGGTGAACGAGGCCTTGCCGACAATGAAGTGCAGGTTCGCATGCCGGTCGACCCGGAACTCGATCTTGCCGCCCTTGATGTCGGTGACCGCCTTGGCGACGTCCATCGTCACGGTGCCGGTCTTGGGGTTCGGCATCAGGCCACGCGGGCCGAGCACCCGGCCGAGCCGGCCGACCTTGCCCATCAGATCGGGCGTGGCGACAACCGCGTCGAAGTCGAGGTAGCCGCCGGCGATCTTGTCGATCAGTTCGTCGGCACCCACCTCGTCGGCGCCTGCCGCGATCGCGTCGGCCGCCTTCTCACCGGTGGCGAAGACGAGGACCCGTGCCGTCTTGCCAGTGCCGTTGGGAAGGTTGACCGTGCCGCGGACCATCTGGTCTGCCTTACGGGGATCGACGCCGAGTCGCAACGCGACCTCGATGGTCTCGTCGAACTTGGCCGAGGCACCCTGCTTGGCCAGCACCAGCGCCTCCTCGGGGGTGTAGAGCTGGGTGGCGTTGATGGTCGCCTCGGTAGCCCGGTAGGCCTTGCTTCGCTTCATGTTCTGGTCTCTCTATCGTTGGTGCGGCCCGCGTGTGGGCCGTGGCCAGTCGTGGTGCGGGTCGATGCCCTCCCACTGGTGGTTCTGGTTCGTGGACGCCCCTTCGGCAAGCTCAGGGATCGTCCGGGCGGTCAGCCTTCGACCGTGACGCCCATGGAGCGGGCGGTACCGGCCACGATCTTCATCGCGGCGTCGATGTCGTTGGCGTTCAGGTCGGGCAGCTTGGTGTTGGCGATCTCGCGCACCTGATCGGCGGTGAGGGTGCCCACCTTGTCCTTGTGCGGACGCGCCGAGCCGCTCTTCAGGCCGGCGGCCTTCTTGATCAGCTCCGCGGCCGGCGGGGTCTTGGTGATGAACGAGAACGTGCGGTCCTCGAAGATCGTGATCTCCACCGGGATGATCGTGCCGCGCATCGCCTCGGTCTCGGCGTTGTAGCGCTTGCAGAACTCCATGATGTTGACGCCGTGCGGGCCGAGCGCGGTGCCGACCGGCGGCGCGGGCGTCGCCGCGCCGGCGTTGAGGGCGACCTTGACGATCGCCGCTACCTTCTTCTTGGGAGGCATGGTTGGGTCCTTCGTGTGTGGTGGTGGTTCCCGACCGACCTGGCTGGCCGGCCGTCATCCGAGCAGCCGCAGGCCTAGACCTTCTGAATCTGGCCGAAGGTCAGATCGACCGGGGTCTCCCGGCCGAGGATCTCGACCAGGGCCTTGAGGCGCTGGCTGTTGGGATTGATCTCGGTGATGGTCGCGTGGACGCCGGCGAACGGGCCCTGGACCACCATGACGGAGTCGCCGGCCTTGAAGTCGGCGATCTCCACCTTCTTGCCGCGCGGCTTGGTGCCGGTAGCGGCCGCCGCTGCCTTCGCCAGCGCCGCCGGAGCCAGCATCTTCTCGACCTCGTCGAGGCTCAGCGGCACCGGAGCGTTGGCATGGGCGACGAAGCCGGTCACCGACGGCGTGTGGCGCACGGCTGCCCAGGAGGCGTCGGTCAGCTCCATCCGGACCAGCACATAGCCGGGCAGAACGGTGCGGGTGACCGACTTCTTCGTCCCGTTGCGGGTCTCGGTGACCTCTTCGGTGGGAACCACGGCCTCGTAGATGTAGTCCTCCATACCGAGGGTCTTCACCCGGTTGTCGAGGTTCTGCTTGACCCGGTTCTCCATACCTGAGTACGTGTGGATCACGTACCAGTCGCCGACCTGGCCGCGCAGCGTCTCGCGCAACTCCTCCAGCACGGCCGCCTCGTCGGCACCCAGTTCGGGTTCCGGCTCGGGCTCGGGTTCGGCCTCCTCGGACAACCCCGGCAGCAGGATGTCGTCGTCGGTCGGGGTGTCCAGACCCTCGGCGAAGTCGAGGTTCAGTTCCACGTCGTCGGCGCTGGATTCCAGCTGGCCGAGATCAATCTCGAAATCTGCCTCGTACTCGGGGGTATCAGTCACGTCGGGTTATCTCCGTCCTCATCCGAAAAGCTGCAGCAGCAACGCGCCGAAGCCCAGGTCGAGCGCGCTCACGATCGCGATCATGAACAGGACGAAGACCAAAACGACCACGAAGTACTGCTGCCACTGGCTCAGCGTGGGCCAGACGACCTTCTTGAGTTCCTCGGTGCTCTCGCGGACGAACTGAGCCGGGGTGGTGCGCTTCTCCTGCGTAACGGTGCGAGCCTCGCCGCGCCTGCGAGTCGGACGGCCCTTGGCCTCGACCTGCGTCGGCTTGCGGGCCGGGCGGGCACCCGCAACCGCGATCGCAACCTGCTCCTCTTCACTCAGCGGAAGGTCGCTGAGTTCCACCGGTTGCAGGGTCGGCTCCTCGGGGACGTCGGCAGCTGCCTGGTCCTTATCTTCCGCCACTGCTGGCCGTCCTTCACTGTCGCTGGTGCAACGAAACGGCGCCGGGGGGCGCCATTCCAGCAGGGCAAGAGGGACTTGAACCCCCAACCTGCGGTTTTGGAGACCGCTGCTCTGCCAATTGAGCTATTGCCCTGGGTGGTGGTCCGCCGACTCCGCCGCCTTGCGGGCATGGCGGAACAGACGTATCACCGAGGTCAAGAGTGTACGTGGTTTGGCCTGCCGCGTCGAACCGGAGGACGAGGAGCGACCTGCGCGCGCTTGGCCCGGGATCGACGCCGGCGGGTGACCGCAGCCGTCGGGGCGGCGACCTGGGTCATCGGACAGCGGCGATGGCGCCCGCCACCGCCTCGACGTTGGCAGGATTCAGCGCGGCCACGCAGATCCGGCCGGCGTCGGTGCCGTAGACACCGTGGGTCTCCCGGAGTTCCCGCATCTGCTCGGCGGTGAGCCCGCAGTAGCTGAACATGCCCACCTGTTCGGTTACGAAGCCCATGTCGGTGACGCCTTCGGCCTCCAGCCCGGCCCGCAGCGCCTGGCGCATCGCCTTGATCCGGTCGCGCATGGCACCCAGCTCGGCTTCCCATTGGGCACGCCGGCCGGGGTCGCCCAGCACGCGCGAGACCAGCGCCGCGCCATGCGTGGGAGGGTTCGAATAGGTGGTACGGACGGCGATCTTCACCTGCGACAGGACGCGGGCCGCCTCGTCGGCGTCGGCGGTGACGATGCTGAGGCCGCCGACCCTCTCCCCATAGAGGCTGAAGCTCTTCGAGAACGAGGATGCGACCAGCACCGGGACGCCGAGGGCGGCGAACCGCCGCGGCACGGCGGCGTCGGACTGGACGTCGGTCGCGAAGCCCTGATAGGCCAGATCGAGGAACGGCACCAGGCCGCGCTCGACCACGACCCGGGCCACCCGCTCCCACTGCTCGGGAGCGAGGTCGTAACCGGTCGGGTTGTGGCAGCAGGCGTGCAGCACCACGATCGTGCCCGGTTCCGCGGCGGCCAGATCGGCCAGCATGCCGTCGATGTCGATGCCGCGGCGCTGCGGGTCGTAGTAGCGGTAGGCGGAGACGTCGAAGCCGGCGCGGCTGAACAGCGCCTGGTGGTTCTCCCAGGAGGGGTCGGAGATCAGCAGCGTTCGCTGCTCACCGGCGACCTTGAGGAACTCGGCCCCGATCCTGAGCGCACCGGTACCGCCGAGCGCCTCGATCGTGACCACCCGGCCGGAGGCGACCGGCTCGCTGCCGACACCGAAGATCAACTCCCGTACCGCTGCGTTGTAGGTCGCCATGCCGTCGATCGGCAGGTATCCGCGTGGCGTCGGGGTGGCGGCCAGTTCCTGCTCGGCGGCGCGGACGCAGTCCAGCAGCGGCACCTTGCCGTTCTCGTCGAGGTAGACCCCGACCCCGAGGTTGACCTTTCCCGGTCGCGGATCGGCCGCGAACTGCTCGGTCAGCCCGAGGATCGGGTCACGGGGTGCCAGCGGGACGCTCGCCAGAATGCTCACTGTCTTCCTTTCGATGACCGCCGACAGCCTATCCGACTGCCACCGCGCAGCCCCTTGTCGTCCGGCTCCCCGCCACCCCTGGGCGCCCGAGATCCCCGCCGCGCGGGAGGACGAGGAGGGCCGGAGAGCGCGGGCATCGTCAGCTGTCGAGCGACACCCCCACCAGCACGGGCTCGGGCACCAGTCGGACGCCGAAGGCGCGCTCGACCCCGTCCCGGATCTCACGGGCCAGGGCGACCAGCCCGGCGGCGGTCGCACCGCCACGGTTGGTCAGCGCGAGGGTGTGCTTCGTGGAGAGGGTCGCCGGCGGGGTGCCGTAGCCCCTGGCGAATCCTGCACGCTCGATGAGCCAGGCCGCGCTGGTCTTCACCCGGTCGTCGGTCACCGGGCGGACGCCACCCTTGCCGACCAGCTGCTGCGCGGCGGGGAATCGCGGCGCCTCAGGGGGCAGGGCATCCGCCTGCTCGGGGGTGAGGATCGGGTTGGTGAAGAAGCTGCCGGCGCTCCAGGTGTCGTGGTCGGCGGCGTCCAGCACCATGCCTTTCCCGCGCCGCAATGCCAGCACGGCCTCGCGGACCTCCGCCAGCGGCGCCGGCCTACCGTCCGAGACCCCGAGCCGCCGCGCCAGCTCGCCGTAGCGCAGCGGCGTCGACATCCGTCCCAGCCCGAGCTGGAAACTCACCGAGAGCACCAGGTAGCGATCCGGGTGCCGCTTGAACACCGAACTGCGGTAGCCGAAGTGGCAATCGGCGTTGAACCAGGTCCGCACCCGGTTGAGTTCGCGATCCCAGACCCTGACCCGGGCGATCGTCTGGGAGACCTCCTGACCATAGGCGCCGACGTTCTGGATCGGAGTGGAACCGACCAGCCCGGGAATGCCTGAGAGCGTCTCGACCCCTACGAAGCCCTGCTGGACGCAGGAGTCGACGAAGTCGTCCCAGGGCTCACCGGCGGCCACCCGCAAGAAGGCGCCGGAACAGGCCATCACGTCCTCGGCCTCGATCCCGCGCAGCCCGTCGGTGCGGATCACCGCGCCCGCGAAGCCTGCGTCGGAGACCAACAGGTTCGATCCGCCGCCGATCAGCAGGACGGGCTCGCCGGCCGCATCGCAGTCGCGCACCAGTGCGATGAGCTCCTCCTCGGAGGCCGGCGTCAGCACCCGCCCGGCAGGCCCCCCCACCCGCAGCGTGGTGAGTTCGGCCAGGTCAGTCAACGCGCACCTCTACGGTGGCCGTCCCCAGCACCTTGGTCTCGGCGTGGACGGCCTCCAGCGTGATCGTGGCCACCCCGTCGGCCACCGCCGTGACGACGCCGGAGAACCTGACCTCGCCGCCGGCAACCTCGTCCACCACGACCGGCTTGGTGAACCGGACGTAGTAACTGAGCACGCGGGCCGGGTCGCCGATCCAGTCGGTGACGACGCGCAGCGCGGTGCCCATCGTGAGCATGCCGTGCGCCACGACGCCGGGAAGGCCCAGTTCGGCGGCCCTGGCGTCGGACCAGTGGATCGGGTTGAAGTCGGTGGATGCGCCCGCGTAGCGCACCAGGTCGGAGCGAGTGAAGGTGGTGGCGAAGCCGGGTAGTTCAGTGCCCACGGTGAGGTTCATGCCGCGACCGCCTTGTGCATCAGGGTTGAGGTGGCGGTGCACACGTCCTCACCATCGGTGGTGGCCAATCGGACCGAGATCGTCACGATCGCCATCGGGCCACGCAGCCTCACCTGCTCGATCGTCAGTCGCGCGGTCACCTCGTCCCCGGCCCGCAGCGGCCGGACCCAGCTGAAACGCTGGTCGACATGCACCGTCCGGCTCAGCGCCAGCTCGAGTTCGGGATCGTCGAAGATCGCGCTCCAGGCGGCTGAGGAGAGGACCACCGCGAAGGTCGGCGGAGCGATCGAGCCGGCGCCACGGTACGCCGGGTTGTCCCCGTCCCCGAGCGCACCGGCGAACTCGGCGATCTTGGCGCGGCTGACCTGGTAGGGGTCGGTCGGCGGGTAGCTGCGTCCGATGTGGGCTTCGCTGATGGGCATGACGCAAGGCTAGCGGCGACGCCCCGGGGAGATCCTCCAGACACGTGCCCAGACGTGCGCAAACGCCACAAAGCCGTCCGCGGGAAGCGGACGGCTGCGGGATCGCTGAGGTCAGCGGGTCTCGCGGTGCGCGGTGTGCGCGTGGCACTTGGGGCAGAACTTCTTCAGCTCAAGGCGATCCGGATCGTTACGCCGGTTCTTCTTGGTGATGTAGTTCCGTTCCTTGCACTGGGTGCATGCCAAGGTGATCTTGGGCCGGACATCGGCTTGCTTCTTGGCCATCTGCCTCTCACTTCCTGCAAGTTCGGTACTACCGCGGGTAGCGGGAGCGGGACTTGAACCCGCGACACAGCGATTATGAGCCGCTTGCTCTACCGCCTGAGCTATCCCGCCGGGCGTGTCTGAAGACCGGAACCCCGGAACGACGGGCGGTTATTCCGTCCCTCCACACACGGAGCCCCCATGCGGAATCGAACCGCAGACCTTCTCCTTACCATGGAGACGCTCTGCCGACTGAGCTATAGGGGCCGGACCTCGGATGACATTACACGAACCGGCCGCGCGACCAAAATCGCAGTCCTCATCGGTCGGATGGGACGAGATGGCGGAATCGCCGGATCCTCGCTGCCCCGGCAGGCAGCGGTGGTTCGCCGGTCCTGAAGGTCCGCGCCGCACGCGAGCACTGGGGCGTCGCTGGTGACGCGAACCGGCCTTCCGGTTCGGCCACCGCAGCTCCCGAGATCGCGACCGTTCCGCGGGATTCGTGCCCTACCTCGCCGATCGGTCACGCCCCGTACTCGCGCAGGTTCACCACTCCGCGCCGGACTTCCACGCCTTCGGCCTCCAGCTGCTTGGTGGCCTGCTCGACCAGGTGAGGAGCGATCGATCCGTCCGCTCGGATCACCCGCCACCAGCAGACGTCACCGCCCCGGGTGGCCAGCACCCGCGCCACCAGCCGCGGGCCGTAGCCCACGATCCGTCCGATCGCCCCGTAGGTCGTCACCCGGCCCTCGGGAATGGTGGCCACGGCCAGCAAGACCGAGTCCGCAGCCTCGTCGATCACGCCCACCCCGGCAGCGTAACCCGCCGACCCCACACCCTCCACTGCACTTTCTGCCAGATAGCCGACCTGCGCGACGTATCTGTCGCGGGCAGTGGCTATTTGGCAATTAGTGCAGCGCGGCGGCGAGCCGGCTCCACGTGTCTGGACCGTCGGCGCCATTTCTGCCGAGTAGCCACGCCGGAAAGCGCTCCGGTCTAGGGTGTTCAGCATGGAATATCGCATTGAGCACGACACCATGGGCGAGGTGCGGGTACCCGCCGACGCCCTCTATGCCGCCCAGACCCAGCGAGCCGTGGAGAACTTCCCGATCTCCGGACGCGGGCTGTCCTCGCACCACATCGCCGCCCTCGGCCAGATCAAGCGCGCCGCCGCGCTGGCCAACGCCGAGCTGGGCGTGATCGACAACGCCATCGCCGAAGCGATCGTGGCCGCGGCCGATGAGGTGATCGCCGGGCAGCACGACGATCAGTTCCCGATCGATGTCTTCCAGACCGGTTCGGGCACCTCGTCGAACATGAACACCAACGAGGTGGTCGCCACCCTGGCCAGCCGTCGCCTCGGTAGCCCGGTGCACCCCAATGACCACGTGAACGCCTCGCAATCCTCCAACGACGTCTTCCCCTCCTCGATCCACATCGCCGCCGTGCAGGCGATCCACTCCGATCTGCTGCCCGACCTGGAGGTGCTGGCCAGCTCCCTGGAGGCCAAGGCGGCTGAGTACGCCACCGTGGTGAAGTCGGGTCGCACCCACCTGATGGACGCCACCCCGATCATGCTCGGCCAGGAGTTCAGCGGCTACGCCACCCAGATCCGCTACGGCATCGCCCGGGTCAAGGCCACCCTCCCCCGGCTCAACGAGTTGCCGCTGGGCGGCACCGCGGTCGGCACCGGCATCAACACTCCCCCCGGGTTCTCGGCGCGGGTGATCGCGCTGATCGCCGAGCACACCGGGCTGCCGCTGGTCGAGGCGTCCAACCACTTCGAGGCCCAGGCCGCTCAGGACTCGCTCGTCGAGACCTCGGGTGCGCTGCGCACCATCGCGGTCTCGCTGGTGAAGATCGCCAACGACCTGCGCTGGATGGGCTCCGGTCCGCGCACCGGCATCGGCGAGATCGCGCTGCCGGATCTGCAGCCGGGCTCGTCCATCATGCCGGGCAAGGTGAACCCGGTGGTTCCCGAGGCGACTGTCATGGTCGCCGCTCAGGTGATCGGCAACGACGCGGCGATCGCCTTCGCCGGCGCCCAGGGCAACTTCGACCTGCTGGTGATGCTGCCGGTGATGGCGCGCAACCTGCTGGAGTCGATCAGCCTGATCGGCAACGTCTCGCGGGTGCTGGCCACCCGCTGCGTGGACGGCATCACCGCCAATGTCGAGCGCTGCCTGCAGCTGGCCGAGTCCAGCCCGTCCATCGTGACCCCGCTGAACCGGATCATCGGCTACGAGGCGGCGGCCAAGATCGCCAAGCATTCGGTGAAGCAGAACCTGACGGTGGCCGACGCCGTCCGCGATCTCGGCTACGTCAAGCGCGGCGAGGTCACCGAGGAACAGCTGGCCAAGGCCCTGGACGTCGCTGCGATGACCGGCCCGAAGTCCTGACTCCAGCCGGTCCATGAAGGCCCTCGCCCCCGCTCGGGCGGGGGCCTTCGGTTTGCCCCACCTGATCGAGCCGCTCCGCCGAGGCTGATCGCCGGGGTCGGCGGACGGATCAGTCCGCCGACCGGTGCCTCGCCGCCAGCAGCCGGCAGGTCAGCTCGGCTGCCTGCTCCAGGTTCGCCGGGCCGTCGCGCAGCGCCTCTTCCAAGGTGCTCGGGCCACGGACGATCGGGACCACGGCTGAGAACGGGCTCTCCGCCGCATCGATGTCGACCCGGCCGGCGAAGCCGATCACGGGGACGCCGCGCCGCGCCGCGCGCTGCGCGACCCCCCAGGGAGCCTTTCCGGCCGACGACTGGGCGTCGATCGAACCCTCGCCGGTGAACACGTAATCGGCGCCCTCCAAAGCGTCCTCGAAGCCGGTCGCCTCGATCACGGTGTCCACCCCTGGCCGGATGGTCGCGTCGAGAAAGCGGAGAAGGGCGAAGCCCAGGCCGCCCGCCGCGCCGGCACCCGGCATGGTCGCCGCATCCGCTCCATCCGAACCCGCGAGCTGAGCGAGCCGCGTCAGACCTCGCTCAAGGTGTTCGATCTGTGCCGGACTCGCGCCCTTCTGCGGGCCGAACACCGCCGCCGCGCCCCGGCTGCCGAGGAGCGGATTGTCCACGTCCGATGCGACCTCGACCCGCAGCGCCGACAGTCGTGGATCCAGGCCGCTTCCATCGACCCGGTCGAGCATGGCGAGGCTGCCGCCACCAGCGGGCAGCTCCGCCCCGCGGGAGTCGAGGAAGCGCATCCCCAGGGCACGCAGCATGCCCGTCCCGCCATCGGTGGTCGCCGAGCCGCCCAGACCCACCACGATGCGGGTCGCGCCGCGGTCGAGGGCCTCGCGCACCAACTCCCCCACTCCCTCGGTGGAGGCGCGCAGCGGGTCACGCTGTGCCACCGGGATCTGCTGCAGCCCGACCGCCTCGGCCACCTCGACCACCGCCAGCCGCTGCTCAGCCACCCAGCCGTAGCTGGCGCGGCACTCCCGGCCCAGGCAGTCGACGACGGTGGTCTCGACCAGTTCGCCGCCCAACGCCGGAGCGAGGACGCGGACGAGACCCTCGCCCCCGTCCGACATCGGCAGGCGGGTGGTCTCGGCCTCCGGCCACACCCGCCTGACGCCGGCCTCGATCGCCGTGCTCGCCTCGGCGGCGCTCATCGACTCCTTGAACGAGTCCGGAGCAACGATGATCCTCATGACTCAATCTCCTTCACACCAGCGACGCCCCACGGACGGGGTCCCGACAAGGGTTTCACACCTGACCGGTGTGGGACCGGATCTGCCGCACGATCTGGTGACGGTGGTGGACGGGCGACCGAACGACGGACCCGGACGTCCGGACAGACCGACCGCCGCCCGGGGCCACGGCCGCCCGACCGCCCGGTATTCACCGTAGTCAAGGGCCGCTTTCGCTGGTGGCAGGTGTAGGATTCGAACCTACGTAGGCTGTGCCGACGGTTTTACAGACCGCTCCCTTTGGCCGCTCGGGCAACCTGCCGTGCCCGAGCACTCTAGCAAAGCCGCAGGCACGACAACCAATCGCCTCGAAGGGCCCATCCCGCGCCCGCTCGAACCCTCAGGGCGGCGCCTGCGACGCGCACAAACCGGGTGCATCAGGTCAGCTGTCGTCATTGTCCACACGCCGGTTCTCGATTGCCCGGTTCGTGCGCGCGACAGGAGATGCCGGCCAGGACCCACCGTAGGCCGCACCGGGCGAACGACCTGAACCCCGGGGCTCGTTGTGGGTCGCGGAAGTGCGGCAGAATGGCACGCATGGCTGGTGAGAGTTCTTTCGACATCGTGAACAAGGTCGACAAGATGGAGGTCGACAACGCGGTGAACATGGCTGCCAAGGAGGTGCGCAACCGGTTCGACTTCAAGGGCACCGACGCGGTGATCAAGTGGTCGGGCGAGGTTGTCGAGATGGAGGCCAACGGCGAGGAGCGGGTGAAGGCCGTTCTCGACGTCTTCCAGACCATGCTGGTGCGCCGCAAGGTCGACCTGAAGTCGCTGTCGGCCGGGGACCCCCGGCTGTCGGGCAAGCTGTGGAAGATCAGCGCCACGTTGGATTCCGGGATCAGTTCCGACAACGCCCGCAAGATCGCCAAGCTGATCCGCGACGAGGGCCCCAAGGGCATCCGCACCCAGATCCAGGGCGATGAGTTGCGCGTCTTCTCCAAGAAGCGGGACGACCTGCAGGCCGTCCAGAAACTGGTGCGCGACGCTGATTACGAGTTCGCCGTGCAGTTCACCAACTACCGGTAATGGCCACGGAGTACGAGAGCTATCCGCGCGAGATCAGCGGGTTGAGGGTCAGCGAGAACTCGTCCAACGCTGCGGTCGAGTTGTCCGACGGGTCGGCGTGGTCGGCCAAGCGCCGGGCGACGTTGAGGGCGGCGGTGGATGTCGAAACCGGGGAGGTCCGGTTCTACATCGACCCCCAGGACGTGAAGAAGCTGCTGCCCCGGCGAAACCTGGAACCCGGGAGTTGAGCAGCCTGCGCATCGCGACCGTCAACGTCAATGGGATTCGCGCGGCCGTGCGGCGAGGCTTCGACGCCTGGCTGGCCGGGCGCGGCTGCGACATCGTCGCCCTGCAGGAGGTCCGCTGCCCCACCTCGCTGCTGCCCTACGAAGCCTTCGAGGGCTACCACCTCAGCTACCACGAAGGGAACCTGCCTGGACGCAACGGCGTCGCGCTGCTGACCCGGCAGGCGCCGGTCGCGGTCCGGGAGGGCTTCGGCTATGCCAAGGACGCCGAGGGCCGCTACCTCGAGGTCGATCTGCCCGGGCTGAGGGTCGCGTCGCTCTACCTGCCCAAGGGCGGGGTGCCGGACGGAGACGACAACGAGTTGGCCCGGTACAAGCGCAAGATGCGCTTCCTGCGCTCCTTCCGTCCCTATCTGACCAGAGCGCGGCGGGCCGCTCAGGCCCAGGGCATGGAGTTCCTGGTCATGGGCGACTTCAACATCGCTCACACCCGCCACGATCTGCGCAACTGGCGCACCAACCAGCGCTCCGAGGGCTTCCTGCCCGAGGAACGGGAGTGGTTCGGCTCGATTCTCGGTCCCCGCACCCTGGTGGACGTGGTGCGCCGGCTGCACCCTGAGAAGGACGGCCCCTACTCGTGGTGGAGCTGGCGCGGTCAAGCCTTCGCCAACGACACCGGCTGGCGGATCGACTACCACCTGGCGACTCCCGGGCTGGCCGCCCGGGCGATCACCGGGGGTACCGACCGGGACGTGGACTACGCCTCCCGCCTGTCAGACCACGCCCCGGTCGTAGTGGACTACGCCGCCGCGTGACACCCCCTCACTCGCGGCGCCGTAGCGCGCTGCCGTTCAGGAACAGGATCCCCAGACCACCGAGCAGGGTGACCGCCGTCAGCCCGAGCAGCAGACCCAGTTGAGCCTCCCCCGCGCCGGTCACTGGCAGTTCCTCGGAGTCGGACGGTGACGAGGCGGTCTCGTCCGTCTCCCGATCCGATGGAGCTGGCGTCGGATCTGGGATCTCGCTGGGGTCGGGCGATGCCGGCGGGTCGATCGGTTCCGGCGACGCCGGCGGGTCGGTCGGATCCGGCGACGCCGGCGGGTCAGTCGGATCCGGCGACGCCGGCGGGTCAGTCGGATCCGGCGACGCCGGCGGTTCGGTCGGATCCGGCGTCACCTGTGGCTGCCCGTTCCGGATCTTGACGAGACTGCCGTTCGGACCGAGGTACAACCAGTGGCCGGTGGTCTCCGTGCTGTCCTTGGAGTCGATCGCACGAGCCACGTTGTCCACGAGCAGGTACTCCGGTGCGGTCAACTGCCCGTCGATGGTCACCTGACTGTTCGAACTCCGCGCCCCACGGCTGTAGACCTCGGCCCCCAGCGAGTCATCACCGGTGACCTTCACCTGCCCGGTCACGTGGACACTCCCGCCCGAGCCTTCGCCCACGTGGGCGTAAACCCCTCTGCTCTGCGAGCCGAAAGCGTTGACCTCGCCGTCGATCAGAACCTCGCCATCGTCGGAGGACTCCACGCCGATACTCCGCTCGCCCCAAGTCTGGACGATGCCGCTCACTCGGGCGATGCCGCCCAGAGCCTTCACCCCGGTTCCGTCGGAACCGGTCACGTAGACCTGGCCGTCGACGACCACCTCACCGCCGTACCGTGGATTCTCCCCAACAGCGAACACTCCCTCATCCAGCATCACCCAGCCTTGCACCACGACCCGTCCGCCGGCGTCCGCCATCGCACCGTGGGTGTAGTCACCCCAGAGGTTGATGAACTGGCCGACCACCACCTCGCCCCCTCCGACGGCGTAGGCACCAATCGCCCGGGCGTAGTGACCCCCGCCAGTGGTGATGACTCCGTTCACTGTGATCCGGCTGCCTTCGCCGGCGGCGTAGACACCGAAGGAGTCGCGGTCGTTGATCCCGATGTAGCCGACGGTCGCCTTTCCGCCGCCGAGCACCTCCACGGCCCGCTCGCCGGCGAAGATCGCGAAGTCGTAGCTGTTCGAACTGAGGTAGCCGACACTGCCACCGTCGAGGGTGAGCCCCTTGCTGCCATCGGCGTAGATGGAGAGCCTGAAGCCATTGAGGTCGAAGACCACGTGGCGCCCGCCGACGACCAGGGTCTCGGAGTGGCTGATGGACCGTAACAGCCGGATGACGGTGGGAGCGTCGGCTGTGCCGTCCGCCGCCGCCAGGGCATCGTCCAGGGAGGGGAACTCCTGGTCGCCGATGGCGCATACGTTCTCAGCCAACGGGGCACCCTTCACCCAGACCGTGTTGGCTCCGTCGGCATAGGTCCGGTAGCCGACCAGCGTGGTCAGCGGTTCGGACTGGTTCGCCTGCTTGGCGACCTCGCCCACCCGGACGTAGGTCGCACCGGTCAACTCGCCGTCGATCGTGATGCTGCCACCGTCCTGGGCCCAGGCGCCGATGCCATCGCTGCCGGACGCCGTCACCTTGCCACCGACGGTGATCTGCCCGCCGGTGGCCTTGGCGCCGACGGCCGTCCCCCTCGCCTCCTGGGCGATCGCCACGGTCCCGCTCGAGGAAGCCGCGGCGCCGATGCTGTCGATGCCGCTGGAGAGCGCGTTCTTGGCGGTGACGCGGCCACCCGCCATCGCTTCCGCCCCGCGAGCGGAATGGCCGTTGGCAATGGCGTCGTCGTCCACGGTGACAGTGCTGCCCGCGCCATGGGCGAAGGCCCCGATGACGTAGCCAGTGGCGTCGCCCCGGACGGTGATCTTCCCACCGCCCTCGGCGTATGCTCCGGTGCCCCAGTCGGCAGTGGCATACCGGACGGTGATCGACGCGTTGGTGGCGTGCACCCCCCTCAGGTCTCCCTTGACGTCGAGATACCCACCGCCCGAGAGTGTCACGTGGGCGTTCTTGAGCATGAGCGCATAGCTGTTCGTGCTGGCACGGGTGTCGATGGTGATCGAGCCCTCGCTCAGATCAAAGGTCAGGTCCATCCCGCTGATCACCACCGGTGAGGTGTGAGTGAAGCTCTTCAGCACGGTGATGGTCTGTCCGCTGGTGGCCGCGGCGATCGCGGCGTCCAGTGTCGGGTAGCCGTCGCTCCCGATGGCGCAGACGTCATCGAGGGCGATGCTCATGGGCTCGATCTCGTGCCCCGCCAGGCTCTCGTCCAGCCCCACCGGTTCGGACTCGGGATCTGCCGGGCCCGCCGGGTCGGGAATCGACGGGCTCAAGGGGTCGGCGGATCCTGCGGCCGGCGACTCCAAGGGCGTTGGCGCCGTCGGCGTGCCCTTCGCCGAACCACCCGGCCCGGTATCCCCCGAGTCCGCGGTCGGCGGTGGCACCTGCTGTGCGCCGGACGGCCCGGCAGGCGGCGGGGCCTCCTCCGGCGGTTCGGACGGCGGCTTCGGCTCGGGTTCGGACGAGGGCTCCGGCGCCTCGGCGCTGGGCGACGGCTGCTCGGCGCTGGGCGACGGCTGCTCGGCAGCCGGCTTCTCCGCCGACTTCGGCGCTTCCTCCGGCGCCGCCGGATCCGGCTTCTCCGTCGGCGACGAGGCGGCGGTTGCGGCGGCGGTCTCCGGATCCGGCTCGTCCGCGCTGGCCACTGGCCCGATGCCCAGGCCCAGTGCGAGCGGGAGCGCAGCCACCCACACCAGGACGGTCACCCGAGCCCTCCGGGAGGTTCGCTTCATCGCCACAGCCCTCTCCGCGAGGTCGACGGTGACCCCGCCTCACCTCGGATACTACGAACTGTAGGAGTGGTCCAGCTATCGCCTGGGTGCTGTGTTTTTCTCAGTGGCGAGCACGCGGCTCGAGCCCGGCGGGCCGCTCGTCCTGGAGGGCCGCACGGTACTGGGTGGGGGTCATGCCGACCTTCTCCTTGAAGAGCCGGCTGGCATTCCCCCAGTGCGTCAGGCCACAGGCGCTGAAGGCCTGCGAGACGCTCAGGTCGGGGTCGTGCAGCAACTCCTTGAGCCGCGCGACCCTGATCTCCTGGTAGCAGCCGTACAGCGTTCTCCCGGTCTCCTGCTTGAACACCCGGCTCAGCTGCGAGGTGCTCAGCCTCACCAGCCCGGCGACCACGCCGGCATCGAACTGCTGCTGCCAGTTGTTCTCCAGGTACTCCCGGGCGCGCGCCACCTCCGGCCGTCCCCGGTAGGCCCGGCTGGTGAGGAAGATGCTCATCACATGGCTCAGCCGGCCGCTCCCGTCCCATATCGGGAAGTTCAGGATGTCGGTGTAGACCGCACCCGGGTCGTCGGCGTCGCTGGCCTTCGGATACGACTCCCAGAAGACCTCCAGCGGGACGCGGATGTCCGGCACGAGGACGATCTCGCCCGCGAAAGCCCGCTCGATGTGCTCCCGCAGCCCATGATGGTCGTTGACCAGGGGATCCGAACGCAGGTTGTAGCTGCCCACGATGCTTCCCGCGTCCCTGACATTCCACGCCCGGAGCACCGCCTGATTGATGAACGCAGCCTCTCCGTTCGCGCGGAACACCTGCACCGGGATCGGCAGCAGGTCGACGATCCGGAACATCCTCGCCTCGTCCACGACGGCCGTCGGCAGCACGCCGGCTTGCGGATGCGCCGGGGCCGGCGTGTCCGTCGTCGCGCGCGTGCGGAACTCGGTCGGGGTCATCCCGACGACGCGCCTGAACGCCCGGGCATAGCTTCCGGCGTAGGCAACTCCGCACGCGGCGAAAGCCTCACCGATGCTGAGGGTCACGTCCTCCAACGCCTGCTTGATGTGCTCGATCTTCACGTTCTGGTAATGGCGGTACGGCGTTGTGCCGAGGAAGCGCTGGAACAGGCGTGAGAGGTGGTAACGGGTGATCCCGGCGTGCTCGGCGATCGCATCCAGGTCGAACTCATCACGCCACCGGGTCTCGATGTACTGCCGGGCGCTGATCACCGCCCGGTGCACCTGGTAGACATGCTTGGTCACGAACAGCGCCACCACACAGCACAGCGCGCCGCCGGAGTCCCGCACCGGCAGGCAGGCGATGTCCTGGTAGGTCTCGACACCATGGCCGATCTCGCCGCGCGCCAATCCGCGGTCCTGGATCTCCTGCCAGGGCACCCGCAGATCGCGAATCACGACGGGCTGCCCGGAGAAGACGTTCTTCAGTGACTCCGCCAGACCCAGCTGACCACCGAGGTAGGGATCCTCCAGCAGATTCAGTTCGCCGACGATCCTGCCGGTGTCGACGCCGAGGATCTCGCTGAAGGCACGGTTCGCGAACAGACTTGAGCCATCGGCACCGAACACCTCGGCCGGGACGGGGAACTGCGCCAGCACCGCGCACAGGTCGGCGAGCAATTCGCTCGGACTGGCGCATGCCGGTTCAGATGCCCACCGCTGCCGAATCTCCGCCACCATGGGCGATCACCGCTTCGGCTCCGCCGCCGGGAAGAGGACGGCGACCTCGGCCGGAGCTACGTCCTCAAGGCCGGTGTGGGACCAGCGCGGCTCACGGTCGCGGTCCACCAGCTGAGCCCGGACGCCCTCGGCGAAGTCGGGCCCGAGAGCGAGCGCGGTGCAGACCCTGCGATCCTGCTCGGCAACCTCCTCCAGAGTCATCGTGACCGCCCGGCGCAGCGCGGCCAGGGTGACGTGGACCGACAACGGGCACCGGGCGCGCAGCGTCGCGGCCGCCTGGCGGGCGGCCGGATGGGCGTGCTGCGCCAGTCGTCCCACGATCTCCACCGGGTCGTCCCCGGCATAGCACTCGGTGATCCAGGCATGGTCGGGCTGCAGCGAGGCCGGCGGCAACTCCCCCTCCGCCCGATCGGCCAGGCCGAGCCACAGCGCGTCGGCGGCGTTCACCGCGTCCCCGGTGAGGGCGAGATGGGTGCCCGCCTCGCCGGGCATCCGCGACAATCGCCAGGTCATCAGCACATCGGGGAAGAGCCCGATCTGGGTCTCCGGCATCGCCAGTTGGGAGGTCGCGGTCACCACACGATCGGAGCCGTGGGCGGAGATGCCCATTCCGCCGCCCATCGTGATGCCGTGCATCAGCGCGCGGTAGGGTTTCGGGAAACGGGCGATCGCCAGGTCCAGGGCGTACTCCGCGGCCAGGAACTCACCCGGGTCGCCCCCGTCCAGCACGGTCTGGCGCAGTTGGCGGACATCCGCCCCGGCGCACAGCCCGCGCTCTCCCTCGCCGGTGAGTTCCACCCGGGTCACCGCCGGGTCGGCGGCGAAGTCGGAGACCGCGGCGGCGATCGACGCCAGCATGCCGGCACTGAGCGCGTTGATCGCCCGTGGCCGGTCCAGGTGGATCCTGCCCACCCCGTTGTCGATGCTCGCCAGCACGTCCCTCATCGAGCCTCCTCCTTCTCTGGTGCCGGCTCCGGTTCCGGTTCGGGTGCGGAGTGTTCCTGGTGGTGCCGCCAGGCCAGCGTGAACAGCAGCGCGGCGCCGGCCAGCGCCAGCCCGACGGCGTCATTGAACCAGGCCAGGCTGCCGGCCGCGTAGGCGAGCAGGACCGTGGTGAGGATCACCGCACCGCCGATCACCTTGCGACTCGGACGGGTCAGAGGCAGCAGCAGCCCGCCCCAGGTCAGGTACCAGCTGTGCAGGGAGAGCCCGCCGAAGGCGAAGGCAAGCCACGACCAGCTCAGGAAGGTGATCGGGCGGCGCCGTCCGACCCCCAGTCCCAGGCACACCATCACCGCCGCGGTCGCCAGCAAGCCCAGCGCCCGGACGCCGGAGGCCACCAGGTCGCCCACCTCAGGCTGACCCACCCAGCTCAGCAGCGCGCTGAGGCCCGCCGCGAGCAGGCTGAAAGGCGCGATCGTGACGATCTTGCCGGGAACGTCCACGGCGTAGATCCAGCCGTAGCCCAAACCGGTGAGCTGGGTGATCCCGGCGAAGGTGAGCACGGCGATGCCCAGTGCCCCGGCCAGCCGTCCGACCGAACGCAGGCTGTCGCGCCAGGCGAAGCTCTGCCAGGGATGGCCCAGCAGTGCCACCGGGTAGAAGGCGAGGATCGCCGGCTGCTTGAGCGTGGCGGCCAGGCCGACAGCGATCGCGGCGGGCACGAACCGGTCATAGGTCGCCAGCCAGAGCGCCAGTACCACCACGCCCATCATCAACGCGTCGTTGTGCGCCCCGCCCACGAAGTCGATGATCAGGATCGGGTTGATGGTGGCGAACCAGGCCGTCATCTGCGGATCGGCTCCCACCCGGCGGGCGACCCGCGGCAGCAGGTAGACGATGAGCGCGACCCCGACGAGCGCCGGGAGTCGCATCGCGACCGCAGCGATGTAGGGGTTGTTCTGCGCCAGCGCGACCACGCCGTGGAAGATCTGCAGGCTCAGCGGCGGGTACATCGAGGTGTCGTAGCGCCAGGCCCAGGCGAACTGATCGGCGAAGGCGCCGGGCAGCACGCTGATCGGGTTCTCGTACGGATTCAGCCCGTTCCGCAGCAACCAGCCCAGGGCGGCGTAGCCGTACGCGTCGTGGCTGAAGGTGGGCGGCGACAGCAGCAGCGGGATGCTCCAGATCAGGCAGATCGCCCAGTGCTTGACGTCGTGATACAGCGTCGGCCGCAGCCGGAACCAGGCCGCCACCAGTAGTCCCATGCCCGCGATCACCGACGCCGTGCCCAGCACCCGGACGGGCCAGGCGTCCAGACCGAGCGCTCGCATGGGCCCCCACCACGGACTGTTCTGCGGCAGGTAGGCGGGGGTGAGCGAGCCGACGAAGATGCAGAGGGTGGCGATGAAGCCGCGCTTGACGGCCGGGTAGCGCCACGCCTGCGCGAGATCGCGGCCGATCCCGGCCAGCCGCCGCTGCCGCTCGTCCACGACGGGTTCCTGTTCAGCTAGGGGTCGCGACCAGCGTATCCGGCCTCGGCGGGCGCCACCGTCCGATCCGTGCCACCGGCCGGTCGACTCCCCCGATTCGTCGAGCACCACCCTTCCCGTCGAGCGCCACGCCCCAGACACAAGCGCTCGACGGGAAGACAAGCGCTCGGCGGAGGAGGGCAGCGGCGAATCACCGGTGGTGAGACCAGGGCGGCCCGGCCGGGGAGGGAGCCGGGCGACGGCGTAGACTTGGCAGGCGGACCCGCCGACGAAAGAGACTCCATCGTAATGACCGACATCACGACGCTCGACCATGTTGTGATCCGATTCGCCGGCGACTCCGGCGACGGCATGCAGTTGACGGGCAATCGGTTCACCCACGAGACGGCGGTCGCCGGCAACGACTTCTCCACCCTGCCCAACTTCCCGGCCGAGATCCGGGCCCCCCAGGGCACGGTCGCCGGAGTGTCCAGCTTCCAGTTGCACTTCGCCGACTTCGACATCAGGACGCCGGGCGATGCCCCGAATGTGCTGGTGGCGATGAACCCGGCGGCGCTGCGCGCGAATATCGGCGAACTGGTCAAGGGCGGCATCATCATCGCCGACTCGTCCGACTTCACCGCCCGCAACCTGGCGAAGGTCGGCTACGCCAGCGATCCGCTCACCGACGGCAGCCTTGACGACTACCAGGTGTATGCCTTCGACCTGACCGGGCAGACGATCGCGGCGGTGGCCGAGCTCGGCCTGGGACGCAAGGACGCCGTCCGCACCCGCAACATGTACGCCCTCGGGCTGCTGAACTGGATGTACAGCCGCCCGGTGGAGTCGACGCTGGAGTTCCTGGCCCACAAGTTCGCCAAGAACCCGTCCATCAGGGACGCCAACATGGCCGCGGTGAAGGCCGGCCACGCCTTCGGCGAGACCGCGGAACTGTTCGCCACCCGCTACCAGATCGCTCCGGCACCGGCGCCGGCCGGCACCTACCGGCAGATCTCCGGCAACCGGGCGATGGCCTACGGCTTGATGGCCGGCGCGGCCAAGGCCGGCCTGCCGCTGTTCCTGGGTGCCTACCCGATCACCCCGGCCTCGGACGTGCTGCACCTGCTGGCCGGCGCGAAGCAGCACGGCGTGACCACCTTCCAGGCCGAGGACGAGATCGCCGCGATCGGCGCCGCGCTGGGCGCCAGTTTCGCCGGCAGCCTCGGGGTCACCGTCACCTCAGGCCCGGGCATGGCGCTGAAGTCGGAGACCATCGGCCTGGCGGTGATGCTGGAACTGCCGCTGGTGATCGTCGACGTGCAGCGCGCCGGGCCGTCCACCGGCATGCCGACCAAGACCGAGCAGGCCGACCTCACCCAGGCGTTGTTCGGACGCCACGGCGAGGCGCCCGTGCCGGTGATCGCGGCCGCGACTCCGTCCGACTGCTTCGACGCGGCCTATCAGGCCGCGCGGATCGCCGTCGAATACCGCACCCCGGTGATCGTGCTCAGCGACGGCTACCTGGCCAACGGCGCCGAGCCCTGGCAGATCCCCGATCTCGCCGCCCTGCCCGAGATCGACCCGGCCTTCGCCACCGAGCCCAACGGACCCGAAGGCAGGTTCCTGCCGTACGCCCGGGACGCCAAGCTGGCCCGGGCCTGGGCGGTCCCCGGAACGCCGGGCCTGGAGCACCGCGTCGGCGGGCTGGAGAAGGCCGACGGCACCGGTGCGATCTCCTACGACCCGGCGAACCACGAGCGCATGGTCGGGCTGCGGGCGGCCAAGGTCGCCGGCATCGCCGCGTCACTGCCACCGGCCGAGGTCGACGATCCGTCGGGCGACGCCAGAGTCCTGGTGGTGGGTTGGGGCTCCACCTACGGCCCGATCACCGCCGCCGCCCGCCGCGTCCGGAACCACAAGCACCAGATAGCCACTCTCCACCTGCGGCACCTGAACCCGCTGCCCGCCGGTCTGGGTGAGATCCTGCACCGCTACGACCGGGTGGTGGTGCCGGAGATGAACCTGGGCCAGCTGGCCATGCTGCTGCGGGCCACCTACCTGGTGGACGCCCGGAGCTACTCCCGGGTGCGGGGGCTGCCGATCTCGGTGACCGAACTCGCCACCGACCTGGAGACCATCATCAACGAGGAGCTGACGACCCGATGACGACCATCAACGGCGCCACCACCGGCGCCGGGCTGGCCGGGGTGCCGCTGGCGGTCACCCCATTGAACCGCAAGGACTTCACCTCCGATCAGGAGGTGCGGTGGTGCCCGGGCTGCGGCGACTACGCGGTGCTGGCCACCTTCCAGGGGCTGATGCCGCAGTTGGGCATCACCCGGGAGAACACGGTCATCATCTCCGGGATCGGCTGCTCGTCGCGGTTCCCCTACTACGTCGACTCCTACGGGATGCACTCCATCCACGGCCGGGCGCCGGCGCTGGCCACCGGGGTGGCGATGGCCCGCGACGATCTGGCGGTCTGGGTGGTGACCGGTGACGGCGATGCGCTGAGCATCGGCGGCAACCACCTGATCCACGCGCTGCGTCGCAACGTGAACATCACCATCATGTTGTTCAACAACCGGATCTACGGGCTCACCAAGGGCCAGTACTCCCCCACCTCGGAACAGGGGAAGCTGACCAAGTCGACCCCGGCCGGCTCGGTCGACACCCCGTTCAACCCGATCTCACTCGCCCTGGGTGCCGAAGCGAGCTTCGTGGCCCGGACGGTGGACTCGCACCGCGCCCACCTCACCGAGGTGCTGGGCGCGGCGATCAACCATCGCGGCTCGGCGCTGGTCGAGATCTACCAGAACTGCCCGATCTTCAACGACGGCGCCTTCGACGGCCTGAAGGGCCCCGACTCCGGGCTGATCCCGCTCAAGCACGGCGAGCCGGTCCGGTTCGGCGCCGATGGCGAGCTGGGCGTCGTCCGGGGCGCGGACGGTTCGCTCCAGGTCGCCCGGGTGGACGAGGTGGGACTGGAGCAGGTACTCGTCCACGACGCCCATCGGGCCGATCCCGGGCTGGCCTTCGAACTCTCCCGGCTGACCGATGCCGGCACGATCGTCAACGCCCCGGTCGGGATCTTCCGGGACGTCGAGCGTCCGACCTACGACGACCTCGCCCGCTCCCAGGTGAGCATGGCCGACGATCCGTCCCAGCGGCTCACCGAGCTCCAGGGCCTGCTCACCGGCGCCGACACCTGGACGGTGTAGCGCCGGCGCCCTCCCGGCGGGACGGGTGGCCGCCCGGCCGGGGTCCCCGGGAGGGTAGCCACCAGATGACGCCGGCGTGGGCTACGCCGGTTGCCGTGCTAGACCATAGCCAGACCTCAGCCGCTCCGCCCGTGGCGTCGGACGATTCCCCGCCGCGCCACCGGGCACCGGCGCACCAGTGAGAGAAGGCGACAGATGGCCGAACGTCCCGACAAGCACGACCCCGCTACCGTCGGGGACTGGACGTGGGCGGTCCACGGCGGCAACGCGCCGGACCCCGCGACCGGGGCGCTGCGCCGTCCGCTGGTGATGGCGAATTCCTACCTGCTGCCGGCCGATCCGTCGGCGATGGACTGGTCGAACCCGGACGGGCTGGTGTACACCCGCACCACCGGCGCCAACCAGCAGGCGCTGGAGACCAAGCTCGCCGCGCTCGAGGGCGGTACCTCGGCGATCGCCTTCGCCAGCGGCGTCGCCGCCCTGCACGCGGTGTTCTTCTCACGCCTGCGCAGCCACGACCACATCGTCGTGTCCGACGTCACCTACGAGGCGGTCTGGCGCCTGTTCACCGAACTGCTTCCGCAGCGCTATGCGATCGAAGCAACCTTCGTCGACATCGCCGACCTCGACCAGGTACGGGCCGCGCTCCGTCCCAACACCCGGATCATCCACGCCGAGGCCATCGCGAACCCCACCACCAAGGTCGCCGACGTGGCGGCGCTGGCCCGGATCGCCCACGACCATGGCGCCCTGCTGACGATCGACAACACCTTCGCCCCGCCGCCGTTGTATCGCCCGCTCACCGACGGCGCCGACCTGGTCGTCCATTCGCTGACCAAGTACATCAACGGTCATGGCGACGCCATGGGCGGGGCCGTCATCGGCGAGACGGAGCTGGTCTCACAGGTCCGCTCCGATGCCCTGGTCGACGTCGGCGGGGTGATCTCCCCGTTCAACGCCTGGCTCATCCTCCGCGGCTCGGTCACCCTGCCGCTGCGCCTTCGGCAGCACCAGGCCAACGCGGAGCGGGTCGCCGCATTCCTTCACGGCGATCCCCGGATCGCGTTCGTCGCCTATCCGGGCCTGCCCGACCACCCCCAGCACGAACTCGCCGCCCGCCAGTTCGGAGGCCGCGGCTTCGGCGGCATGCTCGCCTTCGCACTGGACGGGGACTCCGCCCTGCAGAACGCCTTCGTGGCCCAGTTGCGGGTGATCACCTCGGCTGTCTCGCTCGGGCACGACGAGTCGTTGATCGTCCACGTCGGACCCGACGGCCGCGGCGGCTCCGAGCACTACCCCGAGCCATTCCGGCGCTACGGCCACCTGCGGCTCTCGGTCGGGCTGGAGGATCCCGACGACCTGATCGCCGATCTCGCCGCCGCGCTGGCCGCCGTCCGCCCCTGACGTCGCTGTCCGCCGAGCCTTCCCCGCCGGCCAGCCGATTGGGCTCCCGCGCTCCGTGCGCCCCCGCTCAGCTGAGCGCCGCGCGCAGCCGGCCGGCGTACTCGGCCGCCTCGCCCTCGGCGTAGCGAGTACGCGGCCAGAAGAAGCCTCGCAGACCGTCACCCTTGTGACGTGGAACGACGTGGACGTGCAGGTGCGGCACGGACTGGCTGATCACGGTGTTGATGGCGGTGAAGCTGCCGTCGGCACCCAGTCCCGTCACTACAGCTGTAGAGACTCGCTGCACCAGGGTGAACAGCGGCGCCACCAGCTCGGCGGGCAGCTCGTGCAGCGTCCCAACGTGCTGTTTCGGAGACACCAGCACATGGCCCTTGAACAACGGACGGTGATCCAGGAAGGCGATCAGCTGCTCGTCGGAATAGACCACGTCGGAGGTGATCCCACCCGAGACGATGCCGCAGATGACGTCCGGGGCGCTCATGCCCGTCGTGGGGTGCTAGCGGGGTCCCCGCGACGTTGTTCGGGGGAGCGCAGCGGAGGAGAAGTACGTCGTGGGGTGCTAGCGGGGTCCCCGCGACGTTGTTCGGGGGAGCGCAGCGGAGGAGAAGAACGTCGTGGGGTGCTCATGCGGTCTCGCGGGAGCGGAGCAGCGCCTTGCCACCTTCCATCAACAGGAAGATGCCCACGGCGAAGGCGAACGGGATCATCCAGCCACGCCAGTCGATCGCCGCCGAGCCGAACCAGGTGTTGAGCACCGGCAGGTACGCGAAGGCGAGTTGCAGCACGATCAGGATGCCGACGACCATCCAGGCGATCGGGTTGCCGCCGAGCGCCTCCCGACGCAGGCTCGATTCGCGCAGGAAGCGGGAGTTGAACAGATACGCCGCCTGGCCCAGCGCCAGGGTGTTCACCGCCCAGGTCTGCGCCGCGGCCTCGGAGGCGCCCGACGACAGCGCCAGCTGGAAGGTGGCCAGGGTGGCGGCCGCGATGACCAGCGAAGCGATCGCGATGCGGGGCAGATACCTGAGGCTGACCAGCGGGGTGTTCGGCGGACGCGGCGGACGCTGCATGATGTCGGGTTCGGCCGGCTCGTAGGCCAGTGCCAGCGAGAGAGTGACCGCCGTGATCATGTTGACCCACAGGATCTGGACCGGCTCCAACGGCAGCGCCAACCCGAACAGCACCGCCACCAGCACCACCAGCGACTGGGCGCCATTGGTGGGCAGCAGGAACAACACCGACTTGTGCAGGTTGTCGTGGATCCGCCGGCCCTCTTCGATGGCGTACTCGATGGTGGCGAAGTTGTCGTCGGCCAGGACGATCTCCGCCGCCTCCTTGGTGGCCTCCGTGCCCTTGATGCCCATCGCGACGCCGACATCGGCGCGCTTCAACGCCGGGGCGTCGTTCACACCGTCCCCGGTCATGGCGACGATCTCGCCGTTGGCCTGCAGCGCCTTCACCAGGCGCAGCTTGTGCTCCGGGCTGGTGCGGGCGAAGGTCTCGGTCCGGTCGACGATCCGGCGCAGTTCCTCGTCGGTGGCCGCCTCCAGCTCGGCGCCGGTGATGGCCTCCTCGGTGGCATCGTCGAAGATGCCCATCTCCCGGCTGATCGCGGTGGCGGTGCCGGCGTGGTCTCCGGTGATCATGGTGACCTTGATGCCTGCGGTGTGGCAGGTGGCGATGGCGGTGATCGCCTCCGGGCGCGGCGGATCCACGATGCCGGTCAGCCCGAGCATCACCAGGCCGGTGACGGCGTCGTGGTCCAGCTCCTCGCCCTCGGTGGCCGGACGGGTGGCTGCTGCCAGGACCCGCAGCCCCTGGCCGGAGAGCCGGTCGATCTCGGCCTCCCACCAGCCGCGATCCAGCGGAGCCTGGGCACCGGAGGCGTCGAGTTCGGTGGTGCTGCGGTCGAGCAGCCGGTCGGGGGCGCCCTTCACCAGGATCACCTGGTGGCCCTCGGGGGTGGTGTTGGCAGTCGCCATGTACTTGTGCTCGGAGTCGAACGGCAGCACCGCGGTGCGCGGGTAGCCGGCGGTGTCGAATCCGGCCTTGAGTCCCAGCGTGCGCAGCGCACCCTCGGTGGGTTCGCCGACCAGCCCCCAGCGTCCGTCGGCGTCCGGGCTCACCTCGGCGTCGTTGACAACGGCCATCGCTGTCACCACCGAGCGAAGGTCACCCCGCTCGGCGAGCTTCACCTGGGTACCCGCCCACTCGATCGATCCGGCCGGGTCATAGCCCAGACCGTTCACCTGGTACTCACCGGCACGGGTGACGACGCTGCGCACCGTCATCTCGTTGGTGGTCAGCGTCCCGGTCTTGTCCGAGCAGATCCGGGTGACCGACCCGAGGGTCTCCACCGCGGGCAGCTTGCGGATGATGGCGTTCCGCTTCGCCATCTGCTGCACGCCGAGCGCCAGCGTGATGGTCACCAGCGCGGGTAGGCCCTCGGGGATCGCGGCCACCGCGAATCCGATCGTGGCCGAGATCAGCTCACCGGCGGGCATGCCGTGCAGCGCCTTGCCGATGAACACCATCACCAGAGCCATCACGGCGATGATCCCCGCAAGCTGCTTGCCGAACCTGGTGATCTGGCGGGTCAGCGGGGTGTCGAAAGTCTCGATGTCGGCCAGCAGCGTGGTGATCCGTCCGATCTCGGCGGTGGCGCCGGTGGCGGTGACCACACCGACCCCCTGGCCGGCCGCGATGATCGACGAGGAGAACAGCATGGACGAGCGGTCGCCGATCCCGGTTCCCGCGGCGACCGGCTCGGTCGACTTCGAGGTGGGCACCGCCTCGCCGGTCAGCGCCGCCTCCTCGGCCCGAAGGTTGCTGGCCTCGATCAACCGCAGGTCGGCCGGAACCCGGGAGCCTGCCGACACCCGCACGATGTCACCCGGCACGAGCTCCTCAGCCGGAACCGACACCCAGGCGTCGTCCCGGCGCACCTGCGCCTGCGCCGACAGCATGTTCTTGATGCCTTCCAGGGCGTGCTCGGCGCGTCCCTCCTGCACGTAGCCGATCACCGCGTTGATCACGGCCACCGTCAGGATCACCCAGAAGTCGATCCATTCCCCCATCGCAGCCTTGAGCGTGGCGGCGGCCAGCAGGATGTAGATTAGGATGTCGTCGAAGTGCTTCAGGAAACGCTTGATGGCACTGTCGCGCTCCGGCTCGGGCAACCGGTTGGGGCCGTGGCTGGCCAATCGCTCCCGAACCTGGTCCCCGCTCAAACCGGCATCGCTGGAACCGAGTTCGGCCAGCGCCTGCTCCACGGTCAGCGAGTAGGCGGGCGCCAGCTGCGTTTCGGACTGCTCGATGACCGACATGTGACCCTCCAGATCCGGCCTGCTGAGACCGCACAGACCAAGTAGAACCTAGCAGCCTGGCCGGTACGCTGGCGGGCGTGACCACCTTCGATCTCGATCCCGCCATCCGGCCCGCCGATGACCTCTTCCGCCATGTCAACGGACGCTGGCTGGCGACCGCCAAGATCGCCGACGACCGGGCGGTGGCGGGCGCCTTCGTCGACCTGCGGGACGACGCCGAACTCGCCATCCGTGACATCGTGACGGGCCTGGCCGGGGCGGAGCCCGGCACCGACGCGGCCAGGATCGAACAGCTGTACGGCAGCTTCGTCGATGTGGACCGGGTGAATGCCCTCGGGCTGGAGCCGCTGGCACCGATCCTGGCCGAGATCGACCGGATCGCGTCGATCGACGATCTGCTGGCGTACTTCGCCCGCAGCTCCCGCCGTGGCACCGGCGCCCCCTTCGCCTTCGACGTGGACGCCGACCCGGGCGATCCCGCGCACTACGCCCTCTTCCTGACCCAGGCCGGCATCGGTCTGCCGGACGAGGAGTACTACCGGCTGGAGCGGCACGCCGGGATCCGCGAGGCCTACCGCGATCACATCGACCGCAGCCTGATGATGGCCGAGGTCACCGGCAGCGCGGCGGGCCTGATCTTCGAACTGGAGGCGGCTGTCGCCGCCCACCACTGGGACAAGGTGCGCACCCGTGACCTCGCCGCACAGTACAACCCGATGTCTCTGGCCGAACTGGACGCCACCGGACTGCCCTGGAGCCGCATCCTGGCGACGACGGGCATCGCAGGCGAATCGGTGATCGTGATGCAGCCCTCCTTCATCGAGGCCCTGGCGACGTTGCTGGATTCGTCCCGGCTGGAGCAGTGGAAGCTGTGGGCGACGTGGACGGCGGTCTCCCGGCTCTCGCCCTACCTGCCCGAGGCGCTGGCCCAGGCCCGCTTCGACTTCTACGGCACCGTCCTGCAGGGCACCCCGGTCATGCGGGAGCGCTGGAAGCGCGGCGTCGATCTGGTGGAGCGCTTCCTGGGCGAGGCGGTCGGCAAGCTCTACGTCGAGCGCCACTTCGCGCCGGTCGCCAAGCAGCGGATGGACGACCTGGTCGCCCACCTGATCCAGGCCTACCGCATGTCGATCGGCAAGCTGGAATGGATGACCGACGCGACCCGCGCCGAGGCGTTGACCAAGCTGGAGCGGTTCACCCCGAAGATCGGCTACCCGGAGAGCTGGAAGGACTACTCCGGGCTGGAGACCCGACCGAACGATCTGCTGGGCAATGTGCTGCGGGCTTCGGAGTTCAGCTTCGACTACGAGGCCGTCAAGATCGGCCAGCCGATCCGCCGCCACGAGTGGCTGATGACCCCGCAGACCGTGAACGCCTACTACCACCCGCTGCGCAACGAGATCGTCTTCCCGGCCGCCATCCTGCAACCGCCGTTCTTCGACGCCACCGCCGACGATGCGGTGAACTATGGCGCGATCGGCTCGGTGATCGGACACGAGATCGGCCACGGTTTCGACGACCAGGGTTCGACCTGTGACGGCGAGGGCCGACTGCGGGACTGGTGGACCCCGGCGGACAAGGAGGCCTTCCAGGCCCGCACCGCCGCCCTGGTCGACCAGTACGACGGCCTCACACCCGCCGCGGTTCCGGACGCCCAGGTCAACGGCAAGCTGACCCTGGGCGAGAACATCGGTGACCTGGGCGGGTTGGGGATCGCCTACCAGGCCTGGCTGCTGGCCACCGACGGAGTCGATCCAGGCCCCGTTGACGGCATCCCGTCCGCGCAGCGCTTCTTCCTGTCCTATGCTCGCGGCTGGCAGTGCAAGCGGCGCGACGAGGCGGTCCGCCAGCAGGTCGCGACCGACCCGCACTCCCCCGAGGAGTTCCGGGTGAACCAGGTCGTCCGCAATGTCGACGCCTACTACGAGGCCTTCGGCGTGACCCCCGGGGACGCGGCCTGGCTCGACCCGGAGCAGCGCGTCACGATCTGGTAGATCCCGGCCTCCGCCAGGATCTCCCAACAACCGGCTACGAAGCGGCGGCCGGCGACCACCTTGCCCACCCGCCAACCCTCTCTTCCAGGCTGGCGGCGACCGCGAGCAGGGTCTCCTCGGCGCCGAAGCGACCGGTCAGCATGATGCCGATCGGCAGCCGGACACCGTCGATCTCGGTCGCGCTGATCGGCAGCGAGATGGACGGCAGCCCGGCCAGGTTCGAGACGCTCGTCCAGGGGGTGAAGCGGGTCTGGGCGGCGAAGTCAGCGGCCGGATTCGTGTCATCGCGCAGGCTGCCGAGCAGCGCCGGCGGCTGGGCGAGGGTCGGGGTGACCACCAGGTCGAAGGAATCCCATACCAGCGCCACCTCGCGGGTCAGCCGCTGCAGTTCGGCCAGGGCGGCGGCGTGTTCGAGGGCGGTGACCTTGCGGCCCTCCTCGCGCAGCCAGCGGGTGAGCGGGGTGAGCAACGGCTCGGCTTCCGGTGGCAGCGGGATGGACGCGGCGCCGACCGTCCACAGCGCGGTGAAGGCCTCCCAGCGATCCACCGCGAACGGCACCGGCGCATCCTCGAGGAGGTGGCCGAGATCCTGCAGCAGGACCGTGGCCGCGGCGGTCGCGCCCAGGCACGCCGGATGCACCTCGGCCTCGGCGATCACCGGTGCGGTGAGGACGCCGATCCGCAGCCCGGTCGGACGCTTGCCGGTGGCCGACAGGAAGCTGCCGGAGGGCTCCGGAGCGAGATAGGTGTCCCCGGTGCGATAGCCGGCGAGGACATCGAGCGCCGCCGCGGTGTCTGCCACCGTGCGGGTGAGCACGCCGGCGGTACCGAGACCGGGCCCGGGCGGCATCAGCGGGCCGGCGCTGATCCGTCCGCGACTGGGCTTCAACCCGACCAGCCCGCAGGCGGACGCCGGGATGCGGATCGACCCGCCGCCGTCGGAGGCCTGGGCGATCGGGACGATCCCCGCCGCCACCGCGGCCGCCGCTCCCCCGCTGGAGCCGCCTGCCGAACGCGTCGGATCCCAGGGTGTCGTCGCGGGCGGGCGGCCGTCCGGCTCGGTGTAGCAGGGGAAGCCGAACTCGGGCGTCGCCGTCTTGCCGAGCATCACCGTGCCGGCGTCCCGCAGCCACTCGACGATCCCGTCGTCGACGTCGGCGACGTTCCCCCGCATCGCTGTCGATCCCGCCTCGAACCCGACCCCGGCAACCGGGTTGAGATCCTTGATCGGGCACGGCACCCCCAGCAGCGGCCGGTCGAACCCGTCACCGGCGGCCAGCCGGCGGTCGAGTTCTGCGGCCTGCTGCAGCGCCAGGTCGGGAGCGAGGGTGACGAAGGCGCCCCAGCTGTCGCCCTCCGCACGCCGCAGCGCAGCCTCGGTCACCTCGATCGCACTGGCCTGCCGGGAGCGAATCGCCGCCGCGGTCTCCAGCGCAGAGAATTCGGACAGGTCCGGCATCATCGACTCCTTCCCGGGCGCATCGCCCGCGTACTAGGCCCGACCGTACCGCAGCGACCCGATCCCCCTGTCATCCCCGCACGGGCGGGGCGCCTGGGGTCGCACCGGACGTCGGTCTCCCCGCCTTCGCGGCGGTAACGAGCGCTGGCGGCTACGGCCGCTTCCGGTCGGAGTCGAAGGTGGCCCAGATGCTGGGCTGGAAGTCGTCGCCGAGCTGCTTGCGCGCGAGCCGTCCGACCAGCTGCTGTTCGGTGGTCACCCGTTCCGAGCGGGAGCGGCCCAGGAAGGTGATCGCCCACTTCAGCAGGGTCGAGAGACGGTTCTTGAACCCGACCAGGTACACCAGGTGGACGCCGAGCCAGGCGGCCCAGGCGACGAAACCGGTGAGGCTGAGCCTGCCGATCTGGGCGACCGCGCCGAATTGGCTGACCACCGCCATCGAGCCCTTGTCCTTGTACGTGAACGGTTCGGTGACCGGCTGATTCGCAAGCTCGCCGGCGATCTTCCTGGCGGTGTACTTGCCGCCCTGCAGCGCGACCTGGGCGACCCCCGGCAGCCGGTCGAGGCTCATCATGTCGCCGAGGACGAAGACCTCGGGGTGGCCGGGCAGGGTGAGATCGGGCAGCACCGAGACCCGCCCTGCCCGGTCGACCTCGGCGTCCGACTGGTCGGCGAGCTGTTTGCCGAGCGGGCTGGCCTGCACGCCCGCCGCCCACACCTTGCAGCTGGCGGTGATCCGGTCCGTGGTGCCGTCGGCGAAGCTCACGTCCACCCCGGTCTCGTCCAGGCCGGTCACACGGGCGCCGAGCCGCACCTCGACGCCGATCTTCTCCAGCCGCGCCTTCGCCGAGGCGGACAGCTTGGGCGCGAAGCCAGGCAGTACCGCATCGGCGGCGTCGAGCAGCACCACCCGTGCCTGCCGGGTATCGATCCGCTTGAAGCTGCGCACCAGCACGTCGCGGGTGAGTTCGGCGATCTGGCCCACCATCTCGACGCCTGTCGGGCCCGCGCCGACCACGACGAAGGTGAGCAGCCGGCGGCGTTCCTCCTCCGAGTCGTTCAGTTCGGCCATCTCCAGCGCGCCGAAGATCCGGGCCCTCAGTTCCAGGGCGTCGTCCACCGTCTTCATGCCCGGAGCGAAGATCTCGAACTGGTCGTTGCCGAAGTACGACTGCCCCGCGCCGGCGGCCACGACGAGGTAGTCGTAGGGCAGCTTGATCGTATGTCCGAGCTTCTCGCCGGTCACCACGCGGTTGGCCAGGTCGATTCCGGTGACCTCGGCCAGCAGCACGGTGGCGTTGGGTTGCTTGCGCAGAATGTCGCGGGTCGCCGGTGCGATCTCCCCGGTCGACAGGATTCCGGTAGCCGCCTGATACAGCAGTGGCTGGAACAGGTGGGACACGGTCTTGGAGATCAACGTGACCTCCACCGGGGCCTTGGCTAGTCCTTTCGCTGTGAACAGGCCGCCGAATCCGGACCCGATCACCACCACCCGCCGACGTTCCATACGGCCTCCTCGGACGATTTACGCAAACCCTAACGCGCATAACTGACCGAGCCAAGGCCCTCCGGACCGCGGTGGACGCGGCGCTACTGCATCCCCTGCGCCTGGGCGGCACGGACGGCGTCCAGGGCCGTCCGGTCGCCGGTCGCCACCGGCTCGGGACCGCGTCCCCACAGCCAGCGGTACAGCTGCTCTGCCGTACCGCTGATGGTCGCCACCGGCTCGCCGTTCGAGGTGAACGTGAGGCCGGGTTCGTCGTACTCCTTGCCCGACTGTCCGGTGCCCCGCCAGCGTCCGCCAACCACGAGCCGGGGCTCGGCGTCGCTCATCCGCAGCTCAACGACCCCCGCGCCCGGGTGGAACTCGAAGCCGGGGTTGGTGCCCCACCAGGCCAGCATGATCTCGATGGCGTGCGCGACGCCGTCTGCCGCCACCTCGACCGCGATCGGTGCCGACTCGACGCCCGCCGTCGCCTCGGCGTCCACCCGGTGCATGGTGGCTTCATGCACCTGCATGCGACGGGTGAATCCGACGGTCTGGTCGGTGGCGAACCACGACCACGCCGGCTGAGCGTCCTCGCGGGCCGCCAACTCGGCGACGAGCGCCGCGGTTTCGGCCTCGAGCAGGGCGATGACGGCCTCGGGAGCGGCCGGCCGGGCCGGCTTGGCTTCCTCGACCTTCTCCGAATCCTCGTCGCTCAACGCGCCCGAGGCGAGGATGCGCGCCCAGAACGCGTGGACGTCGGTGAGATGCCACAGCAGCTCCGACGCCGTCCACTCCGGACAGGTCGGCACGGGCACGTTCGGGTCGACATCACGCAGTACGTCGATGAAGCGGTCGGTCTCGGCCCGGATGAGGGTGAGGTGATCCATGGAGCGACTCTACGGTCTCGTTCCACCATGCAGTAGTGGGCAGGCGTCGCCTGAGAACGACTCCGCCTCCCTGGGATGTGACACCGGAACCCTACAAGACTCGGGCGAATTCCTTGGTTGACAAGCAAAGACAGGTCAGCGCCACAGGACTAGTACTGTCAGAGGCGATCCGTAGAGTGCTTGCTATGGACACCCCGATCACAACACAGCTGCAGCAGCTGGACGGTAGCGATCTGCTGGCTGTGATCGGTCATGCCCTGGACCAACTCGGCGACCCCCGGCACCTCCTGGCAGCCGAACGCGACCAGTTGACGCTGCTCCTCGATGCACTGCGGATCGGTGCCCGGCTGGACGCCTGGCAACGCCAGTGGGCCGCCCGGCTCGAGAGCGACGAGGTGGCGTGGAACGAGCACGGCACCTCCACTGCCACCTGGCTCGCCGACATCGCGAACCTGACCCGCCGCGAAGCAGCGGCACTCATCAAAGCCGGACAAGAACAAACCCGGTTCCCCGTCGTGGGTGACGCCGCAGCGTCCGGGCATGTCCTACCCGCGCAAGCTGTGGCGATCACCCACGTCCTGGATCAACTCCCACCCGAGTTCCCCACCGATGCCGTCGACCACGCCCAAGAACTCATGGTCGACTTCGCCCACACCCACAACTCCGTCGAACTACGCCGGCTGACCGGACGTCTACTGGAAGTCCTCGACCCCGACACAGCCGAGGCACTCGAGGAAGCCCGGCTGGAACGCGATGAACGCCTCGCGAAACGGAACCGGCATCTGGTGTTCACCCCCGACCATCACGGCTCCATCCTGATCAAAGGCAGCCTCCCGATCACCGCGGCTGAACCGTTCATCCGGATCGTCGAAGCCTACGCAGCCGCCGAGAAACGCGCTTTGGACGCGCTCGACCCCAACGCCGAGCACCTGACCCCCGCCATGCGCCGCGCGGATGGGTTGCTGGCCATGGTCAACCACCACACCCAACAAGCATTGGCGCCCGTCCACGGCGGCGACCGACCCCGCATCGCCATCACCATGTCCTACGACAAACTGGAGAAGGCCGCCCACGACGCAGGCATACTCACCGGCGTCCTCACCGGCACCGGCGAGCCCATCCCCGCCAGCCAACTACGGCAACTGCTGTGCGACGCCGACCTGCTCCCCATCGTGCTCGGCGGGCCCTCCGGCGTCCTCGACATCGGCCTCACCCAACGATTCGTCACCCCCACCCAACGCGCAGCCCTCGAAGTCAGAGACGGCGGTTGCGCGTTCCCCGGCTGCGACAAACCACCCCAAGCCTGCCACGCCCACAACGTCATCCCGTGGTGGCAAGGCGGCCCCACGGATCTATGGAACCTTGTTCTGGTCTGCGCACACCACCACGGCATCGTCGAACCCGGCCGCGACCCTACCGCCGACAGATGGCAGATCCAGCTCCGCTCGGACGGGACACCCGAAGTCATCCCACCCCGCCGCGTCGACCCCCACCAACGACCGCGCCGACACACCCGCTACCAGACGCGAGTCGGCCAGTAGGCGAAGCACGCCCACCTAGCGGAGTAACCCAACTGACAGACGACTCGCGCGAGCGACCGGCGGCCGGGAAGGGCTGGCTCTGCTGCTCCTGGCCTCGCAACGCCACTGAGCAGGCGACTTGCGCGAGCGACCCACTGAAGTACCTGGTGGGGCTGGTAGCGGGCGTCACCATCACCCCTACCCCGATGGGCATCCGCGCTTCAGAAGAGGGCGAGTGCATCCTGAAGCATCTGATGGCCCTGGGCCTCGAACTCAGGATCGCCGACCTGATGCGCCCACACCGCTGTGTTGACGGCTTCCCTCAGCAGTTCGATCCGCCACAGCTCAGGCTCACGCGGGTCGATCCCGTACCCGCTCAGGAACGCCGCCTCCAGTGCGGGCTCGACCTGCCACTGCTGCACCGCCAGCCGGCACAGATCCGTGGCCGCCGGACGGAAGTCGAAGCGGCCGAAGTCGATCACCTTCACCACATCGGCATCGATCAGCCAGTTCCGTGGCTGCCAGTCACCGTGCGTGGGGACCGACCGGCCCGGAACCGGACGGTACGATCGCAAGACCGCGCGAGCCTCACGTTCCGCCGTGGCTTCGATCCGATGGGTGCTGTCCAGGTATGTCAGCGCCTTGACGGTGGCACGCGCCTCGTACTCCTGGTCGAGGCGCTCAGCCTGTGTGTGCAGCAGACGCAGCAGGCTCCCGGCCTGCTGGTACGCGTGGGCATCGAACTCGCTCTCGGATCCTTCGACCAGCCGCCCTTTGAGATACTCCAATACAAGGACGTTGGCCTCGCGATCTGAGCCCACCAGGCGAGGCGCTCTGTGACGATCGGCGAGGGTCGCCGTCCAGGAGTCATGGGCGGTGATCTCGCGTCCGATGTGGTGACTTGTGGGGCCACCGGCCTTCACGATGTAGTCCCGTTCTGACGCTCGGATGTGCAGGACGATCGTGGCAAGACCCCAAGAGAGGTCGTCAATCACGGTCGGAGACTCCAGCCAGCCAAACACCCGCTCGACCTGAACCTCGGTCAGTCTCAGGCCCTCCCAGCCACGCATCCGGCGACGGCTAGGCGGAGCGGGTGATGACGGTGTCGCAGAGGGCGAGCAGGGCGTCCTTGGCCGGGCCTTCCGGCAGGGGTTCGAGGTGGGCGCGGGCGACGTCGGCGCGGCGGGCGACCTCGGCACGCGCCTGCTCCAGGACGGGGTGGGAGCGGAGCAGGCCGAGGGCCTCGGCGACCTCGGCGTCCTCCTCGATGCCGCCGGCCAGCAGCGACTGCAGCCGGGCGTCGGAGGGGTCGGTCGAGCGTTGCGCCAGCAGCGTCGGCAGCGTGGGGACGCCGGCCCGCAGGTCGGTGCCCGGGGTCTTGCCTGCGGTGTCGCTGGCGATGTCGATGATGTCGTCGCTGAGTTGGAAGACGACCCCGATCTCCTCGCCGTAAGCCGACAACGCGGCCAGGATCTCCGGCGAGGCGCCGGCCACCATGCCGCCGAAACGGGCCGAGGTGGCGATCAGGGAGCCGGTCTTGTCCGCCACCACCGCCAGGTAGTGCGCCAACGGGTCCTCGCCGGGCTGCGGGCCCCTGGTCTCGGCCAGCTGGCCCTGTACCAGGCGGGCGAAGGTCTCCGCCTGCAGCGTGACGTACTCCACCCCCAGGGTCGCCACGATGCTGGACGCCCGGGAGAACAGCAGGTCGCCGACCAGGATCGCGACATTGTTGTCCCAGCGCCGGTTCGCGCTGGGTGCGCCGCGGCGCAGCTCCGCCTCGTCCATCACGTCGTCGTGGTACAGGCTGGCGACGTGGGTGAGTTCCACCACCTGCGCCGCCCGAGCCACTTCGTCGTCTACGGCCTCCCCCAGCATCGACGCCAGCACCACCAGCAGCGGACGGAACCGCTTGCCGCCGGCACTGATGATGTGCTGGGCAGCCTCGGTGGCGAATGACGTGTCGGCAACGGCTGCCGCCATCAACTCGTCCTCGATCCGCTCCAGGAGCGCGCTCACCCGCGCGCTGAACTCTGGATCGACCGCAGCTGCCTGCGAGGCCGTGGCACTATCGGTGAACACCCGCGTCAGCCTAGTCCAAGCGGACCGAGGGTCATCGCCAGAACACCTCGGCTCCAGCCAGCAGCTCCAGCAGCTGACCGGGGAACAGGCCCAGGTAGACGGTCGCGGCGGCGCCGACGACCACAGGCACCCAGGTCATGCCGCTGGCCCGGCCGACCGCCACCTGATCGTTCGGCTCGCCGAAGAACATCACCACGATCACCCGGATGTAGAAGTAGGCGGCGATCAGGCTGAAGGCGATCGCCGCCAGCACCAGCCACCAGTACCCGCCCCGCCAGGCGGCGGAGAACACCGCCCACTTGCCGATGAAGCCACCGGTCAGCGGAATGCCCGCGAAACTCAGCATCAGGAAGGCGAAGACGCCCGCCAGCACCGGATGGGTCCGGCCCAGCCCGCTCCAGCCCGACAGTGCGTTTGCCTCACCGGCCGAATCGCGCACCATGGTGACGATCGCGAAGGCTGCGATCACGGCGAAGCCGTAGGCGATCAGGTAGAACAGGATCGAACCCACGCTGTTCACCTGTCCCTCGGGGACGGTGGCCAGCGCACCGACAACAGCGGTCAGCAGGAAGCCTGCGTGTGCCACCGACGAGTAGGCCAGCATCCGCTTGACATCGGTCTGGGTGAGCGCCAGGATCGCGCCGATCGCCATGGTGAGCAGTGCCAGCACCGCCAGCATCGGCTGCCAGCTCCACCGCTCGGCGCCGAGGGCCACGTAGAACACCCGGACAGCGCCGATCACCGCGGCGAGCTTGGTGCAGATCGCCATGAAGCCGGTGACCGGAGTGGGTGCGCCGGTGTAGACATCCGGAATCCAGGCGTGGAAGGGAACGACGCCGATCTTGAACAGCAGTCCGACCGCGAGCATCCCCATGCCGACGAACAGCAGACCGCGTCCGAAAGTGGGCGAGGCGATCGCGGAGTCGATCGCGGCCAGTTCGAACGACCCGGCGTAGCCGTACAGCAGCGCCATGCCGAACAGGAAGAAGGCGGACGAGAAGGCACCGAGCAGGAAGTACTTCATGCCCGCCTCCTGGCTCAGCAGCCGACGGCGGCGGGCCATCGCGCTGAGCACGTAGAGCGGCAGGCTCATCACTTCCAGGGCGATGAACAGCGTGATCAGGTCATTGGCGGAGGCGAAGACCATCATGCCGGAGAGCGAGAACAGCGCCAGCGGGAACACCTCGGAGTGCTCCAGCCTCGCCTCGGTGGCCTCGGCCTCCAGCGGGCTGCCGGGCACCGATGCGGCGGCGGCGGCGAAGACCGTCACACCGTTGTCGAGGCGGCGCTCGGAGAACACCAGGATGCCCAGCAGTCCGAAGACCAGCAGCGCGCCCCAGGCGATATAGGTGGGGCCGTCCAGACTGATCGAGCCCATCGCGAGGATGCCGCCCCTGCCCAGGCGCCAGTTCACCACCAGCATTGTCACGGCGGCCACGACGGTGACCACGAGCAGCACCACCTGGGTGTTGAAGCGCAACCGACGCGGCAGCAGGGCTTCGACCAGGACGCCCAGCAGAGCGCCCACCAGCACGATCAGCAGCGGGGTGAGTTCCAACCATTCGAAGGTCGGCGACGGGATGTTCACTGTCCTACCTCGCTCACTTCTCAGCCAACGGCACGACCGGATCCGAGATCCGCGCCTGGTTCAGGGTGGCCACCACCGTCGGTTCGATCACGTTCAACGCCACCTGCGGGACGAAGCCCAGCGCCAGGATCACCGCGATCAGCGGAGCCAGCACCCAGCGTTCCCTGGCGTTCAGGTCGGTGGTGATGTGCTCGCGGACCTGGTCGGTGACCGGGCCGGTCATGGTGCGCTGGTACATCAACAGGATGTAGACAGCGGCCAGGACGGTGCCCAGGGCAGCCACCGCGCCCACCCATGGCTCCCGGGACCAGGCACCGGCCATCACCATGAACTCGCTCACGAAGCTCGACATGCCCGGCAGCGCCAGGGACGACAGGCCGGCCACCAGGGTGGTGCCGGCCAGTACCGGAGCCACCTTCTGCACGCCGCCGAAGGACTCCACCAGCGCCGAACCCCGGCGGCTGATCAGGAAGCCCAGCACCAGGAAGAGGGCGGCGGTGGAGAAACCGTGGTTGAACATGTAGAAGACGGTGCCGCTCATCCCACCGCTGGTGAAGGTGTAGATGCCCAGCACCATGAAGCCGAAGTGGCTCACCGAGGTGTAGGCCACCAACCGCAGCAGGTTCTTCGAGCCGATCGCGGCGACCGCGCCGTACAGGATCGAGATCAGCGCCAGCACGATCATCACCGGACCGGCCTCGCGACTGGCGTCCGGGAACAGTGCCAGGCAGAACTTGATCATCCCGAAGGTGCCGATCTTGTCCAGCACGCCCACCAGCAGCACCGACGTCCCCGGCGTCCCCTCTTCGGCCGCGGTCGGCAACCAGGTGTGCACCGGCACCATCGGCGCCTTGATGGCGAAGGCGATCAGGAAGCCCACCATCAGCAGCATCCCGGTCGCCGGCGGGAAGGCCAGCCCGGAGAGCTCGGAGACCGCGAAGGTGGGGGCGCCGAGCAGCCGGGTCGACTCGCCGTACAGGCCGATCACGCTGAACAGCATCACCAGTCCACCGGCCAGGCTGAACAACAGGAACTTCACCGCCGCGTAGGAGCGCCGTTGGCCACCGAAGCCGCCGATCAGGAAGTACATCGGGATCAGCGTGGCTTCGAAGAACAGGTAGAACAGCAGCACGTCATCGGCGAGGAAGACGAACAGGGCCAGCGATTCCAGCAGCAGCACCAGGGCGAAGAAGACCTGGGCGCTCCACCGGAAGCTGCCGGAGTCGAACAGCTTCCACTCGGCCAGCAGGACGGCCGGCACGAGCACGACGGTCAGTAGGACCATCATCAACGACATGCCGTCCATGCCCAGCGCCCAGGAGGCGCCGAAGGCCGGAATCCAGGGGACCACGACGGCAAGGTCGGCACCTGAGGTGTAGAGGGCGGCGACACCCACGGCCACGCCGGCCGTGATCAGCGCGAACGCCATGCCCAGGCCCTTGGCGATCTCCTTGACCGGGAAGCACAGGACCGCAGCGCCCAACAACGGGATCAGGCCGAGAATGGTCAACCAGGGAACAGTCATCTCCACGTCCTCCCTCAGCCCAGCTGACTCAGGATCATCACGACACCGAGGCCGACCACGCCCACGATCAGCCCGAGCGCGTAGCGGCGCACCTGGCCGGTCTGTAGCTTGCGTCCCTGGGTCGACAGGCCCAGGAACATCGTCCCGAGGCCGTCGGCGCCGGCGTCGATGACCCGCTGGTCGGCGCCCGCCACCCCGTCGGCCAGCAGCATCGTCGGCTGCACCACGAGGGTGTTGTTCACGGCGTCCCCGAACAGGTCGTTGCGTCCGGCGATGGTGAGCGGGCTGATGCTCGCCGGGGCCTCGATCGGAATCGGCCGGCGGCCGAACAGCAGCCAGCCGACGGTCACCCCGAGGGCCACCACGAGCATCGTCGCCCAGCCGACCGGGGTCGGTATCCAGCTGATCTCGTGCGGATGCGCGCCCGTGGCCGGCTCCAGCCAGCCCTGGATCCAGGCGTTCATCGCCACGCCGGCGACCACGCTCAGCGCGGCCAGGATGATCAGCGGCACGGTCATCACCTTCGGCGACTCGTGTGGATGGACGCCCTCCTGCCAGCGCTTCTCGCCGAAGAAGGTCATCAGCATCAGCCGGGTCATGTAGAAGGCGGTCACCCCGGCGCCCAGCAGGGCCAGACTGCCGACCAGCAGGCTGCGGCCGAAGGCGGCCTCGATGATGTGGTCCTTGGAGAAGAAGCCGGCCAGCGGCGGAACCCCGATGATCGCCAGGTACCCCATCGCGAAGGTCCAGAAGGTGTACGGCATCACCTTGGCCAGGGCACCGTAATGGCGCATGTTCACGTCGTCGTTCATGCCGTGCATGACGGACCCGGCGCCGAGGAA
>CAYSZZ010000028.1:0-52131 GCA_964435735.1 uncultured Propionibacteriaceae bacterium
GAGGGGTCCGCGGGCGTCGGAACAGGGGACGGCGACGTAGCCGGTCCGCTCGCCGAGCCCTGCCGAGACCCAGCCGACACCGCAACCCACCCCCGAACCCGAGCCCGAGCCGGGAGACGACTACAACCCGCCTCCGCTGCCACAGCCGCAGACCTGGGACGAGGCCGAGCAATGGCTGCAGGCCAACGCCATCTACGACCAGGACGCCACGCCCAGCAACTGCGCGATCGCCCGAATCGACGATCCGCGACCACCGGCCCTGGACGTGATGGACCACCATCTCAACCACACCATGGATTGCCTGATGCAGGTGTGGACCGCGCCAGCGACGGCCGCGGGATTCGTCCTGCCACGCCCGCCGGTGCGCAGTTATGACCAGCCGATCACCACTGCCTGCGGCACCAGCCCCTCGATGGACCAGGCGGCCGCCTTCTACTGCCCGGGCGACCAGCGGGTCTTCTACGCGATCGACCGAAGCCGGCCGTTGTTCTACCGGACCTCGCTGGAGATCGACAACACCCTGGCCCACGAGTTCGGGCATGCGCTGCAGGGGCGGACCGGGATCATCGCGGCCACCACAGCCTTCGAGAACACCGCCGAGACCCAGGACGAGGCGCTGGAGTACAGCCGCCGTACTGAGCTCCAGGCCGACTGCTTCGGCGGGATGGCGATGAACGCTCTGTCGGAAGCGACCGGACTCACCGCGGGCGAGCGGGAACTACTGCGGCAGGACAACTACTCCCGCGGTGACCGGGACGGCTATCCCCGTACCCACGGCAAGCCCGAGAACGGCCTGCGCTGGGTCACTACCGGCCTGGAGTCGCTGCGCGCGAGCGTCTGCAACACCTATGTCGCGACCTCGGAGGACGTCGCCTGACCCCCGGCGGTCGAAGGCAGCGAATGGTTGCGCCAGGCGGTGATCATGCGGTGGGCGATCGAGGTCGTCATGGGCAGGGCTACTTCGCCGGTGCCGAGGGCGGCCTGAAGTTCCTCGCGGGTGAACCAGCGGGCCTGCTCGATCTCGCTGGTGTCCAGGGTCAGCACGGTGTCCTCGGCCCGCGCGGCGAAACCGACCATCATCGAACGGGGGAAGGGCCAGGGCTGCGAGCCCAGATAGCGCGGTGAGGCGAGCTTCAGGCCCACCTCTTCGAACACCTCGCGGTGGACCGCCTGCTCCAGCGACTCCCCCGCCTCGACGAAGCCCGCGAAGACCGAGACCCTCCCTTTCGCCCACACCGGCTGGCGACCCAGCAGCAGGCGGTCGTCAGCGTCGGTGACCGCGACGATCACCGCGGGATCAACCCGTGGGTAGTGCTCCACCGCGCAGGCGGAGCAGAACCGTCCGGCGCCGGCGCGGGTGATCACCGTGACCGCGCCGCATTCCCCGCAGAAGCCCGACCGGCGGTGCCAGTCGGCCAGCGCCGCCGCAGTGAACGCCACCTCCAGTTCCGCGCCGCCCAGACCGTCCATCACGCCGCGAAGGACGGGCGAGTCCACCAGTTCGGCGCCGGTCTCGACGAAGATCGGCACCTCACCGACCAGTCCGGCGAGCAGGTGGCGCTCGTCCCGCGTACCTGAGGCCGGCCGCAGCGCGAGCCCGTCATCGGCCCAGGCCAGCCGGCCGTCGTCGCTCACCGCCAGCACGCGAGCCCGGGGCGAAGCCCACAGCTCGGCCACCCAGGCGTCGTCGCCGCGGCGATCCTCGACGCGATCCAGCCGGCTCGGGTTCTCCCAGATCGTCACCTGGTCAGCCTAGGGCCCTGCCCAGCTGTGCCTCGAGCTGGCCGCGATCCGGCAACGGCGGCCGGACGATCCTGCCGGAGCGCACCTCGTAGAACACCGCGTCGACCTGCTCGGCCGGCACCCCCGCGAGATCCGCCCATGCCCAGCGGTACCAGGCCAGCTGTAGCGGATCGGCCCGCCCGGCCCAGCCGGTCTTCCAGTCGACCACCTGGTAGCGGAAGCCCTCGGGCCCGGCGAAGACCGCATCGATCCGGCCGCGCACCAGTCGTCCCTCCCGGGCCAGCGTGAACGGGACCTCCACCGCCACCGGCACGGCATCGGCGTACGGGCCGGCCAGGAAGGCCGCGCGCATGCCCTCGTCCACCTCGGCCAGTTCGATCTCCAGATCGTCGGCCAGCGCCGACTGGACGGCGAAGCGCCGCTCCAGCCAGCGATGGAAGCCGGTGCCGGTGCGCTGCTCGTCCCCCACCAACCGGGGCATGGGCCGCAGCAGGTCGGCCCGGTAGCCCTCCGGGTCGTGGAGCAGCCGGGAGAGCCCGGTCACCGACAGATAGGGCGGCGGGGGCGCCTCCCGCCGTCCGGTCGCGTCCGCGCGCGCCTGGACCGTCAGCGCCCGGCGCCACTGCTGCCAGGTCGCCACCTCGGCGGCCAGGTCGAGGTCGTCCAGCGGTGGGAGCACGGGCCTGGCCGTCACCAGTTCGGCCGCGAGGCGGCGCCGGCGCCAGCTCTGGGAGCCGTCCACCACCGGCCAGCCGGTCGCCGCCTGATCGAGGGTCAGCGGGTTGTCAGCGGAGACCTCCGGCGGTGGCTGGGTGGTGTCGGCATGGGCGGCCAGCGTGGACAGGTAATCGGAAGCCCGGCGCGGTTTGGCGAGCTGAGCGTCCCAGGCGTGGCTGCTGGCGTAGAGCCGCCGCTTCGCGCGAGTGACAGCCACGTAGGCCAGGCGGTCCTCCGACAGCCGCTGGTCGGCGGTCAGCGCGGCGGCGAACTGCTTGAAGCCGTCGTTGGTCGTACGACGCAGTTGCGGTACGGCATCGGCGTCCCCCCGTAGCGGGTGCGGCAGCGAGGCGGCGTTGCGCAGCCAGTTGCCGGTCACCCGGTCGGTGGGAAAGACGTCGGCGGCCAGCGCGGGCAGGAAGACCGCCTCCCATTCCAGCCCTTTGGCCCGGTGGACGGTCAGCAGCTTCACCGAGTCGTCGTCGGAGATCACCGCCTGCTCCAGCCCGACGCCATACTCCCGCTCGGCCTCGAACCAGGCCAGCAGACCACCCAGCGACGCCTCGCCGTCGATCTCGCTGTACCCGGCCACCGCCTGGACGAAGGCGGCCAGCTGACCCGGATCGGCGCCCTCGGCCAGCAGTTCGACCTCCAACCCGAGGGCGTCGATCACCCGGGTCACCAGATCGACCACCGCCTCGGAGGCCCAGCGGCGCAACCCGGTGAACTCGGCAGCGAACCGGGCGAACCGTTCCAGCGCAGCCGTGCTGAACTCCAGGCCGCCGGGTGAGCCCAGCGCCTCCAGCAGGCTCGGGACGGCCACCTGGTCGCCGCCGGCCAGTACCGCCACCAGGGCGTCGTCCAGGCTCTGGTCGCCCGCCCGGGTCGTGCGTCCGGCAAGCTGGACGGCCCGGCGTCCGAGCAACTCGAGGTCGGCCAGCCCGATCGCCCAGCGGGGTGAGGTGAGCAGCCTGACCAGCGCGGGGTTGTCGGCCGGGTCGGCCAGTAGTCGCAGGGTCGCCACCACCTCGGTGATCGCGGGCAGCTCCAGCAGGCCGCCGAGTCCGACGATCTCCGCAGGCACGCCACGGGCGGTCAGCTCCGTGTAGAGCGCGGCCACGGTCGCGTTGCGCCGGGCCAACACCGCGATCTGCGACCAGGCGGTCACCTGACCGGAATCGTGCTCGGCGACCACCCGGTCGGCGATCCAGCTGCGTTCGGCCGGCCAGGTGTCGAACTCGGCGGTCGCCAGCCGTGCCGGCGGGGTCTCCGGCGGACAGCTCAGCGCGAGTTCGAGCCCGGTCAGCGCCGGGTCGCCGCGAATCGGCTCAGCCAGCTGGTTGGCGGCGTCAAGGATCCGCTGGCCGCTGCGGCGGTTCACGGTCAGCGCGAAGGTCTGGGCGGGCCTCCCGTCGGCGGCCGGGAACTCCTCGGCGAACCGCAGAATGTTGCTGGCGGCGGCCCCCCGCCAGGTGTAGATCGCCTGACAGGGGTCGCCCACCGCGGTCACCGGATGGCCTCGGCCGCGCTCGACGTCCGGTCCTGAGAACAGCCCGGACAGCAGCCGCGCCTGGGCGGCGGAGGTGTCCTGGTATTCGTCCAGCAGCACCACGGCGAACTCTTCGCGCAGCGCCTGCGCCACGACCGGCACCTCGGTGGCCAGGCGGGCGGCCTGCGCCATCTGGTCGGCGAACTCGACATACCCGTAGCGCTGCTTGAGGTCTTCGTAGCCGGCGACCAGACCGGCCAGCTCGATGCGTTCGGCGGTGGCGGCGCGGGCCTTGGCGAGGTCCGCGTACGGCCGGCCCCGCCAGGTGGGCGCGGCGTCGACCTCGGCCTGGAACCGCTCGGCGTGAGCCACCAGATCCGCCGGCTCCACCAGGTGCGAACGGAGTTCGCCGGCCAACTCGACCACGCGCTGGGTGATCGAGTCGGGACGCAGCCGCGACAACTCCCGCAGCGGAGCCGGCGGATCGGCGACCACCCGGGCGGCCAACCGGAACCGGGCTGCACCGGTGATCAGCCGGGCTCCAGGTTCGATGCCGAGCAGCAGTCCGTGTTCGTTCACCAGGCGACCCGCGAAGGCGTCGTAGGTCAGCACCAACTCCTCGCCCTCGGTGCCGGTCAGACCGGCCGAGACCAGCGCCCGGCGCACCCGGCCGGAGAGCTCCCCGGCAGCCTTCCGGGTGAAGGTAAGGCCGAGCACCTGTTCGGGTCGCACCGCACCGGAGCCGACGAGCCACACCACTCGCGCCGCCATCACCGTGGTCTTGCCGGAGCCGGCGCCGGCGATGATCACCCCCGGCTCCAGGGGCGCGGCGATCGCCGCGAGCTGTTGCTCAGAGAACGGTATCCCCAGCAGGCCGGCCAGCTCGGACGGATCACCCAGGCTCACCCGGCCCATGGCGACCACAACCCTTCGACCGCCCTACCGGCCGCTCCGGGCCCGACCGGCTCGGGCATCGTTCTCGTCATCGCAGCACCTGCTCTCCGCGCCCGGAGGCCGGGCAGCTGTCGGCGAACGGGCAGCGACGGCAGTGGGTGCCCGGCGTGGCGCCGAAGGTCCCCTCGGCGACGATCGTCGCCGCCCGCGAGATCCGGTGGTGCACCCACGTGGGATAGCCGGCCTCCTCCGGATCGTCGCTCAGATGCGGACGCTGCGTGAGCGGATCCTGGCTGAACTCGCGAGGCTGGGATTCCGGCTTGCTCGGGTGCCTCAGGTACACCACGGCCGCCCCAGCCGACTCGGCCCGCGGCCCGGCGATCTCCTCGAAGCCGCCTTCGATGACCGCCAGTTGATAGATGCCGAGCTGGTCCATGCCGGCCACCTCGTTGCGGGTTGGCGTGGTCCGTCCGGTCTTGAAGTCGACCACCTGCAGGCGACCGTCGGGCAGGCGCTCCAGCCGATCGACCGCGCCCACCAGGGTCACCTGTCGTCGATCCACTTCGAGGTCGAGCTCGAAGGAGGCCTCCACTGCCAACGGCTCGGTGTTCCGGCCGGAACGCCAGGCCAGAAAGCGCCCGATCGAGAGCTCTGCCTCCACCCGTTCCACCGCCGACAACCAGCCGGTGTCGAACCGAAGGTGCTGCCAGGCGGTGTCCAGGTAGTCGCCTACCGCGGCGTCGTCCAGCGCTCCGGAGCTGGCGTGCTGAACCAGCAGATGGATCACCGAGCCCAGCGATGCCCCCACCGCCGGCGGCGGGTCGGCATGTGCCTGCCGGCTCAGGAAGTAGTGCCGCGGGCAGGTGAGCAGAGCGCTGACCTGGCTGGGGCTGAGCCGGATCGGCCCCGGGGTCGCACGGTTGCCGCTGGAGGCCTCACGCACCCCCCACCAGGTCGCCGGATCGGCGGCCGGCACCAGGGGACGATCGTCCTGAAGTCGTTCGGCGGCCAGCGCGCCGAGCTCGACCGCGGCGGCCAGCCGGCGAGGCGGTGGGCTGTCGGCGGAGACCAGAGCCCGGCGCAGCATCCCCACCAGGCCTTCGGTGGTCACCGGCGGTCCGGCGACCACCGACTCGGGTTCTACCCCCAGCTCGTCCAGGAACCGGGAGGGTTGGTCGGCCTCGCCTTCGGTCCCGGCCGCCGCGGTCACGATCAACTCCCTGCGCGCCCGGGTGCACGCCAACCGGAACAGCCGGCGCTCGTCGGCCAGCCGCTGCCGCATCGCCGGGCGTGGGCCGATCGCCTGGCTCAACAATCGCTCGGGCTCAAGCACGGCGCTCAGCCGACGCACCGCGGGCCAACTGCCCTCCTGCACCCCGGCCACGATCACCAGTTCCCACTCCCGCCCCTTGGCGCGGTGCGCGGTGAGCAGCACCACGCCACCGGTACCGATTCGTGACTCGCGTTCCCGGTCGGCCGGGATCTGCTGGGCGGCGATCTGCTCCAGCAGCGTGCGGACGCCACTCGCCCCGGACGCCGTGGACTCCCCCGCCACCTCGAAGAAGGCACCCACCGCATCCAGATCGCGATCCGCCTGTCGTCCCGAGGCGCCGCCGGCCAGTGCCTCGGCGCGGAGTCGCGCCGGCCACCGAGTACCCTGCCAGAGCCGCCAGGCCACGGTGTCGGGACGCTCACCCGCCTGCACTCCGACACGCGCGGCCGCCAGCAACGCGACCACTCCGGCCAGTCGTTGCTGAACCGGGGTGGGATCTCCCACCTGCAGCCAACCGGGACGGTTCACCGCGGTGGCCAGCACCTCCTCCTGCGCCGGCACCTGCCCCAGGGAATCGCGGGACTCCGGATGGGCCTGCCGCCACTGTCGCACCAGCTGGCGCAGCGCCGCCGGATCGAAGCCGCCCAACGGTGAGCTGAGCAGCCGGACCGCTTCGCCGGGCTGGAGTTCCCCCCTGGCTGCCACCTCCAGCGCCAGGAGCAGCGGACGAACCGCCTGAGCCTGGGCCAGCGCGATCTCGTCCCCGGCCAGGCGTACCGGAACCTGGGCCTGGGCGCAGGCGCGGGCGATCTCGGCCAGACCACGTCCGGACCGGGTGAGCACCGCCATCTCCCGGTAGTCGAGGCCGCGTTCGATCCGTGCGCGTCGCAACTCGGCCGCGATCGCGCGCGCCGCGGCACCCTCGCTCGCGCAGTGCAGCACCCGGACCGCCCCTGCCCGTTCAGCCGGACGGGGAGTGCTCGCCACCGCCGCACGGGGCACCGGCAGTCGCTGCTCCAGCCGGGCGACCGCAGCCGCGATCCGGCCACCGAACCGATGGCCCTGCTGGAGTACCTCCACCCGGCAGGGGCTGCCGTCGGCCCGGGTGAAGATGGCAGGGAACTCCGCAGCGATCCGGGGGTGGGCACCGCGGAAGGTGTTCACCGCGGCCAGCGGATCGGCAGTGGCCAGGATGCGGCCGCCATCCGGCACCAGCTCCCGCAGCAACCCCAGCTGCGCGGGATCGAGATCGGTGACATCGTCCACCAGGACCGCGTCGAAACGGTTCCGCAGGGCAGCAAGCACCTGCGGCGACCCGAGCAGCAATCGCGCCCGATGCACGAGCTCGGCGTAGTCGAGCACCTGCTCGGCGTCCAGCACGTCGAGGTACTCGGCGAAGAACTCCCCCACCGCCTGCCACGCCGGCAGCCCGGCCTCGGCACCCAGGGCGGTGAGGTCGGCAGGATCGAGCCCGAGCTGCCGGGCCCGGGCCAGCACCGCCCGCACCTGACGGGCGAAGCCGGCGGTCGGCAACGCGGGGTGCAACACCTCAGGCCACCGATCTCCTTGAGCGCCCGCCAGTAGTTCGCGGACCCGGAACTCCTGCTCGGGCGCGGTGAGCAACCGCCAGTCGCTGCTCTGGCCGTATTGATCCAGCAGCGACCGGGCCAACGCGTGGATCGTGGTGACGGTGAGCTGGGTGACGCCACCGGCGTCGGACGCGATCCGGTTGCGCAGGATGCTGGCGGCGGCCCGGTCGGGGGCGAGCACCAGTGGTCGTCGACCGGCCCGCAGCTCGGCGACGGCCTCCAGCGCGACGACGGTGGTCTTCCCCGTCCCGGCGCCACCCACCACCAGCAGCGGATCCTCCCATTTCCTCACGCCCACCATCGAAGCAGCTGCCACCGACAGACCACGACCCGGCGCCCCGACCAGACCTCTGGACCGGCCTCAGGGAGTGTGAAACAGTGGCGGTCTGCCGTCCACACCCGGTCGGGAAGTCTGGTCCGGGTGTGCCCAGCCCGGGCCGGCAGGGGCGCCGAGAGCTGGCGCGACGCATGAGTAAGGAGAAGTACATGGCGCAAGGAACCGTCCGTTGGTTCAGTGCCGAAAAGGGCTACGGCTTCATCGCCATCCCCGGTGAGGCCCAGGACGTGTTCGTCCACCACACCGCGATCGACGCGACCGGCTTCCGCTCGCTCACCGAGGGGCAGACGGTGGAATTCGACATCACGCCGGGCAACAAGGGCCCGCAGGCAGCCAACGTGCGCCCTGTCTGACGCGCAGCACTGCCACCGGGCCCCATCTGTTCGCAGATGGGGCCCGGTTGTCGATTCGGCACCCTTGGGCCGTCCGCCCCTCGGGGTTCACCCGGGCAGTCCCCCGGCACTGCAGGAACCGGTCCGTCGCACGCGCCGTCCACTGCGCAAGGCGGCTAGATTGGTGCACCTAGTACCCGACCCGCTGAGAGGCACGTGATGACCACTCCTGCTCAACCGTCGCACGGTGCGGCCCAGGCCGCCCCCCTGGCTCCGCCCGACATGCTGTCGCTCACCGCGCCCGCTCCGCCACCCGTGGTGGCGGAGACCCAGGCGCCCGCGATGGCGCCGCAGGTCGAGGCCGCGCAGGTCCCCGTGCTGGATGCCAAGGTTGAGGAGTTCCTGGGCGCGCTCGGTTCCGCCGAAGCGAACTCCCCCTCCTTCTCCGCCCAGGCGGACGCGGTGCGCTCGATGGGCGACGCGGACATCCGCAAAGCGGCCGAGACCTCCAACCGGCTGCTGCAGACCCCCGTCCGGGCGGTGCAGGCCGGCGGCCTGGCCGAGGGCTCCAAGGTGGGTCAGACCCTGCTGCAGCTGCGGCGGACCGTCGAGGAGCTCGATCCCAGCGCCGCCCGTGGCTCGAAGAAGTGGTTCAAGAAGATGCCCTTCGGCGACCAGGTCACCGACTACTTCCGCAAGTACCAGAGCTCGCAGGACCACCTCAACGGCATTCTGCATGCGCTGCGCAACGGTCAGGACGAGCTGACCAAGGATAATGTCGCGCTCAACATGGAGAAGCAGAACCTGTGGACGGTGATGGGGCGCCTCAACCAGTACGTCTACATCGCCGAGCGGCTCGACGCCAAGCTGGCAGCCCAGATCGCCGAGCTGGAGCTCACCGATCCGGAGAAGGCGAAGTCGCTGAACCAGGATGTGCTGTTCTACGTCCGTCAGAAGCACCAGGACCTGCTCACCCAGCTCGCGGTGTCGATCCAGAGCTACCTGGCGATCGACATCATCATCAAGAACAACATCGAGTTGATCAAAGGCGTCGACCGGGCCTCGACGACCACCATCTCGGCACTGCGGACGGCAGTCATCGTCGCCCAGGCGCTGGGCAACCAGAAGCTGGTCCTCGACCAGATCACGGCGCTCAACACCACCACTTCGACGATGATCCAGCGCACCTCGGAGATGCTGAAGGAGAACTCCGCGCAGATCCAGGAACAGGCGGCGTCCTCCACCATCGGGTTGGAGCAGTTGCAGGCGGCGTTCGCCAACATCTACGCCACGATGGACTCCATCGACGCCTTCAAGCTGAAGGCGCTGGAGACCATGGCCGCCACGATCGGCACCCTGGAGGTCGAGGTGGTCAAGAGCCGCGAGTACCTCGACCGGGTCGCCGCCCAGGATTCCCGCGCTCAGCAACTGCCCAGCATCACGATCGATCGGTAAGCATCGCAGATGGGTTTTTGGGACTGGCTGCGGGGACGCGAGCCCGAGTCGGAGCCCGGGCCGCCGCCCGAGACCGCCCGGGCTCCCACCGAGGCCGACATCGCGGCGGCATTGGCGCGGGTGGATGAGCTGGTGGCGGATCCGGCGATCCCCGGGGTGGTGCGTTCCCGGGCGCTGCAGGTGACCAGGACCGTCCGCAAGACCCTGCCCCGGCTCGGCCTGCTCGGGCTGGGCAGCTACGACTCGTACGCGGTGGTGGCCACTGCCACCGACTACCTGCCCGAAGCGATCGGCGCCTACCTGCGGCTACCCAGGGACTGGGCCGACTCCCGCCCGGTGGAGGCGGGCAAGACCCCGCTGATGCTGCTGATCGACCAACTCGACCTGCTCGGAATCACCATGGAGAAGATCTACGACGCCGCCAACCGCACCGATGCCGAAGCGCTGATCACCCACGGTCGCTTCCTGCAGGATCGGTTCGGGCACGGTCCCGGCGCCCCGGCGCCGGCGGCTCCCCCGCCGGTCTCGAGCAACCCCCTCGATCTGGGGCACCCGTGAACACCCCACGGATGAGCGCCCCGGATCTGCGTTCGGCCCTGTCGGCGCTCGATGCCGCCGCCCGAGCGGCCGGCATCGACCCGGCCGCGGCCGCCGAGGACGCCAGAGCGCTGTCGGCGGCGGTCTCGGAGTCGAACCGGGGGGCCTACCTCGCCTGGTGCGAGGCCTTCGGGCTGACGCCCTCCGCGTCGCCGTTCTTCGACGCGGCGTCGAAGGGACGCCGCTACCGCGGCCTGCCCACCCCGACCGCCAGCCAGGCGGCCACGCTCACCGGCAAGCCGGCAGCGGCCTACCGGCAGGCCCTGGTGGAGGTCTGCACCGCGTCCGCGCTGCTGGGCGAGCCTGGACCGGCAGCCATGGGCGCCGCCCAGTTGGCCGGCGCCGCCCAACTCGGCTCCCCATCGTCGCGGCAACCCGCGACACCACCGACCATCCCGCAGGACAGCGCCCAGCAGGAGTTCGCGCGGCATGCTCCGGCGATTCTGGCCGACGTGCTCTCCCGGCTCGGCGAATCCCAGCAGCGGATGCTCGACCTGAACCGCAGCGACCCGCTCACGCCGGGAGCGATCCCGGGACTACCGGGCTCCGCCCTGCCCACGCCGACCCTCTCCGGCTCGACGCCCACCCCGTCCGCGCCCGCGCCGACCACCGCCGCCGAGGCGCCGGCCCCCATCGAGGCCGAACCCGAGCCGGAGCAGCCGAAGAAGAGCGTCGAGGAATGGCTCGCCGAACTCGACGAGTTGATCGGCCTGGCGTCGGTGAAGACCGAGATCCACCGCCAGACCGCGATCCTGCGTGTGGACGCGCTGCGCGCCAAGGCCGGCCTGAAGTCGCCCACGATCACCCGCCATCTGGTGTTCACCGGAAACCCCGGCACCGGCAAGACCACGGTGGCCCGGATGGTGGCCGGCATCTACGCCGCGATCGGACTGCTGAGCAAAGGCCAGCTGGTCGAGGTCGACCGCTCCGAGCTGGTGGCCGGCTATCTGGGCCAGACCGCAATCAAGACCGCCGACGTGGTCGCCAGCGCGGTGGGCGGAGTGCTGTTCATCGACGAGGCGTACTCGCTCAACGGCGACCAGTACGGCGAGGAGGCGATCAATACGCTGGTGAAGGAGATGGAGGACAAGCGCGACGATCTGGTGGTGATCGTGGCCGGCTACACCGGCCCGATGATCGAGTTCGTCTCGAACAATCCCGGGCTCTCCAGTCGCTTCCGGACCACCATCGAGTTCGCCGACTACACCGACGACGAGCTGGAGAAGATCTTCACCCAGCTCGCCACCAAGGCCGACTACGACCTGGCCGAAGGCTGCGCGGCGGAGTTCCGCCGCCAGCTGTCCCGGCAGGTCCGCGACGAGACCTTCGGGAATGGACGCTGGGCGCGCAACCTGTTCGAGGCCGCCATCGGGCGCCACGCCTGGCGGCTGCGCGAGATCGACGAGCCCACGCTGGAGGAGCTGCGCTCGCTGGCACCGGAGGATCTGGTCCCCGATCCGGCCCCACCGGTGGACTGGGAGCCGGTCGGCGATCCGGCCACCGCTGCCGAGGAGTCGCCCACGTGACCACCTCCCCCACCCGACCGCCTACCGCTCCGGCCGGCGCGGCACCGGTTCAGGTCCGACAGCCGGACGCCACGCTGACCCGGGCCGGGCGCGCCTCCCAGGCGATCACCGGACGCGGCAGCGGCACGACGCCGCGACGGCTCCGGCTGGCGCGGCTGGTGCACGTCCTGCTGGCCCTGGTGCTCGGGGTGGGCGCGGTGGTGACGGGAGTGGAGCTCAATGAGCGCGAGGCCACCGCTGCGGTCCACGCCACCCAGCACGAGCGCGCGATGAGCATCGAAGCCAGCCTGCAGTACGCCCAGGAGAACGCCGGCGACCCGCCGGCCGACGGCGCCACGCTGCCGGAGAAGACCCGGAACGCGCTGGACGCGGCAACCACGACGCTGATCGAGATGGCCGGCGCGGGCACCGACGACCCCGCCCGGCTCGCCGGGATCGGGCATCTGCTCTCACGCTACGCCGAGGCGCTGGCCGCGGGCGAGGCCGCGACGGCGACGAAGCTCCTCCAGACGGAGTTGCTGCCCGCCGTCGAGGCCTTGCAGGCGGACCACAGCGCGGTCGCCGGGGCCGTGGTGACCTGGTGGATGTGGCTGGTGCCGGTCGGCGCCTGGCTGGCCGTGCTGACCATCGTGGGGATCGCCTGGTACACCGCACGGGCAAGCCATCGGGTGGTCAACCTGGGGCTGCTGGGCGCTGCGATCGCCACCGTGATCCTCGCTGTCCGCAGCGGCACCGTGCTCGCCGCCGCGGGTGCGGCCGGCGACGCGGGTCTGGTGGTACTGGCGGTCGCCTGCACCCTGATCAGCGCGGTTGCCGGCACCTGGGGACTCCACCAGCGGCTGAAGGAGTACCGATGAGCACCCCGCGGAGCCCCGCATGAGCGCCACCGTCTCTCCCATCGCACCCGGCCGGCTGGGCGTCGCCGCGCGGCCGGTCGAGATGCTGGAGTATCTGGGCAAGCTCGATGCCTGGCTCGGCCAACGGCGGGCCGAGCTCGACGCCCTGGATTCACAGATCCAGGCCACCGGCCGCCAGGCCGAGCTCACCGGCGACATCACCTTGGCGCTGGCACTGTGGCAGGCGGTCAAGACCCGTCAGGATCTGCTCCTGCGTACCTGGGACTCCGGCCGGGTCGGTCAGGTCGAGCTGGATCAGCTCTCCGGGCTGATCTGGGGCAGGCTCGACACCGAGGCCTCCACGATCGACCGGTTGCGGTCGCTGGCCGTCTCGCTGCCGGAGGCCGGCCGGCTGTGTGACGCTCTGGTCGCCCAGCTGCGCACCCGCCTCAACACCGACCCGAATGCCGAACAGCAACTGATCCGGCTGCGCGGCCTGCGCGCCCAGTTCGAGCGGATCCGCGACCAGATCGGGCTGGAGCCACCTGCCCAGCGGCCTGCCGCGCTGGCGAAGCTCTCCTCCCTGCTCCAGCGCGCCGAGGATCTCGGTGGCAAGCGGGAACGCGGCGGCGACATCGGTGGACTGCTCGGCCCGCTGGAGATCGACGCGGCCCGCTACGAACGCGACCTGATCGTCACCGCGGCGCAGCGCCGGGAGGCCCGCGACCTGGTCACCCGGGCGCGAGAGACCCACGGTGCGCTGGCGGCCCGGGAGCGGGCCGTCCGGCAGGTGGCCGCCCAGGCGGCCGCCACCTGCTGGCCGCTACCGGCCGGCGGGGTGCCCGCGCTGGCCGACCTCGGCCCGATCCCCAACACCAGGGCGGCGCTGCAGCCCTACCTGACCCAGCTGGATTCCTACGCGGCCGCGCTGGCCGCTGCCCATCGCGATCTGGCCGCGGCGATCGACGAGGTGCCGCGCACCCGCGAACTCCTCGGGGCCCTGATCGCGAAGGCGTCATCCCTCGGCCACGCCGACGACCCCACTCTGCTGGCCATCGCCGAACTCATCCGGGCGCAGTTCGGTGGCGACGGCCCGACCGTGCTCCCGGTGGTGAATGAGTTGCTGGCCGCCTACTCGGCCCGGCTGGACTACCTGAAGACCCGTCCCGGGAGCGGCGTGTGAAGTGCGGCCAGCCGGGTTGCACCGGCACCATCGTCGACGGCTACTGCGACGTCTGCGGGCTGCCGCCCACCCCCGGCACCATGCCGGTGGGGCGAGGTGTGCCCGGCTCCCGTCCGTCCGCCGCCGCGAGCGGGCCGTGCCAGCAGCCGGGCTGCACCGGACGCATCGTGGACGGCTACTGCGACGTCTGCGGGCTGCCGCCCGAGCAGCCCCAGGCCGGTCCGGCCGATGCCCCGGAGTTCAGCTCGCTCACCCGGGCCTCCGCCCAGCTGGGGTCGACGGCCCTCGGCTCGGCGCGGGCGAGCTCCTTCGGCGTCCCCGCGGTGCGACGACACCGCACCAGCCGTCCCGGCCCCGGCCGGATCGGAGCCGGGCTCACCTACGTCCCGCCGGCTCCGGCGATCGACCCGTCCAAGGCCGTGCTGGTCTCCCCGGTCGTCCCTGAGGACCGCCGGGTCTGCCCCAAGTGCGGGGCGAAGGTCGGCCAATCCTCGTCCGTCGGCTCCGGACGCAGCGAAGGCTTCTGCCCGAACTGCCGCGCCCCCTACTCCTTCACCGCCAAGCTCGCGGCCGGCGACGTCGTGGCGAACCAGTACCAGGTGGCCGGAGCCCTCGCCCACGGTGGCATGGGCTGGATCTACCTGGCCCGCGACCTCAACGTCTCGGGCCGATGGGTGGTGCTCAAGGGCCTGCTCAACGCGGGAGACTCAGACGCTTTGGCCGCCACCATCAGCGAGCAGCAGTTCCTGGCCCGGGTCGAGCACCCCCTGATCGTCGAGATCTACAACTTCGTCACCCACGACGATGCCGGCTACATCGTGATGGAGTACGTCGGCGGGCGGTCGCTGAAGCAACTGCTCAAGCAGCGAATGGAGGCCAACAACGGCCACCCCAAACCGCTGCCTCTGGATCAGGCACTGGCCTTCCTGATCGAGATCCTGCCCGCCTTCAGCTACCTGCACGAACTGGGCCTGCTGTACTGCGACTTCAAGCCGGACAACGTGATCCAGGTCGGCGACACGCTGAAGCTGATCGACCTCGGCGGCGTGCGGCACGCCGGAGACGAGGTATCCGCGATCTACGGCACGATCGGCTTCCAGGCGCCCGAGGTGGCCACCGACGGGCCCTCGATCGCCTCCGACATCTACACCATCGGCCGCACCTTGATGGTGCTGTGCGCCGACGTGCCGCGCTACCAGTCCGACTACGAGTTCACGATTCCGCCCGCTTCCGAGATCCCCGCCTTCGCCGAACACGACGCCGCCTACCGGCTGCTGCTGAAGTGCTGTGCCCGGGAGGCGGGCGACCGCTTCGCCACCGCCGACGAGTTGCGCACCCAGATGCTCGGCGTGCTCCGGGAGGTGGTCGGCGCCAAGACCCCGGGGGTGGCCACCACCGCGGCAGCCTCCGCGCTGTTCGATCCGCCGACGGCCACCGGCGACCAGTTCAGCTGGCGACAGCTGCCCCGACTGCGTCCGGACGAGGCCGATCCGCAGTACGCCTGGGTGGCCCGGATCAACCTGGACGACCCCGCCCAGCGGCTGGTCGCCCTGCGCAGCGCGCCGGCCCAGACCCCCGAGGTGCTGCTGGCCCGCGGTCACACCGCGCTCGAGCTGGGTGACGCCCGCACACTCGACGAGTCGGTCCAGAAGCTGTTGACCGATGATCCGTGGGAGTGGCGGGCGGTGTGGCTGGCCGGGCTGGGAGCGCTCGCTGCCCGGGACCACGCCACCGCCCAGTCGTCCTTCAACGCGGTCTACGGCCAGGTTCCCGGCGAGCTTGCCCCCAAGCTGGCCCTGGCGGTCGCCTGCGAGCTCGGCGGCGAGACCGAGCTGGCCGAGACCCTCTACCGGGTGTGCGCGTCGACCGACGCCAATTACGTCACCCCGGCAGCCTTCGGCCTGGCCCGGGTGCGGGCCGGACGCGGGGATGTCGCAGGCAGGCTCGCTGCGCTGGAACTCGTCCCCAACACCTCACGCGGCTACCCCGAGTCGCAGCGGCAGCGGGCCGTCCTGCTGGCGTCCCACGCCCAGGACCTCGCCACGATCGACCGGGCGCTGGCCGCGGTCGGCTCGTCCCGCCTGGAACCCGCAGCGCAGGCCGAGTACGAGCAGGTGCTGCTGGAGCGGGCGTTCGCCCTGGCTGCGAACGGCCCGGTGCACCTCGGCGGTCAGCGGGTCGACGCCGCCGGGCTCCGGACCCGTCTGGAAGAGGCCTACCGCAAGCGGGCCGCTCTCTCCGCGCTCCCCACCGAACGTGCGCACTACGTCGACCTGGCCAACTCGATTCGACCCTGGAGCCTGCTGTGAGCCACGAAGAACCCTGGCCGCTGCTCGACAGTGGCGGCACGACCCCACCGTCCGCGGTCGAAGGCCGCTGCCCCAACTGCACCTATCCGGTGACGGCGTGGGCGAGTTTCTGCGAGGGCTGCGGCGCGCCGCTGCTGCCCACCGCGACCCCTCCCCCGTTGCAGCCCACCGGCGGCTCAGCCGCCACCAGACGACTCGGAGCCGACGCGCAGGCGAGAGTCTGCGCCCAGTGCGGCGGGACGATCGACGCCGACGGCTACTGCCAGACCTGCGGCGCCAAGGCGCCCGATCCCCGCGATCACACCGAGTCCGCACCGGCGGACTGGCTGGCCGGTGTGTGCGATCGCGGCGTCCAGCACGCCCGAAACGAGGACGCCCAGTCGCTCTGGGTGTCGCCCGGCGGCGAGCGAGCGGTGCTCGTGGTGTGCGACGGGGTGTCGAGCTCGGCTGAAGCCGACGTGGCCTCCACCGCAGGAGCCGAGCGGGCCTGCCAGATCCTCGCCGAACACGCCCTCGGCAGCGACGAGGAGATCGCAGAGGCACTCATCGTCGCGGCTGCCGAAGCGAACGCGGCCATCACTGCGGCGACGACCGGCGACGGGGTCAGCGCCGGCTCGGCCACTTTCGCCGCGGCCGTGGTCACCACCGATGCGATCCACTACGGCTCGCTCGGCGACAGCCGGGTGTACTGGCTCGGGGAGGAGCAGCTGCTGCTTACCCGGGACGACTCGATGGCACAGGAGTTCATCGAGCAGGGGATGTCGCGCGCCGAGGCCGAAGCGATGCCGAAGGCCCATGCCATCACCAAGTGGCTGGGCAGTGATGCGCTCGACGTGATCCCACGGACCGGCGTGCTGCGCCCGGTGGGTGACGGCTGGCTGCTGGTCTGCTCCGACGGGCTGTGGAACTACGCCTCCGAGCCCGAGGCGCTGGCCGAGCAGCTGACCGCGGCCTCGTCGGTCGATCCGTCCCCGCTGGCGATCGCCCGGGCGCTGGTGGTCTGGGCCAACGCGCAGGGGGGCCAGGACAATGTGACGGTGGCGCTGGCGCGCTACCCGGTTAGGCTGGATGGACCGGCCGGAGCGGTCGGGGAAGGGGAATCCATCGATGGCTGAGTTCAGCTCGGCGGTGTATCAGAACGAGTACCTGCCCGACGGCGGCACCGACGTGAACGCGATCGTGACGATCTCGTGCACCGGTGCCGGCGAGGCGGGCAAGACCGGCTCCGGCGATGCGGGCGAGATCATCATCGTCGACACCTCGGGCTCCATGGGGCAGACCAACATGAACGCGGCCAAGCAGGCCGCCATGGTCGCGCTGGACCACATTCTGGACGGCACCTACTTCGCCGTCGTGGCCGGCAACCACAAGGCCTACCTCGCCTATCCGATGGTGCAGACGGGTGCCGGCATGGTGCGGATGGATCCGCGCACCCGCGCGGAGGCGCGCCGCGCGATCAGCTTCTTCCGGGCCGACGGCGGCACGGCGATGGGAACCTGGCTGAACCTGGCCAAGGCGCTGTTCGCCTCGGTCGGCCCGCTGGGCAACAAGCACGCCATCCTGCTCACCGACGGTGAGAATCACAACGAGACCCAGGCCCAACTCGACGCCGCGATCGCGAACTGCGTCGGACAGTTCCAGGTGGACGCCCGCGGGGTCGGGGTGGACTGGAAGGTCTCCGAGATCCGCAAGATCGCCCAGGCGCTGCTGGGGACCGTCGACATCATTCCGAACGCCAACCAGCTGGGGGCCGCGTTCACCGAACTGCTGCGCAACTCGATGGCCCGCGGCGTCGCCAACGCCGACCTGCGGGTCTGGATCCCGCAGGGCGCCCAGGTGCAGTTCGTCCGGCAGGTCTCCCCCACCGTGGAGGACCTCACCCATCGCGGCACCCCGATCAACCAGCTGACCATGAGCTACCCGACCGGCGCCTGGGGCGATGAGGAGCGCGACTACCACATCGCGATCCGGCTGGCCGCCAAGACGATCGGGCAGGAGCAACTCGCGGCGCGGGTGCAACTGGCGGTCGGCAGCGAGTTGCTGACCCAGGGGCTTGTGAAGGCGAAGTGGTCGGCCGACACGAACCTGACCGCCCAGATCAATCCCGAAGTGGCGCACTACACCGGCCAGACCGAGTTGGCCCAGGTGATCCAGGAGGGCCTGGCTGCCCAGGCTGCCGGGGACGAGGCGACCGCGACCACCAAGCTCGGCCGGGCCGTCCAGCTGGCCACCGAGACCGGGAACGCCGAGGCGACCGCCAAACTGCGCAAGGTGGTGGATGTCACCGACGCCCGCACCGGCACCGTCCAGCTGCGCCGGGCGGTGGACAAGGCCGACGTGATGGCTCTGGACACCGCCTCGACGAAGACGACCAGGATCAGGGGCTGACATGCCGATCTGTCCAGCCGGCCACCACTCGGCCGCGACCGACTTCTGCGACACCTGCGGGCTGCCGATTCCGGCCACCGCGGCCACCCCGGTGCCGCCGCCGGCCGCGGCCCCACTGCAGCCTCCGGCCGCGCTGGTGTGCCCGGCCTGCGGCACCCCGAATGTCGCCGAGGCGTTGTTCTGCGAGGCCTGCGGCCACGACTTCATCGCCCCCACGAGCCCGGCATCCGAAACGGTCCCGGCCCAGGCGCCCGACGTCGCCCCGAGCCCGGCCGAGCCGGCCGTCGAGCCCCTGCCCGACGTCGAGACCGCCGGGGAGGGCTCGGTTCTCGAAGCACTGCTGACACCCTCCGAGCCGGCCGCCGAGGTGGCGCAGAGCGGGAGCCCTGAAGCTCCGCTGTCGTCCGCTCCCCGGGTGGAGTGGATCGCCGAGCTGTGGATCGACCCGGACTGGTACGCCGCCCAGGGTTCCACCGACCCGCTGCCCTCCCCCGGCCTGCCCGACATCGTGCCGCTGGTGAAGGAGACCAACCTGATCGGGCGGATCTCCACCAGCCGCAACATCTATCCCGAGATCGACTGCGAGCTCGACACCGGCTGCAGCCGCCGCCATGCCCGCCTCACCACCGACGGCAACCGCTGGTGGATCGAGGATCTCGAGTCGGCCAACGGCACCTTCCTGGGTACCGCCGCCGGACCCCTGCCGGCAATGCCGATCCCCCGCGGCAAGGTGGAACTCGCCCCCGACCAACGGATCTACCTCGGCGCCTGGACCCGCATCGTGGTCCGCCGCGCCACCGAGGACGAGCAGGCCGCCTTCGCCGGCCTCACCTCCTGATCCGAGGCCGGCCACGCCGGCTCCGGGCGGCCCGACAAACGCATGGTGGGTGCGCCGCAGAGCGACGCACCCACCAGGGTGTTAGGCGATACCAGGCGTTACTAGCCGCAGATCTCGGCAGCAGCCTTCCCCGCAGCGGTGTCCGGCGCGTACTGGGTGCACACGTTGTCCTTGGTCACGATGACCGGGGTCAGCAGGTAGGCCGGCACGATCTTCAGACCGTTGTCGTAGGAGGTGGTGTCGTTGACCTCGACCGGCTCGCCGGCCTGGATCTTGCCGATGTACTCCACAACCTTGGTCACGAAGGTCTTCGTGTCCTTGTCGATGGTCGAGTACTGGACGCCCTCGAAGACCAGCTTGACCGACTCGACCTCGGAGTCCTGGCCGGTGATGACCGGGTTGTCCTTACCGGCCGACTTGACGGCGGTCAGTGCGGCGCGGGCCAGGGTGTCGTTCGGGGAGAGCACGCCGTCGAGCGAGACATCACCCTGGTAGTTGGCCGACAGGATTGCGTCCATGCGCTTCTGGGCGTTCTCGCCCTTCCAGCCCGCGGTCGCGGTCTGCTGCTGGGTCACCTGGCCGGAGAGCACCTTCAGCGTGCCGTCGTCGATCTTCGGCTGCAGGATGCTCATGCCACCCTCGAAGAACGGCTTGGAGTTGGCGTCGTCGGGCGAGCCGGAGATCAGCTCGATGTTCCACGGCGACGGCTTGCCGGACTTCTCCAGGCCCTCCAGCAGCGCGGTGCCCTGCAGCACGCCCACCTGGAAGTTGTCGTAGGCCATGTACAGGTCGACGGCGTCGGTGTTCATCAGCAGACGGTCGTAGGCGATGACCGGGATGCCGGCGGCCTTGGCGGCCTCCAGCTGGCTGCCCAGCTGGGAGCCGTCGACGGCACCGACGACCAGGAGCTTCACGCCCTGCTCGACCATGGCCGAGATCTGGTTCTGCTGTTCCGGAGCGCCACCGTTGGCGAACTGCACGATCGGGTCGAACCCGGCGGCCTTCAGCTGCTCGGTGAACAGGCCCTCGGCCAGTACCCAGTTCTCGGAGGTCTTCTGCGGCAGCGAGACCCCGATTTTGGAGTCGGCCGCGAAGCCGGAGCCGATCTGGATCATGTTGTCGGGAAGCTCGGGCGCGGTGGTCGGGGCTTCGTTCGTCGCGCTGGACTCCGGCGCTGGAGTGGTCGGCGTCCGCTCGCTGCCTGCGCAGCCGCTCAGCAGTGCCGTGGCGGCACCGAGAGCGATAATCGCGGTTGCGATCTTCTTCATGTGTCTACCTTCTTTGTAGTGGGTGAAATCGGATGACAATCTGGGGTTAACTCAGCAGGCCCGTCGTCTGGGCGAGTGCCATGAACATCGCGACTACGGCGACGAAGGCACCGGCGATCAGCGCCGCGATCACGCCGTTGCGGACCTTGCGGGCGTTGTTGGGTTGGGTCTTGTTCCACATCGCCCACAGCACGATGCCGAGCGGGAACACCAAGAAGCCGACCAGGGTCCAGACCGGGTTGCCGGCGTCCCCCGCCGGGATCGCGCCGCCTTCGAGTTCGCGTTCGACCGCCTTGGGGTTCAGGCCGCGACTGAAGGCTCCGATGATGGACGGCTTGCCCTGCGACTTGCTGTACAGGTCGAAGGCCACCGCGATCAGCAGCACGAAGCCCTTGATGATCTGGGTCATGTCGGAGCCGACGCCCATCAGGTACAGGCCGTTGTTCAGCACCGCCATCACCAGGCCACCGATCAGAGACCCGGTCACCGTTCCGATGCCGCCGGAGACCGCCGCGCCGCCGATGAAGACCGCCGCGATGGCGTCCAGCTCCCAGCCCACGCCGTCGGAGGGGCCGGTGGAGGTGGCCCGCCCGAAGTACATGATCCCGGCGATGGCGGACAGGAAGGCCATGTTGGTCATGGCCAGGAAGTAGACCCGCTTGACGCTGATGCCGGTGAGGGCTGCCGCGGCCTTGTTGCCGCCGACGGCGTAGACGCCGCGGCCGATCGTGGTGCGGGTGGCGATGAAGTTGTAGATCAGGCCCAGCACGACCAGGATCACGCCGGTGACCGGGAACGAGGTGCCCGGCCGGCCACTGCCGAACAACCAGGTGAGGTAGCCGAGGGCGATGCCCACCACGGCCAGTCGCAGCAGGGTGGCCCACAGCGGCGCCGGCGTCCCGCCGGCCTTCGCCACCCGCGCCCGCCGACGGAAGTCGCCGAACACGATGATCGCGAAGGCGACCACGCCGAGCAGCAGGGTGGAGTTGTTCAGGCCGGTGTTCGGCCCCCACTCGGGCAGGTAGCCACCGCCGATGAAGCGGATCTCGTCTGGGGCGGGCTGGGAGGATGCCTTGCCGACGTACTGGTAGAGCCCGCGGAAGAGCATCATGCCGGCCAGCGTCGTGATGAAGCCCGGAACACCGATGAAGGCAAGCCACGATCCCTGCCACATGCCGATCAGGATGCCGACGAACAGGCCGAACAGGATGCCCAGCCACCAGGGGAAGTTCCAGTAGTTGATCGACAGGGCGGTGCAGATGCCCACCACGGCGGCAACCGAGCCCACCGACAGGTCGATCTGGCCGGTGATGATCACGAACAGCATGCCGATGGCGAGCACCAGCACGTAGGAGTTGCCGTTGAGGATGTTCTGCGCGTTGGACGGGGTCAGCATCTTGCCGCCGCTGGCGATCTGGAAGAACAGCGCCACCAGGACCAGTGCCCCGAGCATGCCGTACTGCCGCAGGTTGCCTCCGAGGAGTTGCTTGATCCCGCTGGCGAGTCCGCCGAGTCCTGGGCGGTCAGCAGGTTCGCGCTGGCCCGGATCGGCGGCGGTGGTATGCGTTGAAGTCATCGTCGTGGTCTTCTGACTAGTGGTGGGCAGGGGACAGGGTGGGCTGGGTCGCCGTGTCGGTCATCAGGTGCATCAGGGATTCCTGGGTCGCCTCCGCGGCGTCCATCTCCCCGGTGATCCGGCCTTCGAAGACGGTGTAGATGCGGTCGCAGACGCCGAGCAGTTCGGGCAGTTCGGAGGAGATCATGATGACGCCCTTGCCCTGGTCGGCGAGCCGGTTGATCAGCCCGTAGATCTCGTACTTGGCACCGACGTCGATGCCACGGGTGGGCTCGTCAAGGATGGCCAGTGCGGGCTGGGTGAACATCCACTTCGCCAGCACGACCTTCTGCTGGTTGCCACCCGAGAGCGTGCCGACATTCACCTTGATGGACGCCGCTTTGATGTTCATCGCCTTGCGGTATTCCTCGGCGGCATGGACCTCGGCCTCGGCGTCGATCACGGTACGCCGTGAAATGCTCTTGATGCCGGCCGAGACCACCGTGTCCTTGACGTTGTCGAGCAGGTTCAAGCCGAGCACCTTGCGATCCTCGGGAACATAGGCGATGCCGTGGGCGATCGCCGAGGAGACGCTGGGAATCACGACCTCTTCGCCGTCGATCAGGATCTGGCCGGCGAGGTAGGTGCCGTAGGACCGTCCGAAGATCGAACGGGCCAGCTCGGTCCGTCCGGCACCCATCAGGCCGGCGAACCCGACGATCTCGCCGCGGCGGACGTAGAAGTCAGAGTGCTTGCAGACCAGACGGCCGGAGACCTGCGGATGCTCGACCGTCCAGTTCCGCACCTCGAAGAACTTCTCGCCGATCTTCGGGGCGTGCTCGGGGAAGCGGGAATCGAGGGCGCGGCCCACCATGCCGCGAATGATCCGGTTCTCGTCGACGTCACCGGCTCCCACGTCGAGGGACTCGATCGTCTTGCCGTCGCGGATGATGGTGATCGAGTCGGCGATCGCGGCGATCTCGTTGAGCTTGTGGGAGATCATGATCGAGGTCAGGCCCTTGGCCTTGAGCTGGCGCAGGATGTTGAGCAGGTTCTCCGAGTCCTCCTCGTTGAGCGCGGAGGTCGGTTCGTCCAGGATCAGGAGCTGGACATCCTTCGACAGCGCCTTGGCGATCTCGATGAGCTGCTGCTGGCCGACCCCCAGGTTCTTGATCGGAGTGTTGGGATCAACATCCAGGCCCACCCGCTCGAGCAGCCCGGCGGCCAGGCGTCCCGCCTTGACCCAGTCGATGATGCCGCGGTTGGCGACCTCGTTGCCCAGGAAGATGTTCTCGGTCACCGACAACTCCGGGATGAGCGCCAGTTCCTGGTGGATGATGACGATGCCGACCTGCTCGGAGGACCGGATGCTGCTGAACTGCACGTCCTCGCCGTTGTAGACGATCCGGCCGTCGTAGGTGCCGGCGGGGTGCACACCGGAGAGCACCTTCATCAGGGTCGACTTGCCTGCGCCGTTCTCGCCGCAGATCGCGTGGATCTCGCCACGCTTCACCGTCATCGTCACGTTGTCGAGCGCCCGGACCCCGGGGAACTCTTTCGTGATGGCGATCATCTGCAGAATGGGAACGCCGGGACTGTCCACCTCGTCAGCGCGCACCGTTGCCTTCCGTTCTTCCATGGGAGTCTCTCGCGTCACGGGAGTCTGGCCAAGCCCCATCGCGTGCCTCCCGCTTCCTTGCGAAACATCGTGCAGCGCCCACGTTGCACTGCGTTAAGAACCCTAGGAGGGACGCCCAGCGATGTCAACGATGTCAGATCGTATGGATCGCGCGGGAGCCTCCTAACCGGGCACTGACAAGCCAGTTTGCGAAAGGTCACGATTTGAACACGATAAGAGCGCTCTCAAATGTCTCCCGTTGACATGAACTTTCTGCTACGCTCGGCCGGGATTTGGAGGAGCGATGCCCGCTGTGCAGCCCCGGCCGACGTTGGCCGACGTGGCCCGGCTTGCTGGCGTGAGCGCAAAGACGGCCTCGCGGGTGTTCGCCGACCCCGATACCGTCTCTCCGCAGACAGCCTCGAAGGTCCGCGCGGCCGCCGAGCGGCTGCGGTTCCGTCCCAACCTACTGGCCCGCCAGCTGCGCCGCGGCGAACTCGCCAAAACCCTCGCCTTCGTCACCTCCGAACTGCTCAACCCGTTCACCATCGAGGTCGCCGCCGGGATCGAGGAGGAGTGCGCCACCCAGGGCTACACGATGCTGCTCGCCACCACCGATGACGCCGGCGAGCGGCAGGTGATCGATGCCATGCTCGCCCAACGGGTGCGCAGCCTGCTGCTGATCCCGGTGGGCGACGACCACTCCTATCTCGACGGCGAACGCAGCCTGGGTGCGGTGATCGTGGCCATCGACCGACCGGTACAGAACCTGCTTGCCGATTCGGTCGTACTGGCCAACCGCGAAGGTGCCTACCAAGCCACTCAGGTGCTGCTGGAGCACGGGCACCGGCGGATCGCCTTCGTCTGCAACCCGGTCAGCGTCTACTCCCAGCAGGAGCGGCTGGCCGGTTACCGGCAGGCGCTGGCCGATGCCGGCATCGACGCTGATCGCCGCTGGGAACACGTCTCCGACGATCGACGGGTGCCCCTGGAGTCGCTGGTCGCGGCGATGCTCGATGCCCCCGACTCCCCCACCGCCCTGATCGGCGGCAACAACCGGGCGACGACGGCCGCGCTGCGCGTACTGAAGCAGCGCGGGGAGGATCGCGCGCTGATCGGCTTCGACGACTTCTCCACCGCCGACCTGCTCGAGGTCTCGGTGATGGCCCATGATCCAGCCGAGATGGGCCGCACCGCCGCCCGCCTGGCGTTGCGCAGGCTTGATGATCCGACCGGGGTCACCAGCCACGTCAGGATGCCCGTGCGCTATGTTCCGCGCGGCTCCGCCGAGAAGCCTCCCCAGTGAGGTTGCGCTGTGGGCGTACGCCGACTGGAATCGGGCTGAGCCGCGTATAGATTGGCGCCAGACGCACAAGGAGGCATCGTGGAGATCAAGGTCGGCATCCAGCACGTGGCACGGGAGATCACCGTCGAGACCGACGAGTCGGCGGCAGACGTCGAGAAGAACCTGCTCAAGGCGCTGGCGGACGACACCCTCCTCACGCTCACCGATGCCAAGGGCCGTAAAGTACTGATTCCGGTCGACAAGATCGCCTACGTGGATCTGGGCCAGGAGAATGTCCGGCCGGTCGGGTTCGGCACGTTGTGAGCCTCTCGGGCTAGACTGAGCGGGTACGCAACACCTGCGTCCCCGCTGTGGCTGCCTTTTCGCGCTGCTGGCGGGTTCCCTGACCAGCGTCACCACGCTGGACGACGAAGAGGCAAGACCCTGAGCAACGACATCATCGAGCCCGCCGTGACCGCGGACCCCCAACACACCTTCGCCGATCTCGGCGTCATCGATCCCATCTCGGCCGCGCTGGACGCGGTCGGCATCACCCACCCCTTCCCGATCCAGGCGCTGGCGATCCCGATCGCGCTGGCCGGCACCGACATGATCGGCCAGGCTCGCACCGGCACCGGCAAGACGCTCGCCTTCGGCATCAGCCTGTTGCAGCGAGTCACCGTCGCCGGCGACGAGGGCTACGACGAGCTGCCGGTGAAGGACCTGCCGCAGGCGCTGGTCATGACGCCCACCCGTGAACTCGCCCTGCAGGTGACCCGTGACCTCGAGGTCGCCTCCACCGTCCGCAAGGCCCGGGTGCTGACCGTCTACGGCGGCGTGGGCTACGAGCCACAGCTGGAAGCCCTGGCCAACGGCGTCGACGTGGTGGTCGGCACCCCGGGTCGGCTGCTGGACCTGCTGCAGCGCCGGAACCTCAACCTCTCGAACGTGAAGGTGCTGGTGCTGGACGAGGCCGACGAGATGCTCGACCTGGGCTTCCTGCCCGATGTCGAGCGACTCATCGCCAAGACCCCCCGGTCGCGCCAGACCCTGCTGTTCTCGGCCACGATGCCGGCCGCGATCGTCGCGCTCGCCCGGATGCACCTCAACCAGCCGGTGAACGTCCGCGCCGAGAGTCACGATGCGCAGATGACGGTGCCCGACACCACCCAGTTCGTCTACCAGGCACACGATCTGGACAAGCCCGAGATCATCGGCCGCGCGTTGCGGGCCGAGGGTCGCGGCCGCACCATGATCTTCACCCGCACCAAGCGCGCCGCCCAGCGGTTGGCCGACGAGCTGGTCGACCGCGGCTTCCAGGCGACCTCGATCCACGGCGATCTCAGCCAGGTGATGCGCGAGAAGGCGCTGAAGAAGTTCCGAGAGGGCAAGGTGGACGTGCTGGTCGCCACCGACGTGGCAGCCCGTGGCATCGACGTCACCGATGTCACCCACGTGATCAACTACGAGTGCCCGGACAGCGAGATGACCTACGTCCACCGGATCGGCCGGACGGGCCGCGCAGGCGCAACCGGCATCGCGATCACGCTGGTGGACTGGGCCGACATCACCCGCTGGAAGGTTATCAACAAGGCGCTCGACCTGCCGTTCGCCGAGATCCCGGAGACCTACTCCACCTCACCGCACCTGTTCACCGATCTGAACATCGCCGAAGGCACCAAGGGACGCCTGAAGGACGCCGAGCCCAGACCGCCGCGCGAGCCCCGGGAGCCCAGGGAGCGCCGGGACCGTGGGCCTCGATCCGACGACAGGCCCAAGGACGGCGAGAAGCGGGAATCGCGTCCCCGCCGGAACCGGAGCCGCCGCCGCACCCGTAACGGCCAGCCTGTCGAGCGTACTGCCGAGACCACCGCGCCAGCCGAGTAGCCGCCAGGGCCGGACCGGCCGCCGGTCTCCGGCGACGACCGTCACGAGTCCCGGGCTCGGGTGGGAAGGCGTCAACCCGTTGGCTCACGAGGGCAGCCGGGCGCTGGCCGGCCGGCGATCTCAGCTGAGCGAAGCGACCAGAGCCACCGCGTCAGCGGTGAGTTGCTGAACCGTGGCGAAGTCGCCGGCCCGGACCGACGCCGCGGGCACCATCCAGGAACCACCGACGGCGGCGACCGAGGGAACCGCGAGGTACTCGGCCAGGTTCGCCGGCCCGATGCCACCGGTCGGCACGAACTTCACCGCGCCGAACGGCGCCGAGAGCGACTTCAGCGCTGCGGCACCGCCGTAGACGTTGGCCGGGAAGAACTTCAGGGTGTCGAAGCCGAGTTCGACAGCAGCCTGGATCTCCGTGGGGGTCACCGCACCCGGCAGCACCGCGAGGCCGTGCTCGCGCGCCCGTTCGACGACCTTCACACTGGTACCCGGCGACACGATGTAGGTGGCGCCGGCGGCTGCCGCCTGGTCGACCTGTGCCGGCGTCAGCACCGTGCCGGCGCCCACGATGATGTCGCCCCGAGCCGCCATGATGCCGATCGCCTCGGCGGCGGCAGCGGTGCGGAAGGTGACCTCGGCCACCGGCAGCCCGCCGGCGACCAGAGCCTGCGCCAAGGGCGCCGCATCCGCGGCGTCGTCAAGCACCACCACGGGCACGATCCGGTGGGTGGCCAGCGTATCCAGCACGCTCACGAGTTGGTACCTCCTGATGACAGCGGTGCCCACCGCCGGTCGGCCGTGGATCACCAGCTTTTCACATCGGGCGTGCCCCGGGATCCTCGATCGGGCAGTTGCACACGAAGGGTCCCGGCCGACCGTGGCGAAGCCGGGAGGGGCCCGGTCAGTACTTCATGTCCATCGCGGTGCGGACCTCGTCCAGGGTGGCATCGGCGATCTCGTTCGCTCGGGCGTTGCCGGCACGCAGCACATCGAGCAGGTAGCCAGGGTCGGCGGTCAACTCGGCACGGCGCGCCCGGATCGGCGCGAAGTAGGCGTTGATCGCATCCGTGACGAACCGCTTCAGGCCACCGCCGCCGCTGTCGCCGAGTTCCTCGGCGATCTCGGCCGGTTCCCGATCGGTGGCCAGACCGCCCAGCATCAGCAGGTTGGCGACCTCCGGGCGCCGTTCCGGCTCATAGGTGATGAAGCGCTCCGAATCGGTCACCGCCTTCTTGACCAGGCGGGCGGTGGTGTCGGCGTCCATCCCGATCTCGATGGTGTTCCCCCTGGACTTGCTCATCTTGGCACCATCCAGCCCGAGGATGCTCGGGGCCCGGCTGATCAGCGCCTCGGCCTGGGGGAATACCGGCTGATCCGGGTTGGCCCGTCCGTAGCGCTCGTCGAACCGGCGGGCAACCACCCGGGTCTGCTCCAGGTGCGGCAGCTGGTCCTTCCCGACCGGCACCAGATTGGCCTTGCAGAACAGGATGTCGGCGGCCTGATGGACGGGGTAGGTCAGCAGCAGACCGGAGAGCGGCCGGTCACCGGCAGCCTCCTGTTCGGCCTTCACGGTCGGGTTGCGGCGCAGCTCGGCATCGGTCACCAGCGACAGGAAGGGCAGCATCAGCTGGTTCAGCGCGGGCACCGCCGAATGGGCGTAGATGATCGTGCGGGCCGGATCGAGCCCGATCGCCAGGTAGTCGGCCATCATGCCGATCGCGCGCTCCAGGATCGGCCCGGTGCCGTCGCGATCGGTGATCACCTGGTAGTCGGCGATCAGGATCAGGGTCTCCACCCCGGCGTCCTGCAGCCGCACCCGATTGGCCAGCGATCCGAAGTAGTGGCCCAGATGCAGATTGCCGGTCGGGCGGTCACCGGACATGATCCGGAACCCGCTGGGGTCGACCGCGATCTCGGCCTCGATCTCGGCACTGCGGGCCAGTGAGCGTCGCAGGGATGCGTCCGAGGTGGACGAAGCAAGCTGCTCGCCGGCGTCGATGGCGAGATCGGTCATGGCTGGATCATCCTCCCGGGTCTGGCACCGAGGGTCGACTCTAGCACCGGCGTCAGCGGCATCCGCCCGCGGCGTCGATCCGGGCATCGATCTCGGCCAGCACCGCGGGAGAGGTGGTGTTGACGCCCAATTCGTGGTCACGCTTACCGGTGCCGTGGTAGTCGGACGATCCGGTGGCCAGCAACCCGAGCCGCCCGGCCACCGCGCGCAGTTCGGCGCGGGTCCGGGGGTCGTGGTCATTGTGGTCCACCTCGATGCCGTCCAGGCCGTGCCGCCGGGCCAGCGTCATCAGCTGGGCCTCCGGCAGCACCTCCCGGCTCACCCTGCCCCACGGATGGGCGATCACCGCCACTCCCCCGGCGGCGTGGATCAGCTCGATGCCCCGTTCCAGGGCGGCGGCGTAACGCGGGACGAAGGCGGGCCCGTCGTCGGCCAGGAACCGGGCGAAGGCCTCGGTGCGATCGGCCACGTACCCCTGCGCGACCAGCGCGTCCGCCAGGTGTGGTCGTCCCATCGAGATCGCGCTGCCACTCACCTCGGCCAGCACCGCGGGATCCAGCGGCATGCCCAGCTCCGCCAGCGCCACCAGCATGGCCGGGACGCGGCCGTCCCGCCCCCGGCGGATCAGCGCCAGTTCGGCCAGCAGATCCGCGTCATCGGCGCGGCAGCCGTACCCGAGCAGATGCACGCTCACCCCCGCCACCTCGGTCGACAACTCCACACCCGGCACCACCCGGACGCCGGCCGCCTCCCCCGCCGCCAGCGCTTCGGGCAGCCCGTCGAAGGTGTCGTGGTCGGTCAGGGCCACCACGTCCAGCCCGGCCCGTGCCGCTTCGGCGACCAGTTGCGCCGGGGTGTCGGTCCCGTCCGAGAGCGCGCTGTGCGCGTGCAGGTCAATCCTCACCAATGAAGGCTAGCGCCGACAGCAGGCGTCCCCGCCCCCTCAAGCCCGGAAGCACCCGGGCCAATCCTCCCAGACCCGCCCCGGCAAGGGCGGATCGGCCTATCCTTAGGGAGTCCCAGAGGAGAGGAACCATGAGCGGCACCGCAAAGATCGAAGACGCCACCCTCAGCCCCAGCAAGCTGGATCTGCTGCGCGGCTGGCTCGCCGAGCAGGCCTGGTTCGAGGGCGATCCGGACGACCTGGAGCGGGTGGGCTCCTTCAGGTTCGTCGACCCCGACGGTGAAGTCGGGATCGAGACCCTGCTGCTCCGCTCCGGCGGCACCACCTATCAGGTTCCGGTGACCTACCGTTCCGAGGAGCTGGCCGAGGGCCAGTTCGGCTTCATCGGCAACCTCGAGCACTCCGTCCTCGGCACCCGCTGGGTCTATGACGCGGTGGCCGACCCGGTCTACGTGGTCGAACTGCTGCGGGTGATCCACGACGGCGACACCGAGGCCGACCTCTCCCGCGGGGAGAAGACCGCCACCGTGCAGGGCAGCGGGATCGTCCGGGTCTCCAACGCCGCCAGCGAGGCGGTACGGCTGGTGCGGGTGCTGGACGGCCGGCACATCCCGCACACGATGCCGCTGGGTACCCTGATCGGCACCTGGCGCGAGGGTGACACCGAGCGCAGCGAGACCCTCGCCATCCTCCGCTGAGCCCTTGGCTCCCGGCCCGCGCCGGGAGAGCGGACCGCCATCGCCGCGTCCCCTACGCCAGCAGCGAGCGCACCACCCCGAGGCCGACGCTCATCCGGGCGAGGTCGGGTTCGCCCTCGCAGACCTCGCGCAGCGTCGCGGTGCGGCCCTGCACTGCGGGATTGTCCCTCAGCCAGGCCTCCACCAGACCGGTCGCGTCCGCCCCCGCCGGCGCCTCCCGCAACACGGCCGCGGTCAGATCGTCCTGGGCCTCCAGGAGTTCGTCGCGCAGCGCGGCCCGGGCCATCGCATCCCACCGGACCTGACGCGGCAGCACGTCGATCTGGTCCACCAGCTTGTCCAGTCCGAGCCGCTCACCCAGGGTGAAGAAGACATCGCCGACCAGTTCGGGGTCTGCCGAGAGCCGGCGGGCGGTGGCGGCGATCCCCAGCGCGTAGTGCGCGTGGGCCGCGGTGGCGATGGTGGCGGCCAGAGCCTCGGGAGCCCCCCGCCCCAGCCATGACAGGTACCACCCTTCCACCACCTGGGCCTGCCGGGGAGTCACCCGGTCCCGCAGCCCGGCCCGGATCTGCGCCACCGGCTCGGAGAACTCGTCGATCGCGGCCCGGATGTCCAGTGGTGCGCGCCGGTTGTGCAGCAACCACCGGGTGGCCCGCTCGACCATGCGGCGCAGTTCCATCCGCAGTTCGGTGACCAGCTCCGCGTCCAGCTCGCTCATTCGTCCCAGCTGCACCTCGGACAGGCCGACGTTGTAGATCGAGCGGGCCGCCAACTGGGCGCGCACCACGTCCGCCACCTGCGCGCCGGTCTCGGTGGAGAGCCGGTGATAGGCGGTGATGCCCTGGGAGTTGACGAACCGGTTGACCGCGACCGTGGTGATGATCTGGCGCGCCAGCGGATGAGCGACGATCTGTTCGGGGAAGCGTTCCCGCACCGGCTGCGGGAAGTAGGTGGTGAGCCGGTCGGCCAGGTAGGGATCGTCCGGCAGGTCGCTGGCCACCACCCATTCCTTCAGGGCGATCTTGGTGTAGGCCAGCAGCACCGCCAGTTCGGGACGGGTCAGGCCACGGCCGGCGGCGATCCGTTCGGCCATCGTCGCCGAGTCCGGCAGGTCCTCCAGCCGACGGTCGAGGAAGCCGGCGTCGGTCAGCACCCGCATCCAGTCCTCGTGCTGGCCGGCCAGCACCCGGGCTCGGGATTCGCTGTTGGAGAGCGCCAGGTTCTGGTCGACATTGTGACGCAGCACCAGCTGCGCCACCTCGGCGGTCATCGAGGCCAGCAGAGGATCGCGTTCCTCGGGACGCAGCTTGCCGTCGGCCAGGGCGGCCGCGAGCAGCACCTTCAGGTTCACCTCGTGGTCGGAGGTGTCGACGCCGGCGGAGTTGTCGATGAAGTCGGTGTTCACCCGCCCGCCACCGGCGGCGTACTCGATACGGCCGGGCTGCGTCCAGCCGAGGTTGCCGCCTTCGGTCGCGCACCGCGCCCGGACCTGCGCGCCGTTCACCCGGATCGCGTCGTTGGCCTTGTCGCCGACCGCGGCGTTGGCCTCGCCCGAGCCCTTCACGTAGGTGCCGATGCCGCCGTTGTAGAGCAGGTCGACCGGCGCCTGCAGGATCGCCCGGATCAGTTCCTGCGGCGAGAGCCGGGTGACCGAGTCGGCCAGGCCGAGTACCCGGCGGACCGGCGCCGTGATCACGATCCGCTTGGCGGTGCGGGAATACACCCCGCCGCCGGAGGAAATCAGGTCCGGGTCGTAGTCGGCCCAGCTCGACCGCGGCAACTCGAAGAGCCGGCGCCGCTCGAGGTAGCTGAGAGCCGCGTCCGGATCGGGGTCGAGGAAGATGTGGCGATGGTCGAAGGCGGCCACCAGCCGGATGTGGCGTGAGGCGAGCATGCCGTTGCCGAAGACGTCCCCGGACATGTCGCCGATGCCGACCACGGTGAAATCGGTGGATTGCGGGTCGAGGCCCAGCTCATGGAAGTGGTGCTTGACCGACTCCCATGCGCCGCGGGCGGTGATGCCCATGCCCTTGTGGTCGTAGCCACTGGATCCGCCCGAGGCGAAGGCGTCCCCCAGCCAGAAGCCGCGCGCCACCGAGATCGCGTTGGCCAGATCGGAGAAGCCGGCCGTTCCCTTGTCGGCGGCCACCACCAGATAGGGGTCGTCGCCGTCGTAGCGAACCACGCCCGGCGGAGGCTCGACCACTCCAGCGCGGGAGTTGTCGGTGACGCTCAACAGCGCCTCGATGAAGATCTGGTAGCAGGCCTGGCCCTCGGCCAGCCAGCCGGCTCGGTCGGTGGCCGGGTCGGGCAGCCGCTGCGGGACGAAGCCGCCCTTGGCGCCCACCGGGACGATCACGGTGTTCTTCACCGTCTGGGCCTTGACCAGCCCGAGCACCTCGGTGCGGAAGTCCTCGCGCCGGTCCGACCAGCGCAACCCGCCGCGGGCGACCTTGCCGAACCGCAGGTGGACGCCCTGGACGCGTGGGGAGTACACGAACACCTCATAGGCCGGACGGGGTTGCGGCAGCAGGGCCAACTCCCGCGGCAACAGCTTGTAGGCCAGCGCCCGCGGGCCGGATGAGAGGCCTCCACCCGCGCCGGGCGGACGGCCTGGATCCGCCGAAGGCCGGCCCAGCGCGCCGGTGAAGGCATTGGTGCGCACGATGGCGCGGATCACGGCGACGAACATCCGCAGGATGCGATCGTGATCCAGACTGGCGACCTGGTCGATCCGCGACTCCAGGTCGGCCTCCACGTCCTTGAGTGCCTCGGCCCGCGCCCCTTCGTCCCCGAAACCGGCGGGATCGAACTTCACCTGGAACATCCGCACCAGCATGGCCGCCAGACCGGGGTTGGCATGCAGCGCCGCGGCGATGTACTGCTGGCTGAACCCGACCGAGGCCTGCTGCAGATAGCGGGAGATGCCGCGCAGCCAGTTGACCTGCTGCCAGGTGAGCCCGGCGGTGAGCACCAGCCGGTTGAACAGGCGTGCCTCCAGCCGGCCGCGCCAGGAGGCCTCGAAGGCGGCCACGAATCTGTCCTGCGAGACGGCATCCCAATCCTCGACCGCCGGCGCGTCACCGGGCAGCCGCAGCCCGAAGTCGTAGAGCAGCACCCGCCGTCCGCGCAGTTGCCACTCGTAGGGGCGCTCGTCGGTCACCGCGACCCCGAGCATGCTCAGGTGCGGCATCACCTGGGCGAGTTCGAGCGGCCGCAGCGAGAAGACGATCAACCGGACATCGCAGCTCCCGTCCGTGGCCGGACGCAGCGCGAAACGCAGGTCCTGGTCGGCCTGCAGCTGGTTGGCGATCGCCAGATCCGCCACCGCCAACTGCGGGGTGGTGGCCTCCTCATAGGCCTCGGAGAATTCCACTCCGCGCTGCTCGCTCGGAAGGTCGGCGGCCGCCTCGTAGAAGCCGTCCTCCCAGGTGCGGGTGGCGGCCTCGATCAGCGAGGTGAGATGGTCCACGTCCGGCCTCGGCAGCTCTCGGGCGGCCGCGGGCAGGCGGATCACGAAGAACACCCGGGTGAGCGCGGACTGGTTGACCTGCAACTGGTAGTCCAGCGACTCCCCACCGAGTTCGGCCAGCAGGATCTCGCTGATCCGTTGCCGGACGGCAGTGTTGTACCGATCCCTCGGCAGGTAGACCTGCGCGGTGACGAATCGGCCGTACCGGTCGTACCGGACGAACGCCTTGACCGCCCGGCGCCCCCGCAGCAGCGCCAGGGTCGCGACCACCGGGACCAGGTGATCGACGTCGGCCTGGATGAGCTCGTCGCGCGGACAGGTCTCCATCGCCTGGCGCACCGCGTGCCCACTGTAGGAGTTGGGCTCGAATCCGACCCGTGCCTCGATCTCCCTCGCCTTGGCGGCGAGCACGGGGATGTGGTGGACCGACTCGGCGTAGACCGACGCAGCGAGCAGGCCCAGGAAACGCCGCTCGGCGACCGGGTGCCCGTGCTCGTCGTGGATCCGGATGCCGAGGTAGTCGAGATAGGCGTTGCGATGAACCCGGGACCGGCGCGGGTCCTTGGTGACGACGAGCACCTCCGGCTCACCGGCCACCGGGACCGCGTGGAAGGTGTCCGGGGGGTCGTCGGCCCGCAGCAGTCCCAGGCCGGTGCCGGGAACCGGGTCGAAGGCGCTGCCGTCGATGCGGTACTCCCGGTAGCCCAGGAAGACGAAGTGGTCGTCGACCAGCCACCGCAGCAGATCCAGCGCAGCCTGGACGTCCCGGCGCGCGACCGCCGGTCCGGCGGTGTGGAGCTCCTCGATGGCGGCCTGCGCACGGGCGAGCATCGGCCGCCAGTCCGCGACCGCGGCAGTGGTGTCATCGAGGGCGGCGGTCAACCCGTGCAGCAGGGCCTCCGACACCTCGGCGGCGCTCACGCCCAGCGGGGAGAAGACCTCCATCGCGATCCAGGACTCCGCGTAGCCGATCCCGTCCCCGTCGATGATGGCGCCCGCCTCGTCCCGGTGGATCACGAGCTGGGGATGGAGGAGACGGCCCAGGCTCCAGCCCTGGCGGTCCAGCTCCATCGTGAGGCTGTCGACCAGGAAGGGACGATCGTCGGTCACCAGCTGCACCACCGTCGCGCCGCCGGCGGTCCAGCCGTCCGTCTCGGCCCGCGGGGTGATCAGGCGCAGCAGGTGCTGGCCGGGGGCGCGCCGGCGTCCGAACTGGAAGTGCGCGGCGATCCGGCTCTCCAGTTCCGCCGGATCCAGTCCGGTCAACTCCTCAGGCGGCAGCTGCTCGCGATAGCGCTGGCGGAAAGTCTGCAGGGGATCTGTCGACCCCACCGGACCCACGGTCATGTAATCCTCGCTGACTACGGTGTTGTACGCCCACCATATCCAGCGCCGGCGGGTTCGTCCTCACTGCGTCCCGGGTATGCCGCACAATGGTCTGTCATGGAGATCTCCGCCACCCATCTGTACCCGCAGCCGCCCGCGGCCACCTTCGCGATGCTGACCGATCCCGCCTTCCTGGAGGCGGTCTGCATCGCCACCGACCCGCTGGACTACTCGGTCTACGTGGAGGGATTGCGGACGGGCGCCCGTCGCACCATGAAGAACCATGCCTCGATCGAGCGGTTCACCGGCCCGACGATCACCGTGACCGATGAGGTCTCCTGGGCGGACGCGGACGGAGACGTCCGCACCGGCGTCACCGTGGTGGCGGTGGAGGGCATGCCGGTGACCCTGCGAGGGACGGTGACGCTGGCCCCCTCCGGCGCTGGCGCGAGCCTGACCTACGCCGGCGACCTGACCGTGGCGATTCCCCTGCTGGGCCCCGCTCTGGAACGCCAGGCGGCACCGCTGCTGCTGGAGGCGCTGGCCATCCAGTCACAGGTCGCCCAGACCTGGCAGCAGGACCCTGCCGCCGGCTGAACCCGCTCTCAGCGAGCGACGAGGGAGTCCCATTCGGCTGGGCCGTACCAGAGCAGATCTCGTTCGTAGAGCAGCGCCTGGACGGCGGGCGCCTCCCAGGCCTGGTCCAGGGTCATGCCTTGCACCGAGATGGCCGCAGCCTGCGCCTGGGCGGGATCGATGTCCTCGCCGAACAGCGCCGTCACCTGTGCAAAGGAGGGCGCCACGACCTCGACCGCCCCGAACTCGTCGTCTCCCGGTGGCACGCCGATCCCGAGCACCGCCACCACCCGTTCCCCGTGGGCCAGCAACCCGGCGACCGACGCGACCGAGAGCGCGGTGTACTCGGCATCCTCGGGATCGGTCACCCCGAAGGCCTCGCGCATCGACGGCGTGACCGCGTAGCCGATATGGCCGCCCGGCAAGGTGTCGTCGGCGACCCAGGCGCGCAGCTGACCGCGGGAGAGAGGCAGAAACACCAGTTCCGTCACGTCACTCCCCCGCTCGCAGCACGCCGAGTTCGGCGCTGACATCGCGGGCGAAGTGACGCACCTCATGGAGCGCTGTCACGCCGATCGTCACCCGGTTGCGATAGCTGCTGATGGAGACGGTGCAACGCTGTTCGTCGGTGGTCGCCAGCAGGCTGTACGCGCCCACCACCTTGGCAGGTCCGAGGTACCGCGGCTCGCTGGGGCCGGGCGCGTTGCCGACCCAGACGGTGTGCGGGCGTCCGGCGGCCAGGGCGTCGGCGGCCAGGCTGTGCAGGGTGGGCAGGGCGAAGCCGGCCAGATCGCGCAACTCTCGGGCGGAGACGGACAGGCCGGTGTCCTGCCGGGCGCGGGTCAGAGTGGCGAGCGCCTCCAGCCGGGCGACCGGTGATGGCTCGGTGACCGGCAGCACGATCCACTGCGGTGCCACCCGGGCACCGATGGCCGATCCGAGCAGGTCGGGTTCGGTGACAGCCAGTGGCACCAGCGCCACCTGATCCTCCAGCACTCCTGCGGTGTCGATCAGCCAGCCCCGCACCCCAGCTGTGGCGATCGTCAGCAACACGTCGTGGGTGGTGCAGCCGTAACGCCGGCGCACCTGCCGCAACGTGGCCAGGTCGACCTCGACGCCGGCCACGTGGTGCGTGCGAGGGGCGGCCGCAAGACCGCGCACCGCGTTCTCCACCAGACCGCTGAATCCCGCGCCGGCCTCACGAACCGCCTGGAGCGGGTTGCTCAGGCGTCCGGCCAGCGCCGTCCAGCCCGGACCGGTGGAGGGTGCCGCCTGCCACCGCTCCTGGGCGGGCGCGATCGGCGTGGGCTGTTCGTCAAGCAGCTCCTGCAGCAGATGGACGTTGTCGTAGCCGTCGGTGAGTGCCGGGTGGGAGAACACCACCAGCGCCGGCAACGCGCCCGCCGCGCCGCGCACCAGCCAGGCCTCCCACAAGGGATGAGACCTGTCCGACGGGGTGGACAGCCGGGCGGCAAGCCACTGTTGCAGGGTCGCGCCGGAACCCAGCGAGTCTTCCCGGACGTGCCCCGAGACCAGGAAGTCCGGGTCGTCCTCCCAGCTCGCCAGCGGCCAGCCGGCGACCTTGCGGCGGAACCTGGGCGCGTAGTCGATCCGCTCAGCGATCCGGTCGACCAGCTGCTCGCGGGTCACCGGCCGGTCGAGCAGGCAGACGAAGGCCTGTCTCCACGGCTGGGCCGGCTGATCCCGTGCGAGTAGGGCCGCCTCGTCAACCGACACCATCTCACTCACGTCTTCCACCCTAGCTCCCCGCCGCCTGCCGTTCCGGGCCGGTGAGTTGTCCACAGATCTGGGAGGGCACGGTTGCGTTCGCGCGCGGATGCCGCACAGTGGTGGCCTCCCATCCCGAAGGAGACCTGATGACCATCCTGGCCGAATGCCGCGCCCTCACCCCGTCCCGTCCTCTCGCCCGGCGGCTGCTGGAGCCGATCACGGTGCGCACCGAGCAACCCACGCTGCCCTGGGACGGCCCTGCGGTGGTGTCCGAACCCGACGAACTCGATCCGGGGCTGCGCCGGCTCGCCACCGCGGTGGTGGCCGCCATCATCGAAACACTGGCCGGGCACCGGGCGGCCGCGCAACTGGAGACCTGGGTCGAGCCGGAGCCGTTGGCGCTGCTGGAGCACCTGCGACGCGCCGGCGCCGCGACCGGTCTGCGCCTTCGGTCGCTCCGTCTTCAGCAGTCGTCCGACAGTGCCCTCGAGGTCGCCGCGCACCTGCGGCACGCCGGCGCCTCCCGCGCCGCGGCCTTCCGGCTCGACCGCGTGAACGGCCGCTGGGCGGTCTGCCGGATCGAACTCTCGCTGCGTCCCGACGTGATCAGCCGGGCCGGCTGGACGGGCCGTTGAGGCTGCCCGCCGGTGGCAGTGGACCACGGCGGGTTCGACCGATGGGGTCCGGTCGCCTGACGGACCGCCTCAGTTGCGGCGTCCGTGGCACAGCTTGTACTTCTTGCCGGAGCCACAGGGGCAGGGCTCGTTGCGTCCGACCCCGGCGTAGGGGTCGTCGCTCACCGCCTGGCGGGTGGACTGCGCCTCGCCGGTCTCGCTGGGTGCCGAGTACGCGACCGGACGCTGCTGGCGAGGCTGCAACCCCTTCGCCTGCAGGGTGGGGCGCTTGGTCAGCGACGGTTCGGGAGCCACCGCCTTGGGTCGGGTGGGGATCACCTCGGTGGCCCCGGGAACGTCCGGATCGGGTCCGCTCGCCACGGTGACCTCCGGCTGGGTGGGCTGCACCTGGACGTTGAGGTTGTACAGGTAGCCGACCACCTCCTCCATGAAGGCGCCCATCATGGCGTTGAACATCTCGCCACCCTCCCGCTGGTACTCCACCAGCGGGTCGCGCTGCGCCATCGCCCGCAGGCCGATGCCCTCGCGGAGGTAGTCCATCTCGTAGAGGTGCTCGCGCCACTTGCGATCCAGCACGGTCAACAGCACCTGCCGCTCGAACTCGCGCATGGTCTCTTCGCCGAGCTGTTCGGTGCGCGCGTCGTAGGCCGCCTGGGCATCGGCCCGGAAAGCCTCGACCAGCTCCTCGGCGGTGAGATCCGGACGGGCCTCGTACTCCTTCTGGCTCAGCGTCACCGGGTAGAGGGTGCGCAGCTGCGCCCAGATCGCGTCGAAGTCCCAGTCCTCGGTGAATCCCTCGGCCAGGCTGCGGACATACTGCTCCACCACGGTGTCGACGGTGCTGCGCAGCTGCGCCTCGACGTCGGCACCCTCCAGCACGCGGCGCCGGTCGGTGTAGATGGCGTGCCGCTGCCGGTTCATCACGTCGTCGTACTTCAGGACGTTCTTGCGCATCTCGAAGTTCTGCGCCTCGACCTGTTCCTGAGCCTGCTGGACGGACTTGGTGACCCGGGAGTTCTCGATCGGGACGTCATCGGGGATCTTCAGGGCGGTCATCACCCAGTCGATCACGTCCGACTTGAACAGCCGCATCAGGTCGTCTTCCAGCGACAGGTAGAACCGGCTCTCGCCGGGGTCTCCCTGTCGTCCGGAACGGCCACGCAACTGGTTGTCGATGCGGCGGCTCTCGTGCCGTTCCGAGCCGATCACGTACAGCCCGCCGAGTTCCACCACCTCGTTGTGCTCGTCGGCGACCTGCTCCTCGATCTGAGGCAGGGTGTTCTGCCAAGCGGTCTCGTAGGCCTCGCCGTCCTCGACCGGGTCGAGGCCCTCCGAACGCAGCCGCTGGTCGGTCAGGAACTCGGCATTGCCGCCCAGGATGATGTCGGTGCCACGGCCGGCCATGTTGGTGGCCACGGTGACGGCGCCCTTGCGTCCGGCCAGGGCGACGAACTCCGCCTCGCGCTCGTGCTCCTTGGCATTGAGGACCGAGTGCTTGACGCCCGCCTTCTTCAGCTCCCGGCTGAGCAGCTCCGACTTCGCCACCGAGGCGGTGCCGATCAGCATCGGCTGGCCCTTCTCGTGACGCTCCACCACGTCGGCGACGATCGCGTCGAACTTCGCCTTCTCGGTCCGGTAGATCAGGTCGGCCTGGTCCGCACGGATCATCGGCTTGTTCGTCTCGATCGGCAGCACGCCCAGGCCGTAGATCTTCTGGAACTCGGATTCCTCGGTCTTGGCGGTGCCGGTCATGCCTGCCAGCTTGTTGTACATCCGGAAATAGTTCTGCAGCGTGATCGTGGCGAGCGTCTGGTACTCGTCCTTGATCTCGACGCCCTCCTTGGCCTCCAGCGCCTGGTGCAGGCCCTCGTTGTAGCGCCGGCCGATCAGGGTGCGTCCGGTGTGCTCGTCGACGATCAGCACCTCGCCGTCGAGGATGACGTAGTCCTTGTCGCGCTTGAACAACTCCTTGGCCTTGATCGCGTTGTTCAGATACGAGATCAGCGGGGTGTTGGCGCTCTCGTAGAGGTTCTCAATGCCGAGCCGATCCTCTACAGCTGTAATGCCGGGGCCGAGCACCGAGACCGTCCGCTTCTTCTCGTCGACCTCGTAGTGGACGTCGCGCTGCAGGCCCTTGACGAGCTTGGCGAACTCCGGGTACCACGCGGAGTTGTCCTCGGCCGGGCCGGAGATGATCAGGGGGGTCCTGGCCTCGTCCACCAGGATCGAGTCGACCTCGTCCACGATCGCGTAGTGGTGGCCGCGCTGCACGCAGTCGTCCAGCGCCAGGGCCATGTTGTCGCGCAGGTAGTCGAAGCCGAACTCGTTGTTGGTGCCGTAGGTGATGTCGGCGGCGTAGGCGAGCTTGCGCTCCGCCGGGGTCATCTGCGACAGGATCGCACCGACCGAGAGCCCCAGGAAGTGGTGGATCCGGCCCATCTGCTCGGACTGGAACTTGGCCAGGTAGTCGTTCACCGTGACGACGTGGACGCCCTTGCCGTCGAGCGCGTTCAGGTAGGACGCCATCACGCCGACCAGGGTCTTGCCCTCACCGGTCTTCATCTCGGCGATGTTGCCCCAGTGCAGTGCCGCGGCGCCCTGGATCTGGACGTCGAAGTGCCGCTTGCCGAGCACCCGCCGGCTCGCCTCCCGGACGGTGGCGAAGGCCTCGGGCATCAGCTCGTCCAGCGATTCGCCGTCCTCGCGGCGCTGCCGCAGCTCCGCGGTCTGGCCCTGTAGTTCCTCGTCCGACATCTCGAGGTAGTCGGGTTCGATGGAGTTGACCTGGACGGCTACCGCCTTGAGCTTCTTGAGGGTCCTGCCCTCGCCCATGTGCAGCAGCTTGTCGAGTAGAGCCACGGTGTTCGCTTCCTGATCGGGCAACGCATCGGGCCGCGCCTGGCGCGGCAGCGGAGTTCATCCTACCCTGCGTCCACAGCCCCATCCGGCCGCGGCCCGCCGCCACGCGGGACTGCCGGCACCGGCCGACTCCGACCTCAATCGGCGCCGTGCCGGCTCTCCGGCCGTCACGCCTGATGGGACGCCTCGCGTCCGCTGTAGCACGGCTGCAACAATCCAGTGACATCATCACCGGGATATCCCGACCAGGAAGGACCCGCATGAAGTCCACGCTCCGCGCCGCAGGCGCGACCGCCGCGCTCGCTCTCGTCCTCACCGGCTGCGCCAACTCGCAGCCAGCCTCTCCGGAACCGGGTGGCGAGTCTTCCGGCGGCATCACCGGCCTGGCCGACCTGAAGGGCAAGACCCTGGCCGTCCAGACCGACACCACCGGCAAGGACTACGCCGAGGAGCACCAGGCAGAGTTCGGCTACGAGATCAAGGTCTTCGAAGACCTGCCGGGCACGGCCAACGCGGTGCTCGCGGGCACGGCCGACGCCGCGATCAACGACAACGGCGTGCTCTACGACTTCGCCGTGCAGAACCCCACCACCAAGGTGGTCACCGAGTTCGACACCGGCGAGCAGTACGGCTTCAACGTCGGCGCGGACAACCCCGGCCTGCTGAGCGCCGCGAACGCCGCCTTCGCCGAGGCAAAGGCCGACGGCACGTTCAACGGGATCTACCAGAAGTGGTTCGGGACCGACGCCCCGGACGGTCTGCTGGGTGACTCGACCGAAGTCACCGGCGAGCCGAAGCTGGTCGAGGCCGGCGCACTCACCGTCTGCACCCACCTCGCCTACCGGCCGTTCCAGTACCTCGACGAGGACAACTCGACCATCATCGGCTTCGATGTCGACCTGGCCGATGTCATCGCCAAGAAGCTCGGGGTGACCCAGAAGATCGTCGACATCGAGTTCGGCCAGATCACTTCCGGTGCCGTCTTCGCGGCCGGCAAGTGCGACCTGGGCGCCGCCGCGATCACCATCACCGAGGAGCGCAACGCCGCCGCGCCCTTCACCGACCCCTACTTCAACGCCACCCAGGCGCTGCTGGTCAAGGGCTGAGCCGCCAGTGTCCTGAGTCGGGGCCGGCCACGGGCCGGCCCCGGCCAGGCAGATCCCGGGAGACCAGATGACCACCATCACGACGACGACGTCGGTCAAGAAGAAGCTGTCACCCCGCAAGCGCGCCCAGCGTATTCGCATCGTTCAGTACGCGGTGCTGGTGGCGATCGTGGTACTCGCCATCCTGACCGTCGACGGCCACGCCATTCAGCAGGTGTTCTTCCGGCCCGACCTGGTGGTCCAGACGATCAGCCCGGCACTGGGCCGAGCCTTCCTGAACACCATCATCTACACCGCCGGTGCCTTCATCTTCGGGCTCGTGCTGGGGACCATCCTGGCGTTGATGAGACTCTCCCAGGTGGGGCCCTACCGGTGGCTGGCGACCATCTACGTCGAGTTCTTCCGCGGGCTGCCCGCGATCATCGTCTTTCTCGCGTTCAGCCTGCTGGGCACGGCGCTGAAGGGCTTCCAGTTCCCGTTCGACCCCTACGGCACGGTCTGGACGGCGCTGGGCATGGTCTCGGCCGCCTATATCTCCGAGACCATCCGGGCCGGCATCCAGGCGGTCCCGAAGGGACAGATAGAGGCCGCGCGCTCACTCGGCATGCCGCCGGGAATGTCGATGCAGCGGATCGTGCTGCCGCAGGCCTTCCGGATCATCACCCCACCGCTGACCAACGAGTTGGTGCTGATGACCAAGGACTCCTCCCTGGTCTACGTGATCGGCCTGACCACCTCGGCCTACGAGCTCACCAAGTTCGGCCGTGACATGGCCAACTCCCAGGCCAATATCACTCCCCTGGTGGTGGCCGGGTTCTGCTACCTGATCATCACGCTTCCGCTCAGCTACGTCGTGCGGCGGATGGAAGCCCGGCAGCGGAAGGCAACCCGATGACCCAGATCCCCACCGGCAACCGCGAGGACGAGATCCAGATCTACGACCTCCACAAATCCTTCGGCGACCTCGAGGTTCTCAAGGGAATCACCACCACGATCCACCGGGGTGAGGTGGTGTGCATCATCGGTCCCTCCGGTTCCGGGAAGTCCACCCTGCTGCGCTGTGTGAACATGCTGGAGGAGCCCACCAAGGGCCGGGTCTTCATCCTGAACGAGGAGATCACCGACCCCGACGCCGACATCGACCGGCTGCGGACCCTGGCCGGGATGGTCTTCCAGCAGTTCAATCTGTTCCCTCATCTGACCGCTCTGCAGAACTGCACCATCGCACTGATACGGGTGCTGAAGAAGGACCGGACCGAAGCCCGGCGGATAGCCCACGAGAACCTGGAGAAGGTCGGCCTGGGAGACCGTGGCCACTCATACCCGGCTCAGCTGTCCGGCGGCCAGCAGCAGCGCGTGGCCATCGCCCGGGCGCTTTCGATGGATCCGGAGATGATGCTCTTCGACGAGCCCACCTCGGCGCTGGATCCCGAACTGGTCGGCGATGTGCTCTCGGTCATGCGTGACCTCGCCCGCGACGGTATGACCATGATGGTGGTCACCCACGAGATGGCCTTCGCCCGTGAGGTCGCCGATCGGGTGATCTTCATGGACGGTGGCGTGATCGTCGAGGAGGGCCCGCCCGACGAGGTCATCGGCAACCCGAAGGAGGACCGCACCCGCGCCTTCCTGGCCCGGGTGCTCGACCCGACCCATGTCCACGCCGGGGACGAGGACGCCGCCTACGCCCAGCGCCACCGCACGGACAACCCGGATCTGGCCCGGCAACAGGCCGGCGACACCGGGCTCAACCCCCACAGCACCGGCATCGGTCGCGTCGGCTGAGAACGCTCGCTCCTGGACGTCACACGCCGGCGGCCAGGGCACTGGCCAGCGTCCCGACCGGTCGGACGATCACGTCGTCCAACTCCAGCCAGTCCGCCATCGCTCGCAGGCTGGCCGTCAACCGGACGGCCGTCTCTGCTTCGGGGGCGCCGGGCTCCAGCCAGGAGGCCTGGACGAGCAGCGCACCTGCGGCGCGGTCGGCCTTGAGATCGACCCGAGCGGCGATGGCGTCGTCCATGACGAAGAGATAGACGTAGTAGCCGTATCGGCGTTGCGCCGCCGGGGTGTAGATCTCGATCCGGTAGTCGACACCGAACAGGTCGGTGAGTCGCTGCCGCTCGAAGACCAGCGAGTCGAACGGGCTGACCAGGGCATCGACGCCGATTCGACGCGGCAGCCGGGCCTGGTGCCACAGGTAGCTGCGCCGCTTCCAGCCGCGCACCGGGGTCTCGATCAGCTCACCGGCGTCCACCAGCTCTGCGATCGCCAGCTGGGTGGTCGCGATGCTCAGCCGGAAGTAGTCGGCCAGGCAGCGTTCGGTGGCGATGCCCAGCGCCGCGGCCGCGTGACGCACGAGGATGCGCGCAGCCTCGTCGTCGTCGGGAGTGGGGGTCGAGATGACCGACACCGGCAGGACCCGCTCGGGCAGGTCGTAGCGGCGCTCGAACTGGCTGTTCCGGCCGGCGGAAGTCACCTGGCCGGCGGCGAACAGCCATTCCAGGACGTGCTTGGCCTGCGACCAGTTCCACCACGGGGCTCGCTGGCGGGCCTCGGGGTGTTCGATCTGCCGAGCGGTCACCGGACCCTCGGCAGCGACGAAGTCGAGCACCTGCTGTTCCAGGTGAGGGTGTTCCGCGCGGATCCGCTGGATCGCCGGCCAAGGTTCCGACCGCTCGTGACGTCTCATCCGCCCCCGGAGCGCGGGCTGCAGCCCCACGTCGATCAGGGAGGCCGCGTGCCCCCAGTACTCGAAGAGCCGACGGGGCGCCCGTCCTGCCGCCCGGTCCAGCAGCGCACGATCATAGGGTCCGAGCCGGGCGAACAGCGGCATGTAGTGCGCCCGCACCGCCACGTTGACCGAATCGATCTGCAGCTGGCTGATCCGATCGACCGCCTGCTGCAGGTGCCGGGACGTGACGGTGCCGGGCCAACCCCGACCGAACCCCTGCGCGGCGAGCGCGACCCGCCGCGCCAGGGCCGGGCTCAGTTCTGCTCTACTCAGCGCCATGCCTGCTGACGCTGAGGTGGATCACACCGTAGTCATAGGCCTTGCGGCGATAGGCCACGCTCGGCGCGCCGCTCTCGGCATCCACGTAGAGGAAGAAGTCGTGGCCCACCAGTTCCATCTGGTCCAGCGCCTGGGCGAGGGTCAAAGGGGTGGCTTCGAAGAACTTCTCCCGCACCACCAACGGACCGTCGCCGGTGACTTCGAGCCCCCCGGGCAGGGTCTGGATGTCCAGCTCCTCGGTCTGCAACGGTTCGGCTGCCACCGCGCCGGCCTCGCTCAGCGCCGGCTCCGTCTTCAGCGCCCGGTGCGTCTTGCGCCGGTCGGAGGCCCGTCGCAACTGCGACTTGAGCCGGTCCAGCGCACGGTCGAAAGCGACCAGCTTGTCCTCCGCGCTCGCTTCGGCCCGGACCACCGGCCCCTTGCTGCGCAGCGTGATCTCCACCTTCGTGGATTGGTCGGGTTGACGCTTGTGGCTGTTGGCGGTCACCTGCACATCGATCCGGATCACGCGGTCTTTGAGCTTCTCGATCGCGGCGAGCTTCTCTTCCACGCGGGCCCGGTAATCGTCTGAGATCTGGCAGTGACGACCGGTAACAAGGACATCCATGTCAACCCTCCTGCTCTACGGTGCCAGGGTCGGCACGCCTCGGGGCGAGGAGTGCCCGAAGACAACCGTGGCACCGGACCTGCCCCTCCCGCGAAGCGGAGGAGACCGGCCTGGGTGCCATACCCCCACCGTAGTGGTCCATGGATGGAGTTGAAAGCATTCCGTCCACGCCGCCGAGTCGTCCCGCAACAAGGCTGTAACAGCGGCTAACGGCGCCGTAACACCCAGCGCCACCGCACGTAACAGCGATCGGACAGCCTGACACCTATGATTCTCGAACTCAACTCCGGCGACACCGCCTGGGTCCTGACCAGTGCTTCACTCGTGCTGCTGATGACCCCCGGTCTCGCCCTCTTCTACGGTGGCATGGTCAGGGCCAAAGGTGTCCTGAACATGATCATGATGAGCTTCATCTCCATGGGCATCGTCGGTGTGCTCTGGGTGCTGTACGGCTACAGCATGTCCTCGGCCACCTCGATCGGCGGCCTGATCGGCGACCCGTTCGAGTACTTCGGGCTGGCGGGCATCGTCGGCGAGGCCGAAGTCGACCTACCCACCTTCGCCGGTGTGGCATTCGGCTCGACCTTCGCGATCATCACTGTCGCGTTGATCTCCGGTGCCATCGCCGACCGGGTCAAGTTCGGCACCTGGGTCGTGTTCAGCATCATCTGGGCCACCCTGGTCTACTTCCCGGTCGCCCACTGGGTGTGGGGTGACGGCGGCTGGATCGGCAGCCTCGGGGTCATCGACTTCGCCGGTGGCACGGCGATCCACATCAACGCCGGCGCCGCCGCACTCATCCTGGCCATCGTGGTCGGGCCACGGATCGGATTCGGCACCAGACCGATGCGCCCGCACAACATGACCCTGGTGATGCTGGGCGCCGCCCTGCTGTGGTTCGGCTGGTTCGGCTTCAATGCCGGCTCTGCCGCGGCCGCTGACGCGATCGCCTCCCTGGCCTGGGTGAACACGCTGGCCGCCACCGCCGCCGCGATGCTGGGCTGGCTGGTCGTCGAGAAGCTGCGGGACGGGCACGCCACCTCCCTCGGAGCCGCCTCGGGCATCGTCGCCGGTCTGGTCGGGATCACCCCGGCCGCCGGCTCGGTGAATCCGGTCGGAGCGCTGCTGGTCGGCCTTGCCGCCGGCGTCGCCTGCGCCTTCGCGGTCGGCCTGAAGTACCGGTTCAACTACGACGACTCGCTCGACGTGGTCGGCGTCCACCTGGTCGGTGGCCTGGTCGGCACCCTGCTGATCGGCCTGCTGGCGGATCCCGCGATCCCGGACAATGCGACCGGCCTCTTCTACGGCGGCGGCTTCGGTCAGCTCGGCCTGCAGGCCCTTGGTGCCTTCTCGGCGACGGCCTACTCGCTGGTGGCGACCCTGGTGATCGCCCTGGCGCTGAAGTACACGATGGGCTGGCGGGTCAGCGCCGCCGATGAGCTCGGTGGTATCGACCTGGCCGAGCACTCCGAGGCCGGCTACGACCTCAGCCCGGTCTACTACTCCAGCAAGGTGCAACGCACCCTGGTGCTGACCAAGGACGACCTCCCCGAGACTGAAAAGACAGGAGTCTGACAAGTGAAGCTGGTCACAGCAATCATCCAGCCCGAACAGCTGGAAAATGTCCAGAAGGCGCTGGTGCGCCACGGCGTCGCCGGCATGACGATCACCGAGGTCTCCGGCTACGGACGCCAGCGGGGTCACGTCGAGGTCTACCGCGGTGCGGAGTACACCATCGACTTCATCCAGAAGGTCAAGGTGGAGGTCCTGGTCGACGACGCCGAAGCGGAGACGCTGATGGGGGTCATCCTGCAGGGCGCCCAGACCGGGTCGGTCGGTGACGGCAAGATCTGGGTGGTCGACATCTCCGAGGTCGTCCGGGTCCGCACCGGCGAGAGCGGAAGCCAGGCGATCTGATTCATCCATCACGACGCGGGGGCCATCAGGCCCCCGCGTCGCTGCGTCTGCGCGACCGTCGCCGCACCGAAGGGCTCCCACCCCGCCTCTCGGAGGGCACTCGACACAGCAGCCAGGGTCGCGCCGGTGGTCACCACATCGTCGATCACGATGACGGATCCGGCGAGCAATCGCGGCAGGCACCGGTAGGCGCCCTGAGTGTTGACCATGCGCTCCCGCCGGCCCAGGCCGGCCTGGTCGTCCGGCTCGCGCGCCAACCGCACCGCCCGGGCCACCCGCACTCGCACCCCGCACCGGCGCAACTGCCGTGTCGCACCGGCGGCCAGGGCGAAGGTCAGGTCGATCCCGCGCTCGATCACCCGCACCCGCACCGACGGCACCGGCACCAGGGTCACCGGCAGCCGCGGCTCGCCCTGCAGCAGCAGTTCGGCCACTGCTCGTGCCAGCAGCCGAGCCAGTAGCGGCACCTGGATCAGCGACTGGCGTTCCTTCGCCGCCAGGACGACCCGCCGCAGTTCGGCCCGGTACGGGCCCGCCGCGACGGTCGGCGGAAAGCCGTCCACCGGGCGTGAGACGAGGACCGGCGCAAGCCGTCCCAACCGGGCCGTGCAGCCGGGGCAGAGCCCGAAGGCGGGGACATCACAGCCCGCGCACCGTGCCCCCAGCACGAGATCCGCCGCCGCATCGATCCACCGCATGCTGGCCCATCCTGGCCGCCGATGGCCGGTTGTGCCAGTTCTCCACAGCCTCAGGAGTAGGTGATCGCGTCCGCTTCCAGCCCTGTGAGTTCCCAGTTGAACGGACCCTCATAGCGGTAGACCCCACCGTCCCCGCGCAGCACCGCCTGTCCACCGGGCACCACCGCCACCTCGCTCAGGCCGGCGACGTCGGCCGGACCGATGTCCTCGGCGTGCGCCGAGTCCTGATCCACCGCAACGACGCTTGAGGTCACCCGATGCGACACCAGCACCAGCAACTCGGTTGCAGACTTCCAGCCGACGTCGAGGATGCTCCGGGCCGCCTCGGCCGGTGGGCTGACCGTGACCGGCCGGAAGCCCTCCAGGAGGATGCCATCGGTGGTGCGCACGATCCGGGCGATCCCGACCTGTTCCACTGTCAACCCCTCCACCTGCGGGCCGTCCAGCACCAGGGCGATCCGGGTGCCGTCGGGAGAGAGCCGGAAGGCCCGCACCGCGTCAGCCGGGAACTCCGGCGACACGGACACCGGGATCACCTGGTGATCGTCGGCCCCGTACGCCACGAATCCCGAGGCTCCGGCATCATCGCCGACCGTCCACAACTCGTTCAGTCGGGAGTAGTCCGGACGCAGCAACCGCTTGCCCTCCCGCAACTCGATCTCGGAGTCGGAGCCGGCGCTGACCGCCAGCCGGGTGCCCTCGGGGTTGACCGCCGCGATCTCCGCAAGGTCGGCGCGGGCGGCGATCGCTCCCGGTGCGGTCAGGCCGCCGGCGATCGGCCCGCCCTCGGTCCACGGCTCCCGCGCCAGGACCGGGTAGACCACGTTCTCTCGCGCGATGAGCAGCTGGCCGCCCGCCCGCCCGGCGGCCGCCAGGTCGGCGAAGTCGGCGGCAGTGAGGGTCACCGTGCTGGTGCCGGGCCGCGCCAGCAAGGTGGAGCCGACACTGAACTGGACGGCCGCGACCTGCGGCAGGGCGGTCAGCGTGGTGGTGAACTCGGCCATCAGAATGCTCCGCTGCGCATCGGAGAACTGCGCAGCGACCGATCCGAGGTGCAGCACGGCCACACCCTGCGGCAGCAGTTCCACCTCCTCGACCAACGACCTCGACCAGGGAGCCTGCCGCACCACCGGGGCCAGCCACTCCGACGGGCCGGCGAGTTGCGTGTCGACGACCAGCTGCGGTGTGAGCACGTTCAGGGCCACGTGACGCCGATCCGGCACGAGCACCGCGCTCGTGGTGTCCATGAAATGGAGATCCAGCACGGTGTAGTTGGTCTGGAAGTGATAGCGCGAGATCAGCAGGCCGTCGGGCGGCCGGGAGACTCGCCACTCACCGCCACTGAGCACCAGCCCGAATTCCTGGCGATGACCGCCGCTGGCCTCGCGGTACTCGCCCAGCCTGTCGAGGCTTCCGGTGAGTACCGACTCCAGGGTGATGACCGGCTTGTCGTCGGTGCTGGTGTCGGCTTCGCGCGGCTGGTAGCCGTCGGCATAGATCAGCGTGCCCGACTCCGGTCGCCAGGCGGCGTCGGCTGCCGGGGTGAGGTACTGCCGAGCAACCGCGAAGCCCGCCTGGTCCGTGCCCATCGCATGCAGGAAGCCCTCGACGATCAGCATGGGTGACGCGCCGGGAGCGGGTGGCACCGGGGCCACCTTCACTCCGGACTCGATCTGCTGGCCGCCGGATTCGTGCTCGCGCACCGGGCCGGTGGTCGGAACCGTCGCGCACCCGACCATCAGCACCACGGCCACCAGCGCGCCGACCATGGCCGAGCTCCGGTGAGTCCGCCGATGCTCGCCCGTCCGGCGAGATGCCGTCGGGTGGCCCCCGCCGCTCACCCGCGCTTCCCTAGGACGCCACATCGACGGACTCCTCCACATCCGGTGGCCGACGCGGCCAAGGCGGGGATTGGATCTCGTGGCCTGCCCTCCGAGGCAGGGTCAGGACGAACTGGGCACCCTGGCCAGGGCCTCCCCACGCCGAGAGCAGGCCGCCGTGCAGCCGCGCGTCCTCCAGCGCGATCGACAATCCCAGGCCGGTACCGCCCAGGCGCCGGGCGCGGGCCGGGTCGGCACGCCAGAACCGGTCGAACACCAATTGCGCCTGGGACCGGGTCAACCCGACACCACGGTCGCGCACGGCGATCGCGACGGCATCCTCACTCCCCCGGACGTGGATGCTGATCGGACGCCGGTCACCGTGCTCGATCGCGTTGGTGAGCAGGTTTCGGACGATCCGCCGGATCCGCCGGGAGTCCACTTCGGCACGGCAGGCGAGCGGCGCGTCCAGGACCAGTTCGGTGCCGAACTCGTCAGCCAGCGGGGCCACGGCCTCCACCTCCTCGGAGACCAGCACGGCCAGATCGGTGTGATCCAGCGCCAGCTCGGCCGCCCCGGCGTCGAAGCGCGAGATCTCCAGCAAGTCGGTCAGCAGCGCCTCGAAACGATCCAGCTCGGTCGCCAGCAACTCCGACGAGCGAGCCGTCAGCGGATCGAAGGAGGAGCGGTTCGCGTGCAACACCTCGGCGGCCATCCGGATGGTCGTCAGCGGAGTGCGCAACTCGTGCGAGACATCGGAGACGAATCGCTGCTGCACCAGCGACAGTCCCTCCAGCTCGGAGATCTTGCGGGCCAGTTGCTCAGCCATGTGATTCATGGACCTCGCCAGCGAGGCCTGGTCCTCGGTGCCGACCACGTCCATCCGGTCTTCCAGGTGGCCGGCCGCCAGCCGCTCGGCGGCCCGCCGCGCGGCCCTGACCGGCTGCAGCACCTGCATCGAGATCAGATACACCGTCAGCGCCAGGCCGAACAGCAGGAACAGCCCGGTCGCGAGGGTGGCCTGCTGGACGACCGCCAGAGTCTGGCGTTCCTGGGCGGTCGAGAACACGAAGAACACCGGGTAGGCCCCTTGTCCCGGTGCCTGCAGGTTGGTGGCCACCACCAGGCCCGGGGCGCTCTCGCGGCCGTCGGTGAACTCGATCAGGGCCGGGGTGCTCCACAGTCCGTCTCCGGTCGCCACCTTGCTGCGAATGCCGGCCGGAATGCTCAGCGGGTCGAAGCCGGGGCTCGCGATCTGCGAGACCGGGGTCTCGACGACCACGAAGTACTGGTTGCCGAACTGGCCCCGATTGACCGCCTCGCGCGCCAGTCGCTCGAGCCGCTGGTTCACCGAGGTGGTCTGCAGATCGGTGGACGAGAGGTCCCCCTGCATCGACTGGATCACCGCCGATGCCTCGGCCACCGATGCCTGGGTCTTCCCCTCGATGATGCCCCGGCTGGACTGGTCGAGCAGGAACCACCCTGTCGCTGCCAGGATGGCGATCGATGCGCCGATGGTGAGCATCACCACCCGGAACGGCAACGATCGGGACCACAGCCGGAACGGCGACAGCCGCGCGAGGGCGTTCATGCGGGGTCCCCGCGAAGTTGTTCGGGGGAGCGCAGCGGAGGAGAAGAA
>CAYSZZ010000029.1:0-34088 GCA_964435735.1 uncultured Propionibacteriaceae bacterium
GCGCAGTGGTAGCGCGCTTCGTTCACACCGAAGAGGTCACTGGTTCGAACCCAGTTACGCCCACCCAATGTTCGATCTCGGCATCGGGCCGCGAGCCGCCGACAGCTCAATACGTCTCAATATTCGGATGGCTGTCTCAGATGGCGGCGCGGCGAGTTGCCAACAGTCCTCCCATGGGAGGACCCTGTTATGGCAAGAGAACCGGCAACGGAGCCGTCCCCTTCGAAGATCCAGGAAGGCACGTTACATGACGGCTCCAGCACTGGTGGTTGTGTCCAAGGGCAGCCCCGACCCGCGGGTGGCCCAGGTTACGCATGAGCTTCGCAAGGGTCTGCAGAGCCTGCGTCCGGAAATCACGGTGCACGGCGCGTTCCTGGATCAGTGCCCACCCAGTGGCAGCCAGGTGGTCTCCCAGCTGGTCAAGCAGGGCATCCACGAGATCGTCTTCGTCCCGCTGCACCTCACCAATGCGATCGAGGCCGACGTGGACGTCGAGGTGCTGGCGCAGCGCTGCCGGACGACCCACCCCAACGCCCGGTTCGCCATCTCACGTCCGATCGGGCCTGAGCTCGGTCTGCTGACCGTGCTGGACGAACGACTGCGCGCAGCGCTGTCGCATGCCCGCTGCCTCGAACTGGACGGCCTCGTGCTTTCGGCAGAGTCCTCCGGCGATGTGCGCGGCAGCGCCCTGCTGGCCCGTCGCGCCCGGCAGTGGTCCACCCACCACAAGCTGCCCTGCCTCACGGCCGTGGCCGACGACTCCGGGCCGTCCGTCGCGCAGGCGATCATGGGGCTCCGAGCCCAGGGCCGGCGTCACATCGCGGTCGGCTCGTTCTTCCTGAGCGCGGATACCTCCTACCATGCCCAGGCCGACCTGGCCTACCGGTACGGCGCGGTCTCCGTCAGTGAGCCGATCGGCGCCGCCCGAGAGGTACTCGATCTCGTGCTGGCGCGTTACGCCTTCGCGGCGATGGACCTGCTCGACTTCGGCCTCGCCGAGGAACTCGACGAGCCTCAGCAGCCGCACCTGACGGTGGTCAGCGCGTAGCTCAAGGGCGCGTGCCCACCGTCCGGATCACCTCCGGCATCCGTGGCTACTCCGCGGCAGCGAGACGCGCCCTCTCGGCCTCCACGTCGAAGTCGGCCTTCGGCCAATCGATGTCCAGGCCCGCCAGCGTCTCGCGGAGCAGCTCGGCGACTGCCCAGTTGCGATACCACTTGCGATCTGCCGGAATCACGTACCAGGGCGCCAGGTCGGTGTTGCACAGCTCCAGCGCGGCCGCATAGGCCTCCTGGTAGGCCGGCCACTTGGCGCGGGCATCGAGGTCACCGGGGTTGTACTTCCAGTACTTGGTCGGATCGTCCAGCCGCGCCTTCAGCCGGGCCAGTTGCTCACCGAACGACACGTTCAGCATGCACTTGATCAGCGTCGTTCCACCCGCCACCAGTTCCGCCTCGAACTCGTTGATCTCGTCGTAGCGCCGGCTCCAGACCTCCTCGGGCACCAGGCTCTCCACCCGCACCACCAGGACGTCCTCGTAGTGGGAGCGATCGAAGATGCCGATCATGCCGCCGGTCGGCAGGGCCTTGCGGATCCGCCACAGGTAGTGCTGCGCCCGCTCCTGCGCGGTCGGCGCCTTGAACGACTTCAGCTGCACTCCCTGCGGATCGACCAGGCCGATCGCATGCCGTACCACCCCGCCCTTGCCCGAGGTGTCCATCCCCTGTAGCACAACCAGCACGCTCCGCGCGTGCTCGGGGTCGCTGCGGCCGTGGGCGTACAGCCGCTCCTGCAGGTCGGAGAGCTCCGGCGTGATCGCCGCCATCTGCGCCGGCGCGTCGTCCTTGTTCCTACCCGGGAAGCCCGGCGCGGCCGCCGGATCGAAGTCCGCCATCGACACCGGACCGGAAGGAACCCGCAACAGCGAGCTCAACGGAGCCGATGCGGTCCTGCTCTGCTTCTTTGCCATGGCCGTAGTCTGCCGAAGAACGCCAACCGGTGGAAGGATGACGCCCATGTTGCGCAGGAGGACATCATGAGTCTGCCCATTGCCCCGCCGCTGGAGCCGATGCTGGCCCGGCCGGTCGCCTCGATTCCGCCGGGGATGGCCTATGAGCCGAAGTGGGACGGGTTCCGCTGCCTGGTGTTCCGCGACAACGACGAGGTGTCGCTGGTCTCCCGCAACGGTCGTGACCTGACCGTCTACTTCCCCGAGGTGGTCGCCGGCCTGCTGGCCAACACTCCCCCACGCTGTGTGCTGGACGGCGAGCTGATCGTGATCGCGGGCACCAGGCTCGACTTCGTCAGGCTGACCGAGCGGATCCATCCGGCGGCGAGCCGGATCGAGCTGCTGTCGAACACCACGCCCGCCTCCTTCGTCGCCTGGGATCTGCTGGCGCTGGACGATGTCTCCCTGATGGAACAACCCTTCGCCGAACGCCGCGAGGCGCTGGAACGGGCGCTCGCCCACTCCGACCCGCCGGTGCACCTCACTCCCCTGACCACCGATCTGGAGCTGGCCCGGCGCTGGTTCTCCGAGTTCGAGGGCGCCGGCCTGGACGGCGTCGTCGCCAAGCCCCTGGACGCTCAGTACCTGCCCGGCAAGCGTGCCATGGCGAAGATCAAGCACAAGCGGGAGGCGGACGTGGTGGTGGCCGGGTACCGGCTGCACAAGAACTCCACCCCCGAGCGCCGGCTGCTGGGTTCCCTTCAGCTGGGCCTCTACGACGCCGCCGGCGTACTGCACTTCGTGGGGGTCGCGGCGGCCTTCCCCGAACCCACGCGGGCGTCCCTGGCCACCCGGCTGGGCGCGCTGGAGCTTCCCGCGGGCACCGCCCATCCCTGGGCGAGCGCCGAGGTGGAGGGCCGTCGTCCGGGTTCGATCAGCCGCTGGAGCGCCGAGTTGAAGGAGACCCACCTGATCGCCCCGCCACTGGTCTGCACCGTGGGCTACGAGCACATGGAAGGGACGCGATTCCGCCACACCGCCCGCTTCCTGCGCTGGCGGGAGGACCGCGACCCCGTCTCGTGCACCTTCGATCAGCTGGAGGAGGTCGTCTCCTTCGATCTGGACCAGATCCTGGGCCGCTGACCAGACCTGCTCAGCGTCCGGGTGTCGCCAGCCCCCTGATGCGTGGGTAGCGGTACCCCTCGGCGGAATCTGGGAACTCCCGTAGGGTGAAACGCATGGCTACCACGGCGATCGAACTCGAAGTGGACGGACGGGCGGTGCGGCTTTCCAGTCCTGACAAGCCCTACTTCGCCGAGCTCGGGGTGACCAAGCGGGGGGTGGCGGAGTATTTCCTGTCGGTCGGGCCGGGCATCCTGAACGCGCTGCGGGATCGCCCCACCACGATGGAACGCTGGCCCGGCGGGGTGCGCGAGGACGTGGTGGTCGCCACCCGCGCGGACGGACGCGGCGAGGCGTTCTACCAGAAGCGGGCTCCCTCGGCGACGCCCGAGTGGGTGCAGACCACCACCATCACCTTCCCTTCCGGCCGCACCGCGGTCGAGGTCGCCCCGGCAGACCTGGCCAGCATCGTCTGGATGGTCAACCTCGGCACCGTCCGCTTCCACCCCTGGCCGGTTCGTGCGCCCGACACCGAAGCGGTCGACCAGCTGCGGATCGACCTCGACCCGCAGCCCGGTTCCGACTTCTCCATGGCGGTTGCGGCAGCGCTCGAGCTCCGCGAGGTGCTGCGGAAGGCCGGGCTCACCGGCTTCCCGAAGACCTCCGGCGGCCGCGGACTGCACGTCTTCGCGCCGATCCGCCGCTCCGACTTCATCGACGCCCGCCATGCTGCGATCGCGGTCGGACGCGAACTCGCCCGCCGGATGCCGAAGGTGGTGACGGTGAACTGGTGGAAGGAGGAGCGCGGCGAGCGCATCTTCGTCGACTTCAACCAGATGGCCCGCGATCGGTTGATGACCTCGGCCTATTCGATCCGGCCCACGCCGTTGGGACGGGTCTCCGCCCCGGTCGCCTGGGAGGAGCTGCCCTCCGTCGCTCCCGACGACTTCACCCTCCTCACCATGCCCGAGCGCTTCGCTCGTCTCGGCGACCTGTGGCAGGAGCTTGAGGACGCCGAGCCCGGCGGGCTCGACACCGCGCTGGAATGGTACGAAACCGATGCCGCCGCCGGCGAGGGTGAACTGCCCTACCCCCCGGAGTATCCCAAGATGCCCGGCGAGCCCCCGCGCGTCCAGCCCAGCAAGAAGAACCCCGCCAACTGGGAGTAGCGGTCACCGGCGACACCTCCACGGGTGGTGTCTACTGGTGCGGCTGGCCCTGCCGGGGTGTCGGCGTGGCCGTCTCGGCAGCGGCCGGGGCCGGTTCCCAGAACGTTCGGTAGAGATCGGACGAGGGCGAGGTCGCCACGGAGGTGTACTCCTCGGGATCCAGTTCCAGCGCGGTGTCGGCCAGCGAATGATCGCCCACGAACGACACCCCGAGGCCGGCGCGGCCCTCTCGCGGCGCGAATCCCATCAACTCCAGGATCGTCGGCAGCACGCTGAACTGATCGGCGCCCTCGCGGGTGAACTCGACCGGGTCGGGGCTCCAGACCCGCAGCACGATGGTGCGGTCGGCGGTGCCGTCCAGTTCGGTCTTGTAGTAGCCACCCTCGGCAGTCGACTTCAGATGATCGCCCATCACCACGACGACGGTGTCCTCCAGCGCGCCGACCTCCTCCAGGTGCGTGAGGAAGCCCTCCAGAGCCCGCGACGAACAGGTGATCGCGGTCGCCATCGCCACCGCGTCGCCGGTGGCGCAACTCGGATAGACCCCGCCGGGCTCGTGGGTGTCGAGGGTCAGCATGGTGAGGTGATACGGCTGGCCGGTCGCGCGCAGGGAGTCCAGGGTCTCGGCCGCGTGCGCGAACATCCGATGGTCGGAAAGCCCCCAGACGGAGATCTCGGACGGATCCTCGCCCGTTTCCCACCACTCCCGACCGCGGACCGAGGTGTAGCCGTGGTCCTTCAGGAAGGTGTCCTTGCCGGCGAATCGAGTGTTCGCACCACCGACATAGGTGTTGCTGTATCCCGCCTGCGACAGCAGGTCGCCCAGGCAGGTGGCGCCGGGAAGGTAGCTCTCCATCCGCTCGCCGAAGTCGTTGGGGTTGATGCCCTCGACCAGCAGGCGGCTCTTCAGCGGGATCGCGCACTGGGTGCTGACGATGCCGGCCATCGTCCAGCCACCCTCGGGGTACTGCTGCAGGGTGTCGTATCGCGCCCAGCCGTCTGTGGCGGCATCCAGCTCCGACAACAGGTTGCGGCCGAACAGGCCGGCGTCGCCGAACGTGTTCTCCATCGACTCCAGGTAGATGGTGATCAGGTTCCTCGGACGCTCCGGGGTGGCACCGAGCTCCGGGGCGACGTAGTACGCGGCGAAACTGCGTCCGTCCAGCTGACCGGCGACGTACCGAGGGAGGCCGACCACGGTCAGCAGGACCCCCAGCGACACGATCAGCGCCAGCGAAGGCAGCACCACGCGGCGGCGTCCGGTGAGCGTCCAGCCCCGCTGCTGCCGGATCAGGACGGCCGTGGCGACCAGGCCGAGCGGGATCAGGACGCACACCACCAGTGCTTCGAACACGAGCGAGTCATCACCGGTGCCGCCACCGCCCAACGGGATGTGCAGGATGAACTGCTCGAAGACGATCGCCCCGAACCGGTATCGGATCCACCCGGCGGTCGCCAGCAGCATCAGGGCCAGGGCGGTCAGTGACCACCCCGCGATGGCGGGCTTGCGGGAGCGTTTCGATTCAGGCATCGACGCCTGATTCTACCAGCCGGCCTCGGCTCCGTTCCGCTCCGGCCTCACCCAGCGGCACGGAGCCGGTGGGCCACCCCGGCGGCGCGCGTCGACTCGCGGATCGTCACCGGGTTCGGACGGCTTGGGTTTGCGCCTACTGTGGAGCCAGGAGGAACCCATGGAACTCACCGTCATCAAGACCCCGGACGAGTGGCGGGCCCAGCTCAGCGAGATGGAGTACCACGTGCTGCGCGAAGGCGGAACCGAGCGTCCGTTCACCGGGGAGTACACCGAGCTCGACTCCCCCGGCATCTACCGGTGCAAGGCATGCGGCACCGAGCTGTTCCGCAGTGAGCACAAGTTCGCCTCGCACTGCGGCTGGCCGTCCTTCTTCACCAGCGCCGCCGAGGAGCGGGTCCGGTATCTGCAGGACACCAGCATTCCCGGTCGGCCGCGCACCGAAGTCCGTTGCTCGGCCTGCGACTCCCACCTCGGACACGTCTTCGCCGGCGAGGGCTACGACACGCCGACCGATCTGCGCTACTGCATCAACTCGGTCTGCCTGACCTTCGAGCCCCTCGACACCTGACCAGACGAACAGTTCTGGTTCGACCGGCGTGGCAGGTGCGGTTCCCGGGTCCGGGAAAGTTACCCTCACCACGTGGGAGCGAGATACCAGCGGGCGACGCCCCGAGTGTTCGAGGAGGCGGTTACAGCGCTTGCCTCGATGCGGTGGCGGCCGGAGTTGGTGATCGAGGAACTACCCGCTCCCCAGAAGATCGCGCCCTTCGCGGTTGCGGTGAGCGCGGAGGTCACGCTGAACGACGATGAGCTGGGCAGCGGACGCCTGGTGCTGCTGCACGATCCCGATGGCAATCCCTCCTGGGAAGGCGACTTCCGCTGCGTCACCTACGCCCGCGCGGACGTGGACGCCGAGATGGTCGCCGACCCGCTGCTCACCGAGGTCGGCTGGTCGTGGCTGATCGACGCCCTGGAGCGCAACCAGGCGAGCTACGCGGCACCGAGCGGCACCGTCACCGCCGTCTCCAGCAAGGCCTTCGGCGCGATCAGCGACGACCCCCCACGCGCTGAGATCGAGCTCCGGGCCTCATGGACGCCGGTGATCACCAGCGGTGACCAGCTCACTGCGCACCTGGCTGCCTGGTCGGAGCTGCTCTGCATGACCGCGGGCCTGCCGCCGTTGCCGGACGGCGTGATCTCCATCCTGCCCCGCCGCCCCGGGCCGAGACCGCGCTGATGGACCAGGTCGCCGTCGAAGCGCCCAGCTACCCGGTGCTCACCACCCCCGCCGGCGGGGTTCCACCGGTGGTGGACACCCCGGATGAGTACCGCAGGATGCTGGCCGAGCTGGCGGACGGCGAAGGCCCGATCTCACTCGACACCGAGCGGGCTCAGGGCTTCCGGTACTCGGGCAAGGCCTATCTGATCCAACTCCGCCGCGCCGGCGCCGGCAGCTTCCTGCTGGATCCGACGGCCTTCGAGGAAGGCACATCTCGCGCCGACCTCTCCGACCTGTCCGCCGTGCTCGTCGATGCCGAGTGGATCCTGCACGCGGCCAGCCAGGATCTACCCTGCCTGGCCGAGGCCGGTCTGCTCCCGCGGAGGCTCTTCGACACCGAGCTGGCGGCCCGCCTGCTCGGGCTGCCCAAGGTGAATCTGAGCGCGCTGATGGAGCAGGCGCTCGGGATCAGCCTGTTGAAGGAGCATTCGGCTGCCGACTGGTCACGACGCCCGCTCCCGATCGAGTGGCTGGTGTATGCCGCGCTGGACGTGGAGCGCCTGGACGATCTGCGCACCTGGCTGATCGGCGAGCTGGAGGCCGCGGGCAAGACCGAATGGGCCTATCAGGAGTTCGCCCATCTGGCGGCCCACGCCGGCGATCCCCCGACCGGCCACGCCGAGCCGTGGCGGCGCACCTCCGGCCTGCACGACGTCCACAGCCCGCTGGGGCTCGCGGTGGTGCGTGAGTTGTGGCAGATCCGCGACGAGATAGCCCGGGAGAACGACCGCGCCCCGGGCCGGGTCCTGAACGACCGGTCGGTGAGTGCGATCGCCGCGCGCGTGGAGCATTCCAAGACGGTGCCGACCCGGGTCGAACTGCGCCAGGAGCGCGGCTTCACGATGCGGTTCGCCGCCCGCTACGAACGGGATTGGCTGGACGCCATCGCCCGTGCCCTGGCGCTGCCCAAGGCCGAACTGCCGCCGCGGCAGGCCCGCACGGCCGGCCCGCCACCGCCGAGGACCTGGCAGCACCGGTGGCCCGAGGCGTTCGCCCGCTGGTCGCGGATCCGTCCCGCTCTCGTCCTTCGCGCCGAAGAACTCCAGCTACCGGTGGAGAACCTCATCTCACCCGACACCGTTCGTCGCGTGCTGTGGGATGCCCCCGAGGCCGCCGACGAACCCTGGCTCGCTGAACGGCTCACGCTGCTCGGCGCCCGCCCTTGGCAGCGCGAACTCACCGTCGGCGTGTTCCTCGACCACTGGAGCTGAGCCCGGAGAACGGTCGGCGCCTTGTCAGGGTTGCCCCGCCTGCTTCCAGCCATCAGGCGGCAAGAGGGTTGCGGCTTCCCGACGACTGCGACACCGCGCAGGTCTGCGCGGCGAACGCGACCCAGCGGTATGCCTCGGAGCAGACCCGGCAGGCCGAAGAGGCGACCGGTGTCGCCTGATCAGCCGACGGCCCTGACGGGCTCGGGTTGGTTGGGTTCGAAGTGGAGCCAGCGGGTTTGCAGGGGCTCTCCGGTGGGCCCGCGCCAGCGGGGTGGCGGCAGGTCCGGCGGTGGCGCTGGTTCGGGCCGAGCCGGGTTGAGTACCAGCCCGTAATGATTGCGGAAGGTCAGCCCGTCGACCCGTTCAGGATCGCCCTCGATGGTGAACGCACCATGGTGGTGCTCGTCATGATGAAAACCACACAGACACAACAGGTTGGTCGGGTCGGTGGTGCCACCGTCGCGCCAGTGGTTCTTGTGATGCACCTCGAGGTAGCCGGTGGCGTGACAACCCGGGAACCGGCAACCCTTGTCACGATCCTCGATCAGCCGGCGGACCCGGTCGGGCACGATTCGCCTGGAGCGTCCCACCGCGACCGGCTTGCCTTCGGTCTCCCATACCGGCAGCAGGGTGGCGTCACAGGTGTACCGATCGACCACATGCTGCGGCAACGCGCCCTTCTTGTGCAGCCAGGACTGGCCGTCGGTGTCCAGATGCACCAGCACCCGGTACCGATTGCGCCGGGAGGAGGAGTCGATGGCGGCCAGAGATCGGGAAGCAACCTCGACCAGTCCGTCGGCAAGGGTCGCCTCAGCGTTCCCGGCAGTGAACAGCGCGTCCTTGGCTTCTCTGATCGCCTGCTCCAGCAGCGCGGCGGCCACCTGGTCGCTGGTGGCGTACTTCAGCGTGAACCGTCCATCGAACGTCATCAGCTGCAACGTAGCGGGTCGATCCGCGACCGGCTCCTGGGTACGGGTGGTATCACGGAACCAGCCGGCCAGACCACGCCGCAGTTGGGCCACCGTAGCGTTCTCGGCGAACCTCGTGACGTCGACCGAGTGCGTGGCCGGGGTGTGTTCGGCGACCACTGCCGCCTGATCCAGGGTGAGTCGCCCGGTGCGCAACAGCTCCATCAGCTCGGGTAGCTCCGGCATCCGCCGGGCGACCTTCACCACCTTGGTCACCGTGCCGCGATCGAGCCCGGTCTTGAATTCCAGGAAGTGTTCCACCGAACGGATACCGTCCCCGACCCAGGCTTCGTCCTCGATCACCTGCGCGGTCGTCGTCACGAGTTCGGCATGCAACTGCGCGATCTGGCCCGACAGCTGTCCGACCTTGTCGGAGGCTGTCCACCAGTCGAGCGGGTCTCCCATGACCCCATTGTATTCGAACATAGTACCTATTTCAAGCCTGAGGCGAGACCTTTTCCGGCCGTATCCCTTGCTCGGGAGGATAGGTGCGAATGACTTCGCCCGCCGGGAGGCCGAAGCCTCCCGACGGGCGAAGCAGCAGCGGAGGCTGGGCATCCCTCCGAGCCCAGCCCCCGCTTGTCTGTGGGTCAGCGGGCGACGTTTCCTTCCCGCCGCCGCCGACCGATCAACAGCAGGCCGGAACCTGCCAGCACTGCCAGCAACGCGCCACCGATCAGCCAACCCGAATCACTACCGGTGAACGGAAGCACGGCGGTCGGATTCTCCTCCTCCGGCAACTCGGCGGTCGGCAGCTCCGGCTCGGTGCAGTCGAAGTCGGTGCTCACCTGACCACCCGAGCTGAGCAGCACGGTGTTCAGGAAGCCGCCGGTCTCCGGACCGGTCTCGCCGATCTGGCACTGGTACGTCTCCTCCACGAAGGACGCGGTGCTCACCGCCGCGACCACTGTCACGGTGTAGGTGTGCGTCGCGCCAGAGGCGATCGTCTTGTCCGTCGCCAGGGTGGCGTTGACCCCGCTGAACGTGCCGGACGCGCTGTCCGGACCCGTCCAGGTCGCCCCGATGACCGTGATTCCGTCGCCGAAGTCGAGGGTGTCGGTGAGGTCGTACTCGGCCCCCAGACCCTTCTCGTTCGCCGGCAGGTTCACCACCACGTCGTAGACGATCGTCCAGTTGCTGTTCGAACCCTGTGTGGTCGAGGTCGCCGTCTTGGTCACCGTCGGGTAGACCCGCTGCTCGACCGGGATGCAGGTGTCGTCATCGATGTTGACGTCGCCCACGAACAGCCGAACTGCGTTGTAGAACGCCTGCCCCGCATGCGGGTTCTCACCCGAGCACTGCAGATCCACACTGTCCGGATCGAACTCGTCGGTCACATCGGCGATCCACGTCACCACATAGGTGTGAACCGCGCTTGCCGCCAGCGGCACACCGATGGCGAACTTCGCCCCCGAGGTGATCGGCACCACCGGCTGGCTGCCGATGTCTGTGCGCTGCGCCGTGCCATCACCCAGGGTGATGCCAGCCGCGAAGCCGGGCTGATCCGACAGGTCGTAGAACGTGTCGTTCTCGCCACCGGTCACCTTGATGTTGTAGCTGACCAGCCACTTCGACGCGTCCGTCGGATCCTGCACCGCGCCGGCGCCGGTCTTCTGGATCAGCGGGAGCGACGGCTCGGCGCAATCCTCGGCCTCCTTCGGATTCCCGTTCACCGTCAGCTCAGCGGTGTTCAGGAAGCCACCGGATGAGCCACCCTCGCCGGCCTGGCACTTCAGGGTCTCCCCTGCCCAAGCCTCCGCGTCGACCGTCGCGTTGACCGTCACCACGTAGGTGTGGCTCTCACCAGCACCCAGCGCCACATCGGTGGCGAGGGTGGCAGTGTCACCGGCGAAGGTGCCGGACGACGGACCGGTCCACGACGCGGAGTTCACCACGATGTCACCGCCGAACTCCAGCGTGTCGGTCAGGCTGTAGACCCCCACGACCTCGGTGGCGTTGGTCGCCACCACGTCGTAGGTGATCTGCCAGGTGCCGTCCGCGAGTTGCGCCGTCCCGGTCACCGTCTTGGCGATATCGACATCGCCCTCGCGGTCGATCGGGATGCAGTCCTCGTCGTCGTCGGTACCGGCGCCGTTGGTCACGGTGGTGGAGTTCCACACACCGGTACGCCCGGCCTCGGTGATCTCACACTCCAGCACCGAATCAGGCACCGCCGCCGCCACCTTGACCTTGCCGGTCACGGTGTAGGTGTGGACAGCGCCCACGGGCAGCAGGCCGGTGGCGACCTCGGCCTGGTCGTCGCCGTTCCAGCCATCGGTGAGGGCGCCGGAGCCACCGCCGGCGGTCTCCGGGCCGGACACCTGCCACGCACCCACCAGGGTGACACCGGTGGGCAGAGCCGCCGGGGTGTCGGTGAGCGTGTAGGAGAGCTGCTTGTCCTCCGACGGGTTGGTCACGACGACCTTGTAGGTGAGCGTCCACTCACCGGTCGTGGCGTCCTGGACCGCCGCCTGACCGGTCTTCTCGACCAGCGGCGAATCGGGCTGGCTGCAGTCGAAGTCGGTGTCCTCCAGCGCGCCGGACGTCAACAGCACGGTGTTCAGGAAGCCGCCGGCCTCCGGACCGGTCTGCCCGGTCCGGCAGGTGAGTGTCTCCTGCTCGATCGCCGCGGTCGTGACCTCGGCGATAGCGGTCACCGTGTAGGTGTGGGTGGCCCCGGAAGCGATCGTCTTGTTCGTGGCCATGGTGGCCGCGTTGCCGACGAAATCGACCGGAGTCGGATTGCTCGGGCCGGTCCAGGACGCGGTCGGCTCGATCCCATCACCGAAGTTCAGGGTGTCAGTGAGGTTGTACTCCGCGCCCAGTCCCTTCTCGTTCGCCTCCAGGCTCACCACGACGTCGTAGACGATCGTCCACCTGCCGTCCGCGCCCTGCGTGGTGCTGGTCTCGGTCTTGGTCACGGCCGGGTAGACCCGCTCCTCCACCGGGATGCAGGTGTCGTCGTCGATGTCGATGTCGCCCACTGTCAAGGCTGCCGAGTTGAAGAAACCTTCACCCTCGCTGGGCTCGGCGCTGCACTGGCCGGCTTCCTTCGGGTCGAAGGAAGCGGACAGGTCTGCCTCCCAGGTGACGGTGTAGGTGTGCGTCTCGCCGGCCTCCAGCTCCTGGTCGTTGACGAAGGTCACGCCCGGCTCGATGTCGATCACCGGCTCGCCGGCGATGTCGGTACGTTGCGCCGTCCCGGTGCCCAGCGTGATGCCCGCGGCGAAGCCGGGGGTATCGGACAGGGCGTAGAACGTGTCGTGGGCGCCAGCGGTCACCGTCAGCTCGTAGCTGACCAGCCACAGCGACGCATCATCCGAATCCTGCACCGCGCCGGTACCGGTCTTCACGATCGTCGGCAGTGAGGGCTCCGAGCAGTCGTCGGCGGGCTTCGTGGTGCCGTTCACCGTCAGTTCGGCGGTGTTCAGGAAGCCGCCGGCGTCCGGAGTCGCGCCAGCCTCGCAGGCGAGCGTCTCGCCCTTCCAGGCGTCGGCATCCACCGTCGCGTTCACCGTCACCACGTAGGTGTGGACTCCGGACGGAGCCACCACCCGGTTCGTGGCGAGCGTTGCGGTGGCACCGGTGAAGTCTCCGGACGACCCCGACGGACCGGTCCACGAGGCGTCGTTCACCACGATGTCGCCACCGAACTCCAGGGTGTCGGCCAGGTCGTAGACCGCCGCCAGGGTGCTGGAGGTGTTGGTGGCCACCACGTTGTAGGTGATCTGCCACGTGCCGTCGACCAGCTGCTTGGTGTTGGTGACCGTCTTGGCGATCGTCACGTCGGGACGCGTGATCGTGATGCAGTCGTCGTCGCTGTCGCCGCCCACCTCGTTGGTCACGGTGGCGGAGTTCCACACCCCGCCGCCCTGACCCGGAGTCTGGCTGCAGGTCAGCGCCGAGCCCGGTGTGGTCGCCGCCACCGTCACGGTCCGGCTGACCGTGTAGGTGTGGGTGGCCCCTGTCGGAAGCAGACCGGTGGCCAGGTCCCCGTGGCCCGCCCAACTGGCGTTGAGCGACGCGGTCCCCGCATTCGCCGGGTTCTTCACCGGGCCGGTGGCCGCCCAGGCCCCACCGGTCACACCGGTCGGCAGTGCGGCAGCGGTATCCGTCGCCTCGTAGGCGAGCTGGATGCCGGAGGTGTTGCTCACCACGACCTGGTAGGTCAGCGTCCAGGCACCGGTGGTGGTGTTCTGGGTCGCCGTCTGCGCGGTCTTGGTCACCGTCGGCGATGCGGGTTCGGCACAGCCGGTGTCGGAGTCCGTCCCACCCGGGAAGCTCACCGTCGCACGGTTGAAGAACGCACCACCATCGGTGGGCGAGCACTCGAGCTGAGGATCCTCTACCTCCGGATCGAAGGTCGCGACCACTCGGTAGGTGTAGGTGTCGGTCACGCCATTGGCGATGACCTTGTCCGCCGTCGGCGCTGTCCCCACCCAGGTTCCTGAGTCGAGATCGAAGCCGTCACCGAGATCCGGGACATCGGTCAGCGTGTAGGTCGTGGTGACCCCGCTGGCGTTGTTCACCGTCACCGTGTAGTCGATCTGCCAACTGAAATCAGCCAACTGCGTCACGGTGCCATCAGACTTCGCCACCGTCACCGCACCCGGCGTGATCGACACACAGGCCGAGTCATCATCGTCGCCGACCCCGTTCGTCACTGTCGTGTTGTTGATCAAGCCGCCAGTGTTGTTCGGATTACACGTCAGGTCACCAGGAGTCACCGCACCGGTGACCGCCACCACGCCGGTCACGGTGTAGGTATGGCTCGTGCCCGCCGGCAAGATGCCGGTAGCGAACGTGCCGCTGCCCGACCACGCCACCGGCACGTGCGTGCCGGTCGACTCCGCCGGACCCTCGATCGCCCACGGCGTCACCAGGGTCAGACCTGCTGGCAGCGACGCGGCGGTGTCAGTCGCCTCGTACGCCAGCTGCTGCGTCAGTGACGGATTCGTCACGACCACGTCGTAACTCACCGTCCATCCGCCGCTGGCGGCGTGCGGCACTGCGGCCTTACTGACCTTGGTCACCGTCGGCGAAGCCGGCTGGCCACATCCGGTGTCGTCGTCCGAACCGCCTGGGTAGACCACCTCAACGGTGTTGAAGAAGGCACCACCGTTGCTCGGATCACAGGTCAACTCCGGGTCCTCGACCTCCGGATCGAAGGTCGCCAGCACTCGATAGGTGTAGGTGTCGGTCACGCCATTGGCGATGAGCTTGTCCGCCGTCGGCGCTGTCCCAACCCACGCTCCGGAGGTCAGGTCGAAACCATCACCCAGATCCGGAGTATCGGTCAGCGTGTAGGTCGTGATGACCCCGCTGGCGTTGTTCACCGTCACCGTGTAGTCGATCTGCCAACTGAAATCAGCCAACTGCGTCACGGTGCCATCAGACTTCGCCACCGTCACCGCACCCGGCGTGATCGACACACAGGCCGAGTCCTCATCACCGTCGACTCGGTTGGTCACCGTCGCGTTGTTGAACACGCCACCGGTGTTGTTGTCGTTGCAGGTTAGGCCAGTCGAACCGACAACCTTGACCACTCCGGTCACGGTGTAGGTGTGGCTATCGCCCGCCGGCAAGGTGCCGGTAGCGAACGGGCCGCTACCCGACCACGTCGGGCTCACCAGCTCCGACGTACCGGTCGCTTCGGAGGGACCACTGACGCTCCAACCGGTCACCTGGCTCAGACCCGCCGGCAAAGCAGCCACGGTGTCAGTCGCCTCGTAAGCCAGCTGCTGAGTCTCTGACGGATTCGTCACGACCACGTCGTAGCCCACCGTCCAGTTGCCGGTGACGGGATCCTGAGTCGCGGTCTTGGCGACCTTCCGCACCGTCGGAGATGCCGGCGACGAGCAATCGTCGTCGGTGTCGGAACCACCAGGGAAGGTGATGCCGGTCGTGTTGTGGAAGCCGCCGCTCCCACTGGGCGAGCAGGCCAGGTTCGCATCTGGACCACCCGCAACGTTGACATCAACCGTCACCACGTAGGTATGCGATCCCGTTGGCGCCAGGCTCACGCCGGTAGCCACAACGGTGTCCGCGACACCGTCCCATCCCCCGTTCAACGACACGCCTGCCGGACCCGACACCTCGGCCGAGCCGTCGACGATCGTTATGCCTGCGCCGAAGTCGAACGCGTCGGTCAGGTCGTAGTACAGCACGTCGGTGGTGGACTCATTGGTCACCACCACGTCGTAGACCACGGTCCAACTGAAGTCGGCGTTCTGGGTGGTCGAGACGACATCCTTCGTCACCTCGCCCTCCGGAGCACACACCTGGACAACCTGATCGTCCGGCAACTGCAGCTCAGAGATCATCGCCGTGTTGGTGTAGCTCACGCAGCGCAGGTCGGAATCCGGGTCCGGCCCGTCCAAGGTCACCTGATAGGTGAAGACTCCCTTGGTGGCGTCGGCCGTCACCTCGTACCAGTCGACGGTACCGAGTGTCACCGGGGTGCCGGTGGTCTTGTCGTCGACAACGGTGATCACCCGGTTGTAGGAGGCTTCGCTCCAGTCGTCCTCGTCGATGTCGACACTCTTGGAAGCTGTGGCGCCGGGGCTGGCGGCACTCGCCTGGTTCCAGACCACGGTGGCAACGTTCTTGCCCTCAAGGTCCGGCGCGGAGGTGAAGGTGCAGACGTACGGCAGCACCTTCGTCTCCTCGGCCGCGAACGTCACGTCGGCACCGCCGGTCACGCTGCACACCACGCCGCCGCCCACGGTCGGAGCATCCGTCACGGTGACCCCGCTCACCGGCCAGTCATTCGGATTGGTGACGGTGATCGTGCCCGACATCGCCCACAGCGAGTCGGAGTACGGCTGCGGGGTCACGGTGACCGTGTAGTCAAAGGTCGCCGTACCGTCGGGTCCGACGGCCAAGCGGGTCTCGTTGACGTCCTTGTCGATCTTCCAGCCATAGGTGCGAGTCAGAGACTGCTGCACCACCTTGTCGATCGTCAGGTCCTCGCCCGAACAGACCTCAACGGAGGCGTTGTCGCTCAGCGGCGCGGTCTGCTGACCGATGCCGGTCAGCGTCGCCGTGTTCGGATGGGTCGTGCACTGGCCCGCAGTGCTGTTCGTGAGGTTGCGGGTGTAGGTGAACACCTTGCCATTGGGCACTGATGCCGTCCGGTCCGCAACCGTCGCGTACTTGGTCGCGAACTCCGGCGCCGTGTCGGTCACCACTGTCGAGGCGTCCGTCGTGATCGTCGGGTTCACGCCGGTGAAGCTGACTGGAGCCGTGCCCGACGCGGTACCGCTGGTGCCGGTCAGCGACCAGGTCGCCGTGGCGGTGTTGGTCGCATCGGCCGGCGTGGCCGTGCCCGCAAAGGAACACGAGTACCCGACCGTGAGTGTGCCGTTGGTCGCACCAATCTTTGCCGGCACCGACTGGCTCGACCCACCCGTGATGATGCAGGTGGCTCCCGGCAGCGCGTCCGCCAGCGTCACCGGAACCGCAACGTCGTTGGGGTTGGTGACCGTGATGTTGCCCGTCACCCGGAAGCCGGAGTTCTTCGGGGCCGACGGTGCCGCCGTCACCGTGTAGTTGAACGCGGCAGTCTGACCGGGAGTCACCTTGGCGCTCGTCGGAGTCACCTCTTTGGTGATCGTCCAGTCGTAGTCACGGTCGAACGCAGGAGTCGCCGTCTTGGTGACAGTGAGGTCTTGGTACGGGGGGATCGTGTTCGTAAAGACGCACACGACCTTGCCGGAGTTCGGCTTCACATTATCGATGGTGGCCGCGCCGTTGGTCACACTGACGTCAACAGCGACCCCGTTGACGGTGCATTCGACATCAGTCAGCGCCCAGCCTGCGGCAGTCTGCGCCGCCGTCGGGTTCTCTGTCAGCGTCAGGTCCGCCACATGCGCGGGATTGGTGAAGCTCAGATCCCAGGTCACCGAGCCGTTGGCTGCGGTCGTCCCGCTCGCAGGGGTCGGGACGGTCAGGGTGCCGTTACCGGTTCGCGATGCCGAGAAGTTCCAGCCACCAGCCCTGTCGACTATTGCGCCGCTCGCGTTGACCGTGGTCTTGCTGACCTCGATCGGCACTACGCAGGTGGCCGTCTTCACAACTTCGGTCAGCATCGCGTTGAGCTGATCCCAGCCGCCCTGGTAATAGTCGGACCCCGGGGTAGTGCCGGAGACGGCGCGCAGGTTGGCGGCCGAGCGCGTCCCCGAGACACCGTTTCCGACACCGACCGCGACCAGCCGTGAGCCCTTGGCCTTGATTGCGTTCGCCGCGTAAATCGGCGCCTCGATCGACCGGAGAGTGACGGTACTGCCGTCGACTCCTGTGCCGTTCAGGATGTAGTTGGGGGCTCCGTCGGTCACGAACAACACCAGATCGTAGGTCGTGGTGGCATTCTCGATCGCGCTCAGGCCGCCGTCCCAGTTCGTGAAGTTGCCGGCGTAGCTCGCCAACGAGTCGTAGATGGCCTGGCGGTTGGCCGAGGTGACGGCAACTGGCGCTGCCTGCCCGTACCGCCAGTTCACAGTGTTGCTGAAGCTCAGAATCGAAACCGACGCCTTGTCCTGCAGCACCGACATCACGCTTCCGGCGCCGGTCCCGGCGATCGCGGTGCGCATGCTGTTCCAGTTGGCCTGACCGATCGAGCCCGACTCGTCGACGACGATCGCAACACTCAGATTGGTGCACTTCAGCGGAATCCCGGGATTGTCAAGCGAGTTCGCGACCGCGCCGAAGGATCCGCCCATGGCGATCTGCGCGTTGTTGCTGCCACTGAGACCCGGCAGTTCACTGGTCGTGATCACCGTGCCACCTGTGACGCTGCTGCCAGTCATCGGCAGGTAGTTCGTGAGGTTGCCGGCCACCGCCTGGGTGAGCCCAGCGACTCGCCGCAGGTACTCCGGCCCGCCAACCGTGGTCGCACCGCCCACGTACAGCGACCCGTTGGAGTAGGTGCCCGGCGCCTCGGTCTCCTCGACCACCCAGAAGCGCTTGCCCTGGTTGCCGCCGTTGGTTTGGGTGACGTTCGCGTCCGGAATCTCGATCGTGCATTCCCCGCCGCTGGTGATCTCGCACGTCGCCCAGGAATCGGAGACCGCAGAGCCAAGTGCGGTGCTGTTGGTCGTGTAGTTATACAGCCGGAAGACGGTGCCGGCGGTCCTGGAGTAGTTGGACCCGGTGTTGGTGGAGACGGATGAACTCACTCCACTCGGGTTGGCGAACACCCGCTTGCGCACCACGACATCCATGGTCGAGGTGGTGGCGAAGGGCGTGATGATGATGTCCTGGATCAGGTCGCTGGTGGGCGCGGCCGAGGTCAGCTTCTGCGGCTCTGCGTCGTCGCCGACGATGAAGCCTTCGGCCTCGGTCGGGATGACCTGGTAGGTCTCGTCGGTGTCGACTTCGTGGGTGTTGTCGGCATCCTCGTCGTCGGTGAGCTGCGTCACCCGGAAGAACCCGGGCGCGGGGTCAAGATCGGCGCCGTCGTAGTCGGGGTCACCGGTGTTGTCGGTGACAGTCGCGGCCTCCAAGCCGGCCGGGCCCTCGAGCTGCAACGTGGTGTCGGGTTGCACGTTGCCTTCGGTGTCGATGACTCGCCACCGCAACTGGGCGGTCTCGTCCTCGGTCACAACCGGTTCGTCCGTGGAGGGCGCTTCGGCTTCACCCGGCTCGGACTCGTCCGATGCAGGGACAGTCGGCTCCTGCTCAGCGGGCTGCGTCGCCTCGGGCTCGTCCTTCGGCTCCTCGGCCGCCTTGGGCTCCTCAGCCTTCGGCTCGTCCTTGGGCTCCTCGGCCTTCGGCTCTTCAGTCGCCTTGGGCTCCTCGGCCTTCGGTTCCTCAGTCGCCTTGGGCTCCTCCGCCTTGGGCTCCTCAGCCGCCTTGCTGGGCTTCTGGTCTTCCGCCTGGGTGATTGCCACCGGATCAGGGGTCTCCTCCGCGCTGGCCATCGGCAGGACGGCAAAAGCGAGAGTGAGAGCCAAGGTCGCGGCGATCGTGCCACGCGCCCAGCCCTGAGCCTTGGTCAGTTTCTGCTGGATCCTGCCGGCCAATTTGGATGACTGCACGGCTCGACGAGCACGCCTATGGTGCGCAAACACGGTCCCCCCCAGGGTCGTCAGCCCCACCCCCCACAGGTGAAGCACTGCTTCATCCCCCACAGACGAAGCAACGATCCGCATGCTACCTCGCGCATTGGGCTCTGGCTAGCCTCCCTGGACAGCTGTTCAGGGTGAGCCTCTCGACGACCCGCTCTGCAAGCTCGTCATGCCTCGAATGTCCCCCTCACGAGGGACGATGCGCTCGATCTCCCCTCCATATCCCGCGAATTGAAACAAATCACTCGCCCTTTTCCTGGCATCCGAGGGCTCTAGGCGAAACCCGCGGCCGGCTCCAGACGACTGTTGTCGGACCCCGATCGGAACTCCCCGACCAGTTGGCCACCGTCGTGCGGTCGGGGCCTCCGACGTGCCGTCGCCGTGTCGGCGGCGGCGTTCACCCGATGGCGAGTTGCCAGCCCAGCAGACCCATCGCGGCGACCAGTACCACGACGAGTCCGCCCAGCTGAATAGGTGCCAGACCGGGTTTCCAGGGCGCGCTTGCCAGCGCTGCCAACGCAGGTAGCAGCACCAGGAGCAGGATCCACCACCACTCGCCGATTCCCGCCAAGCCGACCGCCAGCCAGAGCAGCCCGGCGATCACGGCCAACCAGGTGGCCAGCTTGCGCTCGATCTTGAGCAGGTGGAGCGCCCCGACGAAGGCGCCGGCGAAGCCCACCACGGTCAACACCGCGGCCCAGCCCACCGAGCAGGTGAGCGCCAGGTCGGCGGCGTCCTCATCAACGACGGGACAGGCGAGCGGATTGACGATCTGGTAGGCGATCAACGCCACCAGACCGCCGAGCGCGCCGGCCAGGACGGTCGCCAGATAGGTCCAGGCGATCCGGTCTGCGACAGCTGGGCGTTCGGAGGTCACCTCGCAACCTTAAGCGACCACCCTGTGCGCTCCCTGAGTCAGGGCCAGGGGGTCGCCCGCCTCGGTCAGCGCTCCAGCAGCGTCCGCAGGACGTACTGCATGATGCCGCCGTGGCGGTAGTACTCCGCCTCGCCAGGAGTGTCGATCCGGACAATGGCCTCGAACACGATCGGCTCGCCATCGCCTTGGGCGGTCACCGTCACCGTGGACGGGGTGACGCCATCGTTCAGCGCGGTGATGCCGGTCACGGAGAAGGTCTCGGTGCCGCTCAGGCCGAGGGAGTCGGCCGTCTCCCCCTCGGGGAACTGCAGCGGAAGGACGCCCATGCCGATCAGGTTCGACCGGTGGATCCGCTCGTAGCTCTCGGCGATGACCACCTTCACCCCCAGCAGCGCGGTGCCCTTGGCCGCCCAGTCGCGGGATGATCCCGACCCGTACTCCTTACCGGTCAGCACCACCAGCGGGGTGCCGGCGGCGGCGTAGCTCTGCGCGGCCTCATAGACCGTGGTGACCGGTGCGTCCGGCAGGGTGAAGTCGCGGGTGAATCCGCCCTCGGTCCCCGGCGCGATCTGATTACGCAGCCGGATGTTGGCGAACGTCCCCCGGATCATCACCTCGTGGTTGCCCCGGCGTGAGCCGTAGGAGTTGAAGTCGTTGCGGGCCACGCCGTGCTCGGTCAGGTACTTTCCGGCCGGGCTGTCCCCCTTGATCGCGCCGGCGGGCGAGATGTGGTCGGTGGTCACCGAATCGGCCAGTTTCAGCAGCACCCGTGCCCCGGCGACGTCGGTGACCGGTTGGGGGGTCCGCGGCATGTCGTCGAAGTACGGCGGCTTGCGGACGTAGGTCGAGTCGGCCTCCCACTCGAAGGTGTCGCCCTCGGGGGTCGGCAGCGAACGCCAGGCGTCGTCCCCGGCGAACACGTCGGCGTAGCGCGAGGTGAACATGTCGGAACTGATCGAGGAGTTGATCACCTCGTCCACCTCGGCCTGGCTCGGCCAGATGTCCGACAGGTATACGTCGCTGCCATCCTGTGCCCGGCCCAGTGGCTCGGTGGTCAGGTCGATATCCATCCTGCCGGCCAGTGCGTAGGCCACCACCAGCGGCGGGCTGGCCAGGTAGTTCATCTTGACATCGGGGTTGATCCGTCCCTCGAAGTTGCGGTTGCCCGACAGCACCGAGGTCACCGCGAGGTCGTGCTCATTGACCGCCTGGGAGACCTCGGGGATGAGCGGACCGGAGTTGCCGATGCAGGTGGTGCAGCCGTAGCCGACCAGGTCGAAGTCCAGCGCGTTCAGGTACTCGGTCAGCCCGGCCTTCTCGTAATAGTCGGTGACCACCTTCGAGCCCGGCGCGAGCGAGGTCTTCACCCAAGGCTTGCGGGTGAGGCCCTTCTCGACCGCCTTCTTCGCCACCAGTGCCGCGCCGACCATCACCGACGGGTTGGAGGTGTTGGTGCACGAGGTGATGGCGGCGATCGTGACCGCGCCGTGGTCGAGGGTGAAGCTGGTGCCGTCGGCGAGCGTCACCGGAATCGGGCGGGACGGACGACCCAGGCCCACCGGCACCGACTCCCCGTACTCGTGCGGCGCGGGGGCGCCGTTGCCGCCGAAGTGTGTGGGCGAATCGGAGGCTGGGAAGCTCTCCGCGACCGACTCGTCGTAACCCGAGAGGTCGTCGGCGACATAGTCGCGCAGCGCCTCGTTGAAGCCCTGCTTGGCGTTCGCGAGCACCACCCGATCCTGTGGGCGCTTCGGGCCGGCGATGCTCGGCACGACGCTGGCCAGATCGAGTTCCAGGTACTCCGAATAGCGAGGTTCGACCGACGGGTCGTGCCACAGGCCCTGCGTCCGGGCGTAGGCCTCGACCAGGTCGAGTTGCTCGGCCGAGCGCCCGGTCAGGCGCAGGTAGTCGATGGTCTTGTCGTCAATCGGGAACACCGCGATGGTGGAGCCGTACTCAGGGCTCATGTTGCCGATGGTGGCGCGATTCGCGAGCGGCACCTCGGAGACGCCGGGCCCGTAGAACTCGACGAACTTGCCGACCACCTTGTGCAGCCGCAGCATCTCGGTGATGGTCAGCACCAGGTCGGTGGCGGTGGTGCCCTCGGGCAGCTTGCCGCTCAGCTTGAAGCCGACCACCCGTGGAATGAGCATGCTCACCGGCTGGCCGAGCAGCGCCGCCTCGGCCTCGATGCCGCCGACGCCCCAGCCGACCACACCCAGGCCGTTGACCATGGTGGTGTGGGAGTCGGTGCCGACACAGGTGTCGGGGTAGGCCTGCAGCACGCCGTCGACCTCGCGCGGGAACACCACGCGGGCCAGGTGCTCGATGTTGACCTGGTGGACGATACCGGTGCCCGGAGGGACGACGACGAAGTCGTCGAACGCCGTCTGGCCCCAGCGCAGGAACTGGTACCGCTCGCGGTTGCGCTGGTACTCGAGCTCGACGTTGCGGGCGAATGCGTTCGGGGTGCCGAACAGATCGGCCACCACCGAGTGGTCGATCACCATCTCGGCCGGTGCCAGCGGGTTCACCTTGGACGGATCGCCGCCCAGGTCGGCCATCGCCTCGCGCATGGTGGCCAGGTCGACCACGCAGGGGACGCCGGTGAAGTCCTGCATGATCACCCGGGCCGGGGTGAACTGGATCTCGCGGTTCGGCTCCTCGTCGGGGTTCCAGCGACCGAGAGCCAAGATGTCCTCGGAGGTGACGTTCGCGCCGTCCTCGGTGCGCAACAGGTTCTCCAGCAGCACCTTCAGGCTGTAGGGCAGGCTCGTGGAGCCTTCGACCGCATCCACTCGGAAGATCTCGTAGGTCTTCCCCCCTACCGTGAGGTCGTCCCGGGCCTGGTAGCTGTCGATGCTCATCGATCCTCCTCGACGCAAACTATCTCGATATCGAAATAATAGCTCAGTTGCCTCAGCCTATCGAGTCGCACCACGACCCGTTATGACGGGGTTGGGTTCCTGCGTCCGGTCGAGGTCACACCATCAGCGGGCGCTCGGTGGGGAGGATGGGCTTGGGGAGCTGGGTCGAGCCCTGCAGGAAGGCGTCAACCTCGCTGGCGCAGGAACGGCCCTCGGCGATCGCCCAGACGATCAGCGACTGGCCGCGCCCGGCGTCGCCACAGGCGAAGATGGCAGGAGCACTGGTGGCGTAGCGCTCGTCCCGGGCGATGTTGCCGCGCTGGTCCAGTTCGAGCCCGAGTTGCTCGACGAGGCCGGTGCGCTCCGGGCCGGTGAAGCCCATCGCAAGCAGCACCAGCTGAGCCGGTATCGTCCGCTCGGTGTCCTCAACGGGTTCGAGGCGGCCGTTCACCATCGCAACCTCGCTGACCCGCAGCCCGGCGACCCGACCCTCGGCGTCCGCCTCGAAGGCGCTGGTCGAGACCGAATAGACCCGCTCCCCCGCCTCCTCGTGCGCAGACGAGACCCGATAGGTCATCGGGTAGGTCGGCCACGGCTGGCCGGCCGGACGCGTGGTGGGGGGCATCGGCAGGATCTCCAGCTGGGTGACCGAGCGCGCACCCTGGCGGATGGCCGTCCCCAGGCAGTCGGCGCCGGTGTCGCCACCGCCGATGATCACCACATCCTTGCCGGTGGCCAGGATCTGGTCGGGCACCTCTTTGCCCAGCGCGGCCCGGTTCGCCTGCGGCAGGAACTCCATCGCCTGATGGATGCCGGCATGTTCCCGGCCCGGGATCGGCAGATCCCGCGGCACGGTCGAGCCGATCGCCAGCACCACGGCGTCGAAGCGGTCGAGCAGTTGCTCGCCGGTGAGATCGACTCCGATATTGACCCCGGGCTTGAAGACGGTGCCCTCCAGGCGCATCTGCTTCAGCCGCCGATCGAGCACCTGCTTCTCCATCTTGAACTCGGGGATGCCGTACCGCAGCAGGCCACCGATGGCGTCCGCCCGCTCGTAGACCACCACGGTGTGCCCCGCCCGGGTCAGCTGCTGCGCCACCGCGAGCCCGGCCGGGCCGGAACCCACGACCGCGACGGTCTTGCCCGAGTGCCACTCCGGAGTCTGGGCGATCACCCGGCGGTCGTCCCAACCACGGTCGATGATGGCGACCTCGACGTTCTTGATGGTCACCGGCTCCCGGTTGATGCCCACCACGCAGGAGGTCTCGCACGGCGCCGGGCAGAGCCGGCCGGTGAACTCGGGGAAGTTGTTGGTGGCGTGCAGCCGATCCAGCGCGCCCCGCCAGTCGTCCCGCCACACCATGTCGTTCCATTCCGGGATCAGGTTGCCCAGCGGACAGCCCTGATGACAGAACGGAATGCCGCAATCCATGCACCGGCCGGCCTGGCGGCTGATGATGGGCAGCAACGCCCGGCCGGGCGAGCCCGGATAGACCTCGTGCCAGTCGTGCACGCGTTCTTCGACGGGACGCCGCTCGGCAACCTCGCGCGGAGTGGTCATGAAGCCCCGGGGATCAGCCATGTGCCGCCTCCATCATCACCGTCACGATCTCGTCCTCACTCAGTCCGTCGGATTCGGCCTCGGCCCGCGCGGCCATCACCCGGGCGTAGTCGCGCGGCATCACCGTGGTGAACCGCTGTGCCAGCTGCCCGTCGGTCAGTTCCAGCAGCGCCGCGGCGACCGTCGAATCCGTCTCGTCGCGGTGCAGGCCGAGCAGTTCCCGGATCCGCGCCAGATCGGCCGGCTCCGGTCGCTGCGGATCGACCAGTTCGGTGTTCAGCCGGACCGGGTTGAGGTCGAGCACCCAGGCGACACCGCCGGACATGCCGGCCGCCAGGTTGCGTCCGGTCGATCCGAGGATCAAGGCCTCGCCGCCGGTCATGTACTCGCAGGCGTGGTCACCCACGCCCTCGACCACCGCGGTCGCCCCGGAGTTGCGGACGCAGAACCGCTCGCCCACGCGACCACGCAGGAAGAGCTCGCCGCTGGTCGCTCCATAGCCGATCACATTCCCGGCGATGATCTGCTCCTCGGCGGCGAACGGCGCGTCGTCCGGCGGCCGGACGGTCAGTCGCCCGCCGGAGAGCCCCTTGCCGAAGTAGTCGTTGGCGTCGCCCACCAGTCTCAGCGTCACCCCGCGCGGCAGGAAGGCGCCGAAGCTCTGCCCGGCGGTGCCACGGAAGGTCAGATCGATGGTGTTGGCGGGCAGCCCCTTTCCAGCGGTCGCCCTGGTCACGTGGTGACCCAGGATGGTGCCCACGGTCCGGTCGACGTTGCGGACGGTCAGGTCGGCCCGCACCAGTTCACCGTCGGTCAGCGCCGGCCGGCACAACTCGAGCAGCTGGACGTCCAGCTTGTCGTCCAAGCCGTGATCCTGCGCGACCGTGCGGTGCAGAGGCGTCCCCTCGGGCAGTTCCACCCGGTGCAGGATCGGGCTCAGATCGAGCCCCTGGGTCTTCCAGTGCGCGATCGCATCGGTCGTCCGCAACACCTCGGCATGACCCACTGCCTCTTCGATGGAGCGGAAGCCCAACTCGGCCAGCAACTCCCGAACCTCCTGGGCGATGAACTCGAAGAAGTTCACCACGTAGTCGGCGTGGCCGGCGTACTTGGCCCGCAGCTCCGGGTTCTGAGTGGCCACGCCCACCGGGCAGGTGTCGAGGTGACAGACCCGCATCATGATGCAGCCCGAGACCACCAGCGGCGCGGTCGCGAAACCGAACTCCTCGGCACCCAGCAGCGCGGCGATCACGACATCGCGGCCGGTCTTCAACTGGCCGTCGGCCTGCACCACGATCCGGTCCCGCAGCCCGTTGAGCAGCAGCGTCTGCTGGGTCTCGGCCAGGCCGAGCTCCCAGGGCCCGCCGGCGTGCTTCAGCGAGGTCAGCGGCGCGGCGCCCGTCCCGCCGTCGTGCCCGGAGATCAGCACGACGTCCGCCTTCGCCTTGGAGACGCCGGCGGCGACCGTCCCGACCCCCACTTCGGCCACCAGCTTCACGTGCACCCGCGCGCTCGGGTTGGCGCACTTCAGGTCGTGGATCAGCTGCTTGAGATCCTCGATGGAGTAGATGTCGTGGTGCGGCGGCGGGCTGATCAGGCCGACCCCGGGAGTGGAGTGGCGGGTCCTGGCCACCCAGGGATACACCTTCTGGCCGGGCAACTGGCCGCCCTCGCCGGGCTTGGCTCCCTGTGCCATCTTGATCTGGATGTCGTCGGCATTGGTGAGGTAGTCCGACGTCACACCGAACCGCCCCGAGGCGACCTGCTTGATGGCGCTCCGGCGCACCGGGTCGTGCAGCCGCTCCGGATCCTCGCCGCCCTCGCCGGTGTTGGACTTGCCACCCAACCGGTTCATCGCGATCGCCAGGGTCTCGTGCGCCTCCTGGCTGATCGAGCCGTAGCTCATCGCGCCGGTGGAGAACCGCTTCACGATCTCGCTGACCGGCTCGACCTCCTCGATCGGCACCGGTGGACGATCCGAGGCCAGCCCGAGCAGACCGCGCAGGGTCATCAACCGCCGGGACTGGTCGTTCACCCGCTCGGTGTACATCTTGAAGATGTCGTAGCGCCCGGTGCGGGTGGAGTGCTGCAACCGGAAGACGGTGTCCGGGTCGAACAGGTGCGGCGGGCCCTCGCGACGCCACTTGTACTCCCCGCCCACGTCCAGCGTGCGGTGCGGCAGCAGGCCGGACGCCGGGTAGGCACGAGCGTGCCGCCGGGACACCTCCTCGGCGATCTCGTTCAGGCCGACGCCCTCGATCCGGCTGGTGGTGCCGGTGAAGTAGGCATCCACCAGTTCGCTGGAGAGCCCGAGCGCCTCGAAGATCTGGGCGCCGGTGTACGAGGCGATGGTCGAGACGCCCATCTTGCTCATCACCTTCAGGACGCCCTTGCCCAGGGCCTTGCGGACGTTGTACACCGCCTGCTCCGGATCGACCTTGACCAGCCACTCCCGGCGGGCCAGATCCTCCGCGCTCTCGAACACCAGGTAGGGGTTGACCGCCGCGGCGCCGTAGCCGATCAGCAGTGCCACGTGGTGCACCTCACGGACGTCTCCAGCCTCGACGATCAGGCCCACCTGGGTGCGCTTCTTCTCCCGCACCAGGTGGTGGTGGATCGCGGCGGTGAGCAGCAGCGAGGGGATCGGCGCGAGCTCGGCGGTGGAGTGCCGGTCGGAAAGGACGATCGTGCGGCAACCGCGGGCGATCGCCTCCGAGGTCGCCCGGCACAACTCGTCCAGCTTCGCCTTCAGCGCCTCGCCGCCACCCTCGACCTCGTAGAGACCGCGGACCACGTGGGTGTCGTAGGCCGGCATCGAGCCGTCCCGGTTGATCCGGACCAGCTTGGCGAGCTGGTCGGAATCCAGGATCGGATAGCCGATCACGATCTGCCGGCAGGATTCCGGTCCCGGATCGAGCAGATTCCCTTCCGGCCCGAAAGTGGCCCGCAGCGAGGTGACCAACTCCTCCCGGATCGCGTCCAGCGGCGGGTTGGTGACCTGGGCGAAGAGCTGTGCGAAGTAGTCGAACAGCAGCCGGGGACGGTCGCTGAGCACCGCCACCGGGGTGTCGGAGCCCATCGAGCCGATCGGCTCGGCGGCGGCGTTGGCCATCGGCGCGACGATCATCTGCAGCTCTTCGTGGGTGTAGCCGAAGACCTGCTGACGCCGGGTGACCGAGGCGTGGGAGTGGACGACGTGCTGCCGCTCCGGGAGTTCGTCGAGATCGACCCGCCCGGCCTCCAGCCACTCGGCATAGGGGTGCTCGGCGGCCAGCGCGGACTTGATCTCGTTGTCGTCGATCAGGCGGTGGTTGGTGAGATCCGCCAGCAGCATTCGGCCGGGCTGCAGCCTCCCCTTGGCCACCACCTGGGAACTCGGGATGTCCAGGACCCCCGCCTCCGAGGCGAACACCACCAGGCCGTCCTCGGTCACCCAGTAGCGGCCCGGGCGCAGCCCGTTGCGATCCAGCACGGCGCCGATCAGGCTGCCGTCGGTGAAGGCGACCGCGGCCGGGCCGTCCCATGGCTCCATCAGCGAGGAGTGGAAGTCGTAGAAGGCGCGGCGGGCCGGATCCATCTCGGCGTGGTTCTCCCAGGCCTCCGGGATCATCATCAGCACCGCGTGCGGCAGGCTGCGTCCGCCCAGGTGGAGCAGTTCCAGCGCCTCGTCGAAGGAGCAGGAATCCGAACCGCCGGGCGTCATGATCGGGAACAACCGCTGCAGGTCGCCAGGGATCAGGTCCGTCGCCAGCAGCGCCTCCCGGGCCCGCATCCAGTTCCGGTTGCCCTTGACCGTGTTGATCTCGCCGTTGTGGGCGATCAGCCGGTACGGGTGGGAGAGCTCCCAGGCCGGGAAGGTGTTGGTGGAGAACCGGGAGTGCACCAACGCCAGCGCGCTCTCCACCCGCTCGTCCAGCAGGTCGGGGAAGACCTCGGCCAACTGCTGGGTGGTGAGCATGCCTTTGTAGACGGTCGTACGCGCGGACAGCGAGGCGAAGTAGACGCCGGTCTCGTTGCGTGCCCGCTGCCGCAGCGGGTAACAGAGCCGGTCCAGGTCGATTCCGGCCTCGCCACCCGGGCTGGAGACGAACACCTGCTCGAAGAACGGCATGTTCGCCCGTGACACCGGGCTGAGGGTGGAATCGTCGGTGGGCACCGCGCGCCAGCCGTGAATGGTCAACCCCTCCTCGGTGGCCAGGAACTCGATGGTGCGCTTCGCCGCCGCACGCTTCGGCGGGTCGGAGGGCAGGAAGGCCATCCCCACCGCGTAGCAATCCGGATCCGGCAGGTCGAAGTCGACCACGGCGCGGAGGAACCGGTCTGGCACCTGGAGCAGCATGCCGGCACCGTCACCAGCAGCCGCGTCCGCGCCGGTGGCACCGCGATGGTCGAGATTCTCCAGGGCCGTCAGGCCCTTGGCGACGATGTCATGCCGGGCCTCGCCGGAGAGATTCGCCACGAAGGCAACGCCACAGGCGTCATGTTCGAAGGCGGGATCGTAGAGTCCCTCGGCGGGGCGGGCGGGGTATGACAGCATCGCCATCTGATCACTCCCATCGGTTCGCGAGTTTGCGGACAACGACGGTGGACCTGTCGGCCCACGCCGACATTGAACGCACGGGGACTCTACAGGACGAGCCTGAACATCGCAGGCATCAGCGCATTCTGGACGAGCCCGGCTCGGGGTGCGGCCCAGGCGCCGCTCACCCCGCGGGCCGCCAGCTGGTGGCTCCATCGCAGCACGCCGCGACCCGAGCCCCCCAGCTCGGATTCCCGGCCGCAGCTTGCCCTGCGACGTGGACCCTGCTGCCCCGTTGCGGCTGATTGAACGTTCGTTTAAGATTCTGAATATGCGTTCAGCATGGAGCTCCGGCGACCTGACGACACGGGCACGCATCCGCAATGCGGCGGTGGAGTTGTTCGGCGGCCACGGATTCGATCGCACCAGCGTGCGGATGATCGCCGAGGCGGCTCACGTCAGCCCGGCGCTGGTGGTGCACCACTTCGGCAGCAAGACCGGCCTTCGCGCCGCCTGCGACGAACACGTGGCTACGGTGTTCACTACCGAGCCCGGCGGCTCCGAGACCACGCCGACGATCGAGGGCATCCAGGCCGCGATGAGCGATCTGGACGCCTACGGCCCGGCTCTGGCGTACCTCACCCGGATGCTCAGCGAGGACTCGGACGCCGCCGACGCGCTCTTCGACGGTCTGTTGAGGGGAACCCGGCGGATGCTGGCGGTCCAGCAGGAGGCGGGCCTCATCCACCAGCAGGATGATCTCGACGCGACCACCCTGCTGATAACCCTGTTCGGTCTCGCGCCGCTGGTGCTCTCACGGCAGTTCGCACGCAGCCTCGGCGAGGCGCGGCTCACGCCCGCGGCCCTGGCCCGGATCACGCTGCCCACGATGGAGCTGCTGACCCACGGGCTCTATCGGGACGACGCTCTCCTCCACGCCACCCGCGCCGCCCTCGGCGCGACGAACCCGACCACCACCCACGAGGAGGCGACAGATGACGGCAGTGATTGAGTGCACCGGCTTGACGAAGCGCTTTGGACCTCTCACGGCGGTGAAGGAGCTCGACCTCACGCTGGAACAGGGCACCGTGCTGGGCTTCCTCGGCCCCAACGGTGCGGGCAAGAGCACGACCATCAGAATGATCCTCGGGCTCTCGGCACCGACCGGCGGCGCGGTGCGGGTCTTCGCCACGGATCCGCGCCGGCCCCGGGTGCGGCTCCGGGTCGGCTACGCACCTGGTGAGTTGCGCCTCGACGACCGGCTCACCGTGGCCTCCACCCTCAAGCTGTGGAGCCGGCTGCGCGGCAACGTCGATGCGGGGTTCCGGGACGAACTGGTCGAGCGGCTGGGCGTCGTCACCTCGGCCCGGGTCCGCACGCTCTCCACCGGCAACCGTCGCAAGGTGGCGCTGGTGGGGGCGCTCATGGCGCGGCCCGAGTTGCTCGTGCTCGACGAACCGACGAACGGCCTGGACCCACTGGTGCAGAACGAGTTCCTGACGATCCTCGGCGAGGTGTCGGCCGCCGGAGCCACCGTGATGCTGTCGTCCCACGTCCTGGGAGAGGTCGAGCGGGTAGCCGACCGGATCGCCGTCATCCGTGCCGGGCAGCTCATCACCGAGGGTCCGACCGCCGAGCTGCGCCGTGGCGCCGCACAGGTCGTGCGGGTGGTCTTCGCCGGGGCGATGCCCGACCCGGTGGCATTGCGGGCGCTGGAAGGGGTGGTGTCGGTGACCTCGCCCGGCCCGCGTGAGTTGCACCTGGAATGGTCCGGGCCGCCACGTCCGCTGCTGGAAGTGCTCGCCGGCTACGAGCTGGAATCGTTCACCGCGCCCGAGCCGGACCTGGAGACGGCCTTCCTGTCGTACTACCGCACCCAGGACGCCCGCACCGGCAGCCGACGTGGGGCGCACCCCACCCATTCGCCTCCGGAACCCCCACCCGGGGCGGAGACGTCTCAGCCTCGCCGAGTGGCCGAGGAGGATGGCCGATGAACCCGGTCCTGGTGCAGGAAGGCCTCGGCGCGCAGCGCCGCAGTGGCCTGATCTGGAGCGGCGCGCTGCTGGCCTTGACCCTGTCGGTGCTGGCGCTGTGGCCGTCGATGAGCGACACCGGCTCGCTCGACTCCCTCATCGAAGGGCTCTCGCCCGAGCTGATCGCCGCCTTCGGGCTGGCGGACTTCGGCACCCCTGTCGGGTTCCTCACCGGCAACCTGTACGCGCTCGTTCTCCCGCTGGCGTTGAGCGCGCTCGGCATCCTGCACATCACGCGCCTCACTGCCGCCGACGAGGACGCCGGACGTCTCGAGCTGCTCTTCGCCCTGCCCGTCGGCCGGGTCAGCGTCTATCTCAGCCGGTTCGCCGCGGTGGCTCTGGTGCTGGCGGCGGTCTCGGCCGTCGTCGGGCTGGCAGTGGGGCTCGGCGCGGTGGCGTTCGACATGGAGCTGGACACCTCGGGTGTCGCCGGCATCACCGTCGGGCTCTTCCTCCTAGCGCTGTTTCATGCCGGCCTCGCCATGGCACTGGCCGGCTGCGGACTGCGAGGCCCGACCGTGCTCGCCGGCGGGTTCGGCGTCCTCATCGCCGGGTACCTCATGCACGCCGTGCTGCCCATGGTCGCCGACCTCGCCGACGTGGCGCAGGCATCGCCTTGGCACTGGGCGCTCGGCGGGCAACCGCTGGCCAACGGCCTCGACCCGGCCGGCGCAGGTCTGCTCCTCGCGGGCAGCCTGGCGTTTCTCGCGGTCGCGCTGGTGACGATCTCCAGGCGGACGATCAGAACCCCCTGAGGCGGAACCGGCTCGCGAGCAGGCCATCGGGCGTCACCCGGCCCGGATCCGGGCCTCCTGCTGCAGCCATGCAAACCTGCCGCGGTGAGCTACGCCGGGTCGGCCCCGTCCTCGCCCGGCGGTGCGGGAGCGTCCGGCCCACCGGTCTCCTCCGGATCCTCACCGGACTGCTCCGATTCCTCCTCGCCGGTCTCCTCCGGTCCCTCGGCGGTCGGCCGCGGGAGTTCGACCTCGTCCTCGCGTCCGGGGCGGAACCTGATCAGCAGAAGCAGCAGCAGGATGCCCGCCAGGCAGATCACAATGGCGGCGAACTGGTTCTGGCGCAGCGGGCCGAACATGGTGTCGGAGGGATCGGTGCGGATGCCCTCGGTGAAGAAGCGGCCGAAGCCGTAGAGCGCCAGGTAGAGCGCGAACACCTTGCCGCGACCGAGGCGGAACCTCCGGTCCGCCCAGATCAGCACGCCGGCCACCAGCAGGTTCCAGAGCAACTCGTAGAGGAAGGTGGGGTGGAAGGTTTCGTACTGCTCGAACCCGGGCAGCCGGTGCTGGGGGGCGATCTCCAGGCCCCAGGGCAGGGTGGTGGGCAGTCCGTAGAGCTCCTGGTTGAACCAGTTGCCGAGCCGGCCGAGCGCCTGCCCGACCGCGATGCCGGGGGCAAGGCTGTCCACCAGCGGGGCGAATCGGGCGCCCTGCAGCCGGCAGGCGATCCAGGCGGTCAACGCTCCCCCGCCGATCGCGCCGTAGATCGCGATCCCGCCCTCCCAGATGAAGAACACGCTCCACGGGTCGATACCGGGCCCGAAGTAGTCGCCCAGGTGGGTCAGGACGTGATAGATCCGCGCTCCGACGATCCCCATCGGGATCGCCCACAGCATCACGGTCTCGAAGGTCTCCTGGGAGCCGCCGCGCGCCCGCCAGCGGCGCAGGCCGATGATCCAGCCGGCGATGATGCCGGCGATCAGGCACAGCGCGTAGAACCGGATCGTGAGCGGGCCGAGAGAGAATCCGTTGATCGACGGGCTCGGGATGAACAGCAGCACGCGAGCTCCCTACCGCCGGACGCCGGCGGCCAGGTCGGCCACCACCCGGCGCAGTTCGCTGAGATCGTCCGGAGTTCCTGCGTCCTCGGCTGCCAGCAGGGTCTTCACCATGGCCGAGCCGACGATCACCGCATCGGCGTAGGCCCCGACCGCCGCGGCCTGGTCGCCGTTGGAGACGCCCAGGCCGACTCCGACCAGCAGATCCGGGGCCAGTCGGCGCAACCGGTCGACGAGTTCCGGCGCGGCGGACGGCGCGGCGCTGCGAGTGCCGGTGACGCCCATGACGGCGGTGGCATACACCCAGCCACGGCAGGCCGCGGTGGTGAGGCGGATCCGCTCGTCGGTGGAGGAGGGGGCGACCAGGAAGATCCGGTCCAGCCCGTGGGCCTCCGAGGCCGCCAACCAGTCGGAGTCCTCGTCCGGAATCAGGTCCGGCGTGATCAGCCCCGCTCCCCCGGCGTTGGCCAGATCGCGGGCGAAGGCGTCCGCGCCGTACTGGTCGACCAGGTTCCAGTAGGTCATCACCACTGCGGGCTTCCCGGCCGCACGGACGGCCTCGACGGCGGTGAAGACGTCCCTCACCCGGAGCCCGCGGTCCAGGGCGCGGGTCCCGGCCCGCTGGATCACCGGACCGTCGAGGATCGGGTCCGAGTACGGCAGGCCGATCTCCACCAGGTCGACGCCGGGGCTGTCACCGTCGCCGCAGATCGCGCGGAAGGCGTCCAGCGAGCCGGCCAGGCTCGGGTAGCCGACGGGCAGGTAGCCGATCAGGGCCGCGCGCCCCTGGTCTCTGGCCGCGCGCAGAACCTGTCCTGAGATGCCAGCCTGGCCGCTCATGCGTCGCCTCCGGTCGCGTAGTCGGGTCTGCCGGTGAGTCCGAACCACTTCACGGCGGTGTCCACGTCCTTGTCGCCGCGGCCGGAGACGCAGACCACCAGCAGCGGACGCGCGTCCGGGTCGGTCCGGGCGATCCGGTTGCCGAGACGGATCGCCCCGGCCAGGGCGTGCGCGGACTCGATCGCGGGCATGATGCCCTCGGTCCGGGTGAGGGCGCGGAAGGCCTCCATCGCCTCGGTGTCGGTGACGGACTCGTACGTCGCGCGGCCGGTGGCGGCCAGCCAGGAGTGCTCGGGTCCG
>CAYSZZ010000029.1:34098-49140 GCA_964435735.1 uncultured Propionibacteriaceae bacterium
TCGGGGCCGACGCCGGGGTAGTCCAGGCCGGCGGAGATCGAGTGGCTCTCCCTGGTCTGGCCGTCGGAGTCCTGCAGGATGTACGTCCGCGTGCCGTGCAGCACCCCCACCGAGCCGCCGGTGATGGCGGCCGCATGGCGTCCGGTCTCCACCCCGTCGCCGCCCGCCTCGAAGCCGTAGAGCGCGACCTCCGGGTTGTCGACGAAGTCTGCGAAGCTGCCGAGCGCGTTCGAGCCACCGCCCACGCAGGCCAGTACGGCGTCCGGCAGTCGCCCGTGCCTGGCCGTCACCTGCTCGGCGATCTCGGTGCTGATCACTCGCTGGAACTCCCGCACCAGCTTGGGGAAGGGGTGCGGACCGGCGACCGTCCCGATCAGGTAATGGGTGTCGTCGACGGTGGCGACCCATTCCCGCATCGCCTCGTTCATGGCGTCCTTCAGAGTCTGGCTGCCGGATTCGACAGCCACCACCTCGGCGCCCAGCAACTGCATCCGGGCCACGTTGAGTGCCTGACGGTCGGTGTCGACCCGACCCATGTAGACCCGGCACTCCAGTCCGAACAGGGCGGCGGCGGTCGCGGTCGCCACCCCGTGCTGACCGGCGCCGGTCTCCGCGATCACCCGGGTCTTGCCCATCCGGCGGGTCAGCAGGGCCTGGCCGAGCACGTTGTTGATCTTGTGCGACCCGGTGTGGTTGAGATCCTCACGCTTCAGCAGCACCGTCGCGTTGCCGCACAGCTTCGCGAAGCGTGGGGCCTCGGTGAGCGGGCTGGGACGTCCGGTGTAGTTGGCACGCAGGTCGGAGAGCTCTGCCCAGAAGGAAGGATCGGTCATCGCCTTCTCGAACTCGGCGTCCAGCTGGGCCAGGGCCGCCATCAGGGCTTCGGGGACGTAGCTGCCGCCGAAGAGGTCGAAGTGCCCGCGCTCGTCGGGCAGGATTGGTCGAGTCACCCAGCCATTAAACCAGCGGACGCAGTGCCCGCATCGCCGCGACCGCTGCCCGCGGGTCGCCGTTTCGCACGAGTGCCTCGCCCACCAGGACGGCGTCCGCTCCGGCGTCGGCCATGCGCTGGGCGTCCGCCAGCCCGAGGATGCCGGACTCGGCCACCTTCACCGCGGTGTCCGGAACCAGGGACGCGAGCTGCTCGAAGGCGGCCAGATCGACGTCCAGGGTCTTCAGGTTGCGGTTGTTCACCCCGATCAGTTCGGCACCGGCATCGATCGCGCGCCGCACCTCGTCGGCGGTGTGGGTCTCCACCAGGCAGGTGATGCCCAGTTCGTCACCGAGCGCCAGGAAGCGGGTCAGCTCGGTGTCGGTGAGGGCCGCCACGATCAGCAGCGCCAGGTCGGCTCCCGCGGCCCGTCCCTCCCAGAGTTGGTATTCGGTGACCACGAAGTCCTTGCGCAGCAGCGGCGTGGGAACAGCCTGGCGCACCGCCTCGAGATCGGCCAGCGAACCACTGAACCGTCGGCGCTCGGTCAGCACGGAGATCGCGGACGCGCCCCCGGCGGCGTACTCCACCGCCAGGGACGCCGGATCGGGAATGGCGGCCAGCCGGCCCTTGCTCGGGCTGGCGCGCTTGACCTCGGCGATCACGCCCAGCCCCTCGCCCCGCAGTGCGGGCAGGACCGGCAGGGCAGGCGGCAGGCCGGCGACCGCGGCCTCCAGCACCGCCTGCGGGCGGGCGGCCTCGCGTTCGGCGAGATCCTCGCGAACACCCGCGACAATCTCGTCGAGGACCGTCATGAGACCTGCCCGTGGCCCATCCGGCGCAGCACGTCGGCCGTCACCACCGAAGCGACCAGGAGCGCCGCCGAGATCCAGACCAGTGTCCAGTTCGGGCCCAGCAGGAAGGCGATCGCACCCAGCAGGAAGGCGGCGCCGGCGATGATGCTGCCGGTCCAGGCCGCGACGGTTCGTCCGTGATGGACGTGGGCAGCGTGCTCGGTGGCCTGCGGTTCGCTCTCGCTCACTGTCTACTCCTGCTTCGTGGGCTGGGTGCCATCTTGACAACACAGCCCGGTGGTTTCAACTACCGTCCGGTTCCGGCGGTCCGCTCAGCCGCACCAGGCGCGAGGCCTCGGCCACCGCACGCAACACGGCGGCGGCCTTGTTCTGCGCCTCGGCGTCCTCATTGGCAGGGATCGAATCGGCGACCACCCCGGCGCCCGCTTGGACGTACGCCACGCCGTCGGCGATCACCGCGGTGCGGATCGCGATCGCGGTATCGGAATCGCCGGCGAAGTCGAAGTAGCCCACCACGCCGCCGTACAGGCCCCGCCGGGCCGGCTCGAGGTCGTCGATGATCTCCATCGCGCGCACCTTGGGAGCCCCGGAGAGAGTGCCGGCCGGGAAGCAGGCCAGGGTGGCCGCGAGCGCGGTCCGCCCAGGTGCCAGGGTGCCGGTCACCGCCGCCTCGAGGTGCATCACATGGCTGTAGCGGCGCACCTTCATGAACTCCACCACGCTGACGCTGCCGGGTTCGCAGACCCGGCCCAGGTCGTTGCGGCCCAGGTCCACCAGCATCAGATGCTCGGCCGCCTCCTTGGGGTCGGCCAGCAGTTCGGCCTCGTAGGCGGCGTCCTGCTCCGGAATGGCGCCGCGCGGACGGGTGCCTGCGATCGGGTGGGTGGTGGCGCGTCCGTCCGCGACCGTGACCAATGCCTCTGGGCTGGAGCCGACGATGGAGAAGCCGTCCAGCCGTAGCAGGTAGAGGTAGGGGCTGGGGTTCTGCCGACGCAGGACCCGGTAGACGTCCAGCGGGTCGGCGGTGCAGTCGATCTCGAAGCGCTGGCTCGGGACGATCTGGAAGGCCTCGCCGGCGCGGATCTCCTCGATCGCCGCCGCCACCATCGCCTCGTACTGTGCCGAGGTGCTCTGCCGCCGGGTCCTCGGCTCGGTGGCGGTCTCGTCGCGCAGAGCCAGCAACGGCTCGGCCGGCCGTCGCAGTGCGTCCGCCATGGCCGCCACCCGCGCGCGGGCATCGGCGTAGGCTTCGGCAGCACGCTCCGGGCGGCCGTCGAAGTTGATCGCGTTGGCGACCAACCAGATCTCTCCGGTGTGCTGGTCGAGCACCGCCATGTCGGTGACCAGCAGCATCGCAAGCTCCGGGATGCCCAGCTCGTCGGGGTTGTTGTCCGGCAACTGCTCCAGGCGGCGCACCACGTCGTAGCCGAGGTAGCCGATCAGACCCGAGACCAGCGGTGGCAGGGCCGGATCCCGGGGCGTGTGCAGCTGCTCCAGGGTCTGGGCGAGCACCTCCAAGGGGTTGCCGCCACTGGGCAGCCCGTCGATCGGACGCCCGCTCCACGTCCAGACCGCTTCACCTTCCCGCTCGCTCAGCGTTGCCGCGGCCGACACTCCGACGAAGGAGTAGCGCCCCCACACACCGCCGGCGGCGGATTCCAGCAGAAAGGTGCCCGGACGATCGGCGCACAGCTGGTGATAGAGCGCGACCGCGGTGAACTCCTCTCCGAGCAACCGGGTGTGGACGCTGACCACCCGCCGGGTCGCGGCGGCCTCGATGAAGCCCGGCAGGTCCGGCCGGATCGGCAGCCCGATGCTCACGGCTCCTCCTCGCCCAGCAGCAGGTCGGCGTCGAAGCAGCTGGTGGTACCGGTGTGGCAGGCCGGGCCGGTCTGGTCGACCCTCACCAACAGGGTGTCGCCGTCGCAATCCAGCCGCACCTCGCGAACGTGCTGGGTGTGCCCGGAGCTCTCGCCCTTCACCCAGTACTGCCGACGGCTGCGCGAATAGTAGGTGCCGCGACGAGTGGTCAGAGTGCGGCGCAGCGCTTCGTCGTCCATCCAGGCCAGCATCAGCACCTGGCCGGTCGTGGCCTCCTGAACCACCGCCGCCACCAGGCCGTCCGGGTTGCGCTTCAGGCGCTGGGCGATCGCCGGGTCGAGAGTCTCGGTCACGTGCGCCATTGTGTCAGGCGCCTGCGCCGAACCGGTCCGCGGTCGTGGTCGTGGTCATCGCCGGTGCGGTGGAAGAATACCGGCCATGCGCGTTTTCAACTTCTCCGCCGGCCCCGCCATGCTCCCGACCAAGGTGCTCGAGCAAGCTCAGTCCGAGCTGCTCGACTGGCAGGGCTCCGGGATGTCGGTGATGGAGGTGTCGCACCGCAGCAAGGCCTTCGTGGCTTGCGCCGACCAGACCCAGGCGCTGCTGCGCGAGGTGCTCGCGGTACCTGACAATTACAAGGTGTTGTTCCTGCAGGGCGGCGCGAGCGCGCAGTTCGACGTGATCCCGATGAACCTCACCGCCCCTGGTGAGACCGTCGGCTTCCTGCACACCGGCCAGTGGTCGGCGAAGGCGATCAAGGCCGCCAAGCGCCAGGGGCTGAACGTGGCGGTGCTGGCCGACGAGGCGGCGTCCAGCTACACCACCGTTCCGGCCGCGGACAGCTACCGGGTCGACCCGGCCGCCGCCTACCTGCACTACACCCCGAACGAGACGATCGGCGGGGTGGAGTTCGGCTACATACCCGAGACCGGCGACGTGCCGTTGGTGGCGGACTACTCGTCCACCATCTTGTCGCGCCCGATCGACGTCTCACGCTACGGGCTGATCTACGCCGGCGCCCAGAAGAACATGGGACCGTCCGGTCTCTGCGTGGTGCTGGTGCGGGAAGACCTGCTCGGACGGGCACGGCCGACCACGCCGGCCGTATTCCAGTACGCCGAGATGGCCGCCTCGGACTCGATGCTCAACACTCCCCCGACCTTCGGGCTGTATCTGCTCGGGCTGATCCTGCAGTGGGTGAAGGAGACCGGCGGGTTGCCGGCCATGGCCGAACGCAACCAGGCCAAGGCAGCCGAGCTCTATGCCGCCATCGACGGCTCCGGGTTCTACACCAACCCGGTCGCGGTGAACGCCAGGTCCTGGATGAACGTCCCCTTCCTGGTCCCCGATGCCGCCCTGGAGAAGTCGTTCGTCGCCGAGGCGGCCGCAGCCGGCCTGACCAACCTGGGCGGCCACCGCTCGGTTGGCGGCATGCGCGCCAGCATCTACAACGCCATGCCGATCGAGGGCGTCCGTGCCCTGATCGACTTCATGGCCGACTTCGCACGACGCAACGGGTGAGGACATGACCTTCGCTATCAAGACCCTGAACGCCATCAGCCATACCGGCCTCTCCCGGCTGCCCAAGGACGAGTTCGTCGTCGGTCCTGACGTCGAAGACCCGGACGCGCTGATGCTCCGTTCGGCGAACCTGCACGGCGTCGAGATCCCGGGCTCGGTGCTGGCCGTCGCCCGTGCCGGCGCCGGCACCAACAACATTCCGATCGCCGAATACTCCGCCCGCGGCATCCCGGTGTTCAACACCCCGGGCGCCAACGCCAACGCGGTCAAGGAGCTCGTGATCGCCGCGCTCTTCCTGGCCGCCCGCAACATCGTGCCGGCGGCTGCCTTCGCGCACCGCCTGGACGGCGACGCACCGTCCATGGACAAGGCCGTCGAGGCCGGCAAGAAGGCCTACGTCGGCTTCGAGCTGCCCGGACGGACCCTGGGAGTGATCGGGCTGGGTGCGATCGGTGTGGAAGTGGCCAATGCCGCCGCCAGCCTCGGGATGCGGGTGCTGGGCTACGACCCCGCGGTCACCGTCGAGCACGCCTGGAAGCTCAACTCCAAGGTCGAGCACGTCACCAACCTCGACCAGCTGCTGAAGCGTGCCGACATCGTGACCCTCCACGTGCCGCTGATCGATGCCACCCGCGCCCTGATCGGTGCCCCGCAACTGGCGACGATGCGCAAGTCGGCGGTGTTGGTGAACTTCGCCCGCGGGCCGATCGTTGACGAGCCGGCGGTGGTCGAGGCGCTGGAGAGCGGACAGCTGCGGGCCTACATCTGCGACTTCCCCTCCCCGGCCCTCAACAAGCGGGACAAGGTGGTCACCCTGCCGCACCTGGGCGCGTCCACCAACGAGGCCGAGGAGAACTGCGCCCGGATGGCCGCCGACCAGCTGCGCGACTACCTGCTGGAGGGCACCATCGTGAACTCGGTGAACTTCCCCAGTGCCTCCCTGGCCCGTAGCGAGGGCACCAGCCGGATCGCGATCGCGAACTCCAATGTCCCGAACATGGTGGGTCAGATCTCGACCCTGCTGGCTGAGGCCGGGCTCAACATCGCGGATCTGCTGAACAAGTCCCGCGGCGAGCTGGCCTACACCCTGGTGGATGTCGAGGGTGAGATCTCCGGTTCCCTGCTGGTCCAGATCCGCGGCATCGAAGGGGTGCTGAGCGCCCGGGTCATCTAGCCCTGGAGCCACCGCTCGACGCGCAGCGCGTGGAGGGTTAGCCAGCGCGACGGCTCTCCCACCGGCTCCATGTCGAACCAAGTGGCTCCGCCGTGGCGGAGCTGCTGGTGCCAGGTGCCGTCCTGCTCGCGTACCGAGCGCAGCCATTCGACCGCTTCGGCCAGCCTGGGAGCTACGTCACCGGCTGGGAATCTCCCACCAGGTCATCGCCGCCGAAGGGCGCCAGGTAGTCACTGTTGGCGAAGTGGATCGGCTCCAACCGGATGCCTGCCCGACCGCTGGCAGTCAGCAGTTCCCGTGCCCACTCCCGGTCGTGCGCGTCCATCGGATGCTGCCCGGGCCGCGCCAGCAGCAGGGCGAAGGCGAAGCTCTCGGCAAAATGCGCCAGGATCGCCATGAACGCGTCCAGGAACTCGCGGTCAGGTTTCACGGGCAGATCATCGATCTCGTGCAGTTGGCGCACCGCCCGCCGCTCATGATCGAGGAAGACGAAGTACAGGCAGCGCCGCGCGAACCCGAGCGGGCTCATGAGTTCCAGCCAGTACTGGTGTAAGTCGATGTCGGTGTGGATCGGCCGGTCGAGCAGTTCTGTCTTCTTCATGCACCGCACTCTTGCCAGCCCAGCCAGCATCGAGCCAGTTATCCACAGCTCTGACTCCGGCCTCCTGCGAGGGTGGAAAGCTCCACAGGGCTCCCCAGCGGTGGACCTGGTCGAACGTCCACTCGCCCGGAACGAAAACGTCAGCGGGGCCGACCAGACTGGTGTCATGGTCGAGATGGGTGACACCAACCCGATCGACATCGTCCTTGCCAAGGCACCGGGCCGCAATCGATGGCAGACCCCTCCAGACCATCGGCGAAACAGCAACCGGATGGTTGGGGCGAAGGCACTGATCAGGACGCGGCGAGCCAGCGGCGGGCGACGGCGATTCTCGCCTCGACCTGATCGGTGGTGGCCTGCGCCAGGGAAGGTCCGCCCGCTTCCCGGCGCAGGCCGGCGTGAACGTGGCTGTGCGGCGTTCCCCTCACTCTCGCCAACTGCGAGACCAGGGAGTTCAGCTCCTTGCGTCGGCTTTCCAGCGCGCGGTGCAGGCTGACGGCCTCCGGGACCCGCTCGCGGCGCTCCTGCCGTACCCGCCGGGCGAGCTGGCGGCGCTGCCGCTGAGCGAGCAAGGACGCCACCTGGTCGGGCTCCAGCAGCCCGGGGAGGCCCAGGTAGTCGGCCTCGTCGGCGCTGGCCGGCTCGGCGAACAGGCCGAACTGGCGATCCTCGAACAGCACGTGGTCGAAGATCGCCTGCGACTCCAGCGCCTCGAACCTCCCATCCTCGAGACCGGCGGTGTCGCGGCGGCGGTTGGCTTCGGCGAGCAGCGCCTCCTCCGGAGCCCAGAGATCGCCTTCGGAGTGCTTGGGCCGGCCCAGCACGTGATCGCGCTGCCGCTCCAGCGCCCCGGCGTGCGCCAACAGGATGGGGATGGTCGGCAGGAAGACGGTGGCCAACTCACCGCGCCGCCGGCTGCGGACGAACCGTCCGACAGCCTGGGCGAAGAACAGCGGCGTGGCGATCGCGGTGGCGTAGACGCCCACGGCCAGGCGCGGCACGTCCACGCCCTCGGAGACCATCCGGACCGCCACCATCCACCGCTCTACGGACGTAGAGAATTCCTCGATCCGGCGGCTCGCCCCCGCATCGTCGGAGAGCACCACCACCGCCTTCTCGCCGCTGATCGCCTCCAGTGCCCGCGCATAGGCGCGGGCCTGTTGTTGATCGGTGGCGATCACCAGCCCTCCGGCGTCCGGGATGTGCCGACGCACCTCGCTCAGTCGTTTGTCCGCCGAACCGAGCACAGCCGCGATCCACTCCCCCTTCGGGTCCAGCGCGGTGCGCCAGGCCTGGGCAGTGACGTCCTTGGTGAGCGGCTCCCCCAACCCGGCCGCCAGCTCGTCCCCGGCCTTGGTGCGCCACCGCATGCCGCCGCCGTAGGCCATGAACACCACCGGACGCACCACGTGGTCGCGCAGCGCCTCGGCGTAGCCGTAGGTGTAGTCGGCCACCGAGCGGCGGGTTCCGTCAGCCTCCTCCGCGTAGGCGACGAACGGAATCGGCGTAGCGTCGGAGCGGAACGGCGTCCCGGTCAGTCCCAGCCGCCGGGTGGCCAGGGCGAAGGAGGACGCCACCGCCTCGCCCCAGCTCAGGTTGTCTCCGGCGTGGTGGATCTCATCGAAGATCACCAGGGTGCGCGCCCGGACGGTCAGCGCCTCCCAGGCGAAGGGACGGACGGCGACGCCGGCGTAGGTGACGACCATCCCGTGGTACTGCCGCGACCTCCCTTTGCGCGATCCGCCCAGGCCCGGATCCAGCTGGATGCCGGCCTTGGCCGCCGCCTCGGCCCACTGCACCTTCAGGTGCTCGGTCGGTGCGACCACGATCACCTGCTCGACCCGCCGGTCGGCCAGCAGTTCGGAGGCCACCCGCAGCGCGAAGGTGGTCTTGCCCGCCCCGGGCGTGGCCACTGCGAGGAAGTCCTGGGCATCCAACTCGCGATAGCGGGCCAGTGCCTCCTCCTGCCAGGCGCGCAGCCGCGACGCCGTCCCCCACGCAGCGCGGCCCGGGAACGCCGGGGACAGCTGCCAGCTGGGGGCGGAGGTTTCAGACATGGGCGACCGACACTAGTGCCCGACCTCGACGGATCCGACGACGGCACGCCGGGGCAGCCGATCTGCCGGCGAATCCGGCGGGCGATGGCAGCGCTCGGTGTCGTCCGCGGCGACCTCAGCCCCTACAACACCCTGGCCGCCGAAACGAGCACGGACGCACCTCGCCTGGTCATCGTCGACGTGCCCCCGCTCGTGGATCTCGCGGCGAACCCGAACGCCGTGGGGTTCTTGTGCACCGGGATTGCACGAACATGGCGGCCTGGTTCAGCGCGCGGGACCACCCGGTGGATCCGGACGAGTTGCTGGCCGATCTGCTCGCCCACGCCTGGTGAGCAGGGCCAGCGCGGCGGCGATACCGATCAGGTCGGCCAGCAGGTCGAGCGGGTCACCTGAGCGGTAGGGAATGAACCAGAGCTGGATGAGCTCGCTGACCACGGCATGGGCGGCGAAGATCCCGGCGACCAGCCAGGCGCGTCCGGTCAGCCGGCCCAGCAGCCAGACCGGTACGCCGAACAGCAGGACGTGCACCACCTTGTCCGCGCCGGGAAGCTCGAGACCCGGCTCGGGTGAGCCCGGCAGATAGAGCGCAAGCAGATGGACGAGCACCGCCAAGCCCGCCACGACCCAGCGGCCGGAGTTGGAACCGTCCCCGACTCCGGCCACATCGCCTGGAGCGCCGGGGCTAGACAAGCTTGGCGAGGATGAGCTCGCGGACTTTCGCGGCGTCGGCCTGACCGCGCAGCTCCTTCATGACCGCGCCGATCAGGGCGCCGGCTGCCTGGAGCTTGCCCTCGCGGATGCGGTCGGCGATATCGGGGTTGGCCTCGATGGCACGCTCGACGGCAGCAGTCAGCGCACCGTCGTCGGAGACGACGGCCAGACCGCGCGCCGCGACGACCTCGGCAGGCTCGCCCTCGCCTGCCAGCACACCGTCGATCACCTGGCGGGCCAGCTTGTCATTCAGCGTTCCGGCATCGACCAGGCCCTGCAGAGCCGCCACCTGGACGGGCGTGATCGCCAGCCCGTCGAGCTCCACGCCGGCCTCGTTGGCACGGCGGGTGAGTTCGGTCGTCCACCACTTGCGGGCCGACTGCGGCGAGCAGCCTGCCGCCACGGTGGCGTCGATCAGGTCGAGTCCGCCGCCGTTCACCACGTCCCGCATCTCCAGGTCGGTGAAGCCCCACTCGCCCTGCAACCGCGTCCGGCGCGCGGCCGGGGGCTCGGGCAGGGTGGCCCGCAGTTCCTCGACCCATTCCCGGCTGGGCGCGACCGGCACCAGGTCGGGCTCGGGGAAGTAGCGGTAGTCCTCGGCCTGCTCCTTGGAGCGTCCCGGAGAGGTGTAGCCGCCGTCCTCGTGCCAGTGCCGGGTCTCCTGGTGAACGCGCCCACCCGAGGCCAGGATCGCGGCCTGACGGCGGATCTCATAGGTCAGCGCCGCCTCGATCGAACGCAGCGAGTTCACGTTCTTGGTCTCGGTGCGCAACCCCAGCACGTCCGACCCCTTGGGCATCAACGAGACGTTCGCGTCGCAGCGCAGCGAACCCTGTTCCATCCGGACATCCGACACCCCGAGGGCGCGCATCAGATCGCGCAACAGTGCCACGTACGCCTTCGCCACCTGCGGCGCCCTGGCACCGGTCCCGCGGATCGGCTCGGTGACGATCTCGATCAGCGGTACCCCGGCGCGGTTGTAGTCGACCAGGGAGTAGTCGGCTCCCTGGATCCGTCCGGTCGAGCCGCCGACGTGCAGCAGCTTGCCGGCGTCCTCCTCCATGTGGGCGCGTTCGATCGGGATGACGAAGGTCTCGCCCTCCACCTCGACCTCGACGCCGCCGGAGAAGGCGATCGGCTCGTCGTACTGCGAGGTCTGGAAGTCCTTGGTCATGTCCGGATAGAAGTAGTTCTTGCGGGCGAACCGGCACCAGCCGGCGATCTGGCAGTTCAGCGCCAGCCCGATCCGGATCGCCGACTCGATCGCCTTGGCGTTCACCACCGGCAGCGAGCCGGGCAGGCCCAGGCAGGTCGGACAGGTCTGGCTGTTCGGCGACCCGCCGAAGGCCGTCGAACACCCGCAGAACATCTTGGACGCGGTGTTGAGCTCGACGTGCACCTCCAGACCGAGCACCGGATCGAAGCGTTCCAGCGCCTCATCGAACTCCATCAACGGCTCGCTCATGCCCGTGCCTCCCTCGCCGCGAGTTGCTCCAACAGCGGTCCGCCCCAGCGCCGGCCCAACTCTGCCTCCAGCGCGGCGCCCACCAGATAGACCCGGTCATCGGCCAGGGCCGGCGCCATGACCTGGAAGCCGACCGGAAGGCCGTCGTCCGGGCTCAACCCGCAGGGGAAGGAGCCTGCCGCGTTCCCGGCCATATTGGACGGGATGGTGCACAGGTCGGCCTTGTACATCGCCAGCGGGTCGTCGACGCGTTCGCCAAGGCCGAAGGCCGTGGTGGGAGTGGACGGGGAGACCAGGACGTCCACCTTGCCGAAGGCCGCCTCGAAATCGCGCGCGATCAGCGTCCGCACCTTCTGGGCCGAGCCGTAGTAGGCGTCGTAGTAGCCCGAACTGAGCGCGTAGGTGCCCAGGATCACCCGGCGCTTCACCTCGGCGCCGAAGCCCGCGCCCCGGGTGAGGCTCATCACTTCCTCGGTGCTGCGCTCGCCGTCGTCGCCGACCCGCAGGCCGTACCGCATCGCGTCGAACCGCGCCAGGTTCGAGGAGACCTCGGCGGGCATGATCAGGTAGTAGGTGGCCAGGGCGTAGTCGAAGTGCGGGCAGGAGACCTCGACGATCTCCGCACCCAGGCCCTCCAGGACGGCGAGCGCCTCGGTAAAGCGCTGCTCGACCCCGGGTTGGTAGCCCTCGCCGCCGAGTTCCTTCACGACACCGATCCGCAGGCCCTTCACCTCCGCGCGCCGGGCCGCTCCCACCACGTCGGGGACCGGCGCGTTGATCGAGGTCGAGTCCAGCGGATCCCAGCCTGCGATCACCCGGTGCAGCAGCGCCGCGTCCAGCACGGTGCGCGCGCACGGGCCGGGGGTGTCCAGCGACGATGCCATGGCGATCACCCCGTAGCGCGAGGTGGCACCGTAGGTGGGCTTCACCCCCACCGTCCCGGTCACCGAGGCCGGCTGACGAATCGAACCGCCGGTGTCCGTGCCGAGCGCCAGCGGCGCCTCGAAGGCCGCCAGAGCGGCGGCCGAGCCACCGCCCGAGCCACCGGGGATCCGGCTCGGATCCCATGGATTGTGGGTGGCGCCGAAACCCGAGTTCTCCGTCGAGGAGCCCATCGCGAACTCGTCCAGGTTCGTCTTGCCCAGCAGTACCAGACCCGCATCCAGGATCCGCTGGGTGAGCGTGGCGTTGTACGGCGGGCGCCAGCCTTCCAGGATCCGCGAGGCAGCAGTGGTCGGAAGCTCGGTGTAGCAGAACAGATCCTTCACCGCGATCGGGATGCCGGCCAGCTCCCCCGGGTCCTCCCCCGCCGCGCGTCGGTCGTCGACGGCGTCCGCGGCGGCCAGCGCCTGCTCGCCGGCCGTGGACAGGAAGGCGTGAATGCCGCCGTCCACGGCGGCGATCCGGTCGAGGTGGGCGGCAGTGACCTCACGGGCGGAGACCTCTCCGGACCGCAGCATCCGGGAGAGTTCGGACGCGGTCAGGGTCAGCAACGGGTTCATGCCTCCTCCCCCAGGATCCGTGGCACCCGGAATCGGTCGTCCTCGGCGGCGGGCGCCGCTGCCAGCACGGCTGCCGCCGGGAGCGATCCGGTCACCTCGTCGGCCCGGAACACATTCGTCAGCGGCAGGGCGTGGGAGGTCGGCGGCACGTCGTCGGCCGCGACCTGTGTCACGCGCGCGACCGACTCAAGGATCACCTCCAGCTGCGGGGCGAGCTGGGCGAGTTCCTCGGGCGTCATGGCGATGCGGGCCAGCTCCGCCAGCCGGCCCACTTCGGCGGGTGTGATTGCCACGTTCGGCTCCTGTTCTGCGGATCTGCGGCGTCCGCGCACACTCTACGGCGAGCGACCGGATGGGCTCGAACTGAACTGGTTCGGCGAGGACGTGACACGTCCGTAACAGAAGTGGGCAAGACTAGGGGCGTGTTCCTCGTGCGACTGGCTCTGCCCGACCGGCCCGGATCTCTCGGCGCGGTGGCCACTGCCATGGGCACGGTGGGCGCCGACATCAACGCGGTCGAGATCGTGGAGAAGTACGAGGGCTACGCGGTCGACGACTTCATGGTCGAGTTGCCCAGCGGCGTGCTGGCCGACTCCCTGGTGAGCGTGTGCACCGCGATCGAGGGCGTCGAAGTGCTGTGGCTCTCCCACTACCCCGAGCAGTGGGGCCTGCAGAGCGATGTCGACGTGCTCAACCACATGACCGAGTACCCCGAACGCGCCGAAGAGATCCTCACCCTGGAATCCCCGGAGGTGTTCCGGGTCACCTGGGCGGCGCTGGTCGATCGGGAGCGGCGCCAGGTGCTGGTGAAGACGGATCTTGCCCCCGACCTGGACGAGGACGGGATCGCCGCGCTGGGGCCACTGAACGAGGTGCGCGACGACGAACTGCCCAACGGTTGGCTGCCGGGCTGGACCGAGACCATGATCGCGGTGGCCCCCTTCCGCAGTTCGGCGAGCATCGTGGTCGCCCGCCGTGGCGGCCCGGAGTTCCTTCCCTCCGAACTGGCCAGGCTCCGCCATCTGGCGGCTCTGTCGACCTGATCCGGGTCGACCTGACTCAGCGGATCATCGTGTAGATCCAGTAGCCGTAGCCCACGACGGCCGCGGTGACGCCGAAGGTGATCAGGATCACCCACCAGCGCATCCGGCGCTTTGCCCTGGTCGCCGGCACCTCCAGGGGACCCCATTCACCGATCCGCGGCATCACCCGCGGCGGCGCACCCTCATTGAGGTTGAGGTTGGAGTTCAGGCCGTCCATGCCCCCAGTCTGCCAGAGCACTCCATGGCCCTCCCGCTCACTGGTCCTGACCGGCCCCGGGATCGCCGAGCGCGGCAGGACCCTTCGTCACCAGCACGTGGAACTGGGCCGCGTCGATGATCCGCAGCCCGAGCGCCTCTGCTTTCGCCAGCTTCGAGCCGGCGCCCGGCCCCGCGGCCACGAAGTCGGTCTTCTTCGAGACGCTCGAGGCCGCCTTCCCTCCCGCCTTGATGATCGCCTCCTGGGCGCCCTCGCGGGTATAGCCCTCGAGGCTTCCGGTGGCCACGACGGTGAAGCCGCTCAGCACGCCGTCCCCCTCGTCCTGCGCGCCCGGACCGGGGTGCCCCGGCGTCGCCCACTGCACGCCCGCGGCCGCCCACCGTTCCACGATCTCGACGTGCCAATCGACCTCGAACCAGTCGATGATCGATCCGGCGATGATGCCGCCGACCCCGTCCACGGCCGCCAGCTCCTCGAGCGTTGCCGCACGGATCGCGGCGAGCGAGCCGAACCACTGCGCCAGCGCGCGCGCCGCGACCGGACCGACGTGCCGGATGTTCAGCGAGACCAGCAACCGCCACAGCTCCTTGCGTTTCGCCTTCTCCAGCTCCGCCAGGAGCTTGATCGCCGCCCCGGACGGCAGCACCCCCCGATGGCTCTTGCGGATCCCGAGCCGGCGGCGCTCGGTGGCATCCAGGCCCTCGGTTCCCGGCGGATAGGCCGCTGGTCCGAGCTTCTGGAAGGGCATGCGGCGCAGGTACTCCCCGGTCTGCTCGTCGACCCGGCGTTCGCCGGTCTCGGGATCGCGCACGACCACCTCGATGGGCACGAGCTCGTCGAGGGTCAGGTCGAACAGGCCGGCCTCGGTGCGCAACGGTGGCGTGGCGGGTGCATCGGGCTGGGTGAGCGCGGCGGCGGTCACCTCGCCGAGCACTTCGATATCGAGCGCGCCGCGCGAGCCGATGTGCTCTACCCGCCCCCGCACCTGCGCGGGGCACGACCGCGCGTTCGGGCAGCGCAGGTCGATGTCGCCCTCCTTCATCGGACGCAGACCGGTGCCGCATTCCGGGCAGGCGGTCGGCATGACGAACTCGCGCTCGGTGCCGTCGCGGAGTTCGGCGACCGGGCCGAGCACTTCAGGGATCACGTCGCCCGCCTTGCGCAGCACGACGGTGTCGCCGACC
>CAYSZZ010000030.1:0-47367 GCA_964435735.1 uncultured Propionibacteriaceae bacterium
CGTGGCGAAGCGGGAGAGGGCCAAGCCGATAGGATCCGGCCATGCCCAAAGTCCTTACCGAACTTCCGGTCGGCGAGCGCGTCGGCCTGGCCTTCTCCGGCGGTCTCGACACCTCGGTCGCGGTCGCGTGGATGCGCGAGAAGGGGGCGGTTCCCTGCACCTACACCGGCAATCTCGGCCAGTACGACGAGCCGGACATCGACTCCGTCCCCGGACGGGCGCTGGAGTACGGCGCCGAGCTCTCCCGGATGGTCGACTGCCGCGAGCTGATGGTCGAGGAGGGCCTGGTCGCGCTGACCTGCGGCGCCTTCCACATCCGGACCGGCGGGAAGGCCTACTTCAACACCACCCCGATCGGACGGGCGGTGACCGGCACCCTGCTGGTCCGCGCGATGCGGGAGGACGACGTCTGGGTCTGGGGCGACGGCTCCACCTACAAGGGCAACGACATCGAGCGGTTCTATCGCTACGGACTGCTGGCCAACCCCAAGCTGCGGATCTACAAGCCGTGGCTGGACGAGGCCTTCGTCACCGAACTGGGCGGCCGCGCCGAGATGAGCCAGTGGCTCACCGAACGCAACCTGCCCTACCGCGACTCCAAGGAGAAGGCCTACTCCACCGACGCCAACATCTGGGGCGCCACCCACGAGGCCAAGGAACTGGAACACCTCAACGTCGGCATCGAGATCGTCGAGCCGATCATGGGCGTGCGGTTCTGGGATTCGGCCGTCCAGATCGAGACCGAGGACGTCACCGTCCGCTTCGAGCAGGGACGCCCCGTCGAACTCAACGGCCAGACCTTCGCATCGGCCGTCGACCTGGTCTACGAGGCGAATGCGATCGGCGGACGCCACGGGCTGGGCATGTCCGACCAGATCGAGAACCGGATCATCGAGGCCAAGAGCCGCGGCATCTACGAAGCCCCCGGCATGGCGCTGCTGCACATCGCCTACGAGCGGCTGCTCAGCGCGATCCACAACGAGGACACCCTGGAGAACTACCGCGCCTTCGGCCTGAAGCTCGGCCGGCTGATGTACGAGGGACGCTGGCTCGACCCGCAGTCGCTGATGTTGCGTGAGTCGATCCAGCGCTGGGTGGGCGCCTCGGTCACCGGGACGGTCACGCTGCGGCTGCGTCGCGGCGATGACTACTCGATCCTCGACACCGCCGGCCCCAACCTCAGCTACCACCCCGACCGGCTCAGCATGGAGCGGGTGGAGGACGCGGCCTTCGGCCCGCTGGACCGGATCGGCCAACTCACCATGCGCAACCTCGACATCGAGGACTCCCGCACCCGGCTGGAGCAGTACGCGGAGCAGGGCGTGGTCGGTGGCGCGATCTCACAGTTGGTCGGCGTCCTCGAGCAGGGCCAGGCCGCTGCGATCACCGAGTTCAGCGCCGAGATTCCCGAGGCAATCGCCGAGGCCGAAGAAGGCGGAGCCTTCGACTTCGGGACGGACTAGGCGGACAACGCGGACGACGGCAGCACGATCGAATGGGGGACGACCGCAAGCCAGTGAGGCCGCCACGGCGATCATGCCGCTGGCGCTGCGTCCATCCACCGAACTTCGGGCTGCACCGACCAACGTGCTGCACCGATGGTTGAGACAGACGAGGAGCCAACAGCGGCGACAGCCGGTGTTGGTGAACGAGTCTCGACGGGGGGCGCGTCAGCGGTCCTCGGAACAGTCGAAACCCGTTGCCACCGGCAGGTGATCGATGGTCTCGACAAGCTCGGCCGTCGATAATCAGTGCTTCCCTGGCGCTCCTGCCCCACCGGACTACGCGATGGTGACGGACTCGGCGCGCAGTATCTCGGGTTCGCGTCGGGTGTCGCTGAGGCAGAACCCGGCATGAGATCCCCATATGGTGGCTTCGGGCCGGTCGCCCTGGGGCAGTCCGCCTCGAGTCATGAGTTCTCCGACGATCTCCACCTCGTCGCCGGGCATGACCTTGGTGCCATCGGCAAGCTCGATGTTCGACTCGTGCTCGCCGGTCGACTGGTACACGGCTCCTGGTGGCCACACCACCCAGAGCGACGCGTCCGCCGACTCCAGAAAGATGCACCCGTTGTCCCTCAACGCCACGGTGCCGGTCACCGTTGAGGTCGGTCCGATGGGGTCGAACCCATCCGATGAGATGGGCATCTGCCCCGCCATGCCAGCGACGCATCCGGTGAGCGAGGCGATCACGACCACAAGAAGGGGGAGCCTGCGACGCATCACCTCATCCCCCTGCGATCTCGTTGATGGGCAGCAGGCTACTCGCTGCGCAGGGCCTCGACGGGGTCCTTCCGGGAGGCTGCGGAGGCGGGAATCAGGCCGGCGATGAAGGTGAGCACCATGCTGACGCCCACCAGGGCCAGCGCCGGCTGCCAGGGCAACTGGGCGATGTTCGGGACGTCGAACTGGGACAGGACGATCGCGTTCGCCGGGATGGTCAGCAGCAGGGTCACCACGATGCCGAGCAGGCCGGCGATGAAGCCCACGATCAGGGTCTCCGCGTTGAACACCCGTCGGATGTCGCGCTTGGAGGCGCCGATCGAGCGCAGGATGCCGATCTCCTTGCGGCGCTCAAGTACCGAGATGTAGGTGATCACCCCGATCATGATGGACGAGACCACCAGCGAGATCGCCACAAAGGCCGTCAGTACGTAGCTGATCATGTTGACGATGTCGGTCACCGACGACATCAGGGTGCCGACGATGTCGGTGTAGGTGATCACCTTGTCGTCGTTGCCGGCCGCGCGCATCTGCTCGTTGTAGTCGTCGAGGATCTCGATGACCCGGCCCTTGCTCTCGAAGTCGATCGGGTAGATGTCGATCCGCGAGGGTTTGGCGAGGTCGGCGTAGCCGAGCCGGACCAGATTGGCGTCGAAGGAGGTGGTGCGGGTCGTCATCATCGACGCCAGCAGCTCGGCGAGCTCGGTTTCGTCCATCTTGAACCTGAAGGCGTCGGCGAAGGCTTCGGAGTCGATCCCCATGGCCTCCGACATGGTGTCGGCCAGCTGGCTCATCGACTTCTCCATGGCGGCGCCCAGCTGGGTCCTCAGTGCCTTGCCCAGTTGCGTCGAGATCTGCGCGGAGACGGCCTTCATGGCCTTCTCCATGTAGCTCGCCATGCTCTTCTGCAGCTGGGCCTGAAGCTTGTCGGTGCTGGCCGAGAGCTGCTTGGCCACCGCGTCGCCGATGCTGGCGGTCAGCTTCTCGACCAGCGCCGCCTGCTGCTGACCAAGCGTCTCCTGCACCTGGGCAAGGGAGGTCTCGGCCTCCGCTGCGATGGCCTGACCGGCGTCCGACTCCAGGAACAGCGGGAAGTTGGTCTCCACGTCGGACGGGTCGAGCCCGCCGGCCACGGCGAACTCCAGATAGCCCTGCAAGAGCCGGGTGGCCAGCGCGGCAACCGCCTCGGGATCCAGCCCGAGATCGATCCCGGCGAGCAGATCGGACGGATCGACACCCGCGATGATCTGGTTCAGATCGATCCCGGCCACCAGGCCGGCGACGTCGATCCCGCCCAGCATGTCGCCCAGATCGAGCGACGGCATCGCCGACGGATCGATCTCCAGCCCCGACAGGTTCAGGTTCAGCCCCGACAGATCCAGCTTCAGCTTGGACGAGTCGAAGCTGAAGGCCTTCGCGATCGCGTCCTCATCGATCTCCATCAGCGAGCTGAGGTCGAAATCCTCGCGCTGCGGGTTCTCCTCCTCGTCGACGAAGGTCCGTCCTGTGAAGACGTTCACCTCCGGCCGGGCGAGCTGGCTGGCGACGATCGGCGCGGTGGCGGCCCGCTCCATCAGGTGATGGGTCAGCGCCGGGGTGTAGTAGATCCCGGAACTGAGCGCGGTGGCGGTGGCATCCTCCTTCGGCTGGACGATGCCGACGATCCGCAGGTCGTCGCCCTCTTCGGCCAGCTGCCGCAGGAAGGCCTCGTCTCCGCTCTTGTCGGTCCAGACGTCGAACTCATCGTCGTGGACGTAGTAGCCGGTTGCCTCCACCAGCTTGAAGGTCACTGCCAGCAGTTCGTCGTAGCTGTACGACCGGGAGTCGGACGGAGTGACGATCTCCTCGTCCTCGGCCATCTGCTTGACCATGGCGTCCAGCTCGGCCGGGTCGCGCAGCCCCATCGCGTAGAGCATGAAGTCGCTCACCTTGCCGGAGGGGCTGAGCACCAGCACGGTCTCGTCGTGCCGGCTGGGCCAGTGACCGGCCCGCACGTCGTACTGCTCCTCGACCAGCCGGGTGTCGTCCGGCATCTCGGCGAACACGTTGGTGTTCATGGACTGGGCCAGCAACGCGTTCGTCGAGCCGGCCGAGCCGAAGCCGAGTGGGCTGAACGAGGAATCCGGGTTGACCTGCCGCACCGAGTCGTCGGTGACGCTGAAGATCTGCGGCGTCACGTTGTACGAGTACTGGATCGAGTTCACGTACGAGTTGACCCCGCCGTCGTCCGCTTCCAGGAACCGCTTCAAGGAGGCCAGGTCGTTGGAGCCGATGCTGGAGAACATCCGCTTCAGCATCCGGGCCTCCTGAACCTGGCCGCTGCTGTGCCCGTTGCCGTCCGGTTCGGGGGAATCGGTCTCTTCCTGGCCGCCGCCCGCCGAGGCCGCCAGCATCGCGGTCATGTCGAAGCCCTGGCTGGAGATGGTCAGCGGATAGACCGAGAGGGTGTCCTCCTCGACATGCTTGATGTAGGCGTTCACCCCATTGGCCAGCGCCAGGATGGCCGCGATGCCGATGATCCCGATGCTGCCGGCGAAGGCGGTCATCAGGGTGCGCCCCTTCTTGGTCATCAGGTTGCTGAATGAGAGTGCGACGGCGGTAAGGAAGGACATGGCGGTGCGCCGGGACGGCTTCTCGCTGGCGCCGGCCCCGGTGGGCAGGTACGGGTCTGAGTCGGCGGCGATCGCGCCGTCCTTCAGCTGGACGACGCGCGTGGCGTACTCCGCTGCGAGCTCGGCGTTGTGAGTGACCATGATCACCAGCCGATCGCCCGCGATCTGGGTGAGCAGTCCCATGATCTGCACGCTGGTCTTCGAATCCAGCGCGCCGGTCGGCTCGTCGGCGAGCAGGATCTCCGGATCATTGATCAGCGCCCGCGCGATCGCCACCCGCTGCATCTGGCCGCCGGAGAGCTGGCTGGGCAGCTTGTGGGCGTGCTCGGCGAGGCCGACCTGTTCGAGGGCAGCAAGAGCCCGCTGGCGACGCTCGGCGCGTGAGACCCCGGAGAGCGTCAGTGCCAGCTCGACATTGGCCGCCACGCTCTGGTGGGGGATCAGGTTGTAGCTCTGGAAGACGAAGCCGATCCGGTTGTTGCGGTAGCCATCCCAGTCGCGGTCGCGGTACAGCTGGGTGGGGATGCCGTCGATCACCAGGTTGCCCGAGTCGTAGTGATCCAGGCCTCCGACGATGTTCAGCATGGTGGTCTTGCCGGAGCCCGAGGGCCCCAGCACGGCGACGAACTCGTTGTCGCGGAAGGAGATCGAGACGTCGTCCAGCGCCACCTGGGTGAAGCCCGCGGTCGTGTACGACTTGCGGACGTCCTGCAGCGTGAGCATCGTGACCTCTCCGGATCGCACCCGTCGCGCGAACCTGCCGGATCGGCTGGTCGCCCCCTGGCGGGCACCGTTTCAGGCTACCTGCTCGCCTCAACGCCGGGTGTCGCGACGCTGTGGCCGACGCTGGAGGACGGCGGTGACAGCTGGTGGGGGTCAGGCGAGCTGGTTCGGGATGGCGCCGCCGTAGCGCCGGTCGCGTTGCACGTAGGACTCCACCGCTCGCCACAGGTCGCGGCGGTCGAAGTCGGGCCACAGGGTGTCGAGGAAGACCAACTCGGCGTAGGCCGATTGCCACAGCAGGAAGTTGGAGGTCCGCTGCTCGCCGGAGGAGCGGACGAACAGGTCCACGTCGGGGATCTCCGGCTCGTCCAGGAACTTGCGGAACCGCTCCTCGGTCAGCCGGGACGGATCCAGCTCGCCGCGCATCGCGGCCTCGGCGATCGCTCGGGCGGCGTCGGTGATCTCAGCCCGGCCGCCGTAGTTCACGCAGAACTGCAGGGTGAGGACGGTGTTGTCCCTGCTCTGCTGCTCGGCCTGCTGCAACTCCCGGATGACCGACTTCCACAGCCTCGGAACGCGGCCGGCCCAACGGATCCGGACGCCCATCGCGTCCAGCTGGTCGCGGCGGCGGTGGATCACGTCCCGGTTGAAGCCCATCAGCCAGCGGACCTCATCAGGGGAGCGCCGCCAGTTCTCGGTCGAGAAGGCGTAGGCCGACAGGTAGGGGATCCCGATCTCGATCGCACCCTCGATCACGTCGAAGAGCGCATCCTCGCCACGGGCATGCCCCTCGGTGCGAGGCAGCTTGCGGGCCTTGGCCCAGCGCCCGTTGCCGTCCATCACCACAGCCACGTGGCGGGGGAGAAGCGACCGATCGAGTGCCGGCGGGCGGGCTCCTGAGGAGTGCGGAGTGGGTGGACGCGGGATCTTCGGCACGTCGGAAGCTTAGCCGTGGCGCCGGCTGAACGGAGCTGTCGCCGGATTGGTCCTTCGGCGCCGCGCCAGGTCGCCCGGGCGACCTGGACGCTGTCGGCGTTCGCGCTCGGCCAAGGCTGCGAACGCCCGTGCCATGAACATTGAGTCTGATCGGCTCAACTTGATTGAAGAACCCGGGAATGCGATGCAGAATGGTGGTTGTTGGCACTCATGTAGGCAGAGTGCTAAGGAACTACCAAGGAGTGATGACACATGGCACGCACCTTCGACCCCTTCCGTGAGATGGATCGCTTCCTCGCCGATGCGGTTCGGACGCCCGCCTCGCTGGCGATGCCGATGGACCTGTACCGCGAGGGTGAGGCCTTCAGCGCCCGGATCGACCTGCCCGGCGTGGAGCCGGGCTCGATCGACATCGACGTGGAGGATCGCACCCTCACGATTCGCGCCGAGCGCAAGTCGCCGACCGGCGAGGGCGAGCAGAAGTGGCTGGTCCACGAACGGCCCAGCGGCACCTTCGCACGCCAGTTGACCCTCGGCCACGGCCTGGCCCTGGATCGGATCACCGCCGACTACTCCGACGGTGTGCTGAGCCTGACCATTCCGGTCGCAGAGGAGGCCAAGCCGCGCAAGATCGCCGTCGCCCACGTCGGTGGGCACACCGAGATCGAGGGCTCGACCGAGTCCTGAACCGGCGATCAGGTCAGACCCGGCAGATGATGCCGGGCGAGCCCGGAAGGAAGGTGGCCGAACCGGACACCGGAACCGGGTTCGCGGTCGGCGACGGATGACAGCGAACGCCCCGCCCGCGCCCCGCGGGCGGGGCGTCGTGTTCCCGGCTGTACGGCGAACCCGCGTCCGACCCGACCGAGAGGATGACGAGCAGCGTGGTTACAGCCCGGCAGAAGCCTTGCTCAAGCGGTTCAGGTGGGCGCGGGTCAGCTTGAGTTCCATGGACGCCAGCAACGCCGGCAGTTGGTCGGGATCGCTGACGCTCGCGATCGGAGCCGTCACCCCGGGCTGCTGGCGAAGCCAGGCGAGCGCCACGGTGGCGGGCTCGGCGCCGACCTCATCGGCCACCGCGAGCAGGGCGTCCAGCGCGGCGAACCCCTGCTCGGTGGCGAAGGCCTTCACCCGGGTCGCCCGCTGGCCGTGGATCACCTCGTCGCGGGCGTACTTTCCGGTGAGGAAGCCCGCAGCCAGCCCGTAGTAGGGCACCAGCGCGAGCTTGCGCTCCACCGCCAGCTCGCGCAGTCCGTCGGACTCCACCTCGGCACGATGGACGAGGTTGTAGTGCGGCTGCAGTGCCACCGGCGGCGTCAACCCCTCGGCTGCGACGACTTCCAGCACCTCGGACACCCGCTCGGGGGTGAAGTTCGACAGCCCCCAGTGCCGGATCGCGCCCTGCTTCACCATGGTGTCGAAGGCGCCCACCCATTCCGGGGTCGGCACGTGCGGGTCGTCCTCGTGCGCGTAATACAGGTCGATCGTCTCCACCCCGAGGCGGCGACGGGAGCCGTCCAGGCAGATCCGCAGGTTGGCCGGGCGCAGTCCGCGGTGGATGGGGTGTTTGGCGGCCTTGGTCGCGATCACCACCTGGTCGCGATTGCCACGGCTGCGCAGCCAGCCGCCGATCACGCTCTCCGACTCGCCCCCGCGGTGGCCGGGCACCCAGGTCGAGTAGGCGTCCGCGGTGTCGATGAAGTTCCCGCCGCCGTCGCGGTAGGCGTCCAGGATCCGTTCGGAGGTGCTCGCGTCCGCCGTCCAGCCGAAGACGTTTCCGCCCAGGCACAACGACGACACCCTCAACGTTGAGATACGCTGCATGGCCCCCACCCTAGGACAGTTCGAAGTCCACCGTGAGATGCACGAAGAGTTCCTGCGTGGCGTTGATCTCTATCCCGAGGTCGATCGGTGCCGAGGCCTTGGCGGAGCGGAATACCGCAGCATCCTCGGAGGCGAACGCCACCCGAGGGGAGGGCAGGTTCCACGAGTCGCTGATCATCGCGATGCCGGTCACCGAGCCGTCGGCCGCCGCCGCCACGGCATCAGCCTTGCGACGGGCCTTCGCCAGGGCCGTGGCGGTCGCGTCGATGCTCGCCTCGAAGGCGTCGAACACCCACTCCAGCTCGGTGAGACTGAGGTTCGGCTGGTCGGCGAGCACGCCCAGGACGTCCGGCAGCTGACCGGGATCGGCGGCCACCGCCAGCAGGTACTCCGCCTGGCTCTTGCCCAGCACCCCGTGGCGGGAATCGAGCCTCACCCCGGTGACCTCGATGGCCTCCTCGCCGATCCCGGTGGCTGCGATGGCGCCGACCAGCGTCCGGACCTCGGCCGCCTGCCTGATCGCCGCGTTGCCGAAAACGGTCGCACTGCCCTTGATCGTGAGGTGGATGCGAGCTGAGGTGGCCTCGACGCGGACGGAGTCGTCAACGGTGATGCGCAGGATTCCCATCGCCACAGCGTAATGGCGGGCCGGCCCGCGCGTCAGGGGTGCCGAGCGTGGTCAGGCGCTGGCGGAGGTCTCGCCCGCGTCATACATCAGCAGTGCGAGACGCACCCGGTTGGGGCAGCCGGTCTTGGTGAAGATATGGGTCAGGTGCGCCTTCACGGTCGCCTCGGAACAGTACAGCTCGGCCGAGATCTCGGCGTTGGAGAGCCCTCCGGCGACGGCCCGGGCTACCTCCAGTTCGCGAGGGCTGAGCTCAGCGAGCCGTTGATGGGCCACCTGATGGCGCTGCTGCCGCCCACCGGCGGCATAGCGGTCGATCAGCCGCCGGGTATCGTCCGGGGACAGCATCGCATGCCCTTCGGCGACCACCCGCACTGCTTCGATGAGCTCTCGAGGTGGCGTGTCCTTGAGCAGGAACCCGGCCGCCCCGGCCTCGATCGCGCCGAACACATACTCGTCGAGATGGAAGGTCGTCACCACCAGGACGCGGGGTGCCTGCGCCAGGGCGGACAGCGCCCGGGTCGTGGCGATGCCGTCCTGGCGGGGCATCCGGACATCCATCAGCACCACGTCGGGCCGGGTGCGGGCGACCGCAGCCACCGCGTCGGCGCCGTCGGAAACCTGTCCGACCACGCTGATGTCGTCGGCGGAGCCGAGAATCAGCGACAGCCCGGTGCGGACCAACTCCTCGTCGTCGACGATCAGGACGCGGATCACGGCGCCGCCCCGATCGGCCAGGGCAACTCGGCGCGGACCACGAAGCGTCCGGTGTCGGCACCGGCTGCCAGCGTGCCGCCCAACAGCCGGGCCCGTTCGGCGAGCCCGGCCAAGCCGGTCCCGCCGCCGGCCGGTTGCGGTGTCCGGGCCAACGGGTTGGCGATGCTGACGCCGACGCCCTTGCCCGGCGCGCCCGTGATCGTCACCTCCACGGGCAGTCCGGGGGCGTGCCGGTGGGCGTTGGTCAGGGACTCCTGGACGATGCGGTACAGGGCGCGGCCCACCGGTTCCGGGATCTCGGCCGGGTCGTTCAGCGCTTCGGTGAGCGTGACCCGGGAGCCCGCGGCACGGCTCGACGCCACCAGGTCCGCGATCTCGGCAAGGCCCGGTTGGGGGATGCGGCTCGGGCCGTCGCCGGTGCCGAGGGCTCCCACGAGTCCCCGCAGGTCGCCCAGTGCCTGGCGGGCGACGGTGCGGATCAGCTCCGCCTGCGCGACCACGCCGGCCTCTCCCTGGCCGGCGTTCACCTCCAGTGCTCCGGCGTGCATGGCGATCAGGGCGAGCTTGTGGCCCAGCGAGTCGTGCATCTCGCGGGCGATCCGCTCCCGTTCCCGCAGCACCGCCTGCTCGGTGCGCAGCTCGCGTTCCGACTCCGCGACCCTGGCGCGTTCCCGCAGGCTCCCGACCAGCTCGCGATGCGAGCCCAGCCAACCGCCCGCCACGACCGGCACCACCACCTGGATCACCACCGATGACAGCCAGATGAGCAGGGTGAGCAGTGGGCTGGACGGAGCCGGTTCGCCGGAGGCCGGCGGACGGAGGACCGCGGCCTGCGTCACCGTTGCCACGGTGGCGGCCACCGCGATGCCGGCGGTGACCCGGTCTCGGCGGCGCAGCGCCAGCGAGAACAGGCCGACCTCCAGCAGGCCGTTGATCCCGCTCAGCGCGCTGGCCAGGCCCACCACCGGCAGCAGCCAGGAGAACTGCTGCCGCAGCAGCACCCCGACCACCCCCGCGGGCAGCAGCAGCGCGACGGCCACCCACTGCCACCAGGCCACCTGCCCGCCGGTGAGCGAGCCAGCCGCCAGTAGCAGCGCCACCGCCAGGTAGGCAACGGAGTGCCATGCGGGCGATCCACCGGCGGACGCGGCAACGCTGCTCGTGCTCACGGCACCACGCTAACGCGCCACCATTCCTGGTCGCATCGCCTCTGTGTCGAATCGGCACGCGCGAAGGAGTTCGACCTTCGTCGTATCGAGGTCTGGCGGACCGGCCGATGCGACCGGGACGGGCGGCTGGAGAGGGTGAAGCATGATCGTTTTCGACCAGGTCTCCAAGACCTTCGGGAGCCAGCGGGCCGTGGCTGGGTTGTCGTTCACCGCGCCGGCCGGCCGGATCACCGGCTTCCTCGGACCCAACGGCGCCGGCAAGTCCACCTCGCTGCGCATCCTGTGCGCGCTCTGCCGGCCCGACGCCGGGCAGGCCACCATCGCCGGCCGCCGCTACCGCGACCTGCCTGTTCCCGGTCGCCTGGTCGGGGTGATGCTCGACGCGTCGGCCTACCATCCGGGCCGCACCGGCATCGAGGTACTGCGGCAGGCCGCGCGGATCAGCCAGGTGCCGGTCGCCGCTGCCTGGCGGCAACTCGACCGGGTCGGGCTCTCCGACGCCGCCCGCCGCCGGGTGGGCGGCTACTCGCTGGGGATGCGGCAGCGGCTCGGGCTGGCGGTGGCGCTGATCGGGGAGCCGGAGATCCTGGTGCTGGACGAACCCGCCAACGGGCTGGACCCGGAGGGGATCCGGTGGATGCGCGGGCTGCTGGACGACTTCGCCGGCGCCGGTGGCACCGTGCTGCTCTCCTCGCACATCCTGGCCGAGGTGCAGCAGATCGCCGACCGGATCGTCGTTATCGACGCCGGGCATCAGGTCGCCGAGGCCGACACCGCAGCCCTGCTCGGCGGTGCCGCCGGCCGCAGCATCGTCGATGCCACCGACCGGTCCCGGCTGCTGGCCGCGCTGCGGACGACCGGAATCCAGGCCCGCCCGTTGCCCGGTGGACGCCTGGACGTCGCCGCGACGACCACCGTGGTCGGCAGGATGGCCGCGTCGGACGGGATCGCACTGACCCACCTGGAACCTGCCCGGCAGGATCTGGAGCAGGTCTTCTTCTCACTCACCCGTGCAGCTGAAGGGGCACCACGATGACCATTCTCTCCGCCGACCTTCCGGCGCAAGCCCGGCTCGGCTCACCGGCGGCCCGGCGGCGTCCGCTGATCCGCTATCGCATCGAACTGCGCAAGCTGGCAGACACCCGCTCGGCGCGCGCGGTGCTGGGCATCACCCTGGGGGCGTCGCTCCTGGCGCTCGGCCTGAACGTCGCCACCGAGCCCTGGTCCGGCCTGACCGTGCCGGGACTGGCGCGCAACGCCGCCGGCCTGGTGGCGTCGGTTCTGCCGCTGCTGGCCGTCCTCACCGTGGCGGGGGAGTGGCGCCAGCGCACCGTCGGAGTCAGCTACGCGCTGGACCCGAATCGCACCGCGGTGCTGGCCGCCAAGTGCCTTGCGCTGCTCACCGTCGTGGTCGCCGCCGGCGCGCTCACCGTCGCCGGAGCCTGGCTGACTGTCTTCGCTCTCGGTGGCATGCTGCCCGGCGCAGCCGAACTGCCGGCCCTGTTCGGCTGGACGCTGCTCGCGCTGGGGGCGATGACGCTGGTCGGGGTCGGCCTGGCGGCGATGTTGCTGAATGTGCCGCTGGCGATGGTGATCTACCTGATCGCACCGCAGTTGCTGCCGCAGTTGGTCGCCCAGCTGGATCCGGTGGCGGCAGCCGCTCCCTATCTCGACGTGCTCGGACCGCTGCTCGGGCTGCTGCACGGCGCCCGACCGGTGAACCTGCTCGCCTTCGGGTCGGCGGTGTCGCTGTGGATCGTGCTCCCGCTCACGGTCGGGGTGATCCGCAATGCCCGGTCCGACATCAGCTGAGCGCCCGCGGACCCGGGCCGACAGTCGCGGAGCTCCTTGCTCAGAGGCTCGCGACGGCGGCCCGCTCCACCGCGAGGCCAGAGGCCCAGCGCTCCATGTAGGCGCTGAACCCCGCGACATCGGACGGGTCCGGGCTCAGTGTGGTCAACGGCGCGTCGGCGAACACCTCGGTGGCCAGGAAGTCACCCAGATGCTGACCCGGCGCGCCGTCGGTCGAGAAGGCGGCCAGCAGGGCGATGCCCCAGGCGCCGCCCTCGCCGGCGATCTCGCCGACCGAGACCGGCGCCTCGATCGCGGCGGCCAGGAAGCGCTGCGCCACACCTTCGGTCTTGAACAGCCCGCCGTGGGCGAACATCGAGTCCAGCGCGACGCCCTCGTCCAGCAGCAGCACATTCATGCCGATCCGCAGGGTGGCCAGCGAGGCGAACAGATGGGCGCGCATGAAGTTGGCCAGCGTGAACCGGCTCTCCGGGGTGCGGACGAGGAGCGGCCGGCCCTCGGTCAGGTGCGTGATGTGCTCGCCCGACAGGTAGTTGTAGGAGACCAGCCCGCCGGCGTCCGGCTCGCCGGCCAGGGCGGCGGTGAACAGTGTCTCGAAGACCGCCGACGAATCCGCGTCGGAGCCCAGGGCCTTGGCGAACTCGCCGAACAGACCGGCCCAGGCGTTGAGTTCGCTGGCGCCGTTGTTGCAGTGCACCATGGCGACCAGGTCGCCGGCCGGGGTGGTGACCAGGTCGAGTTCGGCGTGGCGGCGCGAGAGCACGCCTTCCAGCACGACCATGGCGAAGATGCTCGTCCCGGCCGAAACGTTGCCGGTGCGGCGGGCGACGGAGTTGGTGGCGACCATGCCGGTGCCGGCGTCCCCCTCGGGCGGGCAGAACGGGATCCCGGCCTCCAGCGTCCCACTCGGATCGAGCAGCGCCGCGCCCCGGGCGGTCAGCCGCCCGGCTTCCGCGCCGGCCGGAAGCACGGTCGGCAGGATGTCGTCCACCTTCCAGCCGAAGCCCCGGCCGGAGACCAGATCGTCGAACTGGTGCAGCATGGTGGCGTCGAAGCCGCCGGTGGTGATGTCGATCGGGAACATGCCCGACGCGTCGCCCACGCCGAGCACCCGTTCGCCGGTCAGCTTCCAGTGCACGTAGCCCGCCAGCGTGGTGAGGTGGTCGATCCGGCCGACGTGCTCCTCGCCGTTCAGGATGGCCTGGTACAGGTGTGCGATGCTCCAGCGCTGCGGAATGTTGTGATCGAACAGTGCGGAGAGCTCCTCGGCCGCCGGTCCGGTGATGGTGTTGCGCCAGGTGCGGAACGGCACCAGCAGCTCCTGGTCGGCGTCGAAGGCCAGGTAGCCGTGCATCATCGCCGAGACCCCGATCGAGCCCACGGTCGACAACGCGACGCCGTGTCTGGCCTGGACGTCGGCGGCCAGGGAGGCGAAGCAGGCCTGCATTCCTTCCCAGACCGACTCCAGGGAGTAGGTCCAGATCCGATTCACGAACTGGTTGTCCCAGTCATGGCTGCCGGTGGCCACCGGGGCATGGTCGGGCCCGATCAGGACCGCCTTGATCCGGGTCGAACCCAACTCGATTCCCAGTGCGGTCCGGCCTGCTTCGATGGCGGCGCGGGTCGACGATTCGATCGTCATCGATCCTCCTGCTGGTGGCGTGGCTGCGGTCATCGCCGCTTGAGCTGAACGGTAACACCGAACCGGCATGGCTGCGAGGCGAAGCGAACGGAAGCAGCCACAATGGAGCAGTGCCCACCTACCGTGATCAGGCGGTCGTGCTGCGCACCCACAAGCTGGGTGAAGCCGACCGGATCGTCACGATGCTCTCCCGCGAGCACGGGAAGCTGCGGGCGGTGGCGCGCGGGGTGCGACGCACCTCGTCCAAGTTCGGGGCCCGGCTGGAGCCGTTCACCCATGTCGACCTGCAGTTCGCCACCGGGCGGACGCTGGACGTCATCACCCAGGCGGTGACCATCAACCCCTATTCGGAGCCGCTCGGGCAGGACTACCAGCGCTACACCTCCGGCCAGGTGATCGTCGAGACCGCCGACCGGCTGGTCGTCGAGGAGGGTGAGCCCGCCCGCCGGCAGTACCACCTGCTGGTAGGCGCTCTGCACGCCCTCACCAGCGGCACCAACGATGGATCGCGGCCGGCAGCGATGGTGATGGACTCCTACCTGTTGCGCGCGCTGGCGCTGGCCGGCTATGCGCCCAGCCTGACCGACTGCGCCCGCTGCGGTGCGCGCGGACCGCATCAGTCCTTCTCGCCCGCCGCCGGCGGCATGGTGTGCCTGCGCTGCCGGCCGCCCGCGTCGGCACACCCGGCGCCGGCGACGATCGACTACCTGACCGCGTTGCTCACCGGCGACTGGCGGGCCACCCGGGAGATCGACGACCCGGTCCTTCGCGAGGGCAGCGGCCTGGTGGCCGCCTTCGCCGCCTGGCACCTGGAGCGCGGCCTTCGCTCGCTGACCCACGTCGAGCGCGACTAGCCCTCAGCCGTCGATCGAGCCGTCGAGACCGCGGTGGCCGGCCGAAGGGCTCACGGGATCCCTTAACCTGGCTGCATGTTCGCGATCAGCCGCTTCAACGTCCCGGAGGATCGGACGTCCGACTTCCGCGTCCGAGCCGAGGCGGCGGTGGCCTTCTTCAGCGGTTGCCGCGGCTGCGAGGGTGCCTGGCTGCTGCGGAACCTGGACGAGCCGGCCCTGTGGACGATCACCTCGAAGTGGGCGGATGTGGGTTCCTACCGCCGCTCCTTCAACGGCTACGAGGCGAAGCTGGTACTGGTCTCGCTGCTGAGTGAGGCCATCGACGAGCCCAGTGCTTACGCCACGCCGGACGAGGTCGGGGAGAACCTGCCCCGCTCGGGAACCTGGCTCACCTGATGACACCGCCTCCACGTCCATGGCGTGCGTCGGGAGCGGGGCCCGGGCAGTAGGATGGCCGGAGTTTTGTGCGTTGCCAGCCGGGCAACGCCGTGCGACAAGGAGCACACGTGGCCAGCCGCCTCGACAATGTCATCACCCTCACCAAGCGCCGTGGGTTCGTCTACCCCTGCGGCGAGATCTACGGGGGCACCCGCGCCGCCTGGGACTACGGTCCCTACGGCGTGGAGCTGAAGGAGAACATCAAGCGCCAGTGGTGGCGTCAGGTGGTGCAGGGCCGCGACGACGTGGTCGGCATCGACTCGTCCATCATCCTGCCGCGGCAGACCTGGGTCGCCTCCGGCCATGTCGGCGTCTTCTCCGACCCGCTGACCGAATGCCTCTCCTGTCACAAGCGGTTCCGGGCCGACCAACTCGAGGAGAACTTCGAGTTCAAGAAGGGACGCAAGCCCACCGGGCTGGAGGAGATCAACTGCCCCGAGTGCGGCAACCTGGGACAGTTCACCCAGCCACGCGACTTCAACATGATGCTGAAGACCTACCTGGGGGTGATCGAGGACGAGTCCGGCCTGCACTACCTGCGTCCCGAAACCGCGCAGGGCATCTTCATCAACTTCAAGAACGTGGAGAACACCTCCCGGATGAAGGTGCCGTTCGGCATCGGCCAGGTGGGCAAGAGCTTCCGCAACGAGATCACCCCCGGCAACTTCATCTTCCGCACCCGCGAGTTCGAGCAGATGGAGATGGAGTTCTTCGTCAAGCCCGGGACGGACGAGGAGTGGCATCAGCACTGGATCGACGCCCGCACCGACTGGTACGTCGGCCTGGGCATCCAGCGCGACAACCTGCGGCTCTACGAGCACCCCAAGGAGAAGCTGTCGCACTATTCCAAGCGGACCGTCGACATCGAGTACAACTTCGGGTTCACCGGCGGCGACGGCTGGGGTGAGCTGGAGGGCATCGCGAACCGGACCGACTTCGACCTGGGCACCCACTCCACGCATTCCGGCACCGATCTGTCCTACTTCGAGCAGGCCACCGGCGAGCGCTACCTGCCGTACGTGATCGAGCCGGCCGCCGGCCTCACCCGGTCGCTGATGGCCTTCCTGGTCGAGGCCTACACCGAGGACCAGGCGCCCAACACCAAGGGTGGCATGGACACCCGGACGGTGCTCAAGCTCGATCCCCGGCTGTCCCCGGTCAAGGCGGCGATTCTGCCGTTGTCGCGCAACGAGGCCCTCTCGCCCAAGGCGCGGGAGCTGGCCAAGGAGTTGCGTCAGTACTGGAACATCGAGTTCGACGACGCCCAGGCGATCGGACGCCGGTACCGCCGCCAGGACGAGATCGGCACCCCGTACTGCATCACCGTCGACTTCGACACCCTGGACGACCAGGCCGTCACGATCCGCGATCGCGACAGCATGAGCCAGCAGCGGGTCGCGCTCGACCAGGTCAGGGGTTACCTTGCGGAGCGCCTTGTCGGCTGCTGAGGCCCCGACCCTGCGGCTCGGCGACCTCACGGTCGCCACGCCGGTGGTGCTCGCCCCCATGGCGGGCATCACCAACGCGGCCTACCGGCAGCTCTGCCGTGAGCAGGGCGCCGGCCTCTACGTCTGCGAGATGATCACCTCCCGCGGAGTCGTCGAGCGGATCCCGAAGACCTTCGGGATGCTCGCCTTCGATCCGGGGGAGGCGGTGCGTTCCGTCCAGCTCTACGGGGTCGATCCGCAGGTGATGGCCAAGGCGGCGGCGATCCTGTGCGAGGAGTTCGGGGTCGGGCACATCGATCTCAACTTCGGTTGTCCGGTGCCGAAGGTCACCCGCAGGGGTGGCGGGGGAGTGCTGCCCTGGAAGCGCGACCGGCTGGCCGCCATCCTGCGGGCGACCGTCCGGGCCGCCGAACCGTACGGTGTCCCGGTCACCATCAAGACCCGGCTCGGGATCGACGACGACCATCTCACCTACCTCGACGCCGGACGGATCGCGCAGGACGCCGGGTGCGCGGCGATCGCGCTGCACGCCCGGACGGTCAAGCAGGCCTACGCCGGCCAGGCGGATTGGGAGACCATCGCCAGCCTGGTCGAGGCGGTCGACATCCCGGTGCTCGGCAACGGAGACATCTGGGAGGCCTCCGACGCGCTGGAGATGGTGCGACGAACCGGCTGCGCCGGGGTGGTGATCGGCCGCGGCTGCCTGGGCCGTCCGTGGCTGTTCCGCGACCTGGCCGACGCCTTCGCCGGGCGGCAGACCCAGACCCTGCCGACCCTGGGGGAGGTGGCGGCGATGGTGTACCGCCATGCCGAGCTGCTGGCGGAACTCCACGGCGAGAGGCACGGCCTGACCGATCTGCGCAAGCACATGGCCTGGTACTTCAAGGGCTTCGGCGTGGGCGGCGAACTGCGCCGCAGCCTGGCGATGGTCTCCGGCCTGTCCGAGTTGGGCGAGCTGCTGGGTCGGCTCGACGCCGACCAGCCGTACCCGATCAGCGAACTGGCCAGCCCGCGCGGACGCCAGGGCACCCCCAGGGACAAGGTGGTGCTGCCCTACGGCTGGCTGGAGAGCACCGAACTCGGCGACGCCGACCTGAGCGCGGCCGAATCGGACGCATCGGGCGGCTGAGGCCGGGCCTAGGGGATCAGCAGACCCATTCCCGCGGCCATGCCCGCGACCAGGGCCAGGTATTCCGCAACCGGCGCGAGGACGCCGAGCACGATGCCGACGATCGCCAGCGGCCGCGCCGAACCCTTCACAGTGGCGACGATGCAGAGGATCCACCCGACGATCCCGACCAGCGATGCCACCAGGGCGGGCATCATGATGATGCTGATCGCCGCCAGTTCGGAGTCGGGCAGCACCGTGGGATCGAAGTTCTCCAGCTGCGTCAGCGGGATGCCGAGCCGGGCGAACATCTCGCCGGCCGCCGAACCGAACATCCAGGAGCCCCACACCCCGACGGCGGCACCGATCAGCACCATCAGGAATCCGGCGATGCCCAGACCCTTGCCCCGCCTGGGCTTGGGCGGGACCGGAACCTGGTAGTACTGGGGAGTGCCGTAGGGGCTGCCGGGCTGCGGGTACTGACCCGGGGCTCCCGGGTAGGGTGTCCGGCCGGGCGTTCCGGGGTGGGGCGCCTGGGGCCAGCCGGGTGGAGGCTGCTGGGGTTGACCATAGGGCTGCTGATACGGGTTCTGGCCCTGCGGTGGCTGCGACATGATCTCAGCCTAGCGAGTGACAGGATGGTGCCATGTCCGATCTGACGCCCCGTGCGGTGGCGTGGGCCGAGACCATGGCCGGTCACGCCACCGCCGGCGCGGTGCATGCCCACGCCGACCCCGCCGCGCGCATCGAGACTGCGCCGCCGGTGGAGCGGGTCGCCCGCGAGGCGGCCGAGGCGGCACGCCTTCGCCCGGGGGCGTCGCTGGCCCGCGGCGCGGGCAATCGGGCACTTCCCGAGCAGCCGGACGCCGAACGCACCTGCTTCGAGCGCGACCGCGACCGGATCGTCCACTCCACCGCCTTCCGGCGGCTGGCAGGCAAGACCCAGGTGGTGGTCTTTCCGACCGATCACCAGCGCACGCGGCTGACGCACGCCCTGGAGGTCGCGCAGGTTGCCACCTCGATCGCTCGCGGGGTCGGCGCCAACGCCACCCTTGCCGAGGCGATCGCGCTGGGTCACGATTGCGGCCACGGCCCGGGCGGCCACGCCAGCGAGGACGCCTTCGACCCGTTCGTCCCGGGCGGTTACGAACACGGGCCCTGGGGAGCGGACGTGGTGCTGACCCCGCTCAACCTGTGCGCCGAGACCCTGGACGGCATCCGCAACCACTCCTGGTCGCGGCCCGCTCCGGCGACGATCGAGGGCGAGATCGTGAGTTGGGCCGATCGGATCGCCTACTGCGCCCACGACCTGGAGGACGCCGTGAGCGCGGGCATCCTCACCCTCGATGACCTGCCCGACGACGTTGCCGAGGTCGCCGGACGAACCCGCCGCGAGCAACTCTCCACCTTCGTCCGGGCGACGGTGTCGGCCACCTGTGCCACCGGACGGGTATCGATGGCGCCCGAACCCGCAGCCGCGCTCGCCGCGCTGCGTGCCTTCAACTACGAGCGGATCTACACCCGGGAGGAATCGCTGGCACAGTCGCGAGCCGTGATCGCCGTCCTCACAGCGCTGGTGGAGTACTACGCCGAACACCCCGCGGCGCTGCCCGAGGATCTCGACCGGTCCGATCCAGTGCGAGCCGCGGTGACCTACGTCGGCGGGATGACCGACCGGTTCGCCTTCGAGGCCGCGATGGCGCTGCTCGGATGGGATCCGGCGCTGCTCCCCAAGGGTCAGTAGGATTCCGGCGTGGCAGGGCTGATCAACGACGAGGATCTGACGCTGGTCCGGGAACGCTCCCGGATCGAGGAGGTGGTCGGCTCCTACGTCACGCTGCGCCGGGATGGCAGCGACTCCATGGGAGGGCTGTGCCCCTTCCATGACGAGCGCACCCCGAGCTTCCACGTGATTCCCTCGCGAGGCTTCTACAAGTGCTTCGGCTGCGGCGAGGGCGGCGACGTGATCAGCTTCGTCCAGAAGATCAACAACGTCACCTTCGTCGAGGCGGTCGAATGGCTGGCCGACCGGGCCGGCGTCCAGCTGCGCTACACCGAAGGTGGCGGCCGGGACCGTCCAGAACCGGGGTTGCGGCTGCGAATCCTGGAGGCGAACCGGGAGGCGGCGGACTTCTTCGCCGGTCAGCTGGGCACGGCGGACGCTCTCGCGGGCCGTCAGTTTCTCGATCAGCGCGGCTTCGACCGCGACGCCGCCGAGCGCTTCGGCGTCGGCTTCGCGCCACCGGGGGGAAGGGCGCTCGGGGCCCACCTGAGGGCCAGGGGCTTCAGCGACACCGAACTGGTGCGGGCCGGCCTGGTGCGCGAGTCCGGCTGGGACTTCTTCCAGGCCCGCCTGCTCTGGCCGATCCGGGATGCCGGACGCTCGGTGCTCGGCTTCGGCGCCCGCCGGCTCTTCGACGACGACCGGATGCCCGCGAAGTACCTCAACACGCCCGAGACCCCGGTCTACCGCAAGTCACAGGTGCTCTACGGGCTCGACCTGGCCCGAGCCCAGATCGCCAAGAAGAACCAGGCGGTGATCGTCGAGGGCTACACCGACGTGATGGCCGCCCACCTGGCCGGGGTCGACACCGCGGTCGCCTCCTGCGGGACGGCCTTCGGCGACGACCATGCCCGGCTGCTGCAGCGTCTCCTCGGCACCTCGGAGGTGCAGGCCGGTGAGGTGATCTTCACCTTCGACGGCGACGCCGCCGGCCAGGCCGCGGCGCTGAAGGTGTTCAAGGGCGACCAGCGCTTCGTCTCCCAGACCTACGTGGCGATCGAGCCGACCGGTCTGGATCCCTGTGACCTGCGGCTGCAGGGTGGGGACGCCGCGGTGCGTGAGCTGGTCGGACGCCGCGAGCCGCTGTACCGCTTCGTGATGCGCAACACGATCGCCGGCTTCGACCTCGATCGGGTGGACGGCAGGATCGCCGCGCTCCGTGCCGCGGCACCGCTGGTGAGCAGCATCCGGGATGCCGCGATGGTGCCCGGCTATCTCCGGGAACTCGCGCAACTGCTGGGGATGGACCCCGAAGAGGTGCGCGCCGAGGTGAAGCGGGCGCGGGGCCGTCGCCCGAACCCTGAGCCGGCTCCCGAACCGACCCAGGCTCCTGAGACCTCTGAAGGGCTGCCACTGGACCTGCCCGACTCAAGGGACCGGCGCTGGGAGGTCGAACGCGGCACGCTGCGCCTGCTGCTACGGACGCCCGAGGCGTTCACCGCGACCCTCAACGATCTGCAGCCCGAGGACTTCGCTCAGCCCGCCTACCGCGCTCTGTTCGAGCGGATCCAGGCGGTCACCGATCGCACCGGGGAATGGGCCCAGGCCATGCTGGAGGGGGCCGACCCGACGCTGACCCAGTTGGCGATCACGCTGGCCGTCGAACCGGTACTGCGGGAGCCCTCCCAGAGCTATGCCGCCGAATACGCCGCCGGCGTGAGGCTGGCTTCCACCGCCCGTCAGATCGAGGCCCTGAAGTCACGGTTGCAGCGGACCAACCCGGTGGAGAACCCGCGCGACTACAACCGGATGTTCGCCACCCTGGTCGAACTGGAGGCCCGCCGCAAGGAGCTCTTCGCCTACGCCACCGGGCCGTAGCCCGCCACCCCGCGGAGTCCGCGCGCGGTCTCGCCGGTTCGACCGGAAGGACGGGTCGAACGGTGTTGCCCGGGTGTTGTCCGATGGGTCCCGAGGCCTGGTCGCAGTCACGCCGCGCGATGATGCTGGGCGCCATGTTCAACGCTGCTGTGCTACCGGAGCTGCTCGATCCGTCGCGGGAACTGGCGCTGACCCGCCGGATCGAGGCCGGTCTGGTGGCCGATCACGCTCTGTCTCACCCCTGGCGCACCGACGCCGAGCCCGAGGAGCTTGGGCGGATCCGGGAGGAGGGACGCCAGGCCTGGCACGAGTTCCTGGCTGCCAACCTGCGCCTGGTCGCGATGCTGGCGCGAAGTGCCGCGCGACGCACCGGAATGGAGTTCGACGATCTGGTGCAGGAGGGCGCCGTGGCCCTGGCCCACGCGCTGCAGCGGTTCGATCCGCGCCGTGGCCGGTTCAGCACCTACGCCTTCCCGGTGATCAATCGGCACCTGGCGCGCGTGACCAGTTCGCTGGGCGGCCAACTCGGCCTGCCGCCCAGCCGGGCGGTGGCGCTGCGCCGGGCGCAGGGACTGGTCCAGGAACTCGCCCAGGATCTGGCCCGTACCCCTGACTTGTCCGACATCTCCGACGTCCTGGGGCGCGATCTGACCTGGACGGCGAAGCTGTTGCGGCATCGGGCGCCGGTGTCGCTCGATCAGCTCGGTCAACTGCCTGCGGACCCCCGCTCACCCCACGACCGCTGGGAGGACGAGCTCATGTGCGAACAGGTGCGGGCTGAGATCGAGCGACTGCCGGGCGACCAACGCGAGGTGATCCGACTCCGGTTCGGGCTCGTCGACGGTCGCTGCCACAGCTATCGCGAGATCGCGGCACGCCATGAGCTTTCGTCGAGTTCGATCCGTCGGATCGAGCAGCGCGGACTGGAGGCGCTGCGATGCCGCGAGTCCGCTGAGCCCGTGCCCACCGCAGCCGGCCGCTAGGCCTACAGCCCGGCGATGGGCAGGTTCGGCGTGGTCTGGAGCTGCAGGAGTCCGGCGAGCCGGGCGAAGAAGCCGGGGCCGTCCACCTCCTCGAACACCGTCGCGTTGGGTTCTCGGCCGAACTTCGGCCAGGCCATCACGGTGGCGCCGCGGGTCAGCGGCGATGCCACCTCCACATCGACCCGGTACGGGGATTGCTCGACGACCAGTTCGGGGTGCAGCAGGGCGGCCAGCGTCATCGAGTCCGGATGGGTCGAGCCGTCCACCCCGACCGACTCGTTGAAGTCCAAGGTGGTGTCGCAGACTGCTTTGAAGAATCGGGCCAGGGGGGTGTCGATCGCGGTCAGCTGGTCGTAGTCGGCCCGCGGAATGGTGGCATCGCGGAGCGTCACAGGATCCCAGGTGAGCAGCCGCAGGTCTGCGAAACCCGCCTCCATCACGATCTGCGCGGCCTCCGGGTCGACGTAGATGTTGTACTCGGCGGCGGGCGTGATGTTGCCGATGCCGTTGATCGAGCCGCCCATCACGTACAGGCTCCTCACCCGGCGGGCGAAGGTGCGATCCAGCACCACGGCGGCGGCGATGTTGGTCAACGGGCCGATCGCGACGATGCTGATCTCGCCGGGGGCTTCCGCCGTGAGCCGCAGTAGGGCGTTGACGGCATGCTCGTCCTCGACGCTGGTGTGTGAGAGATCCATCGACAATCCGCCGGAGCCGTCGCCGTGGACGTCCTCGGCGGAGGCCCAGTCGCGCAGCATCGGCTGACGACAGCCGGCATGGATCGGGACGCTGCCCAGCCGGCCGGCGACGTTCAGCGTGAGGTGGGCATTGGCGACCTGGCGGTCGAAGCTCACATTGCCCGCAACCATGGTGATCGCGCGCAGGTCGGCGGCCGGGTCGAGCAGCCCCCACAGGATGGTGACGCAGTCGTCCTGAGCGGTATCGGTGTCGATGATGACGGGATGAGGCATGGCGGCAGCGTAGCGGTGCTGCGGTGAGTGACCCGATCTGTACCGTCATCCCGGCGAAGGCCGGGAGCTCAGGCAGCCGGCCTAGTGGGAGCGCAATCCGCTGCTGGGGACGATGGGTTGCGCGTCGTGCCCGGCGCAGCGCCGCTCCTCCGGGACTCCCGCGAGCGCCTGCTCGATGTGCTGGCCGCAGCCGGTCCAGGTGGTCTTGCCGCAGATCCGGCAGATGACGGGAGAGCACATGATGGTTCCTTTCAGGCTGGCTGTTCGGTGACCAGCAGGTCGTCGGCGCGCTCACCGAGGTGCGCGCGCAAGGTCAGGATGCCACCCGATAGCGTGGCGGAGTCGAACCCGTTCGCGGCAAGCACCCGATGGGCGAGATAGGAGCGCATGCCCGAGACGCACATCACGCGGACCGGCCGTCCGGCGGCCGCGGCGGCGACCTCGTCCAGCCGCTCGCGGAGTTCGGTGTGGGCGATGTTGAGCGCTTCGGGCAGATGCCCGGTGGCGAACTCCGCGGGGCTGCGGGTGTCGAGCACCAGGGCGGTGGCCCGTGCTTCGTCGAGTTCCCAGGGATACCACAAGGCGGTGGTGCCGTCGAGCAGGTTGCTGCCGATCATGCCGGCCAGGTTGACCGGGTCCTTGGCGTTGCCGAACGGCGGGGAGTATGCCAGGTCGAGGTCCACCAGGTCGCCGACCGTGGCGCGGCAGCGCAGTGCGGTGGCGATCACGTCGATCCGCTTGTCCACTCCGTCCGGCCCGACCGCCTGTGCACCGAGCAGCAGGCCGTCCTGGGCACGGAAGTGCACGATCAGGTGCAGCTGGGCGGCGCCTGGGAAGTATCCGGCGTGCTGGTTGGGATGCAGGTGCACGCTGCGGTGCTCGATCCCCTGGGCGACCAGCGCAGCCCGGTTGGCGCCGGTCAGCGCGGCGGTGAGCCCGCCGACCCGGACGATGGCGGTGCCCAGCGGTTGCGGGATCGGCGCGGCCGAGCCGGGACGCAGGATGTCGTCGGCCACCTGGCGTCCGGCCCGGTTGGCCGGACCCGCCAGGGCGACCGGACGCCGTAGCCCGGTGACCGCGTCGGTACTGATCACGGCGTCACCCACCGCCCAGATGCCGGGCAGATTGGTGCGGCCGTGCTCGTCGGTGACGATCGCACCCCGCTCGCACACGACACCGGCCTGCTCGAAGACGGCGGTGTCGGGCCGCACTCCCACCGAGAGCACGACCAGGTCGGCCTCCACCCGGGAGCCGTCGGCGAGCACCACGACGTCACCGTCCGGACCGGACTCGACCGCGGTGGCCGCCACCCTGGTCCGGACGGTGACGCCGAGCCGGACCAACTCGGCGGCGATCAGGCCGGCCAGTTCCGGTTCCAGTGGTGGCAGCACCTGCTCGGCCAGTTCGACGACGGTGACCTTCAGGCCGCGACCGGCCAGCGCCTCGGCGGCCTCCAGCCCGATGAATCCCGCGCCGAGCACTACCGCGCGGCGGGCGCGGCCGGCGACCAGGGACTCAAGGGTGAGCGCGTCCTCGACGGTGCGCAGGGTGTGGATCCGCGGTGAGTCCAGTCCCGGGATGGACGGACGGATCGCGGCCGCGCCGGGGGAGAGCACCAGGGCGTCGTAGCCGATCGAGGTCAGGCCGCCGGGGGTGGCGACGGTCAGCATCCGTCCGACCGGATCGAGGCCGATCACATCGTGCCGGATCCGGACATCGAGCCGGAACGCCGCCTGCAACGATTCCGGCGTCTGCACCAGCAGTCCGGCGGGGTCGGTGATCTCGCCACCGACGTAGTAGGGCAGTCCGCAGTTGGCGAAGGAGACGTGCTCGCCGCGGTCGAGCACGATGATCTCGGCATCCTCGTTCAGCCGGCGGGCGCGGGCGGCACAGCTCATGCCACCGGCCACACCACCAACGATCACGATCCGTTCCGGGGTTTCAGTCACGTCCTGGACTATACCCCCAGGGGTATATGGCGAGGCAAGTCGTGGCTCCGCCGGCGGGCCGATCCAACGAGCGCTCCTTCGCGTCGACCGCTTGTGCCCGGGGCCTGGCGCTCGACGGGACGAGTGGCACTCGGCGTGGGAGGAGAAGGCGGAGGACTAGTCCACGGCCTGGAGTCGCTCGATGTACTCCCTGATGGTCGGCCGGCTGACCAGCTTGTCGTGGAAGAAGGTGTTCACCACGTTGATCACCCGGGCTCGGGCGCCCTCGACGGCGAGATCCCGCTCCTCACCCGGCTGATGCTGTTCCAGAGCCTGCCGCAGCCCCAGCAGGGCGGCGACGATCTCCACCTCTTCGTCGCCCTCCAGCGTGGCGACGACGTCGAGCAGGAGCCGATCGGACTGCTGGACGACCGCCGACCAGGGGATTCCGGAGCCCGGTTGGGCCGCGTTGTCCAGGGTGCCGATCAATGACCAGACCTGATAGAGCAGCGTGGCGGGCTGATCGAACAGTTCCCGGATGAAGGCGGCATCGAGGTACCGACCGGAGAGCCGGAAGAGGTTGTACATTCGCTTGGCGGCCTTGCCGTAGTTGAGGTGACGGGTGAGGTACTTGCGGGCCTCGCCCTCGAGCTGCTCGACGTAGTCGGCGATGGCGTCGGTGGAGACGTGCCCGATGATGCGGGTGAACGCCGGCAGGTCGTCGGCGTCCAGGTACACCTCCTGGAAGTAGGCGTCCAGATAGCCGTCCAGTGCGATGATCGCGCCGTCGGGTGCCTCCCAGGTGACGTCGATCACGTTGCTGGCGTTCGACAACTGCTTGCGGATCGGGTCGGTCACCACCCAGTCGAGTTTCACCCAGCCGGGATCGAGCGCGGCCTCCTGCCAGGTGATCGAGGTGATGTCTCCGCCGGCGTCGGTGAGTTCCCACACTCCGCGGCGCACCTCGTCGATGGTCCAGGTGATGGCGCTGCCCGCCTTCACCGGCTTCCCGGCGTGCCAGCCGTCGTGCGGCACCGAACCGAGCTTGGCCTCCAGGAACTGGTAGGTCGCACCGCGGTGGAAGGCGAGCACCTTCGCCCGCATCGTGGACGCCAGTAGCTCACAGGCCTCCTCCCGGGTGTCCGCCCGGATGTTGTAGCGCTCGAAGTAGTCGCAGTCACCCGGGTAGCTCTGGATCTTCGACTGGGCCGCGGAGCCGGAGAGTGCCAGCGCAGCGTCGGTGACCCCCGGTGGCCCGGTCAGCTCCACGATCGCGCCGATGGTGCGGAACCGGTCCAGGTCGCGCGCGCTGAAGTCGAGCATCGACGCACGGTGGCCGAAGGTTCCGGTCGCGGCGTCCTCGACGATGTTGTCGATCTCGTCGGAGGCGATGGCATCGAGCCAGTCGTGGATCTCCTGTTCATCGACGGACAGGCCCAGGCGCTGGGCGGACTCGGTCAGGAGGGCGATCTCTGCTGGGTCGTGCATGCCTCCCCATTGTGGCCCAGAATGATCGCCCGCAACAGGGCGGCCTGATCCTGGGCGTCCTGCAAGGCGTCGTGGCTGAGGCTGCGACCGTCCAGCAGCCGCGTGCTCAGCACCCGCAGGCTGGTCTCCGGCCAGCTGATGCAGAGCGCGCCCAGAGCCACCGACTTGATGTCGATCGCGGCATGGCCGAACGGGTTGCGGCCCAGGTAACGATGGAAGTAGTCGCAGACGAACATCCAGTCGAAACCGGCATTGAAGCCCACGAACACCGGACGGCTGCCCTTCGGTACCACCTCCACCAGCCAGTCGGCGAAGGCCTGCATCGCGTCGGCGGGCGCGGCGCCGGTGCGCGCGAGCTCGTCCATCCGAAGCCCGGAGATCGCCAGCGCCGACGCTTCGGCCCGTTCGCCCACTGGGGCGAGTTCGAGGTAGAAGCCCTGATCGGGATCGTCGTAGCGGCAGGCGCCGATCGCCAGCAGCGAGTAGCCGCCCGGGTTGGGGCCGGCGGTCTCCACGTCGACCGAGATCCAGCATTCCGAGGCGGCGGGGCCGAGGCCGGGCTGGACCGGAGATGGGGCCACGGGGATCCTTTCTCGACAATGCGTTTTCGACACCCGCAGTGCAAGCCCTTCGGCGGGTTCCGGGCAAGCAAGTCATATCACCTGCGGGTTCGTGGGCGCACCCGGGGAACCGAGGCTTGGAGCGACGTGCATACGATGGGGGCATGGGCCTGTGGAGGCGAGTCTGGTCGCTGGCGGTCTTTCTGGTGGTCGCAGGTCTGGGCGGGGCCCTGACAGCCGGCTTGTTGATCCCTGCCACGAGCATCCTGGCCACCACCGGACGCGACGCTGCCGGCGGGCTGGGTCTGCTGCCGATCGAGCTCGAGACTCCACCCCTGCCCGAGCGTTCCCGACTGCTGAACGCCGATGGCTCGGTGCTGACCTACTTCTACGACCAGAACCGCTATTCCGTCACCCTCGACAAGGTCTCCGAGATCATGCAGAAGGCGCAGGTGGCGATCGAGGATCACCGCTTCTACGAGCACGGGCCGGTCGACCTGCAGGCCACCCTGCGAGCGTTGCTCAGTACGTCGCGCGGCGTCACCCAGGGTGCCTCCAGCATCACTCAGCAGTACGTCCGGCTCGTCCTGATCGGTACGGCTGAGCGGTCGGGCGACCCACTGGCGAGGGCGAAGGCGACCGAGAACACGGTGGCCCGCAAGATTCGAGAGATGCGTTTCGCCGCCGCACTCGAGGAGCGCTTCAGCAAGCAGGAGATCCTGGAGCGCTACTTCAACATCTCCTACTACGGCGACGGGGCCTACGGCATCGAGTCTGCCGCCCGCCACTTCTTCGGAGTCTCGGCGAAGGATCTCGACCTGCCCCAGTCGGCGATGCTGGCCGGCCTGGTGCGCAACCCGGTGACCACCAACCCGGTGAAATACCCCAATATGGCGATCGAGCGCCGCAACGATGTGCTGGACCGGATGGCCGAGTTGGGGATCATCACCACAGCGGAGGCCGATGAGGCCAAGGCGGTGCCCTTCGACCAGAAGAAGGTGCGCAAGTACAAGCTGGGCTGCGCGAACGCCGAGTTCCCGTTCATCTGCGACTACGCCTGGCGCACCATGATGAAGATGAAGAGCCTGGGCGACACCGAGGCCGAACGTGAGGATCGGGTCAAGCAGGGTGGCCTGACGATCAAGACTCAGATCGACCCGAAGGCGCAGCGCAAGGCGGAGAAGACGATCGCCAAGCTGATCAGCTCCAAGGATCCGGTGGTCTCGGTGATCGTCATGCTGGAGCCCAGGACCGGACAGATCGTGGCGATGGCCCAGAACCGCACCAAGATGGGGAAGAAGAAGGGCCAGACCTTCTACAACTACGCGGTCTCCCACGCCATGGGCGGCGCCGAGGGCTACCAGGGCGGGTCGACCTTCAAAGCCTTCGTGGCGGCGGCCGCCCTGGAGAACGAGATGGGTGCCTACGGCGTGTTCGACGCCAAGCCCCGGATGAGCTTCGGGGGAGAGACCTTCAAATCCTGCGACGGGCCCTTCAAGCAGAAGAAGTGGAACGTCGTCAACGCCAGCCCTTCCGGCAAGATGAACATGTTCCGGGGGGTACAGAGCTCGGTCAACACCTATTTCGCCCAGCTGATCCAGGCGGTGGGGGTGTGCGATTCGGTGAAGATGGCCAAGCGGCTGGGCCTGGAGATGTCGATGGGCGGTGACCTGGTCAAGAAGTACGGCGCGATCCCCAGCTTCACGCTGGGCGCGGTCGAGATCACTCCGTTGTCGCTTGTCGAGGCGTACGCCACGCTGGCGAACCGGGGCAAGCGCTGCGAGCCGCTGATCCTGAAGTCGATCACCGACCGGGCCGGCAACGAGTACAAGGTGCCCAGCGCAAACTGCAAACAGGTGCTTGACAAGGGCGTGGCCGATGCGATGAACAAGATCTTCCAGGGCCCCTACACCGGTGGTACCGCCCGCTCGGCCAAGGTGCCGGGGGTGCAGATGGCCGGCAAGACCGGTACGGTGCCGGACAACCGCGCGATCTGGACGGTGGGATACACCCCCGAACTAGCCGCGGCAGCGATGATCTCCTATGACAGCCACCCCGACTACAAGAAGTTCTGGAAGAGCCGACCGAGCTATCTGCGCAACACCCGGTTGCCGGCCTCCGGAACCTTCCTGAGCGGTTTCTCTGGTGGCGACGCCGGCAACCGGCTGCTGCGCCCGGCGTTCACCGCAGCCATCAAGGCCTACCCCAAGACCAGGTTCAAGAGCCCGCCGGAATCCGTGCTGCGCGGCAAGTGGTTGAGCGTTCCCGGCTGCAAGGGGATGAGCATCGGCGGATGCCGCAGTGCCCTGGAGCGGGCCGGCTTCAGCACTCACCTGGACGAGGTCGAGTCCCATCAGCCGAAGGGCACGGTGCTGGGAACCGATCCGTCCGGTAAGGCTCCCAAGCTGAGTTCGATCGCGATCCGGGTCTCCGATGGCAAGGGCAAGCCGCCCAAGGAGGAGAAGCCGACAGCCGAACAACCCGAGGCCCCCGCCGAACCGGGGGGCTGATCAGCCGTGGGAGTAGCTGCGTCCCGGCTTGGTCTTGCCGAGCAACTGGCTGACCGTGACGAAGGTGTAGCCCTTCTTGCGTAGCCCCTCGATGATGCCGGGGACGGCGGCGACGCTGGTGGCGTGGATGTCGTGCAGCAGCAGGATCGAGCCTCGCCGGGTCTGCTTCAGCGCGGCCGCGACGGTCTTCTTGGTGTCGCGGGTCTTCCAGTCCAAGGTGTCGACGTTCCACAGGATCTGGGCGACCTTGGCCCGTTTCGCCTCGCTGGCGACGACCTGGTTGGTCTCACCGTACGGCGGGCGCATCAGCTTGGGCGTGCTGCCGGTGATCTTCTTGACGATCTTGATCGACGAGGTGATCTCCTGGCGCACCTGCTGGACGTCGAGCTTCGTCAGCATGCGGTGATCCCAGGTGTGCACCCCGATCTCGTGGCCGGCCTCGGCCACCGCCCGGGTCACCTGGTGGTGGGTCTCCACCTGTTGACCGAGCATGAAGAAGGTGGCGGGGACGTTCGCCTGCTTCAGATGGCCGAGCAGCGTGGTGGTGAAGGGGCCCGGCCCGTCGTCGAAGGTCAGGGCGACACACTTGGCCTTGCGGCAGTTGACCTTCCCGCTCGGCTGCGGAGCGATCGTCGGTGGACTGGGCGGCGCCGAGGGAGGCGGCGACTCCGTCCCGACCGTCGGCGTGGTTGACGGTGCGGGCTCGGGCGAGGTCGGGCTGGGCGGCACGACGAGCGGGCTGCCCGCAGGCTCGGTGGACGACGGCGGCGTCGCCGCGGTGGTGGGAACCGGGCTGATGGGGGAGGCCCGGTGGGGCGGCGTCACCCCACAGCCGGTCAGGACGGCAGCGACGATCAGCAGGACGGCCAGGCGCCCGCCCCACCTGACTCCCCGTCCCCGACTCACGGCTCGACGATAGCCCGCCGGTGGATCGGGACTAGGCTCCTGGCGTCCGTGTCGGGTGAAGGAGGACGGAATGACCGAGGTGCCCACCAGACCGCCGGCGCGGGTGTGGGACGGGCTGGCCGACCGCTCGAAGCTGTTGACGTGGTCGATCATCGCCAACGACGGGATCATCGCCACCGCGGGCCTGCTGGAGGGCTTCGCCGGCGCCGGGGCGGACGATCGCGTGCTGCTGATGGCGGCCACGGCCGCCACGCTGGCCGGGATGCTCGCGGTCGGCGGGGTGGAGTGGATGGAGTCCTCGGTGGAACGTGAGGCCCAACTCAGCCTGGTCGCGGAGGAGCAGCGTGAGATCGACGCCGACCCGGAGCAGGAGCTCGCCGATCTGGCTGCCCACTACGAGGGCCGCGGGCTCAGCCCGGAACTGGCGGCCCAAGTGGCACAGCAGCTGATGGCCCACGATCCGCTGGCGGCCCAACTCGACAGCGAACACGGGATCCGTGAGGTGACCAGCGCCCGCGACACGATACTCGCCGGGATCGGGGGAGCATTGGCGTTCGGGTTGGGTGCGCTGATCCCGCTGCTGATCACGCTCCTGTTCCCGGTGGGCATCGAGGCGCCCGCGATCGTGGTGGCCGTGGTGATCTCACTCAGCCTGACGTCGGTGGTGACGGCGCGATTGGGTGAGACCTCGCTGTGGCGGACCTTGTTGCGTTCGCTCCTGGTCGGTGTCGGAACGCTGCTGGTCAGCTACGCGGTCGGCTCACTGCTGTTCTGATCGGGTTCCCCAACCCGCAGGCTCAACCAGGCGGTCTGGGTGGGTTCGTCCGGGGTTGCGGCAGTGGCTGAGGTGGCGGACTCGCCGGGCGTGACGGGACGGATCGGGTCGCCCATCGCCTCGCGCAGCGCCTGGGCGATCGCATTGCCTGCCGCGGGATCGAACTTGCGGATCTCTGCCATGGGACGATCCTACGGGCTGTCGCTGTGCGGGCGCTGTGGTCCGGCAGGCTCGGCGACCGATCCATCCGCGGACACCCGCTATCAGCAGATGTACCCACCCGCTACACTCACCGGGTCAAAGACGGGCTCGGGGCGCACGCTCGTGTGCGGGCTCGGAGGCGGACCAACGTCGACTACCAGAGGAAGAAAATGAAGCGAACGGCAATCCTGCTCGCCGCCGGGGCCTTGAGCCTGTCGGTGTTCGCAGGCTGCTCGGCCAAGCCGGTGAGCAACGCTCCGGAAGGGGGCGAGGCCGCCGACACCGTCAGGATCGGCCTGAACTACGAGCTCTCCGGCGATGTGGCCAGCTACGGCCAGGCCTCGGTCGCGGGCATCAAGCTCGCTGCCGAGGAGATCAATGCTGCCGGCGGGATCAATGGCAAGCAGATCGAGCTGATCGAGTACGACACCAAGTCCGACACCGCCGAAGCCACCACCCTGGCCACCAAACTGATGGCGCAGGACAAGGTGATCACCGTGATCGGCCCCGCCACCTCGGGCGGCATGAAGGCGCAGGTGCAGGTCGCCGAGAAGAACCAGGTGCCGATCGTGTCGGGTTCGTCGACCGCCGATGACCTCACCGTCACCAACGGCAAGGTGAACGAGTACGTCTTCCGCACCTGCTTCAACGACTCCTTCCAGGGCACCTCCGCGGCGAACTACTCCTCGGAGAAGCTGGGCGCCAAGACCGCTGTGATCATCAAGGACAACTCCAACGACTACAGCAAGGGCCTGGCGGCCAGCTTCAACGCGCAGTTCACCGCCAACGGCGGCACGATCGTCGGCGAGGAGGCCTATGCCAAGGGCGAGCGGAACTTCAACTCGATTCTCACCAAGATCAAGGGCCAGAGCTTCGACGTGATCTATCTGCCCGGCTACTACGAAGAGGCCGGCCCGGCGATCAAGCAGGCCCGCGAACTGGGCATCACCGCTCCGATCCTGGGTGCCGACGGCTACGACAGCCCGAAGCTGGGCGAGGCGGCCGGTGCCGGTCTGACCGACGTCTACTTCACCAACCACTACAGCTCGGCCGACACCGATCCGAAGGTGGGCGCGTTCATCGAGGCGTTCAAGGCGGCCAACGGTGAGGAGCCGAACGCCTTCAACGCACTCGGCTACGACACCTTGAAGTTCGTGGCGGACGCGGTCGGTCGCGCCGGCGAGCTGACCGGCCCGGCGGTGCGGGACGCGATGGAGGCCACCACCGACTTCGCCGGTGTCACCGGTACGTTCTCGGTGGATCCGGAAACCCATAACCCGGTGAAGTCCATCGTCTTCATCGGGTACAAGGACGGCAAGATCGCCGTCACCGAGAAGGCCTGATCCCCAGGACCGTGGGAGGCGGGTTCGCCCGCCTCCCACGGCACGCGGCCGGACGGAGAGAGCCCCACCGGTGGAACAACTCGCACAACAGCTGATCAACGGGCTGAGCCTGGGCAGCATCTATGCCCTGATCGCGCTCGGCTACACGATGGTGTACGGCATCATCCAGCTGATCAACTTCGCCCATGGCGAGATCTACATGGTCGGCGCCTACGTCGGCTACGCCTGTATGACCTTCCTGCAGCTGGGCTTCTTCGAGTCGCTGCTGATCGCCATGGTCGCCTGCAGTGCGCTCGGTGTGGTGATCGAACGGGTCGCCTACAAGCCGCTGCGCAACTCGACCCGAATAGCCGCGCTGATCACCGCGATCGGCGTTTCGTTGCTGTTGCAGTACACGATGATGGCCTTCGTCGGAGCGGACGTGCGCACCTACCCGCCGCTGCCCGACTACCTGACCGCCTCGTTCGACGTCGGCGGTGTGGTGATCTCGGCGCAGTCCATTCTGATCATCGGTACCTCGGTGCTGCTGATGATCGCCCTGCAGTTCATCGTCCATCGCACCCGGCTGGGCAAGGCGATGCGCGCGGTCTCGATGGACGCCGACGCCGCCCGGCTGATGGGCATCAACGTCGACAACACGATCTCGTTCACCTTCATGCTGGGCTCGGCGCTGGCCGGGGCCGCGGGCGTCCTGGTGGGCGTGTACTACAACTCGATCAACCCGCTGATGGGCGTACTGCCCGGCCTGAAGGCCTTCGTCGCGGCGGTATTCGGCGGCATCGGGATCATTCCGGGTGCCCTGATCGGCGGCTACTTCATCGGCGCCGCCGAAACCTTGGTCAGCGGCTACTTCAGTTCGCTCTTCAAGGATGCGGTGGTCTTCGCCATCCTGATCCTGGTGCTGATCTTCCGGCCCGCCGGCCTGCTCGGCAAGAACGTCCGGGAGAAGGTGTGATGGCCCCGATGGTCAAGACCCTGCTCACCCGTGGCGTGCCGCTGGTCGCGCTGTACGCGGTGGTGCTCGCCGGCCTCAACCTGGGGCTGATCGATGACTACCTGATGGCCACCATCGCCACCTTGTGCATCAACATCGTGCTGGCGGTCAGCCTGAACCTGATCACCGGTTTCACCGGGCAGTTCTCGCTGGGCCACGCCGGTTTCATGGCGATCGGCGCCTATGCCACCGGCCTGATCACCATCGCGATTCCGAACGCGGGCGGCTTCATGCTGGGCCTGTTGGTGGGCGGTCTGCTCTCGGCGCTGGTCGGCTTCCTGATCGGACTGCCCACGCTGCGACTGCGCGGCGACTACCTGGCGATCGCCACTCTGGGTCTGGCCGAGATCATCCGGATTCTGCTGAACAACCTGGAGTTCACCAACGGCGCGGCCGGTCTGGCCGGGATCCCGCAGTTGATGGACTGGAACTGGTTCTTCATCCTCACCGTCGGCTCGGTGATCCTGATCCGCAACTTCCTGCGCTCCCGCCACGGCCGGGACGCGATCGCCGTCCGCGAGGACGAGATCGCCGCCGAGTCGATCGGTGTCGACACCACCCGCGCCAAGGTGCTGTCGTTCACCGTCGGTGCCTTCTTCGGCGGGTTGGCCGGTGGCATGTACGCCTCCTACTTCTACTTCATCAAGCCCGACACCTTCGGCTTCCTGAAGTCGATCGACATCCTGGTGATCGTGGTGCTGGGCGGCCTGGGCAGCCTTTCCGGCTCGGTGATCGCGGCGATCCTGCTGGCTGTCATCTCGACCGTGCTGCAGCAGTTCACCGCGGTCAGGATGATCCTCTACGCGCTGCTGCTGGTGATCATCATGGTGTTCCGTCCGCAGGGCCTGATGGGCTCCCGGGAAGTGTCACTGCAGATCTTCGGCCGGTTGTTCAGACGCAAGCCGGCAGTTCCGGAGAAGCAGGAGGCCGCCCGATGAACACCCCGCGGAGTTCTCCTTCGACGAGCGACATCCTGCGCATCGAGAAGCTCACCCGGAACTTCGGCGGGCTCGCCGCCGTCTCCAACGTCGACCTGCGGCTGGCTGAGGGGGAGTTGGTGGGGCTGATCGGTCCCAATGGGGCGGGCAAGACCACGGTCTTCAACCTGCTCACCGGCGTCTACCCGCCGTCCTCGGGCACCATCGCCTTCGCCCGGGACGGCCAGGAGCTTTCGCTGGGTGGCAAGAAGCCGAATGTGGTCTGCCGATCCGGGATCGGCCGGACGTTCCAGAACATCCGGCTGTTCAAGGAACTGACGGTCCTGGAGAACGTCGAGATCGCGCTGCAGCAGAACCACCGCTACTCGCTGGCGGCTTCCTTCTTCCGGCTGCCGCCCTTCGCCCGCACCGAAGCGGCGGTGCGCGACGAGAGCCTGGAACTGCTGGCCCTGATGGGCTTGGCGGACAAGGCTGCCGAGCAGGCCCGCAATCTGCCCTACGGCGACCAGCGTCACCTGGAGATCGCCCGCGCGCTGGCCACCCGGCCCACGCTGCTGCTGCTGGACGAGCCGGCCGCGGGCATGAATCCCGCCGAGACGGCGGAGCTCACCGGACTGATCGCGCGGCTGCGCACGGAGTTCGGGTTGACCGTGCTGCTGATCGAACACGACATGAGCTTGGTGATGAAGATCTGTGAGCGGATCTACGTCCTGGACCATGGCGTGGTCATCGCCTCGGGCACACCGGCCGAGGTCCGGTCGAACCCGCGGGTGATCGAGGCGTACCTGGGGGAGGATGTCTAGATGTTCGAGATCAGGGACCTCAACGTCCACTTCGGCGGCATCCACGCCATCAAGGGCATCTCGTTACGGGTGGAGGCCGGCGAGATCGTGACCTTGATCGGCGCGAACGGTGCCGGCAAGACCACCACCTTGCGCACCGCGTCCGGACTGAAGGCCCCCACCAGCGGCTCGGTCTGGCTGGAGGGCAAGGACATCACCAGGGTGTCGGCGCAGCAACGGGTGAACCTGGGAATGTCCCACGTTCCCGAGGGACGCCGGGTGTTCGCCCAGATGAGCGTGCTGGAGAACCTGGAACTGGGAGCCTTCCTGCGCCGGGACCGGGCGAGCCTGGCCGCGGACTTCGACACCGTCTACTCCCGGTTCCCGGTATTGGCCGACCGTCGCAAGCAGCTGGCGGGCACGCTGTCGGGCGGTGAGCAGCAGATGCTGGCGATGGGCCGGGCGCTGATGGCGCGGCCGAAGCTGATGCTGCTGGACGAGCCCTCGATGGGCCTGGCGCCACTGCTGGTGCAGGAGATCTTCGACATCGTCCGGAACATCAACGCCACGGGCACCACGATCCTGCTGGTCGAGCAGAACGCGAACATGGCCCTGCAGGTGGCCGATCGGGCCTACGTGATGGAGACCGGCGTCATCGTCACCTCGGGGCCGGCCGACGAACTCTCCCAAACCGAGGACATCAAGCGCGCCTACCTGGGAGGCTAGTGCCATGTTCGTGAAGCTGCGGATGACGGCGCATCCGTTCACTGTGACGCCGGAGACCACCCTGCCCCAGGCCATGGAACTGATGGCCGAGAAGGGCGTCCGTCACCTTCCCGTGCTCAGTGAGGGCCGCGTGGTCGGCGTGCTGGGACCCAATGACATCGCCGCTGCCGGGCCGTCGAAGGCGACCACCTTCTCGGCCGGGGAGATCAACTACCTGCTGGGCAAGCTGAAGGTCACCAAGGTGATGACGCGGGATCCGGTGACCATCGGACCGGACGCGCTGCTGGAGGAAGCAGCCGTGCTGATGCGTGACAACAAGGTCGAGATGCTGCCCGTGGTGGACGGCGACCGGCTGGTCGGGGTGATCACCGAGAGCGCGATCCTGGACGCCTTCATCGAGATCCTGGGCTTCCGCGACCCCGGCACCCGGTTGACGGTGGACGCCACAGACGCTCCCGGGGTGCTCTCGCAGCTGACCAGCGTGACCGCGACCCACGACGCGAACATCCAGCACCTGGCCGTCTACCGAGGGGAAGGCGACCGCAGCATCGTGGTGGTGGGCCTGAACACCCTGAACACCGAGGACATCGAGGCCGACCTGGCCGACAAGGGCTTCATCGTCCTCTACAAGCTGCAGAACGACTGAGCCCGGACCCTCCGCGGGGGCCCAGGTCTCTGGGGATGGGGGCGGCCCCGCCGGATCCGACCGTGGGTCGGTATCGTGGGACGGACCGGTGCGGCTAGAGTCCGGGCATGTCCGCGGTCACCGTCGAGATCATTGGCTACGTCGCCTCGATCCTGATCATCGCCTCGCTGGCGATGACCTCGGTCCTGCGGCTGCGCACCCTGTCCTTACTGGGTTCGATCGCCTACGTCACCTATGGTGTGGCGCTGGGAGCCTGGCCGATCGTGATCGCCAATGCCATCATCGCCGTCCTGAACATCTGGAACATCTATCGGGTGCTCACCTCGACGCAGGGGCTCGGGGTGTCGCCGATCGCGATCGACGCGCCCTATCTGGCCGACTTCCTGGAGGCGCACCAATCCGACATCGACAAGTTCCAGCCCGGTGTCCGGCCCGAGCCTGGTGACCGGGCCTGGCTCTTCCTGCGGGACGGGCTGCCGGTGGGCGCGCTGCTGGGCCGGGTCGAGGGCTCCGACTTCAAGGTCAAGCTCGACTACGTCCGTCCGCCGTTCCGGGACGCCAGGCTGGGTGCCTGGCTGTTCTCCGAGGGCTTCGGCAAGCTGGGGCTTTCGGGCACCACGTCGATCATGACCAATGCCGGTACAGCCGAGCACCGCCGCTACCTGCGCAGCATCGGCTTCACCGGTGACGGCGACCTTGTGACGCGCGCTGTCGGCTGAACTCCTCGGGCCCCCAACTCGAGCTGGCGATGGAGCGACGCGCTACAGCCCCAGCAGCTGGCGCAACTCCTCCTTGATCCGGGCGAGACGGGCGGTGGCGGCCTCGTGCACCTTGGGGAGTTCGGCGACCGAGCCGACTGGGGCGACCACCTCCAGGTAGCACTTCAGCTTCGGTTCGGTGCCGGAGGGACGCACGATCACCCGGTCACCGGCGTCGGTCGCGATCCGCACGCCCTCGGTGGGGGGCAGCCCTCGGTAGCCCAGGCCGAGGTCGTCGTAGGAGGTCACGGCGGCGCCGGCGAGGGCGACCGGGGGATTCGCCCGGAGCCGCTCCAGGGCCCGGCCGATCAGGGACAGGTCGGCCACCCGGAAGGTCAGCGGACTGGTCGCGTGCAGGCCGTGGCGCACGGCCAGTTCGGCGAGTTGATCCTCCAGGGTCCGTCCGGCGGCCTTCAGCATCGAGGCCAGCTGGCAGGCCTTGACGGCGGCGCTGATGCCGTCCTTGTCCCGCACCACGGTGGGGTTCACGCAGTAGCCGATCGCCTCCTCGTAGCCGAAGACCAGGCCGGGTGCCCGAGAGATCCACTTGAACCCGGTCAGGGTTTCCACTCCGGGCAGCCCGTGGGCGGTCGCGATCCTTCCCAACAGCGAGGATGAGACGATCGACCGTGCCAGGGTCGCTGTCGCGTCCCCGTCGTGCTCCGCCGCGGCCTGTTCGCCGAGCAGCGCCCCGATCTCGTCGCCGCTGAGTTGTCGCCAGCCGTCACCGGAGGGGATCGCGAGGGAGCAGCGGTCGGCATCCGGGTCGAGCGCGACGATGAGGTCGGCACCGACCCGGGCCGCGGTGGCCATCGCCAGGTCGAGGGCGCCGGGTTCCTCCGGGTTGGGGAACGCGACCGTGGGGAACTCGGGATCGGGGTCGATCTGTTCGGCCACTGGCGTGACGTCATCGAAGCCGGCGGCTGCGAGCGTGCGGAGGGCCGTCGCAGCGCCGACCCCGTGCATCGCGGTCAAGACGATGCTCAGCGAGGCCCCGCCGCCGGGGGCCAGCGCGGCGGCCGCCGCGACGTAGTCGCCCACCACCTGCTCGGGAATCAGCTCCCAGCCGGCGGTGGCCACCGGCACCCCTGCGGCCGGCCCGCTGGCCAGAATGGCGTCGAAGATGCGCGAGTCCATCGGTGGCACGATCTGGGCACCGGCGCCGCCGGGTTCCGACATCCGTGCCCCGAGATAGACCTTGTAGCCATTGTCGGCCGGCGGGTTGTGGGAAGCGGTGACCATGACGCCGGCATCGGCGTCCAGCGCGTTGAGCGCGTACGCGAGCAAAGGAGTCGGGAGGGTGCTCGGCATCAGCGACACCCTGCCGCCGGCAGCCACGGCCACCGCGGCCACGGTGCGGGCGAACTCGTCGGAGCGGTGCCGTGCGTCGTAGCCCACCACCAGATGGAAGCCGTCGCCCAGCTCCTCCCGCAGTACCTGGCAGAGACCGGCGGTCGCGGTGGTCACGACCGCGGTGTTCATCCGGTTCGGCCCGGCGCCGATCGCGCCACGCAACCCCGCGGTGCCGAAGGTGAGCTGGCCGTGCATCCGGTCGGTCAGTTCGGCGGTGGCCCTGGGCTCACCGGATTCGGCAGCACCGATGAGAGCGGTCAGCTCCGCCCGATCCCGGGGATCGGGATCGGCTTCCACCCAGGCGCGGGCCTGGTTCGCCAGCTCAGTCATGATCGCCTCCAGCGTCGTCGGCGGACAGCGGCCACGTTACACGTCCGCCTGCTGGGTTGTTTCGGGAAGGAGTGCGTCGAGTCCCGGCTGCCGCCGTCAGGGCGGCGGGCACGAAGCAGGCCGCGGCGCACCCGGTCTGGGACCAGGCCGGATCCCCGCCCTCGGACGCAGGCCGGCGGTGCCGCGGCAGATGCCGGGACGCGGGGGTCGCCAGCTGAATTGGGGTCTATCCGGCCAGGCCCGCGGACGGCATACTCGCGGCATGGGCCGTGAACTGGAGTCAGTCACCTTCACCCGGGAGCAGCGGCAGCTCTATCGGGACAAGGTGAAGTCCTGCCTCGACGTCTTCGAGAAGATGCTCGCCACGCGGTCCTTCGAGTTCGACGAGCCGATGATCGGGATGGAGATCGAACTGAACCTGGTGGACTCCGACTACCGGCCCAAGCTGGAGAACGCCGAGGTGCTGGCGGCCATCGCCGATCCGGAGTACCAGACCGAGTTGGCGCAGTTCAACATCGAGTTCAACGTCGCGCCACGTCCGATCGGGGATGCCAGCGTGACCGGGTTGGAGGACAGCCTGCGAGCCTCCCTGAACGAGGCTGAGCGGCGGTGCTCCCAGGTGGGCGCCCACATCGTCATGATCGGCATCCTCCCCACCGTGATGCCGGAGACCTTCGAGGGCGACTGGATGAGCGCGAACGCCCGCTACCAGGCCCTCAACGACGCCTTCCTGGCCGCCCGCGGGGAGAACATCCATCTCGACATCGCCGGGCGATCGGGAGACCACCTGCTGAGCTACGCGGACTCGCTGGCTCCGGAGTCGGCCTGCACCTCGATGCAACTCCACCTGCAGGTGCGACCCTACGAGTTCGCCTCCTACTGGAACGCGGCACAGGTACTGGCCGGTGCTCAGCTGGCGTTGGGCGCGAACAGCCCGTACTTCATGGGGCACGAGCTGTGGGCGGAGACCCGGGTCGAGTTGTTCACCCAGGCTGCCGACACGCGTCCGGAGGAGTTGCGGAACCAGGGGGTGCGTCCGCGGGTGTTCTTCGGGGATCGCTGGATCACATCCATCTTCGATCTGTTCGAGGAGAACGCGCTCTACTTCCCGGCTCTGCTGCCCGAACTCGACGATGAGGATCCGCAGGAGGCGTTCGCGGCCGGACGGGCCCCGAGACTGGCGGAGATGCGGCTGCACAACGGGACGATCTACCGCTGGAACCGACCGATCTACGACATCGTCGCCGGAAGGCCCCACCTGCGGGTGGAGAACCGGGTGCTGCCCGCCGGGCCGACGATCGTCGACACCCTGGCCAATGCCGCGTTCTATTACGGTGCGGTGCGCGCGCTGGTGGCCGACGACCGTCCGGTGTGGAGCCGGATGTCCTTCGCGACGGCACAGGAGAACTTCACCGCCGGGGCTCGCGACGGGATCGACGCGCTGCAGTTCTGGCCCGGACGGAGAGAGATCCCGGCCAGTGAGCTGGTGTTGCGCGAGTTGTTGCCGATGGCACACGAGGGACTTCAAGCCTGGGGAGTGGCCTCCGCTGTCAGCGATCGGCTGCTCGACGTGATCGAGGGCCGCTGTCTCACCGGTCAGAACGGCGCCGACTGGCAGGTGGCGACCGTCCGGGCGTTCGAGGCGCGGGGCTTGACCAGGGCTGACGCGTTGCGCGAGATGGTCGCCCTGTACTCCTCGAACATGCACAGCAACGAGCCCGTCCACACCTGGGAGGTACCGGCCTGAGCCGTCGGTCGTGCGCTCGTCGGAGCCGCCCAGCCGGTCCTGCCGCGCGAAGCGGCGGCAGGCTGGACACGGGATACCGGGGATGCGTTGCTGAAGCCGAGCGCTGCGCCGGGGGAATGTGGGTCCGCCGGGTGATGTTGGGTGGGCATGACGACAATTGGTTTCATCGGCTCTGGTCACATCGGTTCGCAACTCGCCCGGCTCGCCGTGGCGCAGGGCTACAACGTCGTGATGAGCAACTCGCGCGGCCCCGAGACCTTGGCGGATCTGGTGAACGAACTGGGTCCGCTGGCCAAGGCGGCGACGCCGGCGGAGGCGGCTGCGGCAGCCGACCTCGCGGTGGTGACGATCCCGCTGAGGGCGATCGGGAGCGTCCCGGTCGAACCACTGGCGGGCAAGGTCGTGATCGACACCAACAACTACTACCCGCAACGCGATGGCCAGATCGACGAACTCGACGACGAGTCGACGACCACCTCTGAGTTGCTGCAGCGCCATCTCCCGACCTCCAAGGTGGTGAAGGCGTTCAACCACATCGCGGCCGCCCAGCTGACCACCGACGGACAACCGGCCGGGACGCCCGGACGCCGTGCCCTGGTGGTCGCGGGGAACGACGCGGACGCGCGGGCCACGGTCGCGGCGCTGCTGGATTCGTTCGGGTTCGACGCCGTCGAAGTCTCGCCGCTCTCCGAAGGCTGGCGGATCCAGCGCGACACTCCGGGGTATGTCACCCGTCACACCGCCGCATCGCTGCGCGATGCCCTCGCCCGGGCGAAGCGCTACCGGGACCTGTGAGCCGGCCCTCCTAACGGTCGCCGCGAACCCTAGCGGAGGCGGCGACTCCATCGCAGGCGGCCCGCAGTGGACCGCGCCGACCGCGCGGAGAACAGGGAGGCCCGGATTAGCCGTCGAGCCGGGTGTAGCCGTAGAGGTCGCCGATGGTGCTGTTGACCCAGAGTCGATCCCCGTCGGGGGTGTCGACCAGCAGGGTGCGGTTGTACGCCTCGTCGATCACCGACGCGGTGAAGCCGGACCGGATGAGGCGTTCGGCCAGGGCGTCCAGGTCGCCGGTGTACTCCAGGCTCAGTTCGATCCTCACCCCATCGTCCTGGTGGAGCGCGGCGAGGCCGCCGCCGTCCGCGGTGAAGTCGATCCAGGTGCCGGCGTCGGAGGCGAGCCGTGGCCGCAGCCCGATCGTCTCGAGAATGCGACGCGGCTCCGCCAGATCGCTCTGGTACCAGATCGGCTGCACGGACAGGGGCCCGGCAGCCGCCGTCCTGGCGCCGCCGGAGATGGTGATCGTCGCGCCCGAGGCAGCGGTGACGGTGAGCATCGGGCCGATGTCGTCCAGCATGGTCCGGTCCACGCTGAAGCCGCCGCTGGAGAGGCGGGCCTCGGCTCCGTCCAGGTCGTCGCTGAGCAGGTGCAGCCCGGTGCGGCCCGCGTGTTCGTCGTCCGGTGCGGCGTGATGGACGGCCAGGATGCCTCGTCCGTCGAACTCCGACCATTGCTGGTTCGGCGGGAAGGCCGGCTGGAACCCGAGTTCCTGGGCCAGGCGGTGCCAGTCGCTCTGGTGGGGCGTGTAGCGGATCGGCTGCACGGTGATCATCGATGTGCCTCCTCGGCTTCCAGGTAGTGGGTCAGCGCCTTCTCGACCAGCGCGGAGAGCGACAGCGCCTCGTCGATCGCCTGGTGCTTCACCCGCCGGATCAGGGAAGTTGGCAGGTAGACGTTGAACTGCGCCTTCGGCCCGGCGGTGTCTTCGAGTGACTCCATGCTAGCATCCTAACAGTCTAGTAGCCTGATCCGGCTTGAGGGGAGTACGGGTGATGCGAGCGGACGGGCGGAAGCGGCAGGTTCTGCTCGCGGCATCGCTGATCGCCATCGAGCTCGTCGCCGGCATGCAGGTGTACCTCACACAGACCATCCTGCCGATCATGGCGGCCGACCTCCAGGCTCAGCCGTATTACGGCGTGATCACCGGGGTGGCGCAGATCGCCACCTTCGTCGCATTGCCGGTCGGCGCCCATCTGGTGCGTCGTCATCCCTTGCCCCCGCTGCTCATGGTGTTCACGACCGGGCTGGCCGCTGGCGCGCTGATCTGTGCTCTCGCTCCCACGGTGGCGGTGTACCTGATGGGGCAGGTGCTGCGGGCGTTCGCGGGTGGCTGCCTGGCCACGATCTCGATCGGCGCGGTGGCGGTCGGGCTGGAAGGACGCGCCCGTCAGCTCACCCTGGCGTTGATGCAGGGCACCTGGATCATCTCCTCGATCCTCGGCCCGGTCTATGCGGCAGCCGTCACCGCGCTGTTCTCCTGGCGCTGGGCGATGGTGCTGTATCTGCCGCTGCTGGTGGCGGGACGCTGGATGGTTGCCACGCAACTGCGCGGCAATCGGCCGAGGGACTCCGGGGCGCTCCCGCTGGCCTCGGCGCTGCTGTTGGGGACGGGGCTCGCACTGACCATCGTCCCGGCCGCGGGTGGGTTCAAGGTCGCCCTGGTCATCGCGGGATGCGCGGTGCTGGCGGTGGGTGCCGTCCGCGTGCTCCTGGCCGGGACGTTCATGCTCCGATCGCCCCGGCATCGGGCGCTCGCCCTGCTGTTCGGGGTGACCGGAACCTACTTCGCTGGGGATGCGGTGGTCGCGCTCACCGCGCACGACCGGCTCGGGCTGGGAGTGGCCGAGATCGGCGCCGTCGTGATGGCGGGCGGACTCGGCTGGGCGCTGGTCGGCTTCCTGTGCGGGCTACGGCCGGCCCGAGGAGCCCGCGGCTTCCAGCGGCGCGCCGCGACGGGGCTCGCGCTCATCGCGCTCAGTTCAGTGGTGACCGGAGGGTATCTGGTGGGGCAGCCCGAGTTGCCGCCGCTCGCCGTACTCGTCGTCGCCTGGGGGATGGCGGGCGCCGGCATGGGATTGGTGTATCTCGACACGCTCAACCGGCTCTTCGAGCAGCCGGCGCAGCCCGACGGCCTCGACCTGGAGACGATCGCCGGGGCCACCATCCTGGCCGAAAGCGTCGCCGTCGCGATCACCACGACGCTGGCCACCACCTGGATCGGCACCGGGCTGGGGTTGGTCGCCGCGATCGAGACGCGTCACGCAGCGGTCTGGATCGTCCTGGCCGTGCTGCCGCTGGCGTGTCTGGTCCCTGTGGTGCGGCGTGGGCCTTCGGGCCGCCGGTCGGCGCTGAGGCGAAAGGCCCTCACCTCTGGCTGATCTGCGGAGGCCGGCTTGGCCAAATACCCCTGGGGGTATAATGGAGCCAGAGATCACACTGATCGGGTGTGTGTGGCCGGGCGAAGGGAATCCAGAATGTGCCGAGCGGTGGAATGCCGGATCTGTGGGAAGACCACGTGGGCGGGTTGCGGCCAGCACGTGGCCTCGGTGAAGGCCAGCGTCCCGGCGAGCCAGTGGTGCGGCGGCAAGCACACCCAGGCGCAGCTGGACGCCGCGCAGGCGGACCAGAAGGGCTTCCTCGCTCGACTGCTCGGACGCTGATCGCAGCGAAGGAGGCCTGCGTCGGAGCGGGATCTAGGCGCCACGCGGGCTGACCGACCCCTGGAAAGGACGGCCGCATGAAGCACTCCAGTGGGGAAGCATCCCGGGTGGGCCTTCTCGTGCCGGGCTATGAGGTGCCGGTGATCGATGAGCGCGCGGTGCGCGCGGCCGCCGGGATCCTCTTCCTCGGTGGGGGAATCGCGTTCATGCTGGCCGTCTTCGAGCAATCCGCGCGTCCACTGCGGCCCTTCGGGATGTTCTTCGTGATGGACATGTTCATCCGGGTAGTCGTCGGCGATCGCTGGTCACCGACGCTTGCGCTCGGCCGTCTCATCGTCCGCCGGCAACGTCCGGAATGGGTGGGCGCCGCGCAGAAGGAGTTCGCCTGGTGGCTGGGGCTCGGCCTTGCCCTGACCTCCTGCATGACCATGGGCCTGTTGGCGGCGCCGTTGTGGGTGACGCTGGTGCTGTGCGGTATCTGTCTGTCGCTGCTGTTCCTGGAAACCGCGTTCGGCATCTGCGTCGGCTGTGCCCTGCAGACCCGCTTTGGCAAGCAAGCACCGAGGTATTGCCCGGGTGCCAGTTGCGATGTGACGTCGTCATCGCAGGGTTTGAAGCCGTGTCCACGGAACGGCCTGGACCGGACCAGTCCACCGCGGACGTGCGCGCACTCGCGCGGCTTGCCACCGTGATCGGTTCTCCGCATCCAAGGGCGCAACTCGCTCCTACTTCCGGCAGAGGACCACTCCATCGTTGTTGGTGTCACGCCAGTCGGCGTACCCGTGGGTGCCCTTCTGATAGGGGCCTTTCGCGCACGGGTACTTGGTCAGCAGGGCGTTCTTCTTCGTATTCTCCTTGTCGGTTGCGGTCCACTTCTTGAGCGCAGCCTTGTGTGCCTTGGTGCGCTTGGCGTTGGTGGCCTTGGCTTTCTGCACCTTGGGCGAGTCCTCGTAGAGCCAGCTTCGAACGCCACCGTGCCAGGAGCAGGCTCCCCGTCCGGTTGCTGAGGATTCCGAGCCGTCCTTGCAGACGGCGCCGTATCTGACCTTCGATCCACTGGTGGAGAGCAGCTTGGGCGGGGTGGGCTTCGGGCCGGACTTGAACTTCTTGATGCTCTTGTCGGGATTGATGGTTGGGGTCGGGGAGGGGGAACTGGTCTCTGGGCTAGTCGTAGGGGTTGGGCTGGTGGTCGGCTGGGCAAGGCTAGGCGTCGGGGTTGGGCTGGGGGGCTGCTCGGCAGGGCTGGCCGTGGGGGAGGGGCGGCTGGGGGTCGTCTCGACCTGGGTGATGGACGGAGACGGAGACGTCGACGGCATGGAAGGTGACGGAATGGGGGTTGCCGCGCTGGCCGTCGCGGCCGGGGTGGCGGGGTTGCTGACGGTGGCGCTGATGGGACTGCCGGTCAGTGCGTTCACCCCCCAGCTCGTCACGAGCAGTGTCGCACCCGCCGCGGCCGCGACGGGCAGAACTCGGCGCCGACGGCTCTGACCCGGCTTACCGGTCAGTAGCTGCCCGAAGTGGTTGACAGGTCTCGCGGGGAGTGGTGGGGCATTGTCCGGGGTGGCTAAAGCCGGTGGCCGAGGGCGCAGCTGGTCATGCCTGGCTCGCTGGGTCTGGAGCGATGCAAGGAGTGTCGGCGTGGTACCCGCAGCCGCCGCGGCGGTGAACTCGATGAGGAAGCGGACGCGGGGTGCGTCCGCGCTGGGGTAAGCGATGCCGGAGAGCCGCTTGCGGTTGCCCACCCGAATCAGGGTGACCGGCTGAGCAGGGTCGTGATGGACGCTGACGAGTTTGCCGGTCTTCCATTCACGGTCCCGCGGGCGCCCGTTGAACACGATGCGCTGGTTGGATATCACCAGTTCGCCGGCGTCGGTGACTTTCAGATGTTCGGCACCGGCGACTCGATTGCGCCGGGCGTTCTCGATCTCGTGTCGCAGCCCACGGCTAGCATGGAACGAGAACCCGGCGTGCTGCGCCTGATAGAAGTCGGCGCCCGACTTCACGTCAATGAGCCGGCAGCCCGGGAACCTTCCGTGGACGATCTCGTCGCGTGTTCCCCCTGAGGCATGGGCCGACTCACTCTGGATGCTGGCGCGGGTGGTCGACAGCATCCAGTCCAGTAGCCGAGCGTCGTGAATCCAGGTCTGGAAATGACACTCTGATTTGGCCCCACCGTGACGGCCTGATTTGGCCCCGGCCG
>CAYSZZ010000031.1:0-44745 GCA_964435735.1 uncultured Propionibacteriaceae bacterium
TCGCCCATCGCTACCGCGAATGGCTCACCGCCGCTTGACACGCAATAGGAGCATCGGACCCCCCAACGCGTCCGAGACGTCTATCACGCCGCCGATGCGGCCATCGGCCGAGCGCTGGCCGAGAAGATCCTCGCCGGCTTCCCCAGCTGCCCGATCCCCGAGATCGCCCGGCTCGGGCGAACCCTGAAACAGTGGGCCGACGCGTTCCTGGGCTACTTCCGAACCAGCGGCGCCAACAACGGTAGGACCGAAGCGGTGAATGGCTTGATCGAGTTGCACCGCCGGATCGCCCGTGGGTTCAGAAACCGGGAGAACTACCGGCTACGCATGCTCCTGATCGCCGGAGGACTCGACCAGCCCCCACCTCAGGTGTGAAGAGCCGGTTTTCAGGTACGCCTGAGGGACGCATGAGCCCAAGTCGCCACCAACCATCCGCGTCACGCGGCTACTGAACTGGCGCTGTCGCCAGCACCGAGAGCTTGCGGGCGATCTGCCGGTCTCGTTCGGCGCTGGCGTGCTGGTAGATCATCGCGGCGGCGACGGTCGAGTGGCCGAGACGGTTCATCAGCTCCGCGAGCGTGGCCCCTTGCTGGGCGGCCAGAGTGGCGCCGGTGTGGCGCAGGTCGTGCCAGCGAAGATCGTCGCGGCCGGCGACCTTCCGTGCTCGCCGGTAGACCTTGTAGAGGGCGCCGTGCTTCATGTGGTGGCCGGGGGACTCGACGGCTGGGAACAGCAGCCCGTTGTCGCCGGGCTCGGCCCACTTGTCGAGGTGGTCGAGCAGGAACGGCAGCAGGTGCGGCGGGATCTCGACGTCCCGGACGCCGGCGGCGGTCTTGGGTTCCTTCACGATGGGAGTGTCTGGGTCGGGCCAGGTGACGGCGCGTGAGATGTGGAGGATGCCGGCGTCGGGTTTGCGGTCTCTGTCGTACTCGACGGTGATGTCTTTGCGGCGTATTTCGGTGAGTTCGCCGAATCGGGGCGCGCACCAGGCGGCCAGCAGCACCATGAGCCGGTATCTCTCCGGGAGGGCGTCCAGGATCGCGGCGAGCTCGTTCAGGCTCGCGGGCTTGACCTTCGCGCTCTTCCTGGGTGTCGTGCCGTCGGGGCGACGGTTGAGGGTCTTGGCGGTGAGCCGGGCGGGGTTGGCGTCGATCAGTGGGGGAGCGTCGGTGTCCTCGTCGGGTCGGGCGGCGGTGGCCAGGATCGCGCGGAGGACCTCGTAGGACTTCTTCCGCGCGATGGGGTAGCGGGTGTTCTGGGCGTCGAACCACTGCTTGACGGTGCCGGGGGAGATCTGGTCGAGGGTGTAGTCGTTGAAGTAGGTGAGGCGGCCGTCGAGTGCCCGCTGATACTCGGCGCGGGTCTTGGGGGAGAGGTCGCGGTTCTTCATCCAGCAGGCGGAGTAGTCGGCGAAGGTGATCTTGTCGCGCTCGGCGGGCGGTGCTGGCTTCCACCGGTGCTCGATGATCTCGGCCTGCTTGCGCGACAGCCAGGCGGCCGCGTCGGTCTTGGTCTGGAAGGTGGTGTCAGCGGCGATCCGCCGGTGGGGGTTGTCGGGGTCGGGGTAGCGCGCCCGGAACATCCCCGACGGCAGTTGGTCGATCCGGCCAAAGGATCGGCGTCCGGTCTTCCCCTTGGCTTCCTCGGCCCGCTGGGCGGCGAGATCGGGGCGCAGCGGAGTGACGTTGCTCGCCGACGAGGGCTTGCGACGGGTGGTCGCCATGGTGCCTTCCTTCGGTTGCGCTGGGCTGACAGGATGAGGCCCACGGCCGTGGGCCTATCGTGGGCCTTAGGCTACTGAATTGTGCAGACTCGTGGCTACTCGTGGCGAGATGTGCAAACTATACTCCCTAGTCAGCGAGCCATAATCGCCTTGTCAGGGTCGGTTATGTGTCCTCGTTCAAATCCTGTCAGCCCGACGCAAAGCCCTGGTGAAAGGCAACTTTCACCAGGGCTTCGTCGTGTCCGGCGGCGGTCTTGACGCACTGTTCACCCGGGTCAGAACGGGACCTGGACGGTCGCCCCGCACGGCTCGTAAGGCAGTGAATGTGGACCGGGAACCGGGGAGACGTCAGTGGCTGTGGGGATCGAGCCGGTTGAGTGTCGCGACGACGTGGTCGTAGTCGCCGCGGGCTTCGCCGTAGCGCAGGAACTTCACGTTCTCGACCTGGATCTCCTTGGCGTCCGGCTGGGTTTCGAGCAGGTCCACAACCTCGGCGATGAAGGCGTCGAGCGGCATCGCGAAGGTGCTGTCTCGCTGGCCGGGCATCAGGTCGGTGGCCACCGACGGCGGCTCGAGTTCGATGAGTTGGACGCTGGTGCCGTCCAGTTGCAGGCGCACGCTCTCGCTGAGCATGTGGATGGCTGCCTTGGTCGCGTTGTAGGTCGGTGTGACCTTCAAGGGTGTGAACGCGAGGCCGGACGAGACGGTGATGATCGTGGCTTCGGAACGGCCGAGCAGGTGGGGCAGGAAGGCGTCCAGGAGCCGGATCGGGCCGAGCAGGTTGGTGCTGACGATCTGTTCGGCGTCGGCGAGGAAGTTGCCGCCCGTCCAGTCCTCGGCGCGCATGACACCGGCCATGGTGACCAGTACGTTCAGGTCGGGATGCCGCTCGATCACCTTGCCGGCGGCCTGTGCGATGGAGGCGGGGCTGGTGGTGTCGATGGTGACGGTGTCGAGGCCGTGGTCGGCGGCGATCTCGTCCAGCAGGTCGGTGCGGCGTCCGCCGACGATGACGGTGTTGCCCTTGGCCCGCAGCGCGAGGGCGAGCGCCAGGCCGATGCCGCTGGTCGCGCCGGGGATGAAGATCGTGTTGTTGTCGATTCGCATGCCTGGAGTCTTGCCGGGGTTGTCGTCCGGGTGCAGAGACGGGCTATCGGGGGATCGGCGATCCCTGCCTGGGTGCGGTGGGGTAACGGATAATCGGACGCATGGACCGTGCCGCGCTCGCTGACTTCCTCACCCGGCGTCGCCGTGCGCTGCTACCGGAGGACGTGGGCCTGCCGGCCGGTGTCAGGCGTCGGACGGCAGGCCTACGACGCGAGGAGGTGGCCTGGCTGGCCACCATGTCGACCGACTACTACACCAGGCTGGAACAGCAGCGAGGACCGCAACCGAGCACCCAACTGCTTGGTTCGCTCGCTCGGGCGCTGCGGTTGAGCCCGGACGAGCGCGACTACCTCTACCGGGTCGCCGGCCACAGCGCCCCGGAGCGGATGAGCGGCAGCGACTATGTCGCGCCCGCGCTGCTGCGGGTCTTCGACCGGCTCTCCGACACCCCGGCCATGGTGCTGAGCCTGCTGGGCGACGTGCTGATGCAGAACGACCTGGCTCGGGCCCTGCTGGGGGACCGGACCGCCTACCAGGGCATCGAGCGCAGCGAGATCTACCGGTGGTTCGCCTACCCCGGCACCGAACGTGCCCGCTACCCCGAGGACGACCGAGACCGGCAGAGCCGGGCCCAGGTGGCGTCCCTGCGTGCCGCGTACGCAAGGCTGGGTCCCCGCTCGCGGGCCGGCGACCTCGTCCGCGAGCTGCAACGAGTCAGCCCCGAGTTCGCCGGGTTGTGGGAGCGCCACGAGGTGCAGCGCCGCTTCGAAGACCACAAAGTGCTCATCCACCCCGAGCTCGGCGCCATCGAACTCGACTGCCAGGTGCTGTTCACCGAGGACCAGTCCCAGGCACTCCTCGTCCTCACCGCCGCACCCCACACCGAAGCCGAGGAGAAGCTCCGCCTGCTCTCCGTCCTGGGGACCCAACAGTTCGGCCACGCCCGCTGAGTGGGCGCTCAGCTCGCTCGGGTGCCACGCCAGGCCGGCGAGGAGGACGATCGGATGTGAACGCGAATCGGGGTTTGGCCTTGCTGATCTCGTTCGTCCGGAGCTGAGGACACTCAGCTGAGGCTGCGCCAGGCCCAAGAGGCGCTGGCGTACTCGTCCGGACTGACACCGACCAACTCCGACACCCGGCTCAGCGTTCCCGTCCCGGCCTCCCAGGCCAGCACCCGGCTCACCGACGAGAAGGCCACGGTGTGGTCGTCCAGCCATCCGACCACCGAGCAACAGCCCTTGGTGCGACCCAGTTGGCTGATCGCCAGGACGGAGGTCTGCCCGCCCACGCGAGCTACGACACCCTCGGGATTGTGCACCCCGCCGCCGGGCATCGGGCCCGCGAAGAAGTAGCTGCCGGCGACCGAGTCCGCGGCGTCCACCCAGATGCCGTACGGCTGGTCCTCGGCGGAAATCTGCAGATCAGGTGGTTGGTGCGTGACTCCCGCAGACAGCTGGGCGCCATCGACGGCATGGACAGTCCCGGTGTCGCTGGCCTCGGCGTCCGGGACCCAGATCGTCTCGCCGTCCAGCCAGCGGGCGCCCTCGGCGACCCAGTCGTCGGTGTCGAGGGTGATCCAGCGTCCGCTCGCCAGGTCGAAGACCTCCAGACTGCTCTGCTGGGCGACGAACAGGTGCCAGCCGTCCGGGGAGAGCCCGCCGTTTGACGGCAGCAGCGGGGCGGTGTTGCCGTCACGGTCGGTGTTCGGACGGAGGTGGTCCGCGGGCAGCTGCCGCGTCTCGCCAGCGGTGGTCAGGAGGACGAACCGTGTCGGTCCACCGGTTTCGGAGTCGAGCACGGCGAACAGCCCGAGCGCGGGCCCGCCAGGCTGGAATGGCTTCTGATCGGGAGAGATGTCAATGACCGAAGGCAGCTGCGAGTCTCGCTGAGGCAGCGCCGGCTCATCAGCGGCGGGCGGCGCCCACCAGACCGGGACGCCGTAATAGGCGGCGCCAGCCGCGGACGCCGTGGGTACGGCAGGGGTGGGGGAGATCGGCGTCGGCGTGGCGACGGGCGCAGGGATCCCGCGCTCGGTCCCGGCGAACTCCCACACTGCCGCACCAGTCGCCAGGACCGCCACGACGCCTGCGGCAGCGAGCACGACAGCGCCGGCCCTCCTTCGCCGTCCGTCCCGCCAGACACGGTGGACGTCCACCCCGGGCTCTGCCGGCACATCCGCGGCCAATGCCACGAAGAGCTCCTTGAGTTGCTGCTCACCCATCACATGTCCTCCAGAAGCTCGGCCAACTCGGGCGCGCCTTCGCGCAGCCGGCGCAGTGCAAGGTGGGTCTGGCTCTTGACGGTGCCCACGGACACTCCCATCGTCTCGGCGGCCTGCTGCTCGGTGAGGTCGTCGTAGAAGCGGAGCACCAGCACGGCGCGCTGCCGGGGAGTGAGGCCGCAGAGCGCCCGCTCTAGCAGCACCCGGCGCTCCACGGCAGGTTCTCCGGCCGGGACGGGAGCTTCGCTGACCTCCTGGATCTGCTCACGCCGGTGCCTGCGCCACCAACTCACGTTGTCACGCGCCAAGATCGTGCGGGCGTACGCGTCGGGGTTGCCGAACCGCAGCCGATGCCACCGCATCGCGACCTTGGTCAGTGCCTCTTGCACCAGATCCTGCGCGCGATGGTGGTCGCCGGTCAGTAGGTAGGCGGTCCGCAGCAGCCGAAACCGCGCGCCGGCCGCCCACGCCGTGAACGACTCCCGGTCACCATCCATGCTCTATCAACGCATGCCGGGAGCACTTGGTTGGAGTCAACCCGCCGCGGCGGCAAGTAGGTTCCCCAAACCGGGCGACGATCTGATCGCTGGCCGACGAACTCGGCACTGCTTCCCTTCGCAGGCTTTGGCGACGTCCCACGGCAGGTACTGCTCACCGGTCTGGCCCATGGCCAGGGACCAGAATGGAAGTCGTGCCATCCAGTCCGTAGAGCCGAGCCCACTGATCCAGGAGCACCCATGCGCACGCTGACCGTCTGCAACTTCGTCACCGTCGACGGACGCTACGAGGACGACGACCATGACATCGCCTCGTTCTTCGAGCACCAGCATCCCGACTACGCCGGTGCCGACAGCTTCGATCACTACACGACATCCCTCATGCGGGAGTCCGACACGCTCCTGCTGTCCGGTCGGCGGTCCTACCTCGGCAACATGGAGTACTGGTCAGGCGTTCGGGGAAACCCGGATGCCACGGCGATCCGGCGCGAGTTCGCCGAACGCATCCTGGCCATGGAGAAGATCGTGGTCTCGGACACGATCACCGGAGCCGACATCGCCTCGTACCCGAACACGCGCATCGTGCCGGTCGCCGACGCGCGGGCGGTGGTGGCGGAACTCAAAGGTGGTAGCGGCCGCGGCATCCTGATCCTCCTCGGCCGCGTGTTGTGGAACGACCTCATGGAAGCGGGGCTGATCGACGAGCTGCACCTCGTGACGTTCCCGCTCATCGCGGGTTCGGGTGTCTCGCTGTTCGACAGGCGCCCGCCGATCGCCCTGAAGCTCCTCGGCGTAGACGTGTGGGAGGAGTCGGGGAACGTGCTCATGCGCTGGCGCATCGACCGTCACCGACGGGCCGTGTGACGGGGCGGGGGAGTGACCATCCTGCCTCCGGCGCCCGGCGAGCCAAACCTGCGGGCCGCACTGGCCAGTGGCGCGGACGTTCAGGTGGTCGCGGTCAACGACCTCACCGACGCCGCGACGCTGGCAACTCTGCTGGAGTGGGAGTCGATCTCCGGCCACCTGGATGGGGTCGGGGTGGACGGGCGTGACCACACCTGATTGGCCCGTCCTCAGCCGAGGCCTGCGGTTGCCCTTCGCAGGTTCTCGAGCGCGGACGCGGCGCGGCCGGCCAGATCCCGGGATGGTCCAGGGCCCTCCTCGAGCCACTCGGCGAAGGCGCGCTTGAACGCGAGCACGCCGCTCCGGCTGCGTGGTCCGCTGCCATTCGGCATTGGTCATCACCCACCACTGGCATTGACATCCCCGGCCGTCACCACCGCCCGAGAGGGCGTGCTGGAGATCCGCGAAGCGGTCGGCAGTTGCCGGCTCGATCGTGAGCGTCGCCATGCACAGACGGTACGCCTCGGCGCCGACGAAGGGGAGCCCGTACCGGCTCCTCGCCGCGGGCGGCGGGCCCGGGTGAACAGGCAGCCGATCTTCACCTCACGGGTTCGGCTCCGCCCGTCCGGCCCTCACCGCGGCGGCCCGCGGTCTGGGAGGATGCCGCGGCGTCAGGAACAGGCCGAAGCCGAGCAGGACGGTGTCCTGCGCGATGAAGAACACCAACGCCGGCCCCGTGGTGACCGCGCCGACGAGATCGGTTGCCGCGTGGAGTGCCATCAGCCACAGGATCGAGCCGGTGGTCCTCCGGACGGCGGCATAGCCAACGCCGAAGCAGAACGCGCCCCAGGCCTGGGCGTACACCAGGCCGGGGCTGTCGCGGTAGAGCAGGTTGACGAGGTGACTCAGCCCGAAGAGCGCCGAACTCACCAACACCGCCACCAGTGGACGGCTCCGCTCCAGCGCCCGCAGCGCCATGCCGCGCCACAGCAGTTCCTCGGTGAACCCGGTCAGCACATAGCCGACCAGCAGCACGACGAGCGTCGGGCCGCCCGGCAGCCTCACCCCGAAAGCGAGCGGCGCGAGCGCGAGGACCGCCGGGACCAGGAGCACCCGGGGGCGATCGACCCGCCGGCGCACCCCCAGTGCCTGCCAGCTGCCGAACCGCGGCCGGACGACCAGCGTGGCCGCCGTCAGCACGACGATCCCGGCCAGGGCCCGCAGCAGCGGATCGGAGATCAGGCTTCCGCTGACCACCCCCACCGCTGCGGTCAGAACGACCACACCGGCGAACAGCAGGAGTACGGCCCGGTGGCCATGCGGCCGGTCGGCTGCGGCTGGCGGGGGAGTCATCGTGCGACCCCTCGTCCCCGCCCCGCCAGACGCCGGTAGGTGGTTGCGAGGATCCAGGACGCCGGGAGGGCCGCGATCCAGGTCAGCTCCGCGGCCGTCGCGCCCCACAGCGCCGCGATGGGGATGGAGAGCAGGAAGATGCCCGGCACTGGGAAGGACCGCACCAGCAGGTAGCGGAACAGCGCCTCGTCCACCTCGGAGTTCACCAGCCCCGCATGCCAGGCGTACAGCCAGATGGCGCTGAGCGTGAAGCCGACCGCGCAGATCGTGCCGGCGTAGACGAGCACGGCGAGCACCGAATCGCCGTGCTCGCCCAGTATCGCGGTGGGCAGCGGGATCGACGCGAGGAAGAACAGCATCAGCAGATTGAGCCGCAGCAGGCCGGCGTCGCATCGCTCGATGACGCGGAACTTGCGGTGGTGGGACAACCACACCAGGCCGATGACAGCGAAGCTCAACGCGAAAGTGAGATAGGGACGCACCAGTTCGGCCAGCGCCCCAGGCAACTCGGCTTCAGCCACCTGGGGCGCGTGCAACTCGATGACCAGCAGCGTCATGGCGATGGCGAACACGGCATCGCTGAACAGGACCAAGCGCTCGATCGGGGCGGAATCGACCAGCGCGGCATATCGGGAGGTAACGGTCACCCGACCATGTTCGTGGGAGCTGCGGGCCGGCGGCATCGCCGCAGGGGTGGAAACCCGCCTCAACCCACGGATCGAGGGCGGAGCTCCGGGCCCGGGGCTCCGGGGGTGGCGACCCCGATTCGGTAGGCGTAGCCCACCAGTTGGGCCCGGTCGCGCGCACCTGTCTTGGCGAGCAGGTGGTTGATGTGGGTCTTCACGGTCGCATCAGAGACGAAGAGTTCGTCGGCGAGCTCGCGATTGGAGCGGCCGCCGGCGATCAGGTCGAGGACCACCAGTTCCCGAGGAGTGAGCCCGTCCGGGTTGGACGCAGGCATCGGCGCGGACTGGGTCTGTCCAGCCAGGGCGGCGAGCAGGCGGCGCTGCACGGACGGGTCGAGTTGGGCCTGTCCGGCATGGACGGTGCGGACGGCCTGCAGGATCTCCTCCGCGGAGGCGTCCTTGGTCAGGAAACCGCGCGCGCCGGCCCGCAGGGCGGCGAACACCCAGTCGTCATCGGAGTACGTGGTCAGCACGACCACGCCGGCACGGGCGCCGTCGGCAGTGAGTCGTTCGGTCGCCTCGACCCCGGAGAGCACCGGCATGTGCAGATCCATCAGCACCACGTCCGGATCGAGTTCAACCGTCCGGTCGACTGCCTCCGCGCCGTCCGCGGCGGTGCCGACCACGGTGATGCCGGGCAGCAGCGACAGCAGGGTCTCCAGGCCGTCGCGAACGACCCTCTGGTCGTCTGCGATCAGCACCCGCACCTCGTCCATGGGAACCTCCGAAGCCTCACGATAGCCCGGTGAGACGCGGTCGCCCACGGCCGAGGGTGAGAATCAACCCGTGGGTGGAGGGCGTCCGCCGGGGCGCTCGTGGGACAGTGGGGCATGCGTTCGCGCACCTGGTTGCCGTTGCTCGGCGCGGCGATGGTCGTCGTTGCCGTTGCGCTGCCATTCGCCCGCCATCCGGCGTCGCTCGGGCTGGCGGCCGCGGGGATGGTGGCTGCGGTCTCGGGCATCGCCTACCTGCTCTGGGCGGCCGCGCCTGGCTGGACGCCCACCTTGCTCTACGCGGGATGCCTGGCCGGGTTCACCGTGGTGTACGGGTTGACCGGCGACGCCGCCATCGGGTTCTTCGCGGCGGCGTCCTTCGCGGTGCTGCGGCCGCCCCGGCGGGTGCATCTCGCCCTTCTCGCCGTGGCCGTGCTGGCGCTCAACGTCGTCCAGTTGGTGACGGGCTCGGAGACGCCCCTGACCCTGCTGGCGACCGATGCCGGGATCCTGTTCTTCGCGTCGATCGGCTGGCTGCTGGTCTCGGAGCGCCGCCAGCGGGAGCGAGCCAACCTGCTGGTGGCCCAACTTGCCCAGGCCCGGCGCCGCGAGGCGGAGGCGGTCATCCAGGCCGAGCGTGCCCGGATGGCCCGCGACCTGCACGATCTGCTCGCGCACACGCTCTCAGGGCTGACCGTGCAACTGGAGGCGGCCAGGGTGCTGGCCGCCGACTCGCCGGAGGCGCTGCGCACCCGTATCGAGACCGCCCAGCGCCTGGCCCGGTCCGGGCTGCAGGAGGCGCGCGGCGCGGTCGGCGCGCTGCGCGGCGAGGGTATCTCCGTCGCGTCGGTCGAGGCGCTGGTGGCCGAGCACCGCCTGATGGCTGCCGGAGGCGTAAGCGTCACGGTCACCGGCACGCCTCGCGAGCTGCGGGGCGACGCCGCGATGACGGTCTACCGGGCTGTCCAGGAGTCGTTGTCGAATGTGCGCAAGCATGCTCCCGGTCAGCCGGCCGAGGTCGCGCTGGACTGGTCGGAGGACGCGCTGACCGTCACCGTCTCGAACCCCTCACCACCGCCCACCGGCGAACCCGGATGGGGAATTGCGGGCATGCGCGAGCGCGCCGCGCTGATCGGCGCCGTCGTGGACGCCGGCTGGGATGGCGGTCGTTTCGTCCTGCGTTTCGAGTTGCCGCTGGGCAGCTAGCGCAGCGAGGTGTGATCGCGCAACGACCGCAGCGTCCACACTACGAAGACCGGCAGGACGAGCGGCAGCACCACCAGCCAGCCGATCGGGATGAACGAAGGCTCACCACCGTCGAACGCCCCGGCGAGTTCCGGCAGGAAGCTGGCGAACACCAGCTGGCCCAGATCGGAGGTCACCCCGATGGGGATGAGGACGATGGCCAGGATGCTGAGCGCCTGGATGGCGAGGTAGCTGGCGACCCAGATCACGATCGGGCCGGCCAGGCCGAGTGAGCGGAAGCGTTCCTCCATGCCGAAGGTGACGATCCAGCCGAACTGGGCGATGTTCGCCAGCACCACGATCACCAGCCACACCCCCATCACGACCCGGGCCGCAGGAGCCGCCGCAAAGGCCTCGTCCAAGGCCCGCCAGACGTCGGCCGCGCCGCCCCCGGCCGCCACGGCCCCACTGATGAAGGTGAGCAGGCCCAGCGTCACGGCGAGCAGGATCGCCACCAGCCAGACGACCAGCGCCCCGGTGAACTTCGCTGCGTAGAGGGTGGTGTGCTTAGCCGGAACGGCATGGGTCAGGTAGCCCTGACGTCCGTACATCGTGACGTAGTAGCGCACCAGCAGATGGAGCGGGATGCCGATCGCCAGCAGGATGCTCGCCGCGATCGCGATCACGAACCCGAAGCCGGACAGCACCGGCAGCCGCAGCAGCACCGAGGCCACTCCGGTGGCGAACAGGGCCAGCGCGATGCCGAGATAGGCGCCCAGCGGACGGGCTTCCAGCCGGGCTTCATTCTTGAGCAGGGCGGCGTACATGGTCAGCTCCTGACGGGGGTCTGGTAGGCGGTACGGAAGAGCCGGTCGAGGCTCATGCCGTGCTGGGCGCGCAGGTCGTCGGCATCCCCTGCGAGCAGGACGCGGCCCGCCCGCAGGAAGACCGCGGCGTCCGCCACCGGCTCGATGTCGGCGATCAGGTGGGTGGAGATGACGACCAGCGCCTCCGGGTCGTACTGGGTGAGGATGGTAGCCAGGATGGTCTCCCGAGCGGCGGGGTCGACGCCGGAGATGGGCTCGTCCAGCAGATAGATCCGGGCGCGGCGGCTCATCGCCAGGGCGAGTTGCACCTTCTCGCGCTGGCCCTTCGACAGCGTCTTCAGCGCTCGCCGGGAATCGATGCCGAAGTCACCGATCAGCGCGGTCGCCCGCCGGGCGTCGAAGTCCGCGAAGAAGTCGGTGAACATCGCGACCGCGCCGCGAGCGGTGACGCCGCCGGGCAGGAAACTCTCGTCCGGCAGGAAGGAGATCATCGCCTTGGTGGCCGGGCCCGGCCGCTCGCCGTGGACGAGCACCTCGCCGGTGTACTCGGCCAGCAGGCCGGCCACGACCTTCAGCAGGGTGGTCTTGCCGGAGCCGTTCTCCCCGAACAGGGCGACGATGCGTCCGGCCTCGAGGGTGAGGCTGAGGTCGTCGAGGGCCAGAACGGGGCCGTAGCGGCGGCTGAGGTTGCGGACCTCCAGGGCGGTGCTCATGGGTGCTCCTGCGTAGGTGTGGGTGCGGCGGTGGTGGAGTCCGGCCAGCGCTGGGCGATCAGCTCCAGTGCGGCGTCCGCATCGAGGCGGAGTCCCTGCGCGGCCGCGATGTAGGCGTCGGCCGCCGACTGGGCTGAACGCAGCTGCGCCTCGGCGATCAGTGCGGTGTCGGTGGTGACGAAGCGCCCGGCAGTGCGCTCAGCGACGGCCAGCCGGGTGCGCTCCAGCTCAGCCAGAGCGCGCTGGACGGTGTTCGGGTTGACGGCGAGTTCGGCGGCCAGGTCGCGGACGCTGGGCACCCGCTGCCCGGCCGCCCATTCGCCGGTGGCGATCCGGCGCGTGAACTCGCCGACGAGCTGAAGCCAGATCGGCCGGCCCGGGTCGAAGTCCATGCCTGTCCTCCTGTACTAATGCAGTAATACAATAGCACAGAACGTGTCCCCGGGTTGAAACCCGTTGTCAGTGGACGGTCAGCGGAAGTCTCGTCATGCGGGACCACCGGATGGTCAGTGACGACCTAACTCTCCTGCGAGAGGGCCTGGACGACCCTGCCGAGCAGGGTACGGGGCGGGTCCGCGTCCAGCGGCAACCAGATGGTGCCGGCACCGCGCAGGTGGGGCTCCAGCTCTGCCCGCAGCCCCTCGTCGGAGGGTGCTGGGTAGAGCGAGACATGATCCCGCCAGCCGCCCAGATAGACGATCGCACGCCGCCGGCCGGAGCGGTACCCGATCAGCCCGTAGCTGAGCACCTCCTCGGCGTCCGGCAACTCGGCCCGCACCAGCGCCCGGATCTCGTCGAACAGCGGACGGCTGGCGTCCGGGATGCGGGCGACGTACTCCGCGACCGTGGTCGGCTTCTCGTCGCTCTGGTGGGCGTACAGGCGGTGGGAGCGCTCCAGCATCTCCCGCAGGATGTCCAGGTCGAGGTCGGCCAGCTTGGTCGCGTACAGGCAGGAGACGCTGATGCTGTGCTTGCCCAGCACGGCGAGTTGCTCGCCGTAGCGATCGAAACCCTCGCTGAAATAGATGGTGAGGCGGGCCTGGCGCGGGCTGAAGGCGAGCAGCGGCATGTCGCCCTCGCGGCCGCTGTCGTAGCGGTAGTGGACGCTGCCGAAGCCGATGATGCTCGGTCCCCAGAGGATTGGTTCGTGGCCTGAGATGCCGCGCATCAACGCGATCAGGGACTCCGCCTCCTCGCGCCGCCGTGAGCTGAGACCGTCGAGGAAGCCGGTGACGCTGGCGGTGGTCGGCTGGGTCTTGTTCTCGGGCATGCCCGCAGGCTAGAGATCGCCGGACCGGAACTCAATGAGTTCGGGAAGATCAGCGAACCGACGTCAGCGGCCGGGTACGGGAGCGAGCAGGGCCATGGCGGCCGATCTGCCGGGGATGCCGCTCACCCCGCCGCCCCGGCGGGCCCCGGCTCCGCACAGCAGGATGCGGTCGTGGCCGGTGGCGACCCCCCAGCGCTCGGCAGGCGTGCGGGCGGTCTGGGCCTCCAGCCAGGGCCACTGCAGCGGGCGGTGGAAGATGTGGCCGCCGGGCAGTCCCACGTCGGACTCGAGATCGACGGGGGAGCGGACCTCCAGGCAGGGCCGCCCGTCGGCGTCCAGGGCGAGGCAGTCCTCGATCGGCTCGGCGAGCACCGAGTCCAGCGAGCGCAGCGTCGCCGCGAGCGCCGCCTCCCGAGCGCCGTCGGGGTCGGCGCGGAAGAGCCGGGCCGGCATGTGCAGGCCGAACAGGGTGAGCGTGTGGTGGCCCCCGGCGCGGAGTTCCGGGCCGAGGATGGAGGGGTCGGTCAGCGTGTGGCAGTACACCTCGGCGGGAGGCAGCGCCGGGATGCGACCGGCGGCGGCCTGCGCGTACGCGGTGGCAAGCTGCTCGTAGGACTCGTTGATGTGGAAGGTCCCGGCGAAGGCCGTGGCGGGATCGACCGCCGGGTCGCGCAGTCGCGGCAGGCGGCGCACCACCATGTTGATCTTGAGTTGGCTGCCTTCGGGATCCGCCTCGGTCGGAGCCTCCCCCAGTAGCCCGTCCAGCACGCGCGGCGCGGCGTTGACCAGGACGTGACCGGCCGTGACCGTGTGGTCCCGTCCGTCGGCGTCGCTCCAGACCACGTCCACACCGTCCGGGTGGGGGTGGAGCGAGCGAACCGTCGCGCGGGTCAGCAACCCGGCCCCGCCGGCGCGGGCGGCGCCGGTGAGCGCCTCGACGACCGCCCCCATCCCGCCGACCGGGACGTCCCAGTCGCCGGTTCCCCCGCCGATCACGTGGTACAGGAAGCAGCGGTTCTGCGCCAGGGTCGGGTCGTGGGCGTCGGCGAAGGTGCCGATGAGCGCGTCGGTGAGCGCCACGCCGCGCACCAGATCGCTGCCGAAGCTGCGCTCCAGCAGCTCACCGAGCGGCCGGTGCAGCTCCGCCCACCACCGCTCTCCGATGGCCGCCCTGGCCTCGGCGCGGGTGGGCAGCGGCCCGGTGACGCTCGGGAAGACAGCCTGGGCCAGCGCGTGCGTCCGCGCCCCGAACGCCAGCCAGGCGGGCTGGTCGGGACCTGCTCCCACGGCGTCGAAGCTGCGCCGCGTGGCCGCCCGGTCGGCGGTGTCGATCAGCAGGCCGCGGGTCGGGTCGGCGGGCAGGGGAGTGTAGGACGCGATCCGCCGGCGCCGCAGCGCGAGGGTGAGCCCGAGTTCGTCCCGGATCGTCCGAGGCAACAGCGAGACCAGGTACGCGTAGCGCGAGAGCCGGGCATCGACGCCGCGAAAGACGCGATGCGAACCGGTTGCGCCGCCCAGGTGGCCGGCCCGCTCCAGCACCAGGACGCTCCGGCCCGCGCGGGCGAGGTAGGCCGCGGCGGTCAGGCCGTTGTGGCCCCCGCCCACGACCACCGCGTCGTACCTGCTGTGGATCACGGGATTCATTCGGTGGCGAACTGCACTCCCTGGGCCAGGGCGACCGAGCCGGAGTAGTTGATCGTGTTCGTGGAGCGGCGCATGTAGGCCCGCCACGCGTCGGAGCCGGACTCACGACCGCCGCCGGTCTCCTTCTCGCCACCGAAGGCTCCGCCGATCTCGGCCCCCGAGGTGCCGACGTTGACGTTCGCGATCCCGGTGTCGGCGCCATCCGCGGCGAGGAAGCGCTCGGCCTCCGCCTGGTCGCGGGTGAAGATCCCCGCAGACAGGCCCTGACTGGCCGCGTTGTGCAGCTCCAGCGCCTGGTCGAACTCGTCGTAGCCGACCACGTACAGGATCGGCGCGAAGGTCTCCCGCAGCACCACCGGCGTCTGCGACGGCATCCGCACCAGCGCCGGACGGACGTAGCAGCCGCCCGCCCCGACACCGACCCGCTCGCCGCCGGCCAGAACCTCGCCGCCGTCCGCGGTCGCCTCGGCCAGCGCAGCCTGCATGGCGTCGAAGGCGCCCTCGTGGATCAGCGGCCCGACCAGGGTGCCTGGCTCGCGCGGATCACCGACCGGGAGCGACCGGAACGCTTTCGCCAGCCGCTCGCAGACGGCGTCAGCCACCGAGGAGTGGACGATCATCCGCCGCTGCGTGGTGCAGCGCTGACCGGCCGTTCCGGCTGCGGCGAACACCATCGAGTTCACCGCCAGGTCCAGGTCGGCGCTGGGCGCCACGATCACCGCGTTGTTCCCGCCCAGTTCCAGCAGGACGCGGCCGAACCGGGCCGCCACCCGGGGGCCGACCTCGCGTCCCATCCGGGTCGAACCGGTCGCACTGAGCAGGGCGACGTCGGGGGAGTCGACCAGCGCCTCGCCGACCGTCCGATCGCCCAGCACCAAGCCGCCCACCCCGGGCGGAGCGCCGACCTCGGCGGCCGCCCGGGCGAGCAGCGCCGTGGTCGCCAGCGCGGTCAGTGGGGCCAGTTCGGACGGCTTCCACACCACGGTGTCGCCGCAGACCAGGGCGACGGCCGCGTTCCACGACCAGACCGCGACCGGGAAGTTGAACGCCGAGATCACCCCCACCACGCCGAGCGGGTGCCAGACCTCCTGCAGCCGGTGACCGGCCCGCTCCGACGGCATGGTGCGTCCGAACAGCTGCCGGGACAGTCCCACCGCCAGGTCGCAGACGTCGATCATCTCCTGCACCTCGCCGAGCGCCTCGGAGCCGATCTTGCCGACCTCGAGCGTGACCAGTTCGGCCAGCTGCTGCTGGTGCTGGCCGATCAGTTCCCCGAGCCGCTTCACCAGCCGGCCGCGCACCGGGGCGGGGGTGAGCCGCCAGGTTGCGAACGCGGTCCGGGCGTCGGCGATCGCCTGGGCCACCTCGCCAGCGGTGTGCGCCCTGACCCGGACCAGTTCCGAGCCGTCGATCGGGCTGTGCACCGGCCATTCCTCGCCGCTGCCACCGAGCGCAGCGGCGTCCAGCCCGAAGCCGGCCAGCAGGTCTCGCGCCTGCGCCGCCAAGGCACTCATCGCGGCACCGCCGCCGGCTTCGGAACGCCCAGTTCGGCGCAGGCCGCTCTCAGCGAGGCCTGGCTCTGCTCGGCGTACAGCCGCATCGGGTCGTGCACGGTCCGTCCGATCGCCTCCGCGATCCACTCCAGATCCCGTTGCGACCCTTCCAGGGAGGCGTCCCGGCTGCCCTGATTGTCGAGATTGGAGGCGAAGATGCCCGCCGCCGAGCGCGGCAGGAAGTCCTCGTAGACGATCGGGGACGCGACCAGCCAGCCGCCGGCAACCAGAGCGGCGGGCGAACGCGGCGGTTCACCCGGGCCGGCGCGGCCGGGTGAGAACTCGAAGAAGCCCTCCCCACCGGCCAGCAGCCCGGCCTCGGTGGTCGGCCACTCCCGCTGCCAGACCTCGACCTTGAGGGCGTCGCGCTCGGCGGCGGTGCGTCCGGCGGAACGCTCGTCGATCTCGACGATCAGCCGGTCGTAACGATCGCGGCCGGCGGGGGTGAGCGCGATGCCCCGCTGTTCGACCTCCCCGAACCGGACGCTCAGCGCACCGTCGACGATGCTGCCGTCGGCCTCCCGGAAGCGGCGCGGTTCGGCCAGTGCCTTGAACGAGGTCTGGCGCAGCAGCACGTCGGGTCCGTCCCACTTCGGCGGGCCCTGGATCTCGTCGATCATGGCGATGCCCAGGACGGTCATCCGCCGGTACAGGTCGTCGATGTCGAGCACCCGCGGGGTCAGGTGGTTGATGTGCGTGGTGGGCACCCCGCCGATGTCGGCGGCCACCCCGGAGATCGCCGACAGCCGGGCGTACCAGGCCCGGTCGACCGGCTCGGGGGAGAGCTCGAAGCACGCGGTGGCCAGGCGCAGGAACTCTGCTGCGTCGGCGTCCGGCAGCCCACCGTCGGCCTCGGCTCGGGCGGCCAGCGCCAGCACGTCCTCCGGGAACAGCGTCCGGCGGGCGAGGAAAGCGTCCAGTTCGGCTTGCAGGTCGTCGTCGAAGTACCGCCGATCGTCGGTCACCAGCACGGAGGTGAACACCCGGAAGGGGTTGATCGCCAGTGCCTCGGCGGTGGTCGGACGGAACGCCGTGGAGACGATCGGAAGGGAGGTCGCCGCGGTGCCGCGCAGGTCGTAGAAACCCACCGGCTCCATGCCGAGTGCGGCGAAGATCTGCGCGACCTGGCGCAGCTCGGAGGCGGTTCCGACCCGGATCGCGCCGTGACGTTCGGCGGTCACCCGGTCGATCCGGCCCAGTCGTTCGGCGCGGGCCGGGTCGGCGGCGAGCACGTCGGCGTTGACCGCCGTCGACACGTCCACCAACGTGTTGTAGGCCGGCACCTCGGTGCCGTACATCGTCGAGAGCGAGCGGGCGAACCCGGCCCGCAGGTCATGCGTGTTGAACATGCGTGCTCCGATCCAGGTCGTTCTCCACCACATCGAGTGATCGATCCAGGGCGGCCAGCGCCAACTGGATGAGTTCCGCGGTCACGGTGAGAGCGGGCCGCAGCCGGAGCGAGCGCTCCCCACAGCCCAGCATGATCACCCGCTCCCGCTCCATCATCACGGTCAGCAGCCGGTCGCGGAGCTCGCGGTTGGGCAGGGTCACCGCACACATCAGGCCGAGGCCGCGCGGATTGGAGACGATGTCGTGGCTCGCGGCCAGCTGCTGCAGCCCGGCGAGCAGCTCCGCGCCGCGGACCTGCGCATTGGTGAGGAGATCCTCCGACTCGATCACCTCCAGGATCCGACGGCAGCGGACCATGTCGGTGAGGTTGCCGCCCCAGGTGGAGTTGATCCGGGAGGGGACGTGGAACACGTTGTCGGGCACCTCGTCCACGCGGCCTCCGGCCATCACCCCGCACACCTGCAGCTTCTTGCCGAAGGCCACGACGTCCGGGGTGATGCCCTTCCACTGATAGGCCCACGGCCTGCCGGTGAGCCCGCCCCCGGTCTGCACCTCGTCCAGCACGAACAGGGCGTCGTGATCGTGGCACAGCTCGCGCATCCGGGCGAAGAACTCGGGCCGGAAGTGGTGGTCGCCGCCCTCGCCCTGCACCGTCTCGGCGATGAAGCACGCGATGTCATGCGGGTTGGCCTCGAACGCGGCCCTGGCCTGGGCGAGAGTCCGTTCCTCGAAGGCCGGCACGTCCCGGTCGTCGGCGATGAACGGGCTCTCCAGCCTCGGCCAGCTGAACTTCGGGAACCGGGCCACTTTGTTGGGGTCGGTGTTGGTCAGCGACATGGTGTACCCGCTGCGACCGTGGAAGGCGGCGGTGAGGTGCATCACCTGGGTGCCCAGCTCGGGCGAGATCCCGTGGGCCTGATTCCAGCGGCTCTTCCAGTCGAAGGCGATCTTGAGCGCGTTCTCGACCGCCAGCGAGCCGCCTTCGATGAAGAACAGGTGGGGCAGCGCCGGGTCGCCCATCACACGAGCGAAGGTCTCGACGAAGCGAGCCATCGCGACGGTGTAGACGTCGGAGTTGCTGGGTTTGTTCAGTGCCGCTTCCAGCAGATCGGCGCGGAACTCGTCGTCCGCGGCGAGCGCCGGGTGGTTCATCCCCAGCGAGCTGGAGGCGAAGAAGGTGAACATGTCGAGGTAGCGATCGCCGGTGGCCTGGTCGATCAGCCAGGAACCCTGCGAGGCCTTGAGGTCGAGGACCAGCGGCAGCCCGTCCACGAGCAGGTGTTGCGCGAGGATCTGGTGGACTCCCGAAGCATGGGGATCGGTCGCCATTTCCTGAGCTTAGCCCTTTCTCCACCGCCGGCGCGTCCGAACCGACCGAGCCTCGTCCCGGCCTCCGATCCGCATATGACAGGGTGGGGGAGTGAGCATCCTGCCTCCACAACCCGGTGAGCCGCGTCGGCCGTTCGGTCCTCGCAATCCAGGGGACGCCTGGGTCGTCGCGCCGGACGGCACCCGCTACTGGGGACGCTTCGGCGCCGCCGGTCTGCTCGCCGTCGATCCCGCGCGCGGGGTGTTGCTGCAGCACCGGGTGTCATGGAGCCATCACGGCGACACCTGGGGGCTCCCGGGCGGCGCTCGCCACGAGGGCGAGACGGCGGTGGACGGCGCGCTGCGCGAGGCGACGGAGGAGGCAGGGGTTCCCCGGGCCGCGGTCCGGCCGCGACTGGTGAGCGTGCTCGACCTGGGCTACTGGTCCTACGCGACCCTGGTGGTCGATGTCACCGAGCCGTTCCGGGCGGTCATCAGCGATCCGGAGAGCCACGCCCTGGAGTGGGTACCGGCCGAGCGGGTCGCCGACCGCGCGCTGCATCCCGGGTTCGCCTCCGCCTGGGACCACCTCCGGCCCGCACTGGCGATCCGGCCCGCGATCGTGGTGGATGCGGCGAACGTGGTGGGTTCGGTTCCCGACGGCTGGTGGAAGGACCGCGCCGGCGCCGCCCGGCGGCTGCTGGGCCGGGTGGCCACCCTTGCCATCTCCGGTGTTCCGGCGAGCGCTCTTGACCTGGCCGAGGAGCGCTGGTTTCCGCAGTGGAGCGTGGTGGTCGAGGGCCAGGCGCGCTCTGTCGAGGTCCCGGCCGCTCCGGGTGGCGCGAGCATCGAGGTGGTGCGCGCCCAGGCGTCCGGTGACGACACGATCGTCTTCGCGGCCGCCCGGTTGGCCGAGGCCGGCCGCGCGGTGACCGTGGTGACCGGAGACCGGGGCCTGGCGGATCGGGTCCGGCACCTCGGGGCGGGCGTACGGGGTGTCCGCTGGCTGCTCGACCTGTTGGCTTAGGTCGGGCTGCCGCCGGGCTTCCTCGCCGATGTCCGAGGACCGAAGCTCCGGGGACCGCCGGCGGCGGGCTACCGTGATTCCGTTGGCGGCAACTCGGCCAGGAACTCGAGGACGGCCGGGACGACGGTGGCTGGCCGATCGCGCTGCACCCAGTGGCCGGCGTCGGGCACCACGAGCAGCCGGGCATCCGGGATCGTTCTGGCCGCCGCCCTCGCGCAGTTGACCGGAACGCCGGTGTCGCGTTCGCCATGGACGATGAGAACCGGCGCGGTGATCTCGCGGAGTCGGTCGGAGTAGTTGGTTCTGGCCTTCCTCCAGCCGAACTGGTCGAACTGCCACTGCTCGAAGGCCACTCCAGCGTCAGGTCGCTGGGCCTGCGCCATCACCGCGTCCAGCAACTCCGTGGTCCGCTCCTCGGGGTTGCGGACGATGGCGCGCAGGCCGCTGTCCATCTTCTTGCGGTCCTTGGCGTAGGACCATGTGAGCCGACGGAGGACGCCGGTACGCAGCATCGCCCAGGTCAGCAGATGCGCGGGCCACTTGAAAGGGCCTTCGAACTGATGGTCCATCAATCCGTAACTCCCCATCAGGATCGCGCCCCGCACCTGGGACGGATGGGCGAGCACGTGGCCGATGGTCATTCCACCACCCAGGGAGAGCCCACCGACGACGTAGTCGCGCAACCCGAGCGCGTCCACCAACTCCCCGACGTACTCGACCAGCCGCTCCTGGGTGGCCGTCCAGGGCGCCCGTGGGCTCGTCCCGTAGCCGGGATGGTCGGGCGCAAGCACCCGGTATCCCGCCGCGGCCAGCGCCGGCCCGATCCTGCCCCAGGAGAGCTCCGCACAGTCCACGCCGCCACCGTGCAGCAGCAGGATGTCGGACTTCGCGCGGTCGGCCGGCAGCCACTCCAGCGCGGATACCTCGCCCCAGGCGAACTCCACGGTCTTGCGCACTGGCTCCATCATCGGCCTCCTCCCGGCTCGGGATGCTCCCGTGATCACCAACCTACGGGGTGGACGACGCGGCCGCCGACGCCGCAGGGGTTAGCCTGGGGTGTGCTCATCGCAGGTTTGGTGCTCGCGGGCGTGGCGGCTCTGATCCACGTCTACATCTTCTATCTGGAATCGGTGGCGTGGACGAAGCAGCCGGGACGGGCCGTCTTCGGACTCACCGCCGAAGAGGCCGAGTCGACCCGGGAACTGGCCTTCAACCAGGGCTTCTACAACCTCTTCCTGGCTCTCATCACGGTACTCGGGATCGTCCTGGTCGGATTCGACCGGCTGGCGATCGGGGCGACGCTGGTGCTGGCCGGCATCGGCTCGATGCTGGCCGCGGCGCTGGTGCTGTTCTGCTCGAACCGGACCCGCCGCCGCGCGGCGCTCGCCCAGGGCCTGGTCCCGCTGCTGTCGATCATCGCGCTGGTGGCCGTTCTGGTGGCCTGACCAACAGTGAAAGGGACCCGATGAAATCCGTGCGCCTGATCGCGTCCGACATGGACCACACCCTGCTGGACGGCCAGGGTGACCTCCCGCCCGGCTTCTCCGATGACCTGCGGCGCCTCGGCGACGCCGGAATCGTGTTCGTGGCGGCCAGCGGACGTCCGCTGTACACACTTCGGACGATGTTTCCCGCGAGCGACCACATCGCCTTCATCAGCGACAATGGCGGCACCGTGACCTACCGGGGAGAGGTGCTCTTCCAGAGCCTGCTGCCGACCGTCAGCTACCAGGACATGATCGAGCTCACGCTGGCCCGGACGACCGGGGTCCCGGTGGTCTGCGGGGTCGAGTCCGCCTACGTGTGGAAAGGACATCGCGAACACGAGGACCACCTGCGACGCTTCCAGACGATCATCACCTTCGTGGACGATCTGACCGGGGTCGAGGTGCCCGCGGACAAGTTCACCGCGTACTTCGCCGACGGCGCCTCGCGCCACTTCCACGACACGGTCTTCGAGCCCGCCTACGGCGCCGGCTTCTCGGTCACGGTGGGCGGTCCAGCGTGGATGGACATCATGAACCCGGGCGTCAACAAGGGCAACGCGCTGCGGGTGCTGGCCGATCATCTCGGCCTTGAGCACGACCAGCTGATGGCCTTCGGGGATACCGACAACGACCTGGAGATGCTCGGAACGGTGTATCACAGCTACGCGGTCGGCAATGCCGATGACGCCATCCACGAGGTGGCCCGGTTCGCCACCGCCTCGAACGAGGAGCACGGGGTGGCCCGGGTCATCCGCGAACTGCTCACCGCACACGACAGACCCGAGTGACCCACCCGCCGCTCAGTAGCCGTGACGCAGGCGGCTTTCCTGTTCCTGGGTGCGGAACAGGTTGAACCGGGGCAGGAACTTGTCCCAGTCGATCGCATGTCCATCGATCTCGGGGCCGTCGATGCAGGCGTGCTTGCGCACCAGCCGGTCGCCCTCGGTGACCGGCACCATGCAGGCGCCGCACATTCCGGTGGCGTCAACCATGATCGAGTTCAGGCTGGCCACCGTGGGGACGCCGTAGGGCTTCGTGAGGTCGGAGACCGAGCGCATCATCAGCGGTGGGCCGATCGTCACCACCTCGGCGATCCGGCGGCGCTTGCCGCGGCCGTTGCGTTCGGCCTGCAGCATGTCCTCCAGCGGTGCGGTCACGAATCCCTGGACGCCGAAGGAGCCGTCATTGGTCGCGTAGATGACGTCCAGCCGCTTGCCGAACTCCGCCTGCAGCGCGCCGATCCGCTCCTCCGGGGCATCCCAGAACATCAGGTCCGCGGTGCGGAAGCCGGAGATCAGCGTGACATGGTTCCCCATCCGCAGGTGTTCCCGCATGATCGGATAGACCGGTGGCAGGCCCAGGCCGCCGGCGGTGAACACCACCGTCGCGGAGTCGTCGTGGCGGTGCAGGTCGCTGGGCCGGCCGAGCGGACCGGCGATTCCGGCGAGTGCCTGACCGACGGTCATCTCGTTCATCGCCAGCGTGGTGGTGCCCATACCCTGCACGACCAGGGTGACGGTGCCCGCCTCGGCGTCCCAGTCCGCCAGGGTGAGCGGGATCAGCTCGCCCGCCGGCTCGATCAGCACCCGGACGAACTGGCCGGCCTGGGCGGTCCGCGCGATAACCGGCGCCCGGACGGTGAACTCCTCGATGCCGAAGCTGAGGTGGTGCTTGGCGACGATCACCGGCAGTTCGGCCGCCATGTCGGTGTAGGCCGAGGCCCTGGTCACCTTGTCGATCACCTCGGCGGGATCCAGCATCTCCAGAGTGCCGATGATCTCCCGCGCCGCGGACTGGCCATCGCCCGCCGCCCGGATCGCGGTGGAGCCGCCCCGGGCGGCGTCGCCGCCGGTGTAGACGCCGGTCAGCGAGGTCTGCTTGGAGGCGTCGTCGGGCTGCTCGATGGTGCCGTACTTCGAGACCTCGAGGCGGGGTTCGGAATCCTTGATGATCGGGTTGGCGGTGTTGCCCAGCGCCATGATCACCAGATCGGCGTCCAGCCTCTCGGTGAGCCCGGTCGGCAGCGGACGGCGCCGGCCGGAGGCGTCCGGCTCGCCCAGACCCATGGTCTCGCAGACCGCGCTGGTGACGAAACCCTTCTCGTCCCCGGCGAACTCCACCGGTGAGCGCAGCACGGCCAGCTCGATGCCCTCCTCCAGGGCGTGTTCGAGTTCCTCGACGCGGGCCGGCATCTCGGCGCGGGTGCGGCGGTAGACGATGGTCACGTGGCCACCCAGCCGGCGCGCGGTGCGGGCGGCGTCCATCGCGGTGTTGCCGCCGCCGATCACCAGGACGTTCTTGCCCTTCACGAACGGCAGCGGGGTCTCCCGGTCGGTCTTGTGGGCCTGCATCAGGTTCACCCGGGTGAGGAACTCGTTGGCGCTCATCACGTTGAGCAGGTGCTCGCCGGGCACGTTCAGGAAGCGCGGGAGCCCCGCGCCCGAGCCGACGAACACCCGCGCGAACCCGGCCTCCTTCAGCTGCTCAAGGGTGGCGGTCTTGCCGACCACGAAGTTGGTGACGAAGCGGCCGCCCAGCAGCCGGATCTTGGCCACCACGTCATCGATCAGCTGATTCGGCAGCCGGAACTCAGGGATGCCGTAGCGCAGCACGCCGCCCAACTCGTGGAAGGCCTCGAAGACCGTGACCGGGAAGCCCTCCTCGGCCAGCAGGTAGGCGGTGATCAGCCCGGACGGACCGGAGCCGACGATGGCCACCGGCGGCTTGGTCGCCAGCAGCCACGGATCGCGGACGTGCGCGAACCGACGGGCGGTCGCCTCCGGATCGGCCAGCTTCTCCCATTCGGGCAGGAACCACTCCACCTGTCCGATGGTCATCGCGTGCTTGTGGATGCACATTCCCTGGCACTGCAGTTCCTGCGGGCAGACCCGGCCGGTGACATTCGGCAGCGGGTTGCAGTTCTCCAGCAACTGCAGTGCTTCGGTGAACTGGCCGTTGCCGAGCAGCTCGAACATCTGCGGGATGTGGATCCGCACGGGGCAGCCGCCCTGCGGCTCGCGGTGTCCGGCCAGCAGCACCCCGAGCTCGCACGGCGCCTCGGCGCACTGCTTGTCCCGCAACGCCTCCAGCCAGACGAAGAGCTCGACGTCCCGCCGGGTGTAGCCCAGATCCATGTAGCCCAGGTAGCCCTTGTTGACCAGCTCGAAGTCCTCGCTGCGGTCCTCCGGCTCACGGATGTACGGCGGAATGGCCGAGCCGGCCGGCCAGTTGAGCGCCAGACCGGCGAACATCGGGTAGCGATCGGAGAGATGGGCGTCGATCGCGCGGATGAAGGCGCGCTTCTTTCCCACCGGCAGTCGCCATAGGAACCGCATCATCACCCGGGCAGCGTCGTCATCGCGGGAGAGCACATCCCACAGGGTGTTGATGAACTCGGCGGAGAGCTCCGGTTGCTGGAACTCCCACGCCACCGCCTCCATCCCGTCGGCGGTGAACAGCTCACGGAAGGAACGCGGATCGGCGCTGAGCCGGCGCTCCAACAACCCCAGCTGGTTGACGAACGAGATGGTGCTCATTGCATGATCTCCGCGTCGCAAGTCGCCTTCACACGGGCGATCCGGGCGGCCAGTTCGGGCGTCAGCTCGAGCTTCTCCAGGCTGCCCTCGCGCATCCTTCCCACCGTCTGAGGGGCGCCGTCGACCATGATCGTCGCCTTCTCGAACAGCTGCGGCAACTCCTGGTAGCAGGTCGCGCAGTCGTTGCAGCGGGGCAGATCCGCCTCATCCAGCCAGATCGGCCGCTCCACGACGGCGGTGGCTGCCGGAGCCTCCGCCGGAGCCGCGGACGATCCCGGGAACCCCAACCCCAGCTGCAGCGGCCCCCCTACCGGGGCGCCGCTGGAGGTGGCGAGATCGGCCATCGCCTGGGCGATGGTGTCCAGCGACACCTCGCGGGCTTCGACCGCCTCGGCGTAGCGGTTGGTGAGCGCCTCCAGCTCGGTGCGGTGCTGCGAGGTGAGCGCTGCCTCGCTCTGCCCGGCAAGGAACTGCAGCAGTTGCCAGTGCCGCTTGCGTTCCTCGACCAGGTCGACGATCGTCGTCGAGCAGGCCATCCGGACCAGTTGCTTGCGCCGGTCGGTGGTGTAGACGAACGGGATCTTGCCGATCCGCTGCTCGGGCGCCAGGTCGATGAACTCGGCGATCGGGACGGCCGCTGCCTCCTCGTGGACGGCCAGCCAGCGGAACTGCTTGGCGAACCGCACCTCTCCCAGCGCGAACTCGGCCGGGGTCAGCGGCATCGTCAGCAGTTGCAGGGTGCGGCTCTCGTCGAGGTAGTCGAGGGTGATGGTGGTCCACAGCTGGTCGACGGCGGGGTTGCCGTCCAGGCTGAACCTCTCTCCGAGGGTCTCTCCGCGCCGCGGGTCGTGGACGAACAGCGGGCTCATCCGGCTCTCCACCGCCAGCCGCGAGCGGGCGTTGGCCTGATCCTCGGCCATCCCGTTCTCAGTGTCGCAGGGGGCGTAGGTGACCATCAGCGAGGCCCCGTCGTGGTAGCCGAGCATGTCGGCGGTCGCCCGCAGGAAGTGGCCGTGGAAGGCCGCCGCGGTCGAAGCGACGAAGACGCCGGGGTGGAAGACGGCCAGCAGACCGAGTTCCTTGCGCGCCTCCTGCTTGCCGGAGTGGGCGCCGCCGAACCGGGCGAGGTCGGCGTCCTGGCCGCGGAAGCTCGCGGTGGAGGCCTGGCCGCCGGTGTTGGAGTAGCCGCCGGTGTCGAGAACCAGGGACTTGATCGGTGTGCCGGCCGCGAGCACCCGCGACATCGCGCCGAAGCCGATGTCGAAGGCCGCGCCGTCGCCGCTGATCGTGAGGACCACCGGTACCAGCGCCCGTTCGGCCGGGGTGAAGTCGTGCCAGGAGAGGGTGCGCAGGGCGGCGTCGTGCACCGCCGGGTTGTAGCTGCCGGCCAGTTCCAGCCTCGCCACGCGCAGCGCCCGCACCTCGTCCACCAGGGAGGAAACGATGCCCTCGTAGATGCCTGAGGCCAGGGGCTGCGCGTCCTGGAACAGGCCGTTGACCCAGGGGTCGAGGTAGGGCGAGAACGGCATCGTGGAGGCGTACACGCTGGAGCAGCCGGTCGAGTTCGCGATCACCGTCGAGGACGGTCCGTTGCCGGTCGGGCCGGACTCGTACAGGTACAGGCGACGCTCGAGTTCGGCGATGGAGCTCTGGATGCGATGCTCCCGCGGACTACCGGCCGGGACGCCTTCCAGCAGCAACCGCAACTCTTCGATGGTGGCGTCCAGGTCGCGCAGGTGGTTCTGGCGGTTGAGTTCGCCGAGGCTCCGGCTGATCGCGGTGACCAGGTGGATCGCGGTCACCTCACCGCAGCCGCGGCAGGCGCCGTGACCGCCGGTCATCGAGTAGTAGGTGTCGCGGGCCAGCAGCAGCCGCTTCAGGTCGCCGGCCGGCGCGGTCGCGTCGGCGGTCAACCGGGCCGGAGTGTCCGGCAGCTGGGTGAGCCGGGCGAACCGCGTCTCCAGCATGCCCAGCAGCAGTTGGTCCTGCTCGGCCGGGGCCAGTGCGTCCGGACCGCAGACATCGATGCACTGCAGGCAGCCGGTGCACTTCCAGGGATCCACCACGGCCGAGAACAGCACGCCGCTGCCAGGCGACTGCTTCTCCATCGCGTCGAAGAGCGGCCGGGTGCGTGCCACCGGGAAGGCGGCGAGCGCCTCGATCACGGCGTCCACGTCGCGGGCGAGCACCCGCTTGGGCGGGAGCAGATCGGTGGCCTGCCGGGCGAGGGCGGCGAAGTCCTCCGCCGTGCTGTCGGCAAGGAAGAGGCGGCGGATCTCCAGCGCCCAGTCGATCACGAGTTCCCGGACCCGGGCCCGTGCGGTCTCGGGCAGATCGGTGGCGTCGATCGCGGCGTGCAGCAGGTCGCCGAGCTCGTGACCGGTGTTGGGGATCGCGTTGTCCGGGCAGGCGAGGGCGCATTCCATGCAAGCGGTGCAGGCATCCGGACTGAACACCGGCAGGGTGCGCCGGAACAGACCCTTGTTCTTGTCCGCGCCGGTGCCGACCGGCATGAACAGGCCGGTACCAGGCAGCACGGGAGCCTCGTCGATGGTGCCCTCGCGGAACGGCCGGGCCATGACTTCTTCGAAGTAGCCGGGATCGAACAGTCCGGTGGCGCGCTCCTTGCCGACGGTGGGGGTCATCAGTGCCGACAGCGGGATGGACACCGGTTCGGCGACCGACGAGGTCTCCACGGCCTCGAAGGCCGGATCGGCGTAGTCGACCGCAATCGCCTGCATGCCGTCGCGGATCACCGCCATGTTGGCCTCGACCACCGACAGTCCCTTGCGTCCGAACTTCTTCGACAGCTCCGCCTTGACCTCGTCCTCGACGACCTCCAGGTTCGCACCGCGGGAGACCCGGTCGACGTGGCCGATGATGGCGCCGATGAAGGCCATGCCCATCATCCGGGTCTCCAGTTCCGGATTCGGGGCGTGCGTGCGGGCGACGGCGAAGGCGTCCAGTACGAAGAACCGGATCTTGCGTTCCCGGATCGCCCGGCGGGCGAAGGCCGGCAGCCCGGCCCACACCTGCTGCGGGTCCCCGGTCGACTGCAGGATCAGGGTGCCGCCGGAGACCAGACCCTTCAGCGGGTTGGAGTGGGCGAAGACCTGGTGGTCAGGGCAGACGACGACCTCGACATCCTCGAGTTCGGCGTTGGTGAGCAGCACGGGCTCCGGCGACAAGGTGATGTAGAAGTTGGTCGGCGCGCCGGACTTCTCCGAGCCGTACTTGGGTGCCGACTTCGAGTGCATCTCCAGCATCGACGCCAGGATGTCGGTGAGCAGCTTGCCGGTCGCGATGGTGCCGTAGCCGCCGACCGAGTGGAAGCGGATCCGGAGTGCCTGCGCCGGCAGCACCGGCGGGTTCGGTTCGGTGCTCAGCGCCATCAGCTCGGTCTCGGGGTAGGCGGCCCGCAACCGATCCTGGATCTCGGCGACGGCCGGGGTCGGATGGTCGATGAAGAACTGCGAACCGAGGTAGATCAGGCCCGCCGCGTCCTCACTGGCCATGTGCCTGGCGGCGGCGACCAGATGGCGAGGCTGGACATCGTGACCGCCCAGGCCGAAGATCGCGGTGATCAGCTTGGGGAACACCCGGGCGTGGTAGAGCGCCTGGGTGACGAACCGGGTGAGCGCTGTGTCGTCGGAACGCTCCAGGATGGTCACCACCTTGGCGTTGCCGAGCGCCGCGACCAGTTCGGCCTCCGGGAAGGGCTGCAGCAGCTTCACCGACACCACGCCCACCTTGAGGCCGAGCGAGCGCAGATAGGGCACCACGGCTCGGACGTCGTCGGTGATCGAGCCCATGCCCACGAACACGTAGTCGGCATCGGTGGTGTCGTAGGCGATGACGGGGGAGTAGTCGCGTCCGGTGAGGTCGGCGTACTCCGCCATCGCCTGCCGCACCAGCTCCGGGACGGCGTTGGCGAAGTGGGCGCGGTGGTCGGCCGAGCCGGCCTGGAAGTCAGGCTGGTTCTGGACCGGTCCGGTCAGGCCCGGGTTGTGCGGATCGACCAGGGCCGGGACGAGTTGCCGGGTGCCCTTGCGCCAGGCGCCGAGCCACTGCCGCCGCCACTGGCCGTGGAGATCGATCGGCAGCCAGGCCAGGGTCTGCCCGACCAGGTCGCCGGCGTCGTCGGCCTCGACCTGATCGGCACGCGCGGCCAGCATGCCGCGCAGCGCGGCGAGGTCATCGGAAAGGATCGCGGCGGCGTGCCGGTCGAGGTACTGGTTGAGCTGGAAGACCCGTCCCTTGGCGCCGAACAGCAGTTCCTGCGCGACGGTGGGGCAGTCGATCCGTCCGGCCGGGTCGCCCAGGTACTGGGCGAGCAGTTCCGGCTCGGGCAGCCGGGCCTCGCTCATCATGTGGCTGGTGGCGAACCCGTCCATCGCGTTGGCGACAGGGATCAGAGAGAGCGCCGAGACCCGGTAGGAGATCGCCGCGAGGTCGGCGGCCTCCTGCGGGTTGGAGCCGAACAGGATGGTGTAGCCGGTGGGCAGCAGGGCGTACACGTCGTCGTGGCCGGCCATCACGTTCAGCGAATGGCGGGTCACCACCCGGGCGGCGACCTGCAGGACGAAGCCGCCGATCTTCTTGCCGACGGTGACGTAGTGCGATTCCAGGCCGTACAGGATGCCCTGGCTGGAGGAGGCGTTCGAGATGAAGTTGCCGCCGGTCAGCGCGGCGCCGAGCGCGCCGCTCTGGGCGGAATGCTCCCCCTCGGTCTCGACGAAGAAGGGGTGCTTGCCCCAGGCGTTGAGCTGACCTTCGGCACGGGCGGCCTCGAACAGCTCGGCGATCTCGGTCGAGGGAGTGATCGGGTAACCGATCACACCTCCGCAGACATGCTTCATGACGTGCGCCACGGCGCCGTTTCCGTTGATGACTTCCGGGATGCCGGGGAACGGCGGCTGAGTGGTCATGTGCCTGTCCTGTCGAGTGCCACAACGCCGCGCCAACGCCCAAACCACGCGGCCTATAAGCATTCTTGCCCACCGCCACCCACCCGGTGGTGGAATGGATTAAGAGGAGGAAACTGGACCGTATTTCAGTTTTGGAAACCCTTTGCTTGAGTATTTCCCAGCGGTCGTATTTCTCCGCCCACCCTTACCGGCTCCGGCTTCCTGCGGGGTTTGCCCCACGGCCGCCATCCTCGTCTCAGACTGCCGCCACGACGGGCGCGGGTTCGGTGGAACTCGTGAGCCTGCGCAAGGCGAGGTACGAACCGACGGCGATGGCGGCCGCAATGCTGGCCGCGATCACCACCACCCAGAAGCCCGCGTGGTAGCCGGCGGTGTCGATCGCTTTGCCCGCCACACTGGAGCCGAGCGAGGCGCCGATTCCGATGCCGGTGCCCATCCAGGCAAGGCTCTCGGTGAGGCGTGGTGCGGGGGCGAGCCGCTTGATCAGGGTGTTGCCGTTGATGAGCGTGGGAGCGATGGTGACGCCGACCGCCAGCCCGACCGCCGCGAGCAGCACCACGGAGTTGGCGGCGAGCAGCCCGATGGAGGCAACCAGCAGCGCTATCACTCCCACCACGAAGCGGCTCGGCAGCGGGGAGTGCCAGTGCCGGGCGCCGTAGTAGAAGCCGGCAGCGGCGGAGCCGAGCGAGAACACGGCCAGGATGACGCCCGACGCGCCGCGGGCATCCATCGCGGTGGCGGCCGCCACAACGGTGATGTCGATGCTGCCGAACACCGCGCCGATCAGCAGGTTCACCGCGATCACCGCGCCCACGCCCGGGAACAGCACGACCAGCCGCTCCCGCAAGGGGGGACGCGCACCAGTCCGGAGTTGGCGGGGGAGGATCGGCGGTTCGGTCGCACGCTGGGCGTAGAACACCAGGGCGCCGACCAGCGACAGGATCACCGGCAGCACCAGGCCCGCGGCCGGGTGCACCAGGGTGGCCAGCGCGGTGGCCGCCACCGGCCCGACCACGAAGGTGAGTTCGTCCAGGGTGGACTCCAGTGCGAAGGCGGTGTGGATCTGGCCAGGGTCGGTGGTGACGTGGTTCCAGCGAGCGCGCACCAGGGCTCCGGGCGCGCCGCCGGTGGCACCACTCAGGATCGCCGGCGCGAACAGGGCCCAGACCGGGGTCTGCAGCACCGCCAGCACCACCAGGCTCGCCAGGCTCGCGCTACTGACCATCACTGCCGGCAGCATCACCCGGCGCTGGCCGAACCGGTCGACCAGGTTGGAGAGCACGGCCGTACCGACCGCCCACGCGAACCCATTGGCAGCGGCCAGGGCCCCGGCCAGCTCGTAACTGCCGTACAGACCCGAGACCATCAGCACCAGACCGATGCCCATCATGGCGCCGCCGGAACGGGCCAACAGGCCGGCTGAGGAGAACTTCAGGGCGCCCGGAATACTCAGAATTTCACGATACGGACGCATTGACTCATTCTCTCACGGGCCCCATCAGACCTCCAATCACGCTAGGAGACCTGGCGGCCCTCCTGGACGGCAGCGTCAGCAGTGTCGCCGGCCGCCGGATGTGCCTCGGCGAGCAACGCGGGCACCGCGGCGTCGATGCGGTCGAGCAGTTCGAGCAGGCCGCGGGTTTGGATCTCTGCCGCGCCGGCCAGCAGCTCGTCGTAGGTGCTCGAGGTGCCCTCGGCGCGTAGTGCGGTGAGGTTGCGCAGTTCCTGCAGCAATGCGGCCCGGCGCCGGTCGACCACCCGGTGCAGCAGCGCGGCGTCACCCACCCGGCGCGCGGCGGCGATCTTGAGGAAGAAGTCATCCCGGTAGCCGGCGGCCGCTCGCACGGGTTGATCCAGCCAGCCGGCCAGTTCGGTGCGTCCCTTCTCGGTCAGGGTGTGGACGATCCGGTCCGGGCGGCCGTCCTGGGGCTCCCGGTGTGCCTGGGCGAGTCCGTCGCGGGTCAGCCGCTCGAGCAACTGATAGAGGTGGCCGATGTTGAGCGGGCCGAACTGCGGGCCGACGAGCACCTCGAACTCGCTCCGCAGGTCGTAGCCGTGACGAGGCCCGTCGTGCAGCAACGCGAGGACGGCATGATGGAGAGCCACCAGGACATCGTGGCATCTCAGCCGCTTGCCTAGCTACTAGGTAATGCGTCAGAGTGGGGCGCATGGCGATCGAACTGACGGCCGTGAGCAAGGACTACGCGACCCCCCTGCGGCGTTCGATCCACGCTCTGGGCGTCCTCGACCTGGTGATCGAGGAGCGGAGCGCGGTGGCGGTGGTGGGCACCCTGCTCGGTGACGCGGTGGCCGTCCAGGTGCGCGCTCCCGACCTGGTGGCTGCCACCCTGCTCGCCGTACTCGGGCTGATCTCGGTCGGTGTCATCCTGTTCCTTGGCGTCACCGAGGATGCCACCGGTCATGCCTCGCTGCTGGCCTCAGGTTGGCGGCCCAGACAGGTGGTGCGCACCGTGGTCACGCAGTCCGTGGTGATCACCGGCGTGGGAGCCGCGCTCGGCGTGGGTGCGGCGGCCGCCATCATGGGCCTGCTGCTGGGCGTCATACCGAGCGGGTTGTGGAATTGGGCCGCCGGGGCGAGCGCGGCCGTCGTGCTGGCCGGTGTCGTCGTGGCGCTGGGTGCCTGGGGCGCGTTGCGACGCCTTCCGCTGACCAGCCTGCTGTCAGGGGAGTAGATCGGACCGATAGCGGCGGGGCTTCCCCGGGCCGAGTTCAGCGAGGGTGGCGACGGTCTCGACGGTCGCCTCACGGCCCAGCAGGGTGCCGAACGCGGCCACGATCCGCTGGGTGTCGCCCTGCACCACGCGTGCCCGGATGGCGCCGTCGGCGCTCTGCTGCACCGTCCAGCCCAGCGCGCCGTGGGCCTGGAGTTGCTGGGTGAGGTCGATGCTGGAGACCAGCGCGCCATCGGCGGCGCGGAAGCGGACGTGCGCCCGTCCCTCCAGGTCCGCAAGGGCGGGGCGTCCCTCGATCTCCACCAGCCGGGCGTAATCGCCGGTGCGGTAGCGGACCAGGGGAAGCAGCGGGTTCTCACCCGCGGTGACCACGATCTCACCCGGCTCGCCGTCGGGTACCGGGTTGCCCTGGTCGTCCAGGATCTCGACCAGCACCCGCCGGGGCAGGATGCGGAACGGTCCATCGTCGGTGCGGACGCCGATCGGGCGGGTCTCGTGCAGCCCGTAGATATCGAACACCGGGCAACCGAAGGCCCCGGCCAGCCGCGCTCGCAAGGGGGCGGAGAGCGCCATCGCTCCGGAGAACAGCGCGAGCGGACGCACCACGCCCACCAGATCGGGGGTGAGCAGCTCGGCCAAGGTGGAAGGATCGCCGGTGATCACCTGCGGATCCTGGGCGGCGAGGAAGTCGGCCCGCGCACCCGGGTAGGGCCAGTCCGCCTCGGCCAGGTTGATCCGGGCCATGGCAGCCTGCTCGAAACCGCTGATCACCGAGGCATAGGTGAAGGCCTGGTGCTGCATCACCAGGTTCACCAGGGCCATCCGGGCCGGGTCCGGCCGCCAGTCGATGCCCTCGGCCCGCACCAGGTCGACCAGCAGGTGGAAGGAACGCGCCACCTCCTCGATGTCGTCCGGGATCATCAGCGCCGCCCCGGTCGAGCCGGAACTCGATCCGTGGATCAGGCGGCTGAAATCGGCGTCCAGCGGGACGTACGCCGCAACATCGTCAGCCAGGTCGGCACGGCTGATCAGGGGAAAGTCCGCCAGGGTGTGCAGGCCGGTCAGCCGGCGGTAGGCGGGCAGCTTCCGGGCGACCGCGAGGTGCTCCTCCAGCCAGCCCTCGGTGGGAAGCGGCAGCCGGGTGCGCTCGACCTGCTCGGCGGTCAGCCGGTCACCGGTGGCGTGCGTCCAGCGGGGCGCTGCCGGGTGGTGACGGACGGACGCCAGCCGCGCGGCTCCGTCCGCGGTCAGGGTCGGCCAGCGCTCGGCGTCGGTGAGGACCGCCGAGACTCCCGGGCGGTACTCGGGGATCGCCAGCGGGTCGTCACTCACGGCTGTACCTCGCGGCCGCCTCCCGGGCACGCGCCTCCTCCAGCCGGCGGCGCAGTTCGTCGCGATGCCGGTGCTCGGCGAAGCTCGCGGCCAGCGCCTCGTTGAAGCGCAGCGAATCCCGGGCTGCCAGCGCGGCGCGTGCCGCGTCCGGGCTTTCGCCGGCGGGGAGTTGCCCGTTCCACAGCAGGAAGGTGCGGGCTGCTTCCTCGCGTCGCTCGGCGTCGGCGATCCACTCGGCCGGATCGACCACCGCTGCCAGCCGGAGCCCGAGCGCATCCACCGCGAGGGTGTCACGCGGATCGACCAATGGCAGGGATCGCCCCTCCTGCGGGCCGACGCTCAGCGGCGGGTCGAGTGCACCCAGCAGGATCTCGCCGGCGAACAGCCACAGGCCGATCGCCATCCCGCGGCGTACCCGGTCGTCGTCGGCGAAGGGCAGAGCGGCCAGCCGATCCAGGGTGTGGCGGCCGAGCAGGTCGCCGGCCAGGGCGCGGATCGATATCTGCTGGTCCATGAAGTCCGAGGGCACGGTGGAGAGCCGGGCGGCCACCGCGACCACGGACGGGCCGGGACGCAGTGAGGCCCACTGGTCGTCCTCGACCGGCGCGATCGCACTCCACCGGGTGAGCAGTTCTTCGGTCTCAGCCATGAATCACCTCCGCGAGCCGGGCGCAGACCGCCGGGGCGTCGTCCATCGACTCCAGGTAGGCGACCTGGTAGCCCGCCTCGGCGGCGAGGGGCGCCACGATCCGCCGCGAATCCAGCAGCACCAGGGTGGCGGTGGACAGTTTGGGACGCGCTTCGGCGGCCACCTGCGCGTACGGAGCGTTGCCGACCCCGAACATCGAGCTCAGGCCGTCGTCGGAGAGCACCACGAGGTGCCGCCGGACCGTGTCGTCGGCATCCGGCAGGCCCGCGTAGCGGTCGCGCAGCAGGTCGAGCGGGAAGGAGGTCCCGCCGGCGAAGTAGTAGGCGATTCCGGCCATCACCGCCACCGGATCCCGCAGGAAGCGGTCCGGGCCTGCCACCTGGCCCGGGCTCGCCCAGCTGGTCGGACGCACCGCGCCGCCGCCGCGCAGCACCGACAGCGCCAGGATCGCTCCGGCGAGCACAGCCGGGGAGCCACGGCGGGGGTCGGGCATCGACCCCGAGGAGTCGATGTAGAGATCGAGCCGGACACTGACCTGGGCGGGACGCTCCGGATCGTCGATGCGGGCCCGGCGGCGGGTGGTGATGCCCGGCAGTATCTCTGGCGCCGCGGTGAGCGAGCCGGGCCAATCCAGATCGGCGAGATCGTCACCCAGCTCCCACTGCTCCAGTGGGCCGGGCAGGTCGGCGGCGTCGCTGCTCGGACGGGGTTCGGTGAGTGGCTTCACCCAAGGCCGGGCCTGGTTGCGGTACCAGGCCGCCATCACGGCATCTGTCAGCGAGGGGTCGTAGAGAGCCAGGGTCTCGGCCAGGCCGTAGCCCTGACCGGCACCCCTTGCGATCGCCGAGCCTGACGGAGGGTCGGCGCCCGCCGCGGCGGGATGGACGGGCGGCGCCGAGAGCCGGGGATCACCCAGCACCGCGCCGATCTCGGCGGCGGTGGGTGCTCCCGCACCGGCCTCACCCGCGCAGCCGGCCAGGATCGCGTCCGCCAGTTCGCCGGTGCGCGGAAGGTAGGGGGCTATCAGCATGCCGAAGGAGAGCGCCCCGGAGATCGGGTCGTCGGCGAACACCTTGACCAACCGGGCCAGCAGATGCGCGTCGGCCACCGGATCGGCCAGGATCTGGGCCTCGATGGCCTGCTCGGCGGCCTCCACCTCGGCCTTGGCCGTCTGGAGCTTCTTCTCCTGCTCGGCGTACTTGTCCTGCTTGACCGCTGTCCACACCGGCTCTTGCGGCTCGACCTGCGGCTGGCCGGGCCGCCGCGCTACCGGCGGATCGATCCGGCACAACGTGCCGGGCGGCAGCGCCCAGCAGAGTTCGTAGGCCCGCCGGAGCACCCAGCTGAGCGGGTCCTTCGGCTTTTCGACCGACAGCCTCCGCCAGAGCCGGATCACACCCGGCTCGGTCTCGGGGTCGCGGCGGCGCTGCAGCGCGGCGACCCGAAGGTTGATCAGCTGATCCGACCACAGGTTGCTGAGCAGGTTCAGCAGCTCGGGGACGGCCGGACGGTCGCTGGCCAGCAGGGCGCGACCCAGCTGATGGCGCAGCTTCAGCGAATCCAGTCGAGTGCTGGGGGAGAGCACGTGATGCCCGATCTCGTGGGCGAAGACACTCTCCAACTCGGCGGTGGCGTCGGCCGCCGTGAGGGCCGGCACATCGACGGTGATCTGGGGCGGGAAGGAGAACCAGGCGAAGCTGGGCGGATGGGGTTCCGCGACCAGTTCCGGATCGTGCAGCTGGACGCCCCACAGCGTCTGCGCGTAATCCCAGGCCGGCCTCCAGTCCAGGCCGTGAAGGAGTGCTGAGGCGGACGGCTCGGTCACGGCCGTGCTCCTGGCCCCTCGGTGGGCACGCTCAGGGTGACCAGGTAGGAATCCGGCGAGATCGCGATCCGCACCCCGGAGGGGTCGGTATCAGCGCCGCACTCCGGGGCTTCGTCGAGTCTGGTGAGCAGGGCGCCGAAGACGTCGGCGTCGAGCTGCCACCAGTCGTCGCCCGCCAGCACCACCCAGCGTCCGGTGATCGCGGCACGTCCGGCGCGGCTGGGCGGCACGAGCCACGGCCCGCCGAGACCGGCGAAGCCGCCCGTCCGCAGCACCTGCCCGCCGGCAACGGCCCGGCCGGGCCACCAGTAGGGATCCAGCTGTTGCAGCTCGGTGAAGTCGGAGATCGTTTCGGGGGTGAAGCCCAGGGTGGCCGCGACAGCGGGCTTCGGCAGCATCGGCAGCAGCCGGAGCGCCTCGAACCGCAGACCGAGCGCTCCGGCACGCCAGCCGGCGATCGACGCGAGCTGGCGGGCGTCCGGCACCGGCGCGGCGGCCAGCCCGGCGGCCAGGAAGTGGTGGAAGAGAGCGGGCTTGCCGCCCCAGGCGGCGACGTTGGCGGTGGCCACGGCGAGGTCGTCGGCAGCCAATTGCGGCACCGGCGCCGCGGCGGGCCGCACCCCGGTATTGACCGCCTGAGCCGGCCAGCTGATGATCCTCACCGCGTGGCTCCGGGCTGTCCCTGAACCCAGCGCAGGTAGCCCGAGTAGCGCTGGTGGAGATACTTCAGTGCGGTGAGGTCGTCGAAGTGACGTCCGTAGAGCTTCCCGGCCGAGGCAATGCGGTGCAGTTGGGCTTCGATCGCGGTGATCCGCTGGCTGGTCTCGAGGGCACTGAGTCCGTCCAGCCCGCGGTCGAACTCGGCCAGCAGGGCGCCGACCGGGTCGTCAACCGCCAGCCCGAGGGCGTCGAACTGGCGGTTGGATTCGGCGAACAGGCTGGCCAGCCAGCTGGTGACGTCGCTGGCCAGTTCGGGTTCGGCACCGACATCGAAGCGGGGGTGGGTGGGATTGGGCAGCAGCTTGCCGCGCAGCGCGAACGGGAGCACGGCCGCGATATCCGCCAGACCGACCTCGGCTCGGCCGCGGAACCAGGCCATCGCCTTGCTGTACAGGATGAGGCTCTGCAGGCTGCGTACCGAGAGGCTGTTCAGGGTCTGGGCGCCCAGATCGACCTGCTGGTCGGCGCCGGTGTTGGCCTCGATCACCTCGCTGACCCGGCCGCCGGCCGTCGTCACGGTGTCCTTGGTGCGGTACTCGAACTGGCGTCCGCCGTGCTGGACGAACTCGAAGTGACTGAAGAAGAACTCCAGCCTCCGCTGGACCGATGCCGGCCATGGAACCGCCCGGATCTCGGCCAGCATCGCGCTCTGTTCGGCCGGGGTGAAGACCAACTCGGCAGGGACATGCTCCTCGGGCTTCTCGCCGGCCTCGACCCGGGCGACCAGCTCGCCGAAGAACCGGCTGTTGAAGCCGAGCGCGGCGACCGTGACATCCATCCGGTCCTTCAGCGCCTGGATCACCGGGAAGGTGCCGCCGCCCGCATCGTCGTTGGCGGTGAAGAACCAGCTCTCGGTGCCCTGGCCAGGGTCCGTGCGATGCAACTGGTCGTGACTCTCGACGTAGCCCTCGGCCACCATGGTGAGCAACGCCGACTGGGTCTTGGTGGGGATGCGGTTGTACTCGTCCACGATCTTCACCGGGCGGGTCAGCCATTCCCGCCAGGCGATCCCGATCTCCGCCAGCCGGCTCGCGTTCACCAGATCACGCGGGAGGGGGATGCCGACCAGATCGCTGACCGTGAGCTGCGGCTGGCCCTGCTGGACGCCCCGGCGCACCTCTTCAGGCGTTGAGCCGGCCAGCACGCCCATCAGGACGGCGATGGTGGTCTTGCCGCGTCCGGGACCGCCGACCAACAGGCACTTGCCGCCAACCGCGAAGGTGAGCAGCGGGATCAGCACATTGGAGGCGAACGAGGGATCCCGCGGCAGGGAGAGCTGAGCGCCGGCATCGCCGAGTTGGTAGGTGAGCGGGGCGCCGTGGGTGAACTCGATGTCGTAGTAGGGCGAGATCACCGCCCGATTGACCATCCAGTAGTAGGCGCGGCGGAGCTTCTCGTCCAGGTCGGGCTTCGCGGCCTGCCCAGGCGGGGTGAACAGCTCGGCCGTGGTCCGCGGTTCGAGGGAGGCCGGGCCACCGTGGGTGGTCGGCGAAGCGGAGAGCTTGTTCCAGCGGTCGGCCATGTGGCCCAGACTAGGGCGTTCGAGGGGCGGCCCCGCGACCAGCCCAGGGATCGTGTCGAAGGCCTGCTCGTCACCTGGTCATCTGCTCCGGAGGCAGTGCGAAGCTGGTCCGCCCGGCCACCGCGGCCTCCACCAGAGGGACGGCCGCCGCCAAGCGGTCGGCAGGGGTACCGCGCAGCTCCGCCCAGGGCACAGGCTGGGCTGTGAGCACATCCCGGAAGCGCTGCTGCATGGCGTGGCGGATGTGCTCGCCGTCCCGGGCGCCGTCGTCCACCCAGGGGATCTCATCCCCGGTCAGCAGATAGAGGTCGGGCCGGTGCGCCGCGGCGCGGGTCAGGATCTGTGGCGCCGGGACGCCCACGTAGCGCTCGTGCCACAGCGCGGTCGCCAGCACGTCGGTGTCGCAGATCAGCAACGGGACGGGGGTGCGCCGCAGCGCGGCGTTCTCCCAGGCGATCTGCCGATCGACGATCAGGTCGAACTCGTCGGGCCGCCACGGCTCGTCCAGCCCGCCGTCGCGGGCGAAGGTGTGCTCACGTCCGTACTCGGGGACCCAGGCCGCACCGAAATGAGCGGCCAGATGCTCGGCGAGGGTGGTCGAGCCGGTGGATTCGGCGCCCAGGACGACCACCCGTGCGGCCAGCCCCGCACGGGTGGCTGCGGAGAGTTCGTGCCAGTGTCCCGCCAGATCGGCGCGGACGGCGGTGCCGGAGACCTGGTTGTCGGCGCGTCCCGGATCGACCTGCACCCAGGTCGCGTCCAACCGCCGGGCGAGCTCGGCGCCGTAAGCGTCGGAGGTGAACACCGCGTCCACCGGCTCGTCCAGCAGCGCTTCGATCACCGTCATGTGGGCATCCCAGACGGCGGGGGAGTCGTAGTCGATCTCGGCCTCGTCCATGCCGCCCACCACCCGGGCGGTCGGGTGATCCTCGCACAACCACTCCAGGCGTTCCGGCAGCGGAATCGACTCCACCTCGGAGGCGAGCACCTCGACGGTCACCCGCTGGCACGCCCGCAGCGCGGTACGGATCAGGTGGTGATGACCGGCGTGCGGTGGATAGAACTTGCCCAGCACCAACCCGTGGCGAAAGCGCTTGGCGTCAGCGCGCATCGGTCAACTCCGGAGTCTGGGCCGCCGCGTTGCGACGGGCGACGGCCCGCCAGCTGAGATACCCGGTGATGGTCAGCGCCGCGAACCCGGCGTACAGCACCGCGGTGAGGGTGAGACCGGTCACCAGGTAGAGCCAGACGTAACCGATGTCGACTCCCAGCCAGACGAACCAATTCTGGATCCACTTGCGGTTGAGCATGTACTGCGCGGCCAGGCTGCCGGCGGTCGCGGCGGCATCCGGGATCGCGACGGTCGAATCGGTGAGGCTGGCCAGTACCCAGGCCAGCACGGCAGCGGCGGCCAGCCCGGCCAGCACCAGGGGCAACACCGCTCCAGCTGGCGTGGAGCCGATGTACCGCGCATCCTGCTCGACACCCCGCGTCCAGCGCAGCCAGCCGTGCACCCCCAGGACGGCGAACACGATCTGCAACCCGGCGGTGGCGTACAGCCCGTTGACCGCGAACAACCCGAGGAACACCAGATTGTTCGCCAGCCCGATCGGGTAGGTCCAGACATTGCGCAGCACCGCCAGCACCACGCAGACAGCACCGGTGGTGAACCCGAGCACCTCGGTCCAATTCGCAATCAGCCAGTCGAGCACGCCCGTCAGCGTAAGGCCTTGCGACACCGGCTGGCGCGACCAGGCCATCCGGCCTCGGACGCGAGAATCCGGACACCGCTGACGCATCTTGACTGATTCGAACATGTGTTCGACGATGGTGGGGTGTCGGTACGCGTCGCTGAGCCAGCCAGCAGGGATCTCCTGCTGCAGCAGCTGCGCGCGAAGACCCAGGCCCGCGTCCCGCAGGTCATCGATGTCCACCCGGCGCTGGCCGCGCTGCTGCCGGACGGTGGATTGCGTCCGGGGTGCGCCTATCAGGTGAGCGGGGGAGCCCTGCTGCTCGCACTGCTGGCAGAGCCCTCGACCGCCGGTGCGTGGTGCTCGGTGGTGGGAATTCCCGAGTTCGGCGCCGAGGCCGCCCGCAGCGCCGGCGTCGCGCTGGAACGGCTCGCCCTGGTGCCCCGGCCAGAGCAGCGGTGGCTCTCGGTGGTGGCGACGTTGGCCGAGGTGATGGCTGTGGTGGCCGTCCGCCCACCCACTCAGGTCAGTCCGGCCGAAGCAAACCGGCTTGCTGCCCGACTGCGGGAGCGGGGGTGCGTCCTGCTGACCTGCGGGCAGTGGCCACGGACCGAAGCATCCCTCTGGCTGGGTCAGGCCCGATGGAACGGTCTGGGTGAAGGCCACGGCTACCTGAGCGGACGCGAGGTGGAGGTCACGGCCCGCACCCGGCACGGACTCACCCGGACGGCCCGGCTGGTGCTGCCGGATCGACATGGGCGGTTGACGGAGGGCCCACCCCCCGTCGCTGTGGAACGCACACTGCGGGCGGTGGGCTGATGCCCGGCGGAACGACACCGACGAGGTGCCTGGTGCTGTGGTTCCCGGAATGGCCGGTGACCGCCTGGCGGCTGGCCACTGACACCGCCCAGCCCGCTCCGGTGGCGATCGTCGAGGCGAACCAGGTGATCTCCTGCTCGACCGAGGCCCGCGCCGAGGGGGTCCGGCGGGGACAACGGCGCCGCGAGGCCCAATCACGGTGCCCGCAACTGCAGGTGGTTCCTTCCAATCCAGGCCGGGACGAGCACGAGTTCGCACCCGTGCTGGAATTGGTCGAGCAGGCGGCCCCCGGGGTACAGGTGATCCGACCCGGGCTGACGGCACTGCGGGCGCGTGGACCGGCCCGCTATTACGGCGGCGAGTCCCAGGCCGCTGCCGCGTTGCTGGCCGGCAGCTATGAGTTGGGCATCGGCGACGGCCGGGCCGGGGTGGCCGACGGGGTGTTCACCGCCGAGCAGGCGGCACGTACCGCCGACCCGATCTGCGTGGTGCCGGCGGGGGAGGCTGCCGGCTTCCTTGCCCCCTTGCCGATCACTCGGCTGGACGACCCGGAACTTACCTCGCTGCTGCCCCGGCTGGGGATCCTCAAGCTAGGAGACTTCGCAGGAATGGACGTCGCTCAGGTACGCGGCCGGTTCGGCGAGCGCGGGGTCCGGCTGCATGCCCTGGCCGGCGGAGCGGATTCCCGTCCGGTGCAGCCTCGCGTCCCGCCGCCGGAGCTGGCGCGCCAGGCCGACTTCGAGCCGCCGCTGGAGCTGGCCGAGCAGGTGGCCTTCAGCAGCCGGGCGACCGCGGAGGAGTTCATCGCCGGCCTGGCGGCGGTCAACCTGGTCTGCACCGAACTGCGGGTCACACTGTTCGCCGAGCAGGGCGAGCGCTGCGAGCGGGTGTGGCTGCATCCGGCCTGCTTCGACGCGACGGCGGTGATCGACCGGGTGCGCTGGCAGTTGCAGGCGGCCAGCGGCGATGCGATCGCCAGCCCGGTGGTGCGCGTCCGGCTGGAACCGGTGGCGACCGATGCGATCGCCCATCACGCCCCTGGGTTGTTCGGCCCGGGAAGTGACGAGAAGGTGCACCATGCCCTGTCGCGGGTGCAGGCGATGCTCGGCCCCGAAGGTGTCGTCACCCCGGCGATCGGCGGCGGCCGCTGGCTGGAAGAGCGGCAGGTGATGGTCGCCTGGGGAGACCGGCCGGTGCTGCCGCAGCCATTGGGACGGCCCTGGCCGGGCAGCCTGCCCGACCCGCTGCCGGCCACCGTCTTCCCGGGCCGCCGCAAGGTGGACGTGCTCGACGCCGACGGGGTTCGGGTGCGGGTGGACGAGCGGCTGCTGCTAACCGGCGAGCCCGCCCAGTTGGTGGTGGGCGCAGCCCGGTTGCGGACGGCGGGCTGGGCCGGGCCGTGGCCGGTGGACGAGCGAGGCTGGGACGCCGCGAAGCAGCGCCGTGGCTGCCGATTCCAGGTCGCCGACGACACCGGCGGCGCCTGGCTGCTGGTACTCGACGCCGACGGCGGCTGGTGGGCCGAGGGCCGGTACGACTGATGGGCTACCACAACCCACCGATCCCATGGTCGGAGCTGGAGGGGACGCTCTCGGGCCGTCCACCGGAGCACAAGGAATCACCGTCCTCGGGCAAGCGCAAGCCCTATCAGCGCCCGCCGATCGTCCGGCCGGCGGACGCTGTGCCCTACGCCGAGCTGCACGCCCATTCGTCCTTCTCCTTCCTGGACGGCGCCTCCAGCCCGGCCGAACTCGTGGAGGAGGCCGAACGGCTCGGCCTGCACGCCCTGGCGGTGACCGACCACGACGGCCTCTACGGGATCGCCCGGTTCGCCGAAGCCGCCGAGCAGACCGGCGTCAAGACCGTCTTCGGTGCGGAGCTGTCGCTGGAACTGCCTGCTCCGCAGTCGGGCGTGCCCGATCCCGCCGGCAGCCATCTGCTGGTGCTGGCGGCGGGGGAGGAGGGCTACCACCGGCTGGCCGGAGCGCTCACCCATGCCCAGCTCGCCGGTCAGGAGAAGGGCCGGCCGTACTACGATCTCGACGACCTGGCCGAGCGCTCCGGGGGTCATTGGGCGGTGCTGACCGGCTGCCGCAAGGGAGCGGTACGCCAGGCCCTACTGACCTCGGGGGAACCGGCCGCCGCCCACGAACTGAACGAACTGGTGGAGAGGTTCGGCCGGGTCTACGTCGAGCTCACCGACCACGGCTACCCGCTGGATTCGACCCACAACGACGCGCTGGCCGCGATCGCCGAGCGGGCCGGGGTGCCGGTGGTGGCCACCGGCAATGTCCATTTCGCCACACCCGGCAAGCACCAGCTTGCCCAGGCGGTGGCGGCGATCCGGGCCAACCGCAGCATGGACGCCCTGGACGGCTGGCTGCCGGCCGCCGGCACCGCCTTTCTGCGCTCGGGGGCGGAGATGCGGGCGCGGTTCGCCCGCTACCCCGGCGCGGTGGAGCGCACCGTCGAACTGGCCGATGAGCTGGCCTTCCCGCTGCGGCGAGCCAAGCCGGCGCTACCCAAGCAGGAGGTACCCCGGGGGCACACCCCGATGTCGTGGCTGCGCCAGTTGGTCTGGGAAGGTGCCGCGAAGAGGTACGGCCCGCTCGACGAGGCGAAGCGGCAACGGATCGAGCACGAACTGGACATGATCGAGGTCAAGGATTTCCCGGGCTACTTCCTGATCGTCCACGACATCGTCGCTGAGGCCAGGAAGCGCGGCATCCTGTGCCAGGGCCGCGGTTCGGCCGCGAACTCGGCGGTCTGCTACCTGCTCGGCATCACTGCGGTGGACGCGATCTACTACGGCCTGCCCTTCGAACGCTTCTTGTCGTCCCTGCGCGATGAGGAGCCCGACATCGACGTCGACTTCGACTCCGAGCGCCGTGAGGAGATCATCCAGTGGGTCTTCGACACCTACGGACGCGAACGCGCCGCGCAGGTCTGCAATGTCATCCAGTACCGCCCCAAGAACGCCGTCCGCGACATCGCCAAGGCCCTCGGCTACGGCCCCGGCCAGCAGGACGCCTTCGCTCGCCAGATCGAGCGCTGGGACGCCCTGGCCGAAGAAGGGGAGGACGACAGCGGCATCCCGCCACAGGTACGGCAGCTGGCCACCGAACTGCTCAAGGCGCCCCGGCACCTGGGGATCCACTCCGGTGGGATGGTGCTCACCGAGCGTCCGGTGGGCGAGGTGGTGCCGATCGAGCATGCCCGGATGGCGAAGCGGACGGTGATCCAGTGGGACAAGGACGACGCCGCCTGGATGGGGCTGGTGAAGTTCGACCTGCTGGGGCTGGGCATGCTGGCCGCCCTGCAGTACTGCTTCGACCTGATCCGAGCCTCTACAGCTGAAGAGTGGAGTCTCGCCAGCCTGCCCAAGGAGGAGCAGGCGGTGTACGACATGCTGTGCCGGGCCGATTCGATCGGGGTGTTCCAGGTCGAGTCCCGGGCCCAGATGGGGTTGCTGCCCCGGCTGCAGCCGCGGAAGTTCTACGACCTGGTGATCGAGATCGCGCTG
>CAYSZZ010000032.1:0-43618 GCA_964435735.1 uncultured Propionibacteriaceae bacterium
TCTTCCAGTTGGAGAGCCGGGCACAGCTGAACACCCTGCCCCGGTTGCGGCCCCGATGCTTCTACGACCTGGTGATCGAGATCGCGCTGATCCGGCCGGGGCCGATCCAGGGCGGCGCGGTGCATCCCTTCGTCCGCCGCAAACTGGGACGCGAGCCGGTCAGCTACCCCCACCCCAAGCTGGAACCTGTCCTACGACGGACGCTGGGGGTGCCGATCTTCCAGGAACAGCTGATGCAGATGGCGATGGTGATCGGCGAATGCTCCGGAGAGGACGCCGACCTGCTGCGCCGCGCGATGGGCTCCAAGCGCGGCGTGGAGCGGATCGAGTCGGTCAAGCAACGGCTGTATGAGGGAATGGCCCGCAACGGGCTGACCGGGAAGCCCGCCGACATCATCTACTCCCAGATCGTGGCCTTCGCCAACTTCGGCTTCGCCGAATCACATTCGCTGAGCTTCGCCTTGCTGGTCTACGCCAGCTCGTGGATCAAGCTGCACTACCCGGCGGCCTTCCTGGCCGGGCTGCTGCGCGCCCAGCCGATGGGCTTCTACTCACCCGAGACGCTGACCGCCGACGCCCGCCGCCATGGCGTCGTGGTGCGCCGCCCCGACCTGCTGCGTTCCGGGGTGCATCCCACCTTGGAGCCGGTCGCAGCGAGTGGTTCGGTGATCGCCGGCCTCGACACCTGCCTCACGCACAATGATCGGCCCAACCCCGCATTCGATCCTTCAGCGCCCGACGAGAGCGCCGCCCACCGCCGGGATTCCAACTTCGTCGTCCGGCTCGGGCTGGCCGGCGTCCGGGGGATCGGGGAGAAGGTGGCTGAAGGGATCGTCACCGAACGCGAGACGAACGGCGACTACACCTCGATGGAGGACCTGGCCCGCCGGGCCGGGCTGACCGAGGCGCAGTTGTCGACGCTGGCGACGGCAGGAGCCCTCGAGTGCCTGCAGCTGAGCCGGCGGCAGGCACTGTGGCGGGCTGGGACGGCAGCGCTCGACCAGGCCGACACCCTGCCGGACACCATCGCTGCGCTGCAGCCACCGCTGTTCACCGAGCCGACCTCCTTCGAGGTGCTGGCCGACGACCTGTGGTCGACCCATGTCTCCACCGACGACCACGTGATGAACCACCTGCGTCCCCGGCTGACGGCGCGGGGCGTCCTCACTTCGGCAGAGGTCCGCACCGCCGAGCCGGGTGGAAGGGTCGAGGTTGCCGGTCTGGTCACCCACCGGCAACGCCCTTCCACCGCCTCGGGCATCACCTTCGTCAACCTGGAGGACGAGTACGGCCTGATCAATGTGATCTGCTCTGCGGGGGTGTGGTCCCGCTACCGCCAGGTGGCACGAGGCTCCTCGGCATTGATCATCCGCGGCAAGCTGGAACGCTCCCCCGAAGGCGTCACCAACCTGCTGGCCGACCGGATCGAACCCCTGCTGGTCGGCATCAAGCACAGCTCTCGCGATTTCCGCTGATGTGCCCCGCAGCACCGCCGGGTACCTGCTACCGCCGCCCGGCTGACCAGCAGGTCAACCCTGCGCGGCCAGGATTGCCGCGCGCTGCTCGGCGGGCAGGTACTTCACGGCTTCACGGATCGTGAGACCGGCAGCACGCGGGGCCCGGGGAAGCAGCCAGTCGTAGACCAGTTCGGGTCGCAGCTTGCCGGTGTCGCGCAGCACCCAGCCGATCGCCTTGCGGATGAAGAACTCCTTCTCCTCCAGCATCGGGTCGGCGTAGCGCGCGAACCGGTCGAAGTCGCCGCGACCCTGACGGAGGGCAATCAAGTGGGCCAGCAGGGCGGAGCGTCGGATCCAGAAATCCGAGTCCTTCGCCCAGCGGTCCAGCACCTCGCCGAGCGACTCCTCGCGCTCGACCAGGGGGCCCACCACACTGGCGGCCAGGTTGTCCACCAGTGCCCAGGTGCGCGACTCGCGCAGCAGCCGCTCCAGCAGCTCGATGTCCTCGGCACGCAACAGGTCGACCCGTTGCTCCAGCAACTCGGCGGCGGCGGCCCGTCGCTCGTGCACCGGAGCTTCCCACAGCAATTCGGCCAGTTCGACGACCTCGTCGTGCCCGAGCGCGAGCCTGCCGGTCACCCCCTTCACCACCGCACGAACGGCGGGCACCGAAGTCCCGTAGTGATCCAACTCGCTCTTCAGGTAGTGCTTCTCCTGGGCGGCCCGCTCCGGTGCCGCCCGCTCCTGCAGCCCGGCGTCGATCTGCTCCGCCAACACCGACACGTTCGTCACAACTCGATCCTGCCACGCCGACTCCGTAGAGTGCGACATGGAAGGGAGAGGCCATGGACTTCGTCCGACTCGTACTGCTGGCGCTGCACCTGGTGGGGATGGCTGCCATCCTGGGCGTGTTCGCGGTTCAACTGCGGCAGAACGACAACTTCGGTGTCGGCCTGCTCGTGGGCGGCGCGATCACCCAGCTGGTCACCGGGATCGCGCTGGTCGGCATCGCCGAGATGGGGACCCGCGACGTCAACTACATGAAGATCGGCTTCAAGCTGGCGATCGCGCTGGTCGTGGCCGCCGCCGCCGCGATGACCTGGTGGAAACAGCGCAAGGGCGAGAACGCCAAGCCCTTCTTCCACACCGCCGGTGGGCTGGCCTTCGTGAACCTGCTGGTCGCGGTCTTCTGGCCGTGATCAGGTCCGCACCGTGATCACGTAGGTGAGATAGGCCACGTAGCCGATCACCAGCAGAATGCCCTCCCAGCGTGAGAGCTTCTTGCCGGAGAGGAACAGCGGGATGCAGAGCAGCGAAACCGCCACCATGATCGGCAGGTCGACGCGGATCAAGTGGGCATCGATCGGTCCGGATCCGCTGGCGACGAGTACCGGCAGCCCGAGGATCAGCGTGAGGTTGAAGACGCTGGAACCGATCAGGTTGCCGACCGCGATGTCGCGGTCGCCCCGCACGGTCGAGACGATCGTGGTGACGAGTTCGGGTGCTGAGGTGCCGATCGCGACGATGGTGAGACCGATGAACGCGTCCGACACACCGACCGCCCGGGCCAGGCTGACCGCTCCGGTGACCAGCCAATCGGCGCCAACCACGATCACCACGATCCCGGCCGCCAGCACCATCAGATACCACAGGGTCGACCAGCGGTTCGGGCGTGCGACCGGATCCGGCTCCTCGGCGACCTCGTTCTCACCGATGACGGCACCGGCTGCCACAACGACTCGATTCGCGTTCTCGCGACGAGTCCACAGCCCCAGCAGCAGGGTGTAGAGCACCGCGCCGGCAACCAGCGGAACACCCTCCCAGAACTGCAGTTCGCCGTCCATGGCCAGCAGGTAGACCCCGACCGCCACAACGGCCATGCCGGGCAGATCGAGCACCCGGGTGCGGCGTCCGAAGGGGATCGCGCGCACGGCCGCGCTCAGGCCCAGGATGAGCATGATGTTGACGATGTTCGTACCGGCGATATTGCCCACCGCCAGCGATCCGGCGTTGCGCTGCATGGCGTCGATGCCCACCGCGAGCTCCGGTGCGCTGGTGCCGATCGACACGATGGTGAGGCCGATGATCATCGGTGGCACGCCCATCCGGGCGGCCAGCAGGGATCCGTAACGGACGACCAGCTCGGCCCCTGCGATCAACGCGACCAGACCGCCGATCAGCCACAGCAACGCGTCCATGGTTCACCGTATCGGTTCGAGCGGACGTTCCGCTCAGGACTCAACGATCACAGGCTTGCGACGATGTCCCAGCCGATCTTCACCGCGAATGCCGACACGACAAGGATGAATACGACGCGAATGAACTTCGCTCCCCGGGCGACCGCCACCCGCGCCCCGACGTAGCCTCCGGCCAGGTTTGCGGCTGCGATCAACAGACCGGCCCGCCACATCACCGCGCCCTGGGGGACGAAGACCGCCAGCGCGGCCAGGTTGGTGGCGAAGTTGGCGATCCGGGCCTTCGCACTGGCCTCCAGGAAGGCATAGCCCAGCCAACTGACCAGGGCGAACACCAGGAAGGACCCGGTACCCGGACCCAGCGCGCCGTCATAGAAGCCGACCGCCGCGCCGATCACCGCAGCCGAGCCGTAGTGGCGTCGTCCGGAGTGGCGCAACTGCTCCACCTGACCGAGATCCGGCCGGAACACGATGTACCCGCCGACCACGATCAGCGCGACCAGCACGATCGGGTTGAACGCCGAGCGGGGGATGTGGAACGCGACCAGGGCGCCGAGCGCCGAGCCGGCGAAGGCGGAGACCGCCAGGGGTGCCGCGGTGCGCAGATCGGGACGGACCCGGCGGTAGTAGGTGAGGCTCGACATCGAGGTGCCGGCTATGGAACCAAGCTTGTTGGTGGCGAGCAGCTGCACCGGGGTCGCCCCGGGGAAGGCCAGCATCAGGGCAGGCAACTGGATGAGCCCGCCACCGCCCACGACGGCGTCCACGCCGCCGGCCAGGAAGGCCGAGATCACGAGCAGCGCGATGGCTTCCGGGCCGAGTTCGGGCACCGGGACACCCTAACCCCCGTGGAGTGGGACGGGCGTAGGCTGTCCCACCGTGGCCGGACTCAGAGGAATCCTGGCTGACACCACACCGCTGCAGACCGCTGCCTTCCGACGACTGTGGGTCGCCAACATCATCACCGTGATCGGAGCACAGCTGACCGTGGTCGCGGTGCCGGCACAGCTCTATGCGATCACGAAGTCGTCCGCCTACGTCGGTCTGGCAGGACTCTTCGGCCTGGTGCCGCTGATCGTCTTCGGGCTCTGGGGCGGCGCCCTGGCCGACCACTTCGACCGCCGGGTGCTGCTGATCATCACCACGATCGGCCTGATCCTGACCAGTGGCGGCTTCTGGGCGCAGGCCGCCGCCGGGCTCGACAACGTCTGGCTGCTGCTGGGCCTGTTCGCGGTGCAGCAGGCCTTCTTCGCTGTCAACCAGCCCACCCGGACAGCGGTGACCGCGCGCCTGCTGCCCCCCGAGCAACTCCCCGCGGCCAACGCCCTCAACATGACCGTGATGACCGCCGGCGCGATCGCCGGGCCGTTGGTCGGTGGCGCCCTGATCCCGGTGATGGGCATCTCCTGGCTCTACCTGATCGACACTGTCACGCTGTTGGCCACCTTGAGCGCCGTGATCCGGCTGCCCGGATTGCCGGTGAAGGGCCGCAGCGGCTCACCCGGGCTGCGCTCCATCGTCGAGGGTGTGAGGTATCTGCGGTGGCACGTGGTGGTGATGGTCGGGCTGGGCCTGGATCTGGTCGCGATGCTGTTCGGGATGCCGCGAGCGCTGTTCCCGGAGATCGCCCACACCAGCTTCGGGGAGCCGGCGGAAGGCGGGCTGGTCTATGCCTTGCTGTTCGTGGGCATCCCGCTGGGATCGATGCTCGGCGGGGTCTTCTCGGGCTGGTACTCACGGGTACAGCGCCAGGGACGGGCCGTGATCGCGGCGGTGGTGGTGTGGGGCATGGCGATCACGGGGTTCGGCCTCGCGGTGAGCCTCGCGCCGGTATGGCGTACGACGGCGCTGGTGATCGCGATCGCCATGCTCGCGGTCGGTGGGGCGGCCGACATGGCCTCGGCGGCGTTCCGCCAGACCATGCTGCTGGCCGCGGTGGACGATGCCGTCCGCGGCCGGGTGCAGGGAGCGTTCCTGGTGATCGTCGTAGGCGGTCCACGGCTGGCCGATGTGGGCCACGGCCTGGTCTCGGAATGGCTCGGCGCGCCGGCCACCGTCGCGCTGGGCGGCCTGCTGGTGGTCGCGATCACCCTGGCGATCGCCGCCCGGGTGACCGCCTTCCGCAGCTACACAGGGCAGACCGTCGCCAGCGAAGCCGAGAGTTGAGCGTCCGAAACGTCGAGCTTTCGACGCCAGCGATGGCGCTCGCTGGGACAGGGGCGCTCAGCTCAGAGCAGCGCGCACCTTGGCGGCAACGACCGCACCTTCGGCGCGGCCCTGGGCGCGGGCGTTGACAGCCTTGATCACCTGACCCATCTGCTTCATGGTCGGCGCCTCACCCAGCGCGGCCGCGGCGGCGGCCACCTCCTCGGCCACCAGCCCATCCACCTCATCGTCGGTCAGGGCAGCAGGCAGATAGGCCTGAATCACGGCCGCCTCCGCCAGCTCCTTCTCGGCCAGTTCCGGACGCTTTCCGTCGGCGTAGGCCTGAGCGGAATCCTTCCGCTTGGCGACCTCGCGGGTGAGCACCTTCACGACCTCGTCGTCACTGAGCTCGCGAGCGACAGTTCCAGCCACTTCCTCCAGCTGGATGGCGGTCAGCGCCATCCCGAGGGTGTTCTTGGCGATCTCGTCGCGAGCCTTCATCGCCGCGATCCGATCAGCCCTCAGTGTGTCCTTCAATCCGGCCATCTGTCCTCCTGCTCGACCCTGGCCATTGTTCCACGTCCGGCCTGGGTAGTCTGAGCGGGCATCGTCGCCAGCAGCCCAAGGAAAGGAGGCACCGCATGCCCGCAGGATCCGTCGGGGTCGTAGAGACCCAGCACATCCGGTTGTTCACCGCCGAGGAGCCGCTGCGAATGATGAGCGGCACCTCCCTGGGCCCGGTCGATGTGGCCTACGAGACCTACGGCACCCTGAGCCCGGCTCGCGACAACGCGGTGATGGTCTGTCACGCGCTCACCGGCGACGCCCATGCGGCGGGCTTTCACGAAGGCGCCGAACGTCCGGGCTGGTGGGACAACCTGATCGGTCCGGGCAAGCCGCTGGACACCGAACGGTTCTTCGTGATCAGCGCGAACCTGCTGGGCGGCTGCCAGGGGACCACCGGGCCCTCCTCGACCAACCCGGAGACGGGGCGTGCCTTCGGGCTCGACTTCCCGCTGCTGGCCATGGCCGACCTGGTCGAAGTGCATCGGGCCCTGGTCGCCCATCTGGGCATCGAGCGGCTGCTCGGCGCGCTCGGCGGCTCGCTGGGGGGCATGCAGGTGCTGCAGTGGGCGCTGACCCACCCCGATGAGGTGGCCAATGCCCTGGTGGTGGCCGCGTCGAGCCGGCTGAACGCGCAGAACATCGCCTTCTCCGCGGTGGCGCGCCGGGCCATCATGACCGACCGGTTCTTCGCCGACGGCCGTTATGCCGAGGACGGGGTGAGTCCGGCGACCGGGCTGGCGATCGCCCGGATGATGGCCCACATCACCTACCTCTCCGAGGCCGCGCTGGAGGAGAAGTTCGGACGCGAGCCGAACCGCCGGCAACCATCGATCGGCGGACCGGGCTTCGGGATCGACTTCGCCGTGGAGAGCTACCTCGATCACCAGGGGCAGGCCTTCCTGGAGCGGTTCGACGCGCTGAGCTACCTCTACCTGACCCGGGTGATGGACTACTTCGATCCCTTCGCCGGCCCGGACGCGCTCGCGGAGGTCATCAGCAGGCCGGTGAAGTGGCTGGTGATGTCGTTCGAGAGCGATTGGCGGTTCGGAACCGACCACTCCCGCCGGATCGTCCGCAAGCTGGAGAGCGCCGGCCAACCGGTCACCTTCCGCGAGATCCCCTCGACCTGGGGCCACGATTCGTTCCTGCTTCCCGTCGAGCCCTACCACGCCACCGTGCGGGCCTTCCTCGACCGAGCACTTGAGGAGGGAGTGCGATGACCCTCCGCAAGGACCTCGCCCTGATGGCCGGCCTGATCCCGGACGGCAGCCGGGTGCTCGACCTTGGCTGCGGCTCAGGCAACCTGCTGTTCCACCTGATGCACGAGCAGGGCTGCCGGGGGACCGGTGTCGAGATCGATCCCGAGAAGGTGCTGGCCGCGATCCGGCTCGGCGTGCCGGTGATCGAGCTCGACATCAACCGCGAACTGGACGACTTCGAGGACGGCTCCTACGACGTCGTGGTGCTCTCCCGCACCCTGCAGACCGTCCGGTACCCCGATCGGGTGCTGCGGCAGATGAGCCGGATCGCCGACCGGCTGATCGTCTCGGTGCCGAACTTCGGCTGGTACCCCCATCGGCTGCAGATGCTTCGAGGGCGGCTGCCCATGGGCAAGGACCTGCCGTACGCCTGGTACGACTCACCGAATGTGCGCTACACCACGTTGTACGACCTGCAGGAACTGTTCGACGAGGTCGGGCTGGTGGTGGAGCGGACCATCCCGTTGGGCACCACCGGCGATCCGCTGAGGATCTCGCCCCGGTGGTCGAACCTGCTGGCGTCGACCGGGGTCTACGTGCTGCGTCCCGCCAGGGCCTGAAGCAGCCGCTGGGCGCTCCCGCCCAGACCCAGGGACTCGGTCAGCGTCGCGAAGGCAGCCGGATCGGGGGGAGCGGCCGGCAACGTCAGATCGACTTCCGGTAGCGCGACATCAGTGGCTACCGCCACCACCTGGCGGGCCGGGGCGAGGTAGTCGGCGGCCTCGCGCAGGCGCCGCGTGACGGCGGGGGAGAGTTCGCCCCGCTCGGCGGCGGCGACGATTCCGGGCAGGTCGCCGTGCGCCGCGATCAGGGCGGCAGCGGTCTTCTCGCCGATCCCGGCCACGCCGGGGAGCCCATCGGAAGGATCGCCGCGCAGCACTGCGAAGTCGACGTAGCCGGCACCGGTGATCCCGTATCTGGCCCTGAGCCAGGCATCGTCGACCCGGTCGTGATTGGCCACCCCTCGTCCGCAGTAGAGCACCCGCACGCGGTCATCGACCAGCTGGAACAGGTCGCGGTCTCCGGTCACGACGTCCACCGGGCCAGACGCGCGGGTCGCCAGCGTCCCGATGATGTCGTCGGCCTCGTAACCGTCCGCACCGATCACCGGGAGTCCGGCCGCGGCCAGCACCTCCAGGATCAGCGGCACCTGCGCGGTCAGCGGATCGGGCACCACCTCGACATCCCCGGTCTCGACCCGGTGAGCCTTGTAGGACGGCACCAGCGCGACCCGCCACGCGGGTCGCCAGGAGTTGTCCCAGCAGCAGGCGAGTTCCGCGGGGGAGTACTGCTCGACGAACCGCGCGATGAAGTCGAGCAGTCCACGGACGGCGTTGACGGGACGTCCGTCCGGCGCCCGCATCGACTCCGGGACCCCGTAGAAGGCGCGGAAGTACAGCGAGGCGGTGTCGAGCAGCATCAGCGACCGTTGCATGGGCCCATCGTCGCATGCGCATATGCTCTGCCACGTGATTGAGCGGGTGGGGCGAGTGCACCTCGGGCTGCGATCCGGGCTGGCGATCGTCGCCGGCCTCGTCACCGCGCTCGGTTTCGAACCGTTCGGCTGGTGGCCTCTGCTCTTCGTGGGCGTGGCCGGGCTCTCGCTGGTGGTGCTCGGTGCCGGGAGGCTCCGGCAGGCGCTGCTGCTGGGGTTCTGCTACGGGCTGGGCTACATGGGCCTCGGCCTGAACTGGATGCGCGCGATCTTCCTCGATGCGCTGGTGGGGATCGTGCTGGTCACGTCGCTGCTGTACGTGCTGCTGGCGGCGCTGGTCTTCGCCCTGCGGCGGCTCGCGCTGTGGCCGGTCGGCGCGGCGGCGGCCTGGGTGGCGGTCGAGGCACTGATCTCGCGCTGGCCGTTCGACGGCTTCGGCTGGATGCGGCTCGGCTACACCATGACGGACGCACCGCTGGCCGGCCTGTATCCGCTGATCGGGGTGGCGGGAGTCAGCTTCGTGATCGCCCTTGCCGGACAGGGCCTGGTGTGGCTGGCGGACGGCTGGGTGGCTCGGCGGGACGGAGTCCGCCCAAGAGTTGTGACAGCCGTGATCGGGCTGGCCGTTGTCGCCCTCGGGGCCGGAGCGGGCATCCTCATCCCTCCCGGCACCGCCACCGGCGAGACCTCGACCATCGGCTGGGTGCAGGGGGGCGCGCCCGGCGGCGGCGTCTACGGCATCGGCCCGACCGGCACGACCACCACCAATCACCTGGCGGAGACAACCGCCCTGTTCGGCCGCATCGACCGCGGTGAGCTTCCTCGTCCGGATTTCGTGGTCTGGCCGGAGAACGGCACCGATCTCGATCCCCGCTATGACGCCTGGACCGCTTCGATGCTCCAGGAGGCGCTCAAGGCAGCCGGGATGCCGATTCTGGTCGGCACCATCCTCAGCGGCCCGGGAACCGATGAACGGCAGACCGCGTCGCTGTGGCTCGACCCCGTCCAGGGCGAGCTGGAGCGCTACGTGAAGCGCGGGATCGTCCCGTTCGGCGAGTTCGTGCCGTTCCGGGACTTCCTGCTGCCGTTGATCCCCAAGCTCTCCTACGTCGGGCCCCAGTCGATTCCCGGCACCGAGCCCGGCGTCATCACCGCCCGGACCGCCGCCGGAGAGTTCCCGCTGGGCGTCCTGGTCTGCTACGACGTGTCGTTCGACCACATCGTCTACGACACCGTCCGGTACGGCGGCCAGGTGCTGGTGGTGCAGAGCAGCAACGCCATGTACCAGGGCACCGGCCAGATCGATCAGCAGTTCGCCATCACCCGGGCCAGGGCCGCCGAGTTGCGCCGCGAAGTACTGGTCGTGACCACCAGCGGGGTCTCCGGACTGATCCGCGCCGACGGCAGCGTCGAGTACTCCGTCTCCGACCCCGGCCCGGCCTCCGGTGTGGTGGAGCTGCCCCTGCGGCAGGGCGTGACGCCGGCGGTGCTGGTGGCGCCCTGGCTGGAAGGGTGCGGCGTGCTGGCGACGCTGTTGCTGGCCGCGGGCAGCGTCCTGCTCACCCGGCGGCGGATCCCCGCAGGTTGATGAAGACTGGCACAATGGAGTGCCCAATGAGCCCTGACGATGGAGCTGCCGTGTCGCTCGACCGCGTGCTGGTCATCATTCCGACGTACAACGAGGCAGCCAATATCGGCCCGATCACCGCGCGGCTGCGCGCCGCGGTACCGGCCGCCGACATCCTCGTCGTCGATGACAACTCACCCGATGGCACCGGCCGCCTGGCCGACGAGATCGCTGCCTCCGACGGCCACGTGCAGGTCCTGCATCGCAAGCTGAAGGACGGCCTGGGTGGTGCCTACCTGGCCGGCTTCGCCCGGGGACTGGAACAGGGCTACGACGTCCTGATCGAGCATGACGCGGACGGCTCCCACCGGCCGGAGGACGTCCCACGACTGCTCGAGCGGCTGGAGACCGCCGATGTGGTGAAGGGCTCGCGCTGGGTGCCCGGCGGCCGGGTGGTGAACTGGCCGAAGCATCGCGAACTGCTCTCCCGTGGGGGCAACCTGTGGGTCAGGCTGTGGCTGGGCCTGCCGGTCGCGGACGCCACCGGTGGGTTCGCCGCCTGGCGGGCCGACACCCTGCGCGGCATGGACCTCGCCGGCGTCGAGGCCCACGGCTACGGCTTCCAGGTCGACCTGGCCTGGCGCGCGGTCCGCAATGGCTTCACGGTCGCCGAGATTCCGATCGAGTTCGCGGACCGGCAGTTCGGCGATTCCAAGATGAGCCAGCGAATCGTGCTCGAGGCCATGCTGCTCACGACCCGGTGGGGGATCGCTTACCGGTTCGGTCAGCTCAAGGACGTTGTGACGGGCGGGAGGCAGCGATGACGACGCCTTCGCCTCAGCGCGCTCGCCGCACCCTGGGCTGGATCCTGATCGCCGCGTTCGTGGTGATCCCGATCGCGGAGTTCTGGATCGTGACGCAGGTGGGCGGGCTGATCGGCCTGTGGCCCACCCTCGCCCTGCTCGTGGTGAGCGCCGTGGCAGGCGCCCTGCTGATGCGTCATGAAGGGACCAAGGCCTGGGCTGCCCTGGTCAATGCCTTCGGTTCCGGCCAGCTGCCGACCGGACGCCTCGCCGACGCTGCGCTGGTGCTGGTGGGGGGCATCCTGCTGATGCTGCCCGGGTTCCTCACCGATCTACTGGGACTGGTGATGATCCTGCCGTTCACCCGCCCGCTGGTACGTCGGCTTCTGGCCTTCCTCCTGGCGCGTCAGGCGACCGGCGCCGGCTCCGATCCGCTCGTCATCCGCGGCGAGACCGTCGCTGACCCGCCGTCCGATCCCACGGTCATCCCCGGCGAGATCGAGGACTAGCTCGGATCGCCCCGGATCTCGTCCAGGCGTTCGGCGAGGAGCTCTTCGAGTTCCTCGATGGAGCGGCGCTCCCGCAGCATGTCCCAGTGGGTGCGCGGGGGCTTGGTGGCCTTCACCTCGGGTTCGACGCCGTCGCTGCGCCGCGATATCTCGCCGCATTTGGGGCATTCCCATTCGGTGGGAAGCTCAGCCTCGGCGGCGAAGACGATCTCGAAGTGGTGGTCGTTGGGACAGTCGAAGCCGACCTCGAGCCGGGGCGCCAGTTCGACGCCCTGACCGTCGGCGTAGCTCTTCGAGCCGAGGCCCGAGCCTCGCAGTGCGCGATCTGCCATGGTCTGCTCCTAGCTGCCGGGAATAGCTCCACCGTAGCCGGGTGGGCCAACCGGCGTCACTGTCTGGCGGGCCGGACGTACTTGGGCAGCCTTACCAACAACAGCAGCACCAGACCCAGCGCGAGCACGATGGTGATGCCGAGGATTCCCCAGTAGGTGGCGCCGCCGATCGCGATGAACAGCGTCCACAGCGCGGGGGAGAGGAAGCTCACCACCCGCCCGGTGGTTGCATACAGCCCGAAGATCTCACCCTGCATACCGGCCGGGGTGACCCGCGCCAGCAGCGAGCGACTGGCGGCCTGGGCCGGGCCCACCGCGGCCGAGAGGATCATCCCGCCGATCCAGAAGATCAGCTTGCCACCGTCGCGGAAGGCGAAGACGAACAGGCAACTGCCCACCAGCAGGCAGAGCGCGGTGACGATCACAGCACGCGGACCGAACCGGTCGTCCAGTCGCCCGGCTGCGATCGTGGACAGCCCGGCCACCAGGTTGAGCGCGATGCCGAAGATCATCACCTCGGTCGCCGAGAAACCGAAGGAGACCGCGGCCAGGACACCACCGAAGGCGAAGACGCCGGCCAGCCCGTCGCGGTAGACCGCGCTGGCGATCAGGAACCAGAAGGTCGAGCGATGGTTGCGGAAGAGCGCCGCGATGTCGCCGATCAGCACCCGGTAGCTGGCCAGGAAGCCGACCTTCTCCCGGTCCTCGCGCGGCGCCGACTCCGGCACATTGCGGAAGATCGGGATGCTGAACAGCACCGTCCAGACAGCGCAGCCGACCGCGATCAGGCGGTAGGCCATGCCGTTGGAGGTATCCATCCCGAACCACTCCAGCTGAGTGAGCACGACCACGACCACCAGCGCGAGGATGCCGCCGATGTAGCCCATGCCCCAGCCCAGCCCGCTGACCTTGCCGACCGTGTGCCGGTCGGAGACCTGCACCAGCATCGCGTTGTAGTTGACGCCGGCGATCTCGGAGACGACCGCGCCGATCGCCAGCATGATCGCGCCGAACCAGAAGTACGCGGGATCGGCCTGGACGAAGAACAGCGCGAACTGGATCAATGCCAGCGCCGCCGTCGCGATGAGCAGCCCGCGCTTCTTCCGGCCGGCGGTGTCCGCGCGCTGACCGAGAACCGGCGCGAGCACGAGGATCGCCAGGCCGGCGATGAAGGTGACCAGGCCGTAGTTGGCCGACAGCTCGGCCAACGCCCGCTCCAGCGCCGGGTCGCCTTCGGGCAGCCCGGCGATGTCGTCGGGCAGCAGCTGCGTCGAGATCAGGAACAGCGGGGCCCAGACAAACGTGAGGATCACCGAGTTGAACGGCTGGGTCGCCCAATCCCACAGCGCCCAGGAGAACACCTGACGGCGGGTGGCCGGCGCGGCCGTACGCTCCGGTTGCGACTGTGTCTGTGCCATCGCTAGTCCTCCCACAAACCCCGTTGTTCCAGGACGGCCCGCAGCACGTCCGGCTGATCGGTGACGATACCGTCTACCCCCAGATCCAGCAGCGCGTCCATGGCCGGCGCGTCGTCGATCGTCCAGACGTGCACCCGAATCCCATGGCGATGGGCGGTGCGCACGAAGCGCCGCGTCACCAATGGGATCCGATCCCGCCAGAACCGAGGGGGCACCTGGGCGGCCTGTCCACGTATCAGCCCAGCCAGCCCGGGCAGGCCGAGCCAGAGCAGCACGACCCCGATCCGGCTCAACCCGGTGGCCACCTCGGGCGCCAGTCGGCGGAAGGCGGAGATCCTGGCCCACGAGAACGAACTGACGCACACCCGCTGCTGTGCACCGGTCTCCTTCAGCAGGGCGGCCAACGGGGCGACGGCGCCCGGCGCTTTGAGATCGATGTTGAAGTACGCCTGCGGGAGGGCCTCCAGCAGATCGGCCAGCAGCGGAATCCGGTCGGTGCCTCCGATCCGGATCTCGGCCAGCTCCGCGGCCGTGTGGTCGGCGATCAGCCCGTGGCCGTCCGTGACGCGTTCCAGCGATTCGTCGTGGAAGGCGACCAGCACGTCATCGGCGGTCACGTGGACGTCGGTCTCCAGATGGCGGAAACCGGCCTCGCCGGCGCGCAGAAAGGCCGCCAGGGAGTTCTCACCGACGCCGGGCCAGCTCCCACCGCGATGGGCGAAGGCCTGGAACCCGGCGGCGAAGTAGGGATGCCCGGAGGCTCGATCGGGCTGGCGCGAGGTCACCGGGGCACTCTATCCGCACAGTCTTGCCGATCGGCATCCGGACGGTTGCGGCTCAGCCTGGCCGCACAATGTGCGGGTGACGACGATTCTCTCGATCCAGTCCTCGGTGGCCTACGGTCATGTCGGCAACAGCGCCGCCACCTTTCCGCTGATGCGGCTGGGCGTCGAGGTACTGCCGGTGCTGACCGTCCACTTCTCCAATCACACCGGTTACGGCGCCTGGCGTGGGCCGTTGCTGGCCGCTTCGGATGTCGGTGAGGTCATCACCGGGATCGATGAGCGTGGCGTTCTGGACGGCGTGGACGCCGTGCTGTCGGGCTACCAGGGCGCCGAGGCGGTGGGTGCTGAGATCCTCAAGGCGGTCGCGCTGGTGAAGGCGCGCAACCCGCGGGCGATCTACTGCTGCGATCCGGTGATGGGCGATGTCGGACGGGGGTTCTACGTCCGGCCCGGGATCCCGGAGTTCATGCGCGACCAGGTCATCCCGGCGGCTCAGATCGTCACCCCGAATCAATTCGAGCTCGACTTCCTGACCGGGCGCGAGACCGGCACGCTGCCCGAGGTGCTCGACGCAGCACACGCGCTGCGGGCGATCGGCCCCCAGGTCGTCCTGGTGACCAGCGTGGTCGCCGAGGGTGCCGATCCGGACTCCCTGACCATGCTGGCGGTGACCGGCCAGGGCGCCTGGCAGGTCGTCACGCCGCGGCTGGAGCGCATGTTCACCGGCTCCGGCGACATCACCGCGGCACTCTTCCTGGCCCACTACCTGAGGTCCGATGGCGATGCCGCGGCGGCCCTGGGCGAGACCGCGGCCGCGGTCTATTCCGTGCTGCGGCACACCACCGACGCCGGATCCGCCGAACTCGCGCTGGTCGCGGCCCAGGACGAGATCGTCGCCCCGTCCCACCGGTTCGAGGTGCTCAGTCTTTGAAGACCTCGATCCGGGCGCCCAGGGCGTTGAGCCGGTTGGGCAGGTCCTCATAACCGCGGTTGATGACGTACACATCCCGTAGCACCGACGTCCCGCGGGCCGCCAGGGCCGCCAGCAACAGGCAGACCGCCGGCCGCAGCGCCTGCGGGCAGACCAGTTCCTGACCCCGCCAGCGGGTGGGGCCGGTGACGACGATCCGGTGCGGATCGAGCAGTTGCACGTCGGCGCCCAGCTTGGTCAGGTCGACCAGGTGGATCGCCCGGTTCTCATAGACCCAATCGTGGATCAGGGTCCGACCCTCGGCGGCGGCCGCGATCACCGCGAAGAACGGCAGGTTGTCGATGTTCAGCCCGGGGAACGGCATCGCGTGGATCTTGTCGGCGGCGGCGTGCAGTTCGGAGGGCTGGACGGTGAGGTCGGCCAGCCGGGTGCGTCCGTTCTCGGCGGCGTACTCGGGGGAGAGGTCGTACCGCAGGCCCATCTCGGCCAGGATCGCCAGTTCGATGTCGAGGAACTCGATCGGCACCCGGCAGATGGTCAACTCACTCCGGGTCACGATGGCCGCGGTCAGCAGGCTCATCGCCTCGATCGGGTCCTCCGACGGCGCGAAGGTGATATCGGCCTCGATCCGGCTGCGACCCTTCACCCGCAGCGTGGTGGTCCCGATGCCGTCGATCTCGACGCCCAGTTCCTGCAGGAAGAAGCACAGATCCTGCACCATGTAGTTCGCGCTGGCGTTACGGATCACCGTCGTTCCCGGGAACTCGGCGGCGGCCATCAGGACATTCTCCGTGACCGTGTCACCCCGTTCGATCAGGGTGATCGAACGATGGTCTCCACCGGGTTCCTCCACCCGGGCCCGGTAGAAGCCCTGGGTGGCGCGGACCTCCAGGCCGAATTGCCGCAACGCGTGCAGGTGCGGGGTGATGGTCCTGATCCCCAGGTTGCATCCGCCGGCGTAGGGCAGGTCGAATCGTCGCTCCTCGTGCAGCAGCGGGCCGAGGAACATGATGATCGAGCGGGTGCGGCGGGCGGCGGCGGCGTCCATCGCGCTGAGTTCCAGCACCGCGGGCCGGATCAGCTCCAGTTCGGTGCGGTCCTGCGACCAGGTCGCCGACACGCCGATGCTGGTCAGCACCTCCACCAGCCGGTTGACCTCCTCGATCTGCGCGATCCCGCGCAGCACGGTGCGCCCATGGTTGAGCAGGGCGGCGCACATCAGGGCCACCGCGGCGTTCTTCGACGAACGGACCGCGATCGATCCGCGCAGGGTGGTGGGACCCTCCACCCGGAAGTGGGTGGGACCGCTCGGACCGGCGCTGATCAGCGGGCTCTCCAGGGCGTGGGCGATCCGATTGATCATCTCCAGGCTGAGGTTCTGGCCGCCCGACTCGATCCGATGGATCGCGCTCTGGCTGGTGCCGAGTTCGGTGGCCAGCTGCTGCTGGGTGAGCCCGCGTTGTTTGCGCGCATCCCGAATCAGAGTGCCGATGCTGCTGGGGAGGAGATCTACCACGGCGACGACCTTATCTCACATAAGAGATGGACGCAGCCCCGCGCTGGCCGGAGCGTGACGCGGTGGGGACGTCACGCAGTCGCAGGCCATAAGGTGGCCCTATGACCACACACTTCGACGTTGTCGTGCTGGGCGCGGGCCCCGGCGGCTATGTAGCGGCGATCCGGGCGGCCCAGCTGGGGCAATCGGTTGCGATCATCGAGAAGCAATGGTGGGGGGGTGTCTGCCTGAACGTCGGCTGCATCCCGACCAAGGCGCTGCTGCGCAACGCGGAACTCGCCCACGTCTTCACCGCTGACGCCGACCTGTTCGGCATCGAGGGGGAGGTCACCTTCAACTTCGGCAAGGCGTTCTCGCGCAGCCGGCAGGTGTCGGACCGGATGGTCAAGGGCGTCCACTTCCTGATGCGGAAGAACAAGATCACCGAGCTCAACGGCTGGGGCAACTTCGTCGACGCCAAGACCATCGAGGTCACCGGCGACGACGGCGCCACGCAGACCGTCACCTTCGGCAACTGCATCATCGCCACCGGTACCACCACCAAGCTGCTGCCGGGCACCCAGGTCTCCGACCGGGTCTTCACCTACGAGCAGCAGATCCTGTCCGACACGGTGCCCGGTTCGGTGGTGATCTGTGGCGCCGGCGCGATCGGCACCGAGTTCGCCTACGTGCTGGCCAACTACGGCGCCAAGGTCACCATCGTGGAGTACCTGGACCGGATCGTCCCCAACGAGGATCCCGAGGTCTCCGCCGAGCTGGCCAAGGCCTACAAGAAGATGGGCATCGAGGTGCTCGCCGGCACGAAGGTCGATCGGATCGAGGAGGACGCCGACGGCGTCCGGGTCACCGTCAGCCCGGCGGCCGGCGGGGAGTCCCGGGTCCTTCAGGCCGAACAGGTGCTGCAGTCGCTGGGCTTCGCCCCGCGCACCTCCGGCTACGGCCTGGAGAACACCGGCGTGGCGCTCACCGACCGGGGGGCGATCGCGATCGACGAGTACATGCGCACCAACGTGCCGGGCATCTACGCCATCGGCGACGTGACGATGAAGCTGATGCTGGCGCACACCGCCGAAGCTCAGGGCGTCGTCGCGGCGGAGACCATCGCGGGCGCGGAGACCATGCCGATCAACTACGACATGATCCCGCGAGCCACCTACTGCCAGCCGCAGATCGGCTCCTTCGGCTACACCGAGGAACAGGCAAGGGCGAAGGGCTACGACGTCAAGGTGTCGAAGTTCCCGTTCTCGGCCAACGGCAAGGCTCACGGCCTGGGCGATGCCACCGGCTTTGTGAAGCTGGTGGCCGACGCCCGCTACAACGAGATCCTGGGCGCCCACATGATCGGCCCGGATGTCTCGGAGTTGCTGCCCGAGCTGACCCTGGCCCAGCAGTGGGACCTCACCGCCGATGAGGTGGCGCGCAACATCCACGCCCACCCCAGCCTGTCGGAGGCCCTGAAGGAGGTCGTCGAGGGTATCGCCGGCCACATGATCAACCTCTGACATGAACGCCGACGCCCTGGCCGATGCCCTCGCTGCCGCGGTCGCCGGGGCGTCCGGTGCCGGGGTGGCGCGGGTCGACCGGGCCGGGACGGTGCTGGCCGAGGCGGCCTGGGGTCTGGCCGACCGCCGGCTCGGGGCACCGATGACGCCTGAGCACCGGCTCGCCATGGCCAGCGGCTCCAAGGGTTTCACCGCCCTCGCCGTGATGAGCCTGGTCGCCGACGGCATCCTCACCCTCGACACGACCGCGCGCTCGCTCCTGGGCACGGACCTGCCGCTGATCGACGACGCGGTCACCATCGGGCATCTGCTCTCTCACCGCTCGGGGATCGGTGAGTACCTCGACGACGACGCGGACCCGGGCGAGTACCTGTTGAGCGTTCCGGTGCATCGCCTGGTCTCGCCCGAGGAGTACCTGCCGATGTTGGCCGGGCACCCGCAGCAGTTCCCTCCGGGCGAACGATTCGAATACTGCAACGGTGGGTTCATCCTGCTGGCGATCCTGGCCCAGCGGGCGGCCGGGCGCCCGTTCCACGACCTGGTGGCCGAGCGGGTGCTGCTCCCGGCCGGCATGGCCCGCAGCGGCTATCTGCGCTCGGACGACCTGCCGGCCGACGCCGCGATCGGCTACGTCGAGGTGGACGGGCAGTGGCGCAGCAACGTCCTGCATCTCCCGGTCGTCGGTGGTGGCGACGGCGGGGCGTACACGACCGCGGCCGACATGGCCGGCTTCTGGCGCGCACTGCGGGCCGGCGGCATCGTCGCCAAGGCCACGGTCGAGCAGATGACCGCCCCGGTCAGCGAGAACGAGGGCGGCTGGTGGTACGGGCGGGGCTTCTGGCTGAAGCCGGCGCACGCCGTCGTCGCCTTGGAGGGAGAGGATGCCGGAGTGTCCTTCCGCTCTGCGCACATCCAGCCGCAGGACATCGTCTACACCGTGATCGGCACCACCGCGGACGCCGCCTGGCCGGTGTTGCGCGGCCTGGAAGGCGCGCTCGGCGTCAGATCCGACTGAGCCGGGCGACCACCGCACGAGGGCGTCCGGTGAGGTCGGCGATGGTGTGGACGTCGACGAATCCCGCCTCGCCCGCCATCGCCCGCACCGCTTCCGCCTGGATCTCGGCGTGCTCCATGACGAACAGCCCGCCGGGCTTCAGCAGCCGCCGGGCGGTTGCCGCGACCGCCCGCGGGACGGCCAGGCCGTCCAGCCCGCCGCCGTAGAGGGCCAGGTCGGGGTCATGGTCGCGCACCTCGGGCTCGATCGGAACGGCGTCCGGCGGGATGTAGGGCGGGTTGCTCACCACCACGTCGACGGTGCCGTCCAGGTCTGCCAGCAGCTCGGCGTCGCGGACGTCGCCTTGTTCCAGGCGGATCGCCCCCACGCCGGCCGACCGCGCGTTCCGGCTTGTCAGCCGCACTGCGGCGGGGGAGAGGTCGACAGCGACGACCAGGCTGCCCGTCGCTTCGGTGGCCACCGAGACGGCGATCCCTCCCGCCCCGCAACACAGGTCGACCACGAGCGGGGGAGTGCCGTCCCGCAACCGGGCGTTCGCCTCGTCGATCGCGGCCTGGGCCACCACCTCGGTCTCCGGGCGGGGCACGAACACCCCTGGTTCGACGGCCAGGGTGAGGTAGCGGAACCCGGTCGACCCGACGAGGTGCTGCAGCGGCTCCCGCCGGCGACGACGGTCGATGAGCTCGGCGAAGGCGTTCCTGGTCGGCGTGTCCACCTCGACGTCCAGCAGCACCGGCAGCCGTTCCACGCCCAGCGCATGGGCGGCCAGGGCGCGGGCGTCGTGGGCGGGGGAGGGGACGCCGCCTGCGGTGAGCAGCCGTGTCCCAGCCGCGACCAACTCGGCCAGCGTCAGGTGATTCGTCACGTCCGGCATCATGGCACAGCGGGAATGTCGCGGGCCGGCCAGCGTTGAGACGACGTGAAGAAGATCGGATTCCTGTCCTTCGGCCATTGGTCGGACTCGCCCGGTTCGCAGACCCGCTCCGGCGCGGACTTCCTGCACCAGTCGATCGACCTCGCGGTCGCCGTCGAAGAACTGGGAGCCGACGGCGCCTACTTCCGGGTCCACCACTACGCCCGACAAGCCGGGTCGCCGTTCCCGCTGCTGGCGGCGATCGGCGCGCGCACGTCCCGGATCGAGATCGGCACGGGCGTCATCGATATGCGCTACGAGAACCCGTTCTACATGGTCGAGGACGCCGGCGCTGCGGACCTGATCTCGGGCGGACGGCTGCAGCTGGGGGTGAGCCGGGGATCGCCCGAGCAGGTGATCGACGGGTGGCGTCACTTCGGGTATGCGCCGGCGGAGGGGGAGACCGAGGCCGACATGGCCCGCCGCCACACCGAGGTCTTCCTCGACCTGCTCCAGGGCCACGGCTTCGCCCAGCCCAACCCGCGTCCGATGTTCCCCAACCCGCCGGGCCTGCTGCGCCTGGAGCCGTACTCCGCGGGCCTGCGCGAGCGGATCTGGTGGGGTGCCGCCTCGGACGCCACCGCGGTGTGGACGGCCGAGAAGGGCATGAACCTGATGAGTTCGACGCTGAAGACCGATGAGACGGGAGAGCCCTTCCACATCCAGCAGCGCAAGCAGATCGAGGCGTTCCGGGAGGCGTGGAAGGCCGCCGGGCATCAGCGCGAGCCCCGGGTCTCGGTGAGCCGCAGCATCTTCGCCCTGGTCAACGACACCGACCGGCGCTACTTCGGTTTCGGCCGGGACACCGATGACCAGGTGGGCTGGATCGATGCCAACACCCGGGCGATCTTCGGCCGCAGCTTCGCCGCCGAGCCGGACGTCCTGATCGAGGAACTGCAGCAGGACGAAGCCATTGCCGCTGCCGACACGCTGCTGCTCACCGTGCCCAACCAGCTCGGCGTGGACTACAACGCCCACGTGGTGGAGAGCATCCTGACCCACGTCGCCCCAGGACTCGGCTGGCGGTAGGTTCGCGGACCGGGCGAACTCGTGCGGCAGCCGGCCTGAACGAGTTCTGAGCCTCCTCCACCTTGTCCGATAAGGTACATTATGTCACTTTTCGCTGGCTGCCCTGAGCTCGCACCCGAGACCCAGGCGACGAGGAGCCGCCACTGAATGGGCTGTCAGATGTGACTCACTCCTTCACCGCCCCGCTTGCCAGGGACGCGATCAACGACTTCTGGGTGAACAGGAAGAAGATCACGAAGGGCACCGCCACGATCAGCGCGCCGGCGGCGAAGTTCGTGAAGTAGTTGTTCTTGTCGGTCACGAAGCTGAACAGCCCCAGCGCCAGAGTCTGGTTCTGCGGGCTGCGCAGGATCAGCTTGGGCAGGATGAAGTCCATCCACGGAGCGGTGAAGCTGGTTACCGCCAGGAAGGTGAGGATCGGCTTCGCCACTGGCAGGATGATCTGAAGGTAGATCCGGAAGTTGCTGGCGCCGTCGAGCCGGGCCGCCTCATCCAGGCTGCGCGGGATCTCGTCCAGATAGCTCTTCACCAGCCAGGTGGTGAACGGCATGTTGCCGGCGAGGTAGAACAGCACCAGTCCCCACAGCGTGTCCAGCCCGCCGATCCGGTACAGCAGCACATAGATCGCCACCATGCCCACGAAGGACGGGAACACCTGCAGGATCAGCATGGTCATCAGCAGCGGCCGCTTGAACGTGAACCGGAACCGTGAGAAGACGTAGGCGCCGAGCGAGGCGAACACCAACGTGCCCAGGCAGGTTGCGATCGCGATGATCAAGGTGTTGAGGAACCATCGCGGGTACTCGGTCTGGGTGAACAGGAAGACGAAGTGCTCGAAGGTGACCCCGTTGCTGAACGGGACGATCGGCATGTTCGCCATGCTGCGACCTGGCGTGAACGCCGAGGCGACCAGGTGGACGACCGGCCACAGTACGACCACCGTCACCACAAGGAAGATCAGCCCGACGACGGTGGCGTTGATCCGCCGAACCACGGTTGCCATCACAGCTCACCCTCCTTATAGGACTTGGTTCGCTGGAACTGCCAGATCGCGAACGGGGCCAGCACGACGAAGATCATGATCGCCAGCACGGAGGCGTGGTGGTACTGCAGCAGGGTGATGGTGAGCTTGTAGATCCAGCTGACCATGATGTCGGTGCCCCCGGCTCCGGTGGTGGTGGTGTCGGCGACCGCTGGACCGCCTCCGGTCAGGAAGAAGATCGCGCCGAAGTTGTTCAGGTTGTGCGCGAACGACAGGATCATCAGCGGCGCCGTCTGGTACATGACCAAAGGCAGCGTGATGTGCCGGAAGCGCGCGATCTTGCTGGCGCCGTCGACCTCGGCGGCCTCCAGCACGTCCTTGGAGATCGCGGTCATGGTGCCGGTGATCAGCAGCATGAAGTAGGGAAAGCCGACCCACAGGTTGATCGTGACCACCATGAACTTGGCCAGCCACGGATCCGACAGCCAGGGGATCGCGCTGTCGATGAGCCCCCAGGCCTGCAGCGTCTTGTTGAAGGTGCCGAAAGCGCCATTGAGTGCGTTCTGCCAGAACAGCAGGCTGACCACGCCGGGGATCGCGTACGGAAGGATGAAGATCCCCCGGATCAGCGGGGTGACCTTGAACCTGCTCTCCGTGAGCAGGACGGCCAGCAGCATGCCGCCGAAGTAGCAGGTCAGGGTGGCCAGCAGGGCCCACACGATGGTCCAGGTGAACACCCTCACCAGCGCGCCGCTCCAGGTGGCGTCACCGCCGAACAGGAAGAAGAAGTTCTCCAGCCCGACCCAGTCGATCGGCTTGGCCGGGGGAATGTGGTTCGGTGCCGAGTAGTTCGTGAAGGCCACCAGGGTGGAGAACACCAGCGGCACGATGACGAAGAAGACGATCAGAACGACGGTCGGCACCAGCCCGAGCAGCGGGAAGGCCCGCCCGGCCAGATCGCCGCGGATGTCGTCCTTGGGTGGCGGCTGCCCCGGCTCCCAGGCCCGCTCCTGCGAGAGGGCACTGCGCACCGAGGTGTAGTAGATCGCCAGGAAGGCCAGGATCACCGCGATCGTGATCACGCCGTCGACCAGCATGAACAGCGAATTCGGGCGATCCTTCACCGGAAGGTCGAGGCGCTCCTCCCCCAGCGTGATCAGGTTCCCCAGATTGCCGACGATCAGCGGCAGATTGATCAGGAACAGCAGTTCGACGGCAGCGAACAGCACACCCTTGACGTACTGCTTCAGCGTCAGGAGGTGGCCCAGTCCCATGAACAACCAGGCTTGTCGCCGAACCTTGCGGCGGCGCTCGGATTCGCCCGTGACCCGAGTCCGGCCGGTATCCGGCTCGATGGTGGCAACCGCCATTGGTCATCCTCCCCTAGTTCGCGTAGTGCTCCCGCCGGAGAGAACCGGCGGGAGCACTACGACTACGCGGACCGGCGTGTCAGGCCAGGATCGCGGAGTTCGCGGCGTCCAGTTCCGTCTGGATGTCAGCGCCATTCCAGATGTTCGCGCTGGCAGCGTTCATAGCGTCCCAGAACTTGCCCATCTGGGGAATGGACGGCATCGGGAAGGCGTACGGCATCTGCTCGCCGAAGCCGCCCACGACCGGGTTCGCGTAGGTGATCTCCGCGTTGGAGGCCGCCAGGGCGCCGGTGATGTCGGCACGCAACTGCTGCATCTCCGGGGTGGTGAGGAACTTCGCGAAGTCCGCGGCCACTTCCGGGTTCTCGGAATAGGAGGAGACGTACATCGTCCGGATGCCCGCGAAGGAGGCGGCCGGATCGGTGTTGCCGGTCAGCGCCGGCAGCGTGGTGACACCGAAGTCGATCCCGGCGTCGGTGAAGTTCTTCACGTTCCACGGGCCCGAGATGTGCATCGCGGCGTCGCCGGAGGCGAACAGCGCATCGACGGTGTCGGTGCTCAGGTCGGCGGCGGCGACATCAAGCGCGGCGCGCAGGCCCTGGAACTGCTTCATGCCCTCAACCGAGGCCGGCGAGTTGATGTTGGTGTTCGTGGTGTCGGTGCCGTCGGGACCGAACAGCCGGTTGTCCTGGGAGGTGGTGAACAGGATCGTGTAGTAGCCGTTGCCGACATCCATCACGAAGCCGAACTTGCCCTTGTTGGCAGCGTTGAACTCCTTGGAGAAGGCGATCACGTCGTCCCAGGTCTTCGGCGGGTCGGTGACCAGAGCCTTGTTGTAGTAGAGCGCATAGGTCTCGGTGGCGACCGGGTAGCCGTACATGGTGCCCTCGTAGGTGGCCGCGGCGGCTGCGGGCTCGAGGACGTTGGCGGTCACGCCGGCGGCATCGGCGACGGCGAGCACATGGCCGCCAGAGACCAGCTCGCCCAGCTTGTCGTGCGGCGCGCCGAAGATGTCCGGACCGGTGCCGGCCGGTCCGTCAAGCGCGATCTGGCCGGCGGCGTCGCCGAGCTCGACGTTGACGAACTCGACGGTGACGTTGGGGTGCTGCTCGGTGTACTTGGCACCGGCCTGCTTGATGAACTCGTCCGGGCCGTTCAGCGACTCCCAGACCTTCAGGGTCACGGGCTCAGCGGGCTCGACCGGAGTGCTGGCGCCGGGCTCGGGGGCGGTGGTCGGGGCAGCCGGACCGCCACAGGCGGCGAGCGAGCCAGCCAGCAGTGCCGCGATGCCGATCGCGATGATGCTCCTTCGCATCGGTTCTCTCTTTCCTCGTGGGTCAGATGGACCGGTCTCACCGACCGGTGGTGATGCGCAAAACAGTAACCGGTGGACGTACGTTTACGCAATGCGTTACGTAACGTTGCGATAACGGTTGCTTGTGCGGCAGGCTGTGTATGACGAGAATGGCGGACACTGACCACGGCGGTCAGTGCCGTCCCAGCCGAACGGAGCCATCGATGACGAAGAAGCGCGCCCCTCGCGCGCAGCGCCCTCGCATGCTGGACATCGCTGAGGTCGCCAAGGTGAGCACCGCGACCGTTTCCCGCGTCCTCAACGGCAAGCCTGGCGCCTCCGAGGATGTCCGCCAGGCGGTGCTGGCAGCCATGGACATGCTCGGCTACGAGCGACCGGTTGCGCTGCGCGCCAAGGCCGAGGGCCTGGTCGGGGTGATCGTCGCCGAGTTCGCCAACCCGATTTTCGCCGCCTTCGCCCAGTCCCTGGAGATCCGGCTCGCGCGGCAGGGCTACGGTGCGCTGTTGTGCTCGCAGTCCCCCGGCGGCACCACCGAGGATCAGTGCATCTCGCTGCTGTTGGATCAGGGCGTCCGCGGGATCGTCTTCGTGTCCGGTCTGCACGCGGACGCCGCCGCCGACCATCAGCGCTATCGGGATCTCCGGGCCCGCGGCATCGCCCAGGTCTTCGTCAACGGCTACGCCGAGGACATCGAGGGCACCTTCATCAGCATCGACGAATCCTCGGTGGTCGACGTCTCGGTGCGCCACCTGGTGTCTCTGGGCCATGAGCGGATCGGCCTGGCGATCGGGCCCAACCGCTTCCTGCCGAGCCAGCGCAAGACCAAGGCCTTCGGTGAGGCTCTGCGCACCCTGACCGGGATCAGTGACCCCAGCCCCCACATCGTCCACACCCTCTACACACTGGAAGGTGGGCAGGCCGCCGCGACCAGGTTGCTGGAGTCGGGCCACACCGCCATCGTGTGCGGGTCGGACCTGATGGCGCTGGGCGCCATCCGGGCGGCGCGCGCGCTCGACCTGCGCGTCCCCGAGGATGTCTCGATCGTCGGCTACGACGACTCCCCCACGATGGCCTTCGTCGATCCGCCGCTCACCACTGTGCGCCAGCCGGTGCCCGAGATGAGCGCGACCGCGGTCTCGACTCTGCTGGAGGACCTGGAAGGCAATCCCACTTCTCGGGTCGAACTACTCTTCCGGGGCGAGTTGGTCGTCCGGGGTTCCACTGGCGCGGCCACGGAGTCCGTTCGCGCTCTGGCATGAGAGGTGATGGTGTGAACGACACCTGGAGCGGCTGGCTGCCCGGAGTCGACTCGATCTGCTACGGCGGCGACTACAACGCCGAACAGTGGCCGGAGTCGGTCTGGCAGGAAGACGTCGACCTGATGAGACGGGCCGGGGTGAACCTGGTCAGCGTCGGGGTGTTCTCCTGGGCGATCCTCGAGCCATCACCGGGCCAGTACGACTTCGCCTGGCTCGACCGGTTGCTCGACCTGTTGCATGGCCACGGGATCCGGGTCGCTCTGGGGACGCCGACCGCGGCTCCCCCGGCCTGGTTCTACGCCTCCCACCCCGACTCCCGGGCGGTGACCCGTGACGGAGTGGTGCTCGGCGCGGGCTCACGCGGGATGGTCTCCCCCAGCTCACCTGCCTATCGTGCAGCCGCGCTGTCGATCGCGACCGCCCTGGCCGAGCGCTACGGCAACCACCCGGCACTGGCACTGTGGCACGTCCACAACGAGTACGGCGTGCCGGTCGGGCACGACTACTCCGAGCATGCCCTGGTGGCCTTCCGGCGCTGGCTGGAGCAGCGTTATCGGACCCTTCCGGCCCTGAACGATGCCTGGGGAACGCTGTTCTGGGGCCAGTACTACCACCAGTGGGCCGAGATCGGCCTGCCGGCCGCCGCGCCGACCGCCGTGAACCCGAGTCAGCAACTTGACTTCGCCCGGTTCAGCGACGACATGCTGCGGGAGTGCTTCACCGCCGAGCGGGACGCGATCCGGGTCCACTCCGATGCGCCGATCACGACCAACTTCATGGCGGCCAGCCACCCGGGGACCGATCTGTGGAAGTGGGCGCGGGAGGTGGACATCGTCTCCAACGACAACTACCTCGTGGCGCACGACCCACGCAACCAGGTGGGACTCGCCATGGCCGCCGATCTCACCCGCTCCGTGGCCGGCGGCCGTCCCTGGATGCTCCTGGAGCACTCCTCCTCGGCGGTGAACTGGCAGCCGCGCAATGTCGCCAAGCTGCCGGGAGAGGAGGCCCGCAACGCGTACAGCCACCTGGGCCGCGGCGCCGACGCGATCATGTTCTTCCAGTGGCGGGCCTCGCGGTTCGGCGCCGAGAAGTTCCATTCAGCGATGCTGCCGCACGCCGGCACCGACAGCCGGGTCTGGCGCGAGGTGGTGGAGTTGGGCGAGCAGCTGGGCGGGCTGGCGGAGCTCCGGGGCTCCAGAGTCCAGGCGGAGGCTGCGATCCTGTGGGACTACGAGTCCTTCTGGGCGCAGGATCTGGAGTACCGCCCCAGCGTCGATGCCGACCACCGTGCCCGCATCGACACCTTCTACGATCGGCTCTGGCGCGACGGCATCACAACCGACTTCGCGCACCCAGGCCAGGACCTCTCCTGCTACCGCCTGGTGATCGCACCTGCCTCCTACCTGCTCACCGAGGCCGACGCCGACAACCTGACCCGCTACGTGGAGCGTGGCGGCACCCTCCTGGTGAGCTTCTTCTCCGGAATTGTCGACGAGCACGACACCATCCATCCGGGTGGCTTCATGACGCCGCTGCGCCGGGCGCTCGGAGTCTGGATCGAGGAGTTCCTCCCGCTCCGCCGAGGCGAGACGCTCCAACTGGAGAGCCCGGCCGGACCGGTCACCGGCCGGGTCTGGGCCGATCACCTCAGAGTGGACGGCGCGGAAGTCGTGGCGCGCTATGCCGATGGCCCGCTGCCCGCAGGAGCGGCGGTGACCCGGAACCAGCTAGGCCGGGGACACGGCTGGTACCTGTCGACCGGCCTGGACGTCGACTCGCTCCCTGCGGTGCTCGGACCGGTCTACGCCGACGCCGGATTGCGTCCGTCCGGACTGCCGGAAGAGGTGGAAGTGGTCACCCGCCACGCTGACGGGCATCGGTACGTGGTCGCCATCAACCACACGCCGGTGGAGGCTCGCCTCGAACTGCCGATCAGCCACGACCTGCTCGCCGACGCCCCCGCGAGCAGCCCGGTGATCGTCCCGGCCGGCGGCGTCCGGGTACTGCGGGGATAGCCTTAGTCCTCGAAAGCCGCGGGATCGCCTGCGCCCACCCGCAAGACCTCGGGCACTCCATCGGAGAGATCGATGATGGTCGTGAGGTCGTGGCCGGCATCCCCGGAGTCCACCACGGCGTCCAGACTGGAGCCGAGCTCCTCCAGCACCTGCCAGCCTTCGACCATGGGTACGTCCTCACCCGGCAGAATCAGCGAACTCGACATCAGCGGACCGATCTCGCGCACCAGGGCGAGCGCGGTCGTATGCTGCGGCACCCGGACGCCCACGGTCTTCTTCTTGGGATGCAGCATCACCTTGGGCGCTTCCCTGGTCGCCTTCAGAATGAACGTGTAGGGGCCGGGGGTGTGCGCCTTCACGGCCCGGAAGACGTTGTTGTCCATCTGGACGTACTGTCCCAGCTTCGCGAACTCGGCACAGACCAGGGTGAAGTGGTGATTCGGGCCGAGGTCGCGGATGGTGCGGATTCGCTGCAGGCCTTCGGCATTGCCGACCCTGGTGCCCAGCGCATACCCGGAGTCGGTCGGGTAGGCGATCAGGCCGCCCTTCTCGACGATCGACGCCACCTGGGCGATCGCCCGGGGCTGCGGATTGTCGGGGTGCACATCGAAGTACCTGGCCATGCCGCCACTCTACCCAGGACCAGGCGCCACCAGAGCGTGGGTTCCGGCGTGGGCCGATCCCACGGGAGCGCGGCTGGTCGTCTAGGGTCATTCCATGCCGATCCTGTCCCTGACCGAAGCCGAACTGCGCCGCCGGACCAGCCTGAAGTGGCGGACCTACGACCCCGACGTCCTGCCGCTGTGGGTGGCGGAGATGGACGTGGCGATGCACCCGGCGGTCGCGGGGGCGCTGGCAGCTGCGGCCGAGCGGGGCGACACCGGCTACCCGCACGGCCGGGCCTATGCCGAGTCCTTCGCGGCGATGGCCGCGGACGTGTGGCAACTGGAGCTCGATGCCGACCGGCAGATCAAGCATGCCGGTGACGTGATGAACAGCATCCTCGCGGTCCTGTCCGTGACCACGGCCCCCGGGGACGAGGTGGTGATCAACCCCCCGATCTATCCGCCGTTCCGGCAGGTGATCGCCGGCTATGACCGGCGGATCGTGGAGGTGCCGCTCACCCAGGACGCCCGCCTCGACCTGCCCGCGCTGGAAGCGGCGCTGGCTCGGCGTCCGGCCGCGTACCTGCTGTGCTCCCCGCACAACCCGCACGGGACGGTGCACACCGCCGACGAGCTCGCCGCCGTGGCCCGGCTGTGCGCCGAGCACGGCGTCCAGCTCGTGGTGGATGAGATCCACGCCCGGCTCGTCGATCCCGGAGTCCGGTTCACCTCGGCGCTGGCCGTTCCCGGTGGCGAGCGGGCGATCGTCGTCACCTCCGCCGGCAAGGCCTGGAACCTGGCGGCCTTCAAGGCCGGCCTGATCGTCGGCGGCACCGAAACGATGCCGGTGCTGCGCAGGCTGCCGCCGCTGGCCCTCCAGGCGATGGGCCACTGGGCCGCCATCGCCCACACCGCCGCGATGCGACATGCTCAGGACTGGGTGGACGAGGTGTCGGCCGAGATCGCGGTCAACAAGCAGCTGCTGAGCCGCTTGCTGGCGCAGCACGTTCCGAGTGCCGGCTATCGCCCCGGGGAGGGCACCTACCTGGCCTGGGTCGATTGTTCCGCCCTGGGCCTGGAGGACCCCGCACGCACCTTCCTGGAGCGCGGTCGGGTCGCCTTCTCTCCTGGGGTGAACTTCTCCTCCGCGCATCGTCAGTGGGTGCGGATCAACCTTGCCGCCAGCCCGGAGATCATCACCGAAGCCGTACTCCGGATGGCGTCGAGTCTGGGCTGAACGCTAGCCGTCCCGGAACTCCGCCGTCGCGGAGCCGCTGGCACCCAAGGTGTTAATGCCGATCAGGCTGAGGAATACCGTCTCCACGCGCGTGCGGGTGGTCACCTCGACCTCGCCGGCGCGCAGCGTGATCTCTCCTTCCACGCCATGGGCCGACAACACCTGACGCGCGACAGCCACCGCCTGCCCCACGTCCGGTTCGGCACCCGCCAAGCGCGCCGTGGCTGTGGTGTCGAGGGCCGCCCGGGCCGCCAGCGCGGCGGCGGACTGCGCCCGGCGAGCAGCCTCGGCCTGCGCACCCCCGTCAACGACCAGGCCGCACATGAGCAACAGCCCCACCACCGACACGGCGACCAGGACGGACAGTGACTGGCCGCGTTCTTCAGGCATCGGAGCCTCCCGGGGGTGGGTGGAAGGGACCATTCTGCACCCGGACCAGCAGCTTCCGACAGCCCCCTCCCTGGTCGCCGGAGCCGCAGATCCGGGCCGGATGCACCAGCGCGAGACAGGGCTTCCCAGTAGGCTGAGGGCGTTGTCCGAACCCTACTGATTGGATCTGCTCCGATGGTTCAGAAAGTCGCCCTCCTCACCGCCGGCGGTTTCGCACCCTGCCTCTCGTCCGCCATCGGCGGACTGATCGAGCGCTACACCCAGCTGGCCCCCGAAGTGGAGATCATCGCCTACAAGAACGGCTACCAGGGTCTGCTCACCGGCGACTACCTGCCGGTCACCCAGGTCGTCCGCGACAACGCCGCCCTGCTGCACCGCTACGGCGGCTCCCCGATCGGCAACTCCCGGGTCAAGCTCACCAACGCCAAGGATCTGGTCAAGCGCGGCCTGGTCGCCGAGGGTGAGAACCCGCTGAAGGTGGCCGCCGACCGCCTCGTCGCCGACGGGGTCGACGTGCTGCACACCATCGGAGGCGACGACACCAACACCACCGCGGCCGATCTGGCGGCCTACCTCGCCGAGCACGACTACGGTCTCACCGTGGTGGGCCTGCCGAAGACCATCGACAACGACGTCTACCCGATCAAGCAATCCCTGGGCGCCGACACCGCTGCCGAGATGGGTGCCCGGTTCGCCAAGAACGTGCTGGCCGAGCACAACGCGGGCACCCGCATCCTGATCGTCCACGAGGTGATGGGACGCAACTGCGGCTGGCTCACCGCGGCCACCGCCGAGAAGTACCACTCCTGGATCGACGAGCAGCAGTGGCTGCCCGAGATCGGCCTGGACTCCAGGGCCTGGGACGTGCATGCCGTGCTGCTGCCCGAGGCCGTCATCGACATCAAGGCCGAGGCCGACCGCCTGCTTCACGTGATGGACGAGGTGGGCTGCGTCAACATCTTCCTCTCCGAGGGCGCCGGCATCGCCGACATCGTCGCCGAGATGGAACGCAACGGCGAGGAGGTCGCCCGCGACGCCTTCGGCCACATCCGGCTGGAGCGGATCAACCCGGGCAACTGGTTCAGCAAGCAGTTCGCCGGGATGCTGAAGGCCGAGAAGGTGCTGGTCCAGAAGTCGGGCTACTACTCGCGCTCGGCCGCCGCCAACGACTACGACCTGGCGCTGATCAAGTCCATGACCGACCTGGCGGTCGATTCCGCGCTGGCCGGCAACCCTGGCGTGATCGGCCACGACGAGGACGCCAACGACGAGCTGACCGTGATCGCCTTCGACCGGATCGCCGGTGGCAAGCCGTTCGACATCACCCAGCAGTGGTACCTCGATCTACTGGCCGGCATCGGCCAGCCGGCACCGGTTGCCGCGCCGCCCGCCGAGCACTGATTCACCGGGAACCTCAAACCGGAAGATCCCGGCCCGCGCCCAGATGACGGGTGAGGTACCCGACCAGCCGGTCAAGCGCCTCCCGCAGTTCCGCGGTCTGGCCGCAGAAGCTGAGCCGCACCATGCGGTGGCCCTCGACCGGGTCGAAGTCCCGGCCCGGGGCGAGAGCGACACCGGTCGCGGCCAGTACTTCCTCGCACCAGCGCTGGGTGTCATCGGTGAGATGGCTGACGTCGCAGTAGGCGTAGAAGGCGCCGTCGGGCGGGGCGAAGCTGGTGATGCCCAGTTCGGGCAGCCGGCGCAGCAGCAACTCGCGGTTGGCGGCGTAGCGCGCGACATGGGTATCCAGTTCGTCGGCGGAGGCCTGGTCGAACGCGGCGATGCCCGCCACCTGCGACAGCGCCGGGGCGCAGATCGCCAGGTTGCCCTGCAGGAGTTCGACCGGACGACGTAGGGCCGGGGGCAGCAACAGCCAGCCGATCCGCCAGCCGGTCATCGAGTGATACTTGCTGAGCGAGCCCACCACGACGGCCTCGGTGCCGAACTGACGGGCACTGGCACAGCCGCGTCCGTAGGAGATGCCGTGGTAGATCTCGTCGCTGATCAGCAGGCAGTCGTGGGACGCGCACCAGGCGGTGATCGCGGCCAGCTCGTCGGCGTCGATGATCGTGCCGGTCGGGTTCGACGGACTGGCCAGCACCAGCCCGGCCGGTACCTCCGGCAAGGCATCGAGCATGGCGACGGTCGGCTGGTAGCGCGTCCGCTCCCCCACCGGGAGCTCCAGCAGCCGGCAGCCGACGCTGAGGATGTCGTTTCGGTAGGCCGGGTAGCCCGGACGGGTCATCGCCACCAGATCGCCCGCGTCGAACGCGGCCAGCAGGGTGAGCAGGAAGCCGCCTGAAGACCCGGTGGTCACTACGACCTCGGCAGGGTCGACCGCCGGGATCTTCCCCAGCGAGTAGGTCTGGTTGTAGTGCTCGGCGATGCGCTCGCGGAAAGCCCGGATGCCTGCGGCTTCGGTATAGCCGAGTTGCTGGTCGCCCAGTGCCGCGGCCGCGGCCGTCAGAACCGGAGCCGGTGCGGGCGTCCCCGGCTGCCCGACGCAGAGCGCGATGGCGTCGCGGTGCGTCCGCTGACGCTCGGTGACGGCCTTGACCACCTCCATCACATGGAAGGGCTCGACCTGACCGCGTTGGGAGAATCTCATCGCGGACGTCGACCGAAGAGCGCCCGCAGGCCGCCCACGAGCAGCGCGCCCAGGCCAAGGCCGGTGGCGGTTCCGACGACGTAGCCGGCCTTCAGACCGGCCCCCATCGACTGCTCGGCGACCTTCGCCGAGACGAGGAGCCGGCCGGGCTTGGCCTCCACCGGCTCCGGCTCGGGTTCCGGTTCGGGCTCAGGCTCCGGCTCAGGTTCAGCCTGGGTGGCAAGCCAGGCCGCGATGAACAGGATCAAGGTTGCGAAGAGGTTGAGGAAGATCATCAAGACGATGATGCTGCCGAAGACGTTGGCGGTCATGTTGCGCGAGAAGACCCGCACCAGATAGCCCGCCAGGAGTTGCAGGATCAGCAGCCCGGCCGACCCCACCGCCGCGCCGAACCACAGGTGGCCGCCGGGTACCGGCTCGGGGGTGAACCAGGCGAACAGCAGCCAGAACAGTCCGGTGCCGGCGGCGAACGAGACCAGCAGGCTGATCAGTCGCAGCAACAACGACCAGCCCCAGCCGCCGTCCAGTCCGAGCAGATGTCCCACTTCCTCGGTGAGCGTCGAAGCGGCCAGGGAGGTGGCGAAAGTCACCACCACACCGATAAACAGTGCGACCAGTCCGGCGAAGTTGGACAGGATGTCCAGCGGTAAGGGCAGCAACTTGCCCGGGTTGTCCACGTCGGCGCGCATCAGCAGCCGGACCGCCCGCTTGAGGTTACCGACCCAGTTCGAACCGAACCAGAACCCCAGTGCCAGGGCGGCGGTCAGGGTGGCAGCCCAGCTGTTCAGCGAGGTGTTGACCACGTTCAGGATCTGCCTGGTGAAGGTGTCGTCGTCGCCGAAGCCGGAGAGTGCGTCCTCGATCCAGCTGGTGACACTGGTCAGCAGCTCGGGCATCAGCACGGTCAGCGTCATCCCCAGCAGTCCGAAGGCCAGCATCAGGACGGGCACCATGCTCAGGATCGAGAAGTAGGCCAGCGAGGCCGCCAGTTGGGTGCCGTTGCGGGTGTTGAAGCGTTCGATGGCACGCAGGATGTGCGCGACCAGCGGTCGCTTCGAGAACTGTTCCCACCAGGCGATCATCGGCTAGCCCAGGGTGCAGTTCAGGTTGCGGTCGCCATAGGCGTTGTCGATCCGGCCCACCGGTGGCCAGTACTTCTCGGCGCCCCCGTCGGCCACCGGGCCGCGCGGGTTGCCGGCCGGGAAACCGGCCCGTTCACGTGGATAGGGGTGCTCCCAGTCGGTGGCCGTCACCCGGGTGAGCGGGTGCGGAGCGTTCACCAGTGGGTTGTCGTCGGCCGGCCAGGTGCCGTCCAGCACCGCATCAATCTCGGCGCGGATGGACGCCATCGCGGCACAGAACCGATCCAGCTCCGCCCGGGACTCGCTCTCGGTGGGCTCGACCATCAGCGTCCCGGCCACCGGGAAGCTCATCGTGGGAGCGTGGAAGCCGTAGTCGATCAACCGCTTGGCGACATCCTCGACGCTGATCCCGGAACCCTTGCTGAGCGCGTTGAGGTCGACGATGCACTCGTGCGCCACCAGTCCGTGGGCGCCGGTGTAGCGGATCGGGTAGTGCTGCGACAGCTGTGCGGCGACATAGTTCGCGTTCAGGATCGCCAACTGGGAGGCCTGCTTGAGGCCGTCCGCACCCATCATGGCGATGAACGCGTAGCTGATCGGCAGCACCCCCGCCGAGCCGTACGGCGCGGCGCTGATCGGGCCGTAGCTGGACGCCGGCCCGGCGTCGGCCAGCAGCGGATGGTTGGGCAGATAGGGCGCCAGATGTGCCTTCACCGCCACCGGACCGACCCCCGGGCCCCCGCCGCCGTGCGGTATGGCGAAGGTCTTGTGCAGGTTGAGGTGGCTGACATCCGCTCCGATCCGGCCGGGCGCAGCCAGCCCCAGCAGGGCATTGAGGTTGGCCCCGTCGACGTACACCTGTCCCCCGGCGGCGTGCACCAGCTCACAGACCTCGGTGATCCCCGACTCGAACACCCCGTGAGTGGAGGGGTAGGTCACCATCGCCGCAGCAACCTGCCCCGCGTGCTTCTCCAGCTTGACCCGTAGGTCGTCGATGTCGACCGAGCCGTCGGACGCGGTCGCCACCACGACCACCGTCATCCCGGACATCGCAGCCGAGGCCGCGTTGGTGCCGTGCGCCGACGCCGGGATCAGGCAGATCGTCCGCTCGCCCTCGCCGCGGGCGGCGTGATAGCTGCGGATGGCCAGCAGCCCGGCGAGTTCGCCCTGCGCGCCGGCGTTGGGCTGCACGCTCACCTGGTCGTAGCCGGTGATCGCGGCCAGCCACTCCCCCAGTTCGTCGATGAGTTCGCGGAACCCGGCGGCGTCGGCGGCCGGCACGAAGGGGTGCAGGTTGGCGAAGCCCGGGTAGCTGATCGGCTCCAGTGCGGCGGCCGGGTTGAGCTTCATGGTGCAGGAGCCGAGCGGGATCATTCCCCGGTCGAGTGCGAAGTCGCGGTCGGAGAGCGTCCGCAGGTAGCGCAGGAACTCGGTCTCGCTGCGGTACCGGCTGAACACCGGGTGGGTGCAGAACGGCAGGTCGCGGACCTGCCCGGCGAGGCCACCCAGGGGCGCGGACTTCAGCGACCCGCCGAAGACCTCGGCGAGCGCCTCCAGGTCGGCCTCGGTGGTGTCCTCCCCCACGCTGATCCCGACCTGGTCGGCGTTGATCAACCGCAGGTGAATCCCCTTGTCGCGCGCCGCGGCCACGAGGGCGGCCGCGCGCCCGGGGGCGAGCGCGGTCAGGGTGTCGAAGAAGTCCTGTGATGCCAGCGGGTACGCCGCCGTGTCGAGCATGCCCGCCAGGCGCCGAGCCTTCTCGTGGATCCGCCGGGCGATGGCCGTCAGCCCGTCCGGCCCATGATGGACGACGTAGAGCGCGGCCACGATCGCCAGCAGCACCTGAGCGGTGCAGATGTTCGAGGTGGCCTTCTCGCGACGGATGTGCTGTTCGCGGGTCTGCCAGGCCAGCCGGTAGGCCGGGACGCCGTCTGCGTCCCTGGACAGCCCGACCAACCGCCCCGGCAGCTGCCGCTCCAACCCGGCGCGCACCGCCAGGTAGCCCGCGTGCGGACCGCCGTAGAACAGCGGTACGCCGAACCGCTGGGTGGAGCCTGCCACCAGATCCGCTCCCCAGGTGGCCGGAGCGGTGAGCACGGTGAGGGCCAGCACGTCGCAGGCGGCGATCACCAGCGCGCCGCGGGCATGGGCGGCCGCGGCGATCGCGGCGAGTTCCGCAGCCGATCGGACGCGGCCACTCGCCCCCGGCAGCTGCACCACGACGGCCAGCAGGTCGTCGGGCGGTTCCGCCTCCAGCGGACGCTGGAGCACCTCGATACCGAGCGCCTGCGCGCGAGTCCGCAACACTCCGAGCGTCTGCGGCAGCAGCTCGGGATCGACCACCACGGTGGAACCACGACGCAGGCTCCGCCTGGCCAGGGCGACCCCCTCCGCCACCGCGGTGGCTTCATCCAGCAACGAGGCGCCGGCGGTGGGAAGTCCGGTGAGCTCGCAGATCACGGTCTGGAATACCGCCAGCAGCTCGAGCCGACCCTGGCTGATCTCGGGCTGATAGGGCGTATAGGCGGTGTACCAGGACGGGTTCTCCAGCACCTGCCGGCGAATCACCGGCGGTGTGATCGTGCCGTGGTAGCCCAGTCCGACCATCGCCCGTCCGGGCGCGTTGCGGGCGGCGAGCTCGGCCAGCCGGGCCTGCACCTGCGCCTCGGTCAGAGCCGGCGGCAGCGCCACGGGCTCCCGGTCTCGGATCTCGGCGGGAATCGCTGCGTCGATGAGCTCATCCAGGGTGCGATATCCCAGGTGCGCCAGCATCCGTTCGGTGTCGTCCATCGAGGGGCCGAGGTGGCGCAGCGCGAAGTCCGTCATGGTGGCCTTTTCGTCCTTGGTCGGTACCACCCAACCTACTGCAAACGCGGGGCCCGCCGGTTCAGCGCCAGGCCCGCGGGGCGGGGATCGCCGTGTGCCGAGACCGAGCCGCAGAAGTCTTCTAGCCGGTGGCGCGCTGCTGCCGGCGCTGCGAGAGTTCGTCGGTCAGAACCGGCTCCTCGGCACGCTCGGTCGGCAGTTCCAAAAGGGTGCCCTCAAGGTCGCGCCAGACTCCGCCCAAGGCGATTCCGAACATGCCCTGCCCGCCGCGAAGCAAGTCGATCACCTCGTCGTCGGAAGTGCATTCGTAGACCGAGACCCCGTCGCTGAGCAGCGTGACCTCGGTGAGATCCTGCACGCCACGGGCCCGCAGGTGTTCGATCGCGGTCCGGATCTGCTGCAGCGACACGCCGGCGTCGATCAGCCGCTTGATCACCTTCAGCAGCAGGATGTCGCGGAAGCTGTACAGCCGCTGCGTGCCCGAGCCTCCGGCCGGCCGGATCTCCGGGACCACCAGTCCGGTGCGGGCCCAGTAGTCCAGCTGGCGGTAGGTGATGTCCGCGGCGCGGCAAGCCACCGGCCCGCGGAAGCCGAAGTCCTCAGGCAGTGGCGCGAAGTCACCCTCGAACAGGGTCTCCTGCTGTGTGGCCACGTTTACCTCGATCCGCTTGGGTCAGCTGTGCCGGTGCAATGACGTTAACCGCCCTGGTTCCCGGTGGTCAACGACACGCCGCAGGTCACGCCGAGGAGTCCCAAGTCTCAACTGCGACCTGAGATCCGCCACGGTCGCCCGCGGTCCCGGTCCGGGGCCCGGCCTATCCCGAACCCGGATCCGGGAGCTCTCAGAAGTCGTCGGGGTTCACGCTGTCGAGGAACTCGCGGAACTTCTCCACTTCTTCCTCCGGAGCCTCCGGTGCAGCCGGGACAGCGCTGACGCCGGCCACCTCCAGCACGTCCTCGGCGCATTTGATCGGACGCCCGGCGCGCAGCGCGAGGGCGATGGCGTCCGAGGGACGACAGCTCAGCTGGGCGCCGTCCACCACAACTTCGGCGTGGAACTGCCCCTCCGCGTAGCCGACGATCCTCACCTCGTCGAGACCGCCGCCCAAGGCTGTCAGCAACTCCCCCACCAGATCGTGGATGGCGGGTCGCTCGACGTCGGGCTCCTCGGTCGCGGCGACGATCGCGGCCGCGCCGCCGGCGCTCATCCAGATCGGCAGCAGCCGGTCGCCGCCGACCTCCTGCAGTACCACGACGGGCGTGGTGCCGCTGGTGCTGACCCTTACCTCGACCACGGTGAGTTCGCGCATCAGTGCCTCATTGCGGAAGTTGGGAACGCATGATTGCGGCGTGGGCGTGCAGCACCAGCTGCATCACCTCGGCGGGCAGTTGGCGAGAGGTCGGGTTGCGGCGCAGGTAGGGAGTGATCGCCTGCTCGATCAGCCCCACCTCCCGCTCCGCGGCCTGCTTGACCACCCGCAGGTGCCTGGCGTCGATCCCGTAGGCCCCCAGCTTCCGGGCGATCACCGCCACGGTGAGAGCATCCCGTCCGTAGTAGACGGTTCCCCGGCGCGGAGCGACGAGCCCGTGCCGCTCCAGTTCGCTGAGCGCCGGCTCGCTCAGCCCGCTCAGTTTCAACAACTCTCGGCGCGTCACCCGGATCGGGCGTTTCGGCGCTCGCGGCGAGGGTGTGGTGACCTCCATCGATTCTGCGGGCTCCCCGGGCCCGGCGGGCGCGGTCGGGGTCGGCGGCTGTTCGCCGCGATCGATCATGTCCAGATGCTCGCGGATCACCTTGAGCGGCAGGTAGTGGTTCTTCTGGACGTCCAGGATGTAGCGCAGGCGATCGATGTCGGACTCGGCATATCTGCGATAGCCCGACGGTGCCCGTTCCGGGGAGATCAGCCCCTCGGATTCCAGGAAGCGGATTTTCGAGATCGACACATCCGGGAACTCGGGTTTGAGCACCGACAACACCTGTCCGATGCTCCGCAGGCCAATGGCCATCAGCCCTGCCCGGACCCACTGGTGAAGAAGACCATCCGGAACTTGCCGATCTGCACCTCGTCGCCGCGCCGCAGCGCGACCGCGTCCTCGATCAGCGTCCGGTTCACATAGGTGCCGTTGAGGCTGTTCTCGTCGCTCACCCAGACCTGGCCGTCGGAGCGGACGAACCGGGCATGCTGGCGGGAGACCGTGATGTCGTCAAGGAAGATGTCGCAGCGGGGATGGCGTCCGGCGGTGGTCACGTCGGCGTCGATCAGGTAGCGCGCGCCGGCATTCGTGCCGTGCGGGACGAGCAGCAGCGCCGAACCCTCCGGCAATGCCTCAACGGCGGCTCGGTCGTCGGCGTTCAGATCCTCGAAGGTCACGTCGTCGACCACCGCGGAGATCACGCGGGTGGTATCTCCGGAGACCTTCGCCAGGCTCGCGCCGCAGTGCGGGCAGAAGTTGCTGTTCTCGGTCACCTGGTGGCCACAGGCCGGGCACTTGAGCATCGCTTTCGCCTCCTCTCTCAGCGCTCCTTGCTGAGAATCTATCGGCTGACTCTCAGCTTAGTGGGTTCTCCTACTCCGCAACGCTCGCGCCGTACTCATCGGCGTCCAGCAGATCGTCGAGTTCTTCCGGATCCGCGAGTTCGACCTCGAAGATCCAGCCGTCACCGTAGGGATCATTGTTGATCGTCTCGGGATTCTCCAGCAGCAGGTCGTTCACCGCGCTGACCACGCCCGAGACCGGAGCGAACACGTCTGAAACGCTCTTGGTGGATTCGACCTCGGCGCAGGCGTCGTCGAAGGCGACCTCCTCGCCGACCTGGGGCAGCGAGACGTAGACCACATCTCCCAACTGTTCGGCGGCGTAGTCGGTGATCCCGACCCGCGCTGTCGGACCCGAACCGACTCGCACCCACTCGTGCTTGGCGCTGTAGTGGAGATCGTCTGGGAACACTTTCGGCTCCTTCTGAGGGGGACGGCTACGGCAACACCTTAGTGTGTACCCCGTGCCAGCGTCAGGCAGGCTTGGCGAACTCCGGATTGCTGGGTTCGCGGACGGAGGTGATCTCGATCCGGTCGGAGGAATCGATCGAGACCGTGCCTCCGGTCTTCTCGTCCTGGATCTCGCTGACCAGGCCGCCGCGGTAACGCAGGGCCTCGGTGAGCGCGTGCGGCTCGCCGATCGCATCGATCACGAACGGACGAGCCAGCGCGACGCCGTCCATCACGATCCGGCTGCCGTCGCTGCCGATCCAGCTGTTGGCGACGACGCGGACGGTGTCGTTGACCTCCATCACCTCGGCCCCCGCATCGCGCAGCTCCTCCAGCGCGTCCAGCAGCACGGTCTCCCCCACCGCCTGGTTCGGGTCGGCGATCACCACCCGGATGCCCTCTCCGACCGCCGGGGCGGCACCGCTCAGGATCGACAGCTCCTTGCGACGGCGCTCGGCTTCCTCGCGCGCCACCCGCTGGCGGTCGGCACCACTGAGCAACTGCTGCTGAGTGGTGCGCAACTGGGCGATCTCGGCCTCCAGCCGGCGGGACTCGGCGGTCAGGTCGTCCAGGATCGCCACCAGCTCGGTGCGCCGCAGCCCGGAGTAGTCCTGCTCGCCGGCACGTGAGCGGATCTGCATCGTCACGATAAGCCCGAACACGAGCAGGAGCACCGCGACCAGTAGGTGTCCGCGCGAAGGACGCAACATCGCCGGCACCCGGCGTGCGGGCTCCTCTGACTGCTCAGGCATGGAACAGCGTCCTGCGGATCGCCGCGGCGTTGGTGAAGATGCGGATCCCGAGCACCACCACCACGGCGGTCGACAGCTGAGCGCCGACGCCGATCTGATCGCCCAACCAGACGATCAGCGCCGCGATCAGAACATTGGAGACGAATGACACCGCGAACACCCGATCGCTGAACTTGTGCTCCAGATAGGCCCGCACGCCTCCGAAGATCGCGTCCAGAGCGGCCACGATGGCGATCGGCAGGTAGGGCTCCAGGGCCGGCGGCAGGGTGGGTTGCAGAAAGATGCCCAGCGCCACGCCGGCTACCAGGCCAAGGATCGCATACACCGCGCGTCCCCCCTTTTCATCGTTCCGTCACCGCTCGATCCAGCCTCAGTTCCGGGTCGGGGGCGAGGGTGAGTTCGTCCGCCCTGCGCAACTCGAAGGCGATCTGGTAGTTCTGCTGCAGGTACGCCCACCACTGGCCGCCGGCGGAGTTCGGGAACTCCGAGAGCAGCCGGTCGGGATCACCGATCGCCTCCACCCGGTAGGGACGGGTCAGCGAGCGGTAGTCGACGGTGATCGCGTCGCCGGCGCCACGGACGGCCGTGCGGGAACTCAGTCGATGACCGTTGATCGCGACCGCCTCGGCTCCACTGCGCCAGAACTGGTTGACCAGCTGACGCAGATCGGCGGCCACCACCAGTGCCTGCCCGCCACCCTCACCATCGTCGACCCGGGCGGTCACGCCGGGGCCGGTCACCGCGCGCGCCCCGGTGGTGGCCTCCAGCCGCCGCAGTTCTGCCTGGGTGTCCGGGTCGAGGCCGGCGCCGGCCTCGCTCAGTTCCCGGTTGGTCTGGGCCAGCGCGCCCGCTTCCAGGCGCAGGGCGTCGGTCCGCGCCGCGGCCGCCTCCACGCGAGCCCGGAGTTCGGCACGTTCCTGCTGGATCTGCGGCGCGGCCCGCAGTGTCGAGGCCAGTGACACCCCGGCCATCAATCCGAAGACCAGCAGGACCACGACCACGGCCGGCGAGCGACGCGGTGTCGTGCCCGCGCCGGCTTCGGGATAGTCCGGGTCGATCGGCTGGCGCACGATGTCGTTGAGCAGGTCCATGCTCTCGTCGACCCGGCGCGGCGCGTTCACGGCGTGCTACCGGCCGCGATTCGCCGTTGCGGCGGGAAGTTGCGCACCACGTCCACGCACTGTCGCAGATACAGCACGCCGGCCGACCAGTACAGGATGGCCCCCCAGATCACCAACGCCCAGCCGACGATCCGGAAGGTCAACTGCCACGGCTCCTCGCCGGCGCCGAGCAGCACCAGCGGGAAGGCGTACAGCAGCAGGAACGTGGCGGCCTTGCCCAGGAAATGCACCGGCAGGCTGATGAAGCCGCGGCTGCGCAGGGCCGGGACCATCAGCAATAGCAGGACGTCCCGGGTGACCAGCACGATCAGCAGCCACAACGGCACGATGTCGCGGGCCACGAAGCCGATCAGGGTCGCCAGGATGTAGAGCCGGTCGGCGGCCGGATCGAGGATCTGTCCCAGCCGGGAACGCTGGTTCCACTTGCGGGCCAGATAGCCGTCGAACCAGTCCGACGCACCGCCGACCACCAGGACGGCCACCGCCCAGAGGTCGGCCTCGCGGACCAGCAGTAGCCACAGGAAGAGCGGGACGCCCAACAGCCGGAGGAAGCTCAGGACGTTGGGCAGGGTCACTACCCGCGTCGTGTCATAGGGTTCTCCGGCCACCCTCACAGCCTATCCATCAGGGCCAGGCCGATTGCAGCAGGCCGCGCGTGGTTTCGAGCAACTGTGGCAGGGCACGGGTCTGCGCCACCACGGGCAGGAAGTTCGAGTCCCCCAGCCAACGCGGGACGATGTGCTGATGCAGGTGCGCCGCGATCCCCGCTCCCGCGACCGCGCCCAGGTTGATGCCGACGTTGAACCCCGCCGGCGCCGACACCGACCGGATCACCGTCATCGCCGTCGCGGTGAGGGCACCGATCTCGTCCCGCTCGGCATCGGTCGCCTCGGTGTAGTCCGACACGTGCCGGTACGGGCAGACCAGCAGGTGTCCCGGGGAGTACGGGTAGAGGTTCATCACCACGTAGGCCAGCTCGCCGCGGTGCACCACCAGACCGTCGGCATCGCCGCGCGCGGGCGCCGCGCAGAACGGGCAGATCCCGGTGGTGGCCGGCTTGTTCTCCCCGTCGATGTAGACCATTCGATGCGGGGTCCAGAGCCGTTGGAAGCCGTCCGGAACTCCGGCAAGCGTCGCCGGCGACTCCGGCTGGGGGTCGGTCATCGCCGCGGTGGCCGGGCCGCGGCGATGATCTCGTCGATCGCTTCCGCGATCGGGACGCCGTTGTTCTGGCTGCCGTCGCGGTAGCGGAAGGACACCGCCGCGGCGCTCGCGTCGGTGTCGCCGGCGATCAGCATGAACGGCACCTTCTGGGTCTGGGCGTTGCGGATCTTCTTGCCGAACCGGTCGTCGCTGCTGTCCACGTCCACCCTGATGCCCGCCGCCCTCAGTTGCGCGGCGACGTCGCCGAGGTAGTCGTTCTGGTCGGCCGAGACCGGGATGCAGGTCACCTGCACGGGGGCCAGCCAGGCCGGGAAAGCGCCCGCATAGTGTTCCAGCAGCACCCCGAAGAAGCGCTCGATCGAGCCGAACAGGGCACGGTGGATCATCACCGGACGCTGCCGGCTGCCGTCGCCAGCGGTGTATTCCAGCTCGAACAGCTCGGGCTCGAAGAAGTCGAGCTGGATCGTGGACAGCTGCCAGGTGCGTCCGATCGAATCTTCGACATGGAAGTCGATCTTCGGTCC
>CAYSZZ010000032.1:43628-43965 GCA_964435735.1 uncultured Propionibacteriaceae bacterium
CCGTAGAACGCCGCGCCGCCCGGATCCGGGACCAGGTCGAGCCCGGACGCCTCGGCGACCTCGGCCAGGACGCGGGTCGCATCCTCCCAGGTCTGCTCATCACCCACCGACTTCTCCGGGTTGCGGGTGGAGAGTTCCAGATAGAAGTCGTCCAGGCCGTAGTCGCGCAGCAGATCGAGGACGAAGGTGAGCAGGCTGGCCAACTCGTCCTTCATCTGCTCGCGGGTGCAGTAGATGTGGGCGTCGTCCTGGGTGAAGCCGCGGGCCCGGGTGAGACCGTGCACGACGCCCGACTTCTCGTAGCGGTAGACGTGACCGAACTCGAACAGCCGCAGCG
>CAYSZZ010000033.1:0-37015 GCA_964435735.1 uncultured Propionibacteriaceae bacterium
GGTGGTTGAACCGGGTGCCGATGGCATGGGAGACCATCGACATCGCCGGGATCGGCGAGAACGACACGCACCGATCGGGTCCGTAGGTCTTGATCGTGTGGACGTAGGAGGCGGCCGCGATCTCGATCGCCTCGTGCCAGCTGATCCGGACCAGGCCGCCCCTGCCGCGGGCCTGCTGGTAGCGCCTGCGGGTCTCGGGGTTGGAGGAGATCTCCGCGAAGGCGGCGACCGGGTCGCCGCCGAGGCGGGCCTTGGCCTCGCGGTAGGCCTCCACCAGTACCGCGCGTCCGTAGGGGTAACGCACGCGGGTCGGCGAGTAGGTGTACCAGCTGAAGGCCGCGCCGCGGGGACAGCCGCGGGGCTCGTACTCGGGACGATCAGGGCCGGTGGTCGGGTAGTCGGTCTGCTGCGACTCCCAGGTGATGATGCCGTCCTTGACGTAGACCTTCCACGAGCAGGAGCCGGTGCAGTTCACCCCGTGGGTGGAGCGAACCACCTTGTCATGGCTCCATCGGTCCCGATAGAAGACATCACCTTGACGCCCGCCCTCACGGAAGACCGCCCGCCCGTCCTCGGTCTCGTCCCACTTCGTGAAGTAGCGGCCGAGCTTGAGCAGGGCGTCGGCCGCCGGGCCGTCGATGTGCGCACGTCCGGTCGTCATGGGACATGCCTATCATCGCCGCCTGCCCCACGTCCCGCTTTCTTCCAAAATCTTGGGATTTTCTCTCCAGCCGAGGACTTCAGACCGTCCCGCCGGCCGCGACGGGGCCTGGTCAGCCACCGGCGAAAGGGGGCAGGACGTCCACCCGGGCGGTGGCGGGCAGCGGGAGGGACGAGTCGGCGACCTGGCGTCCGTCCACCAGGATGGAGCAGCGGGTCAGCACCTTCGCCAGCGCGGGGCGGTCACCGCCCAGCCGGGCCAGCAGCTCCTCCACGCTGAGCGATCCGGGAATCTCCTCAAGGTGCCGGCCGGCGGCGTCGGCCGCGCCGGCATAGAAGCGGACGTCCATTCCTCAACCTCCGATCGAACTCATGGTCCGGGCGGGCTGCACGAAGCCAGGGTCGTCGATGCCGTGCCCGCGGGCCTTGGTCAGGTGGGCTCCCTGCCACAGCTCGGCCAGTTCGAGGTCGCTCGCGCCGTCGCGCAGCGGGGTGCGCAGGTCGGTCTCGGTACGAGCGAACAGGCAGTTGCGAACCTGGCCATCCGCGGTCAGCCGGGTGCGGTCGCAGGCGCCGCAGAACGGACGGGTGACCGAGGCGATCACGCCGATCCGGCCACGTGGGCGGCCCTCGGCGTCCAGCACCTGCCAATCCTCGCTCGGGGCGGCGCCGCGTCCCGGCAGCGGAACCAGCCGGTAATGGTGTTGCAGCTGGACCAGGACCTCCTCGGCGGGAACCATCGCGTCGCGATCCCAGCCGTGGCGCGGGCCGAGCGGCATCTGCTCGATGAACCGCAGCTCGTAGCCGTGCTCCAGGCAGAACTCCGCCAGCGGCAGCACATCGGCTTCATTCACACCCCGCATCACCACCGTGTTGACCTTCACCGGACGCAGCCCGCAGGCTTCCGCGGCGGCGAGGCCGGCCAGTACGTCCGGCAGCCGGTCGCGGCGGGCGAGGGCCGCGTAGCGCTGTCGATCGAGCGAGTCCAGCGAGACGTTGACTCGCTGCAGGCCGGCCGCGCGAAGCTCATCGATCTGCCGGTCCAGCCCGATCCCATTGGTGGTCAGCGCGACCCCGGGCGGGGTGCCGGCGGAGGTCTCCAGTTCGCGCACCGCACCGATGATCCGGGCCAGTCCTGGCCTCAGCAACGGCTCGCCGCCGGTGAATCGGACGGTGTCGACGCCGAGCAGCTCCACCGCCACCCGCACCAACCGTACGATCTCGGCATCGGTGAGAATGGTGCGACCCGGCAGCCACGCCAACCCCTCGGCGGGCATACAGTAGCTGCAGCGCAGGTTGCAGCGATCGGTCAACGACACTCGCAGGTCACGGGCAATCCGGCCATGGGCGTCGCGGAGCCCCAGGACAGGCTGGGTTGCGAGCGTCACGGTCGGCACCTGGTCAATCGGTCGAAGTCCCTGCCACGATAGTGCGGCGTTGTTACGATTGTCTCGTAGAAACCAGGAGATTGGATCATATGACGGTGGTGCGGGAGCGGCTGAAGCGCTCCGGCCTGGGCCCGACCAGGGCCGAAGTGCTGGCCGAACTCCGCTCCTCGGGCACCGAGTTGCCGGTGACCACGATCGCCGCCGCGGTCGGTCTTCACCCCAACAGCGCCCGCTTCCACCTCGACGCGCTGGTCGACCAGGGGCTGGTCCACCGAGCGGACGAGCAGCGTGATCGTCCCGGCCGCCCCAAGGCGCTGTACCGCGCGGCGCCCCATCAGCTCTCGCAGGCGGACGCGCTGCAGGGCGTCGCCCGCGCGTTGGTCCGTCACCTGGGCCGGCTGGACGACGGTCGCGGCGACCAGGCGGAGGCCGCCGGACGCATGTGGGGCGAGGAACTCGCAGCGGCCTCGTCCACCGTCCCCCCGGTCGAACGGGTGATGGCCACGCTGGAGGCGCTCGGCTACCGCCCCCGGGCCGGCGAGTCCGACGAGATGATCGTGCTGACTCCCTGCCCGTTGCGCAGCCTGCTGGACGAGGCCGGGGACGGCGGGCTGCCGTCGATCTGCCGGCTGCACCTGGGCCTGATGCGCGGGTTGGTTTCCGACGATCCCGACTGCGTGGTCTCCGATCTGGAAGCCCTGGTCACCCCCGACAGCTGCGTCGCCCGCATCCAGCGCCGCGCCGTCTCGCCGGCATGATCCCGGACGCAGGGCGGCCTGCCGTCACCGTTGTCCGGCAGGTCGTCCAGGAGGCCGAACAGCCGTGACACCAGGTGCCCGAGTCAGCGACCCGAAACGAGGACAGCAGCTGGTCCGCGTCCAGCTCAGCGCCGACGACTACCGCGAGGAACTGCTGGCGCTGGTCTCGCCCAGCCCGCGCACCGAGCGGGTGCCGCTGGAATCGGCGCCCGGACGCGCGCTCGCCGCGGATGTCACCGCGGCGGTGCCCAATCCGGCGTTCACCAACTCCGCCATGGACGGCTATGCGGTGCGCGCGGCCGACGTGACGGAACTCCCGATCCGGTTGCGGGTGGTGGCCGATGTCGCCGCGGGCAGCAGCGTCGATCCAGCCCTTGGCCCCGGAGAGTGCGCACGGATCATGACGGGTGCTCCGCTGCCGGGCGCGGCCGACACCGTCGTCCCGGTGGAGGACACCGACGCCGGCGTCGCGTGGGTCGAGATCCACGCGGCCCAGGCCGGACGTCATGTCCGTCGCGCCGGGGAGGACTACCCGGCCGGGCAGATCGTGGCGACCGCCGGGCTCCGGATCACCCCCGGGGTCCTCGGTGCGATCGCCGCCGCGGGGGCGACCTCCGTCACCGTCCGTGAGGCTCCGGTGGTTGCGGTCTGCGCGACCGGCGACGAACTGGTCGCCGACGGTGCCGCGCTGGCGCGAGGACAGCTCTACGAGTCGAACTCCCAGGTGCTGGCCGCGGCACTGGGCCGTGACGGCGCCCGGGTGATTCGCGGCGGGCCGGTACCCGACCGTCCGGAAGCCCTGGCCGCCTGGCTGGACGAGGTGGCTTCCACCGCCGCGTTGATCGTGGTCACCGGAGGAGCCAGCGTCGGCGCCTACGACGTGGTGCGCGACCTGCTGAGCGAGCAGGCCGAGGGCGTGTTCCGCCACGTGCGGGTGCAGCCGGGAAAGCCGCAGGGCTGGGCGCGCTGGGCCGGGACGCCGGTGATCGCGCTGCCGGGCAACCCGTTGTCGGCATCGCTGTGCTACGAGTTCTTCGTCCGGCCGGTGCTGGAACGCCTGCTGCAGGTGAATGGGCCGTCCGAACTGACCGCTGTGGCGGCGACCGACTGGGGCTGCCCTCCCGGCCGGATGCAACTGCTGCCGGTTCGGCTGAGCAGCAGCCAGGACGGTCGCCTGCTGGCGACCCCCGTCCACGATCGCGGTTCGGCATCGCACCTGACCTCGGCCCTCGGCGGAGCTGACGCGATCGCCGTGGTCGCCGAGGAGGTCGCCCGGGTGCGGACCGGCGACCTGCTGCGGGTGCGGTTGTTCGCATGATCGAGTTCGATGCGATCATCCTGGCCGGTGGCCGCGGCAGCCGATTGGGCGGCCTTCGCAAGCCCGAACTCCCGGTTGCCGGACGTCGGCTGGTGGACCGCGCGCTGGCCTCGGTGAGCGATGCCCGGCAGGTCGTCGTGGTGGGTGATGCCGACGTGCCGGACGGCGTCGCTCGCACCCGCGAGGATCCGCCCTACGGCGGTCCGGTGGCCGGACTGGCAGCCGGGATGGCCTTCCTGGACGACCACGCCCCGTGGACGCTGGTCCTGGCCAGCGACCTGCCCGAGGCCGAGGCGGCGGTGGCCTTCCTGCTGCAGGCCGAGCCGATCGACGGCGACGACGGCGTCTGCCTGACCGATGGCGACGGCCGGCTGCAGTGGTTGCTCGGGTACTACCGGACGGAGGCGCTGCGCTCCAGGCTGGCCGATCGCGGCGACCCGCCGCTCGCCGCCATGCACCGCCTGCTCGCTCCGCTCCGCCTGCGCGGGATCGCCACCGCATCGCGCCTCACAGCCGACATCGACACCCCCAGGGACGCGCGGCAGTGGGGGGTCGCGCTCCCGCCGTAGCCTCGGCGAAGCCCGGCGTCGTGGGCGCCGCAGGTCTCCAGCCCGGCCGGCCTCAAACGCCGGTCCGGCCGGCAGGCACGCTAGCCTGACAGGCAGGCAGCTCTTCACCGTCAGGGAGTCCGATGTCACAGTTCACCCACCTCGACGCAGCCGGGAGCGCCCGGATGGTCGACGTCACCGGGAAGCAGCCGTCCGTTCGCAGCGCCACCGCAGCGGGGTTCGTCCGGTGCCCGGAGCCGGTGGTGGCGGCGTTGCGGGCCGACGACGTTCCCAAGGGGGATGTCCTCGCGGTTGCCCGGATCGCGGGGATCGCCGCCGCCAAGCGGACCCCGGAGCTGTTGCCGCTGGCACACGTGATCGGCATCCACGGCGTCAGCGTCGACCTGAGGGTGACGGACGAGGGGGTCGCGGTGACAGCCACCGTCCGCGCCGCCGATCGCACCGGCGTCGAGATGGAGGCGCTCACCGCGGTCTCGGTCGCCTGCCTCTCCGTGGTCGACATGGTCAAGGGCCTCGACAAGCGCGTCGAGATCGAATCGATCCGCCTGCTCGCCAAGTCCGGCGGCCGCTCCGGAGACTGGAGCCGCGAGACCGCGGACGACCCCGCACAAGGCTAGGTTCGGCAGCTCGCCGCCCGCCGCCGAGAGCTAGGAAACCTCGGTTGACAAGGGGATAGACAAGCCTAAGCTTGCTTGCGGTCGCCTGCCTTGTGGCCGACAATCGGACCATGACGCAGATCGGCGAGCAGGACAAGGCAGGCATTGGGCAGAAGCTCAACTGGCTGCGCGCCGGGGTGCTCGGAGCCAACGACGGCATCGTGTCGACGGCGGGTGTGGTGATCGGAGTCGCCGCCGCGGCACCCGGGAATGTGCTCGCCATGGCGACCGCCGGCCTCGCGGCGCTCGTCGCAGGGGCGTTCTCGATGGCCGGCGGCGAGTATGTGTCGGTGAGCACCCAGCGCGATACCGAGCGGGCGCTCATCGAACAGGAACGGCGGGAACTCGCCGAGCAGCCGCACGAGGAGTTGCTGGAACTGGCGGGGTTCTACCGGGACCGCGGGCTCTCCGAGGGCCTGGCCACGCAGGTCGCCATCGAGCTGACCGCCCACGACGCGCTTGCCGCTCACGCCGAGGTCGAGCTGGGCATCGACCACGAGGAGTTCACCAACCCCTGGGTCGCCGCGCTCTCGTCGTTCGTCTCCTTCGCCGTGGGCGCGGCGATCCCGCTCATCATGATCCTGCTGCCCTTCGGGGAGCGACGGGTCTGGGCGGCTGCGGTCGCGGTGGTGCTGGGGCTCTTCCTGACCGGCTGGATCAGCGCCAGCCTGGGCTCGGCGCCCCGCGGCCGGGCGATCCTGCGGAATGTGCTGATGGGCTCGGTCACGATGATCGCCACCTACCTGATCGGCACCCTCTTCGGTGTCGCGATCGCATAGCCACCGGCAAGCGCCTCACCGCTGTTCAGCCGCGCCACGGCCGGACGAACGAGTCGCCGATCTGCGGGGCCGGCAAGCCCGGCGACTCCTCGATGAACCGAGCGCGAGCACGGCCCAACCGCCGTCCGCCACCGCTCCCGGACGGAGTACGCCAGAGGTCAGCCTGCCGGACTGGACGGCGGCGGCGCCTGGTCGCCGGCCGGCTGGCCGGGGGGCGGCGCAGCCCTGCCGTCCGGGGGTGGGCCGGCGGGCCGGGGCACTCGCTGGTCCGGGGGATTCGTGGCCGTCGGCGAAGCGCTGCGACGCCGCCTGCGCCACCACAGCAGCGGCCCGCCGACCACGGCGGCGAGCCCCATCCACGGCAGCAGCACACCCAACACGGTCAGGGCCAACTGGCCGGCCGTGACCAGCGAGTTCCAGCCGGTCATCAGCCCACCGACGAAGCCCGCCGCCACCGCCTCGTCCGCCCGCTCGGGAGGGTAGAGCCCGACCGTGATGGGGGTCATCGCCACCCGGTTCTGCAGGCTCTTCTGCTGGGCGAGCAGGGATTCCAGCTCCGCCTGACGCTGGCTCAGCTCGGCCTCGACCTGGGCGATCTCGGCGACCGAGCCGGCCCGCGACATCAGTTCCTGCAACCGCGCGATCGACTCGCGCATGGTCTTCACCCGGGCCTCCACGTCGAGCACCGAGTCCGTCACATCGACCGACTCGATGGTGCGTTGCCTGACCTCACCGAGCCCGCCGATCTGCCCGAGAGACTCGTCCAGGCGCTCGGCGGGAACCGAGACCACCACCTGGGAGTACCCACCCGACCAGTCCTCGCCCGGACCGGGCAGCGAAATGCTCTCCGAGGTCACCGTCCCGCCGACCGACTCGGCCACCCGGCGCAGCTCGCCGGCCACCTGCTCGACATCGACGACAACCAGGGTGATGCTCGCGGTTCGCGCGATCTGACGTCCATCGGGCGCGGCCGAGGGTTCTGGCGCCTGCGGAGCGGGCGCTTCCGGCATGCCACCCTCGGGCGCGCTCGCGGCGTTCGCGGCGCACCCTGGCAGCAGGAGCATCAGCCCGGCCGTCAGCGCTGCGACCGTACGTGACACTCTCATGGCCACCCGCTCCGTTCCCGTCCGGGACCGCTTCCCTCGCGCTTCGTTCCTGTCTATCAGGCCGGGTCCGAGCAGAACGAGAAGCACGGCGGGATCGATATCAACTTGAGTCCAAACCTTCGTGCTCCCAGGTGCGGGAGGACCTCGCCACCGGCTGCCGCCAGGAACTGCGACCTCACCGGCTGGGACACCCGGAACCCGCCTCCACAATGCCGGCGACTACAGGCCGGACCAGCGTGAGCTGCCGTCGGCTTCGAACTGCCGCTTCCAGATCGGCAGGTTCTGCTTGACCCGCTCGACGATCAGCTCGCAGAGGGCGAAGGCCTGGGCGCGGTGGGCGGACGACACGGCGACCACGAAGGCGACCTCACCAACCCCGAGCCGGCCGACTCGGTGGACGGCCGCCACCCGGACCCCTGCCTCGGCCCCGGCCTCAGCCAGTGTGTCGCGGACGATCTCGCCGATCCGTTCGCCAGCCGCCGGATGGCAGGTGTAGTCGAGCCCGACCACCTCGCCGGCAGCCTGTGGATCATGGTCGCGGACGGTGCCGACGAACAGCACCGCCGCCCCGGCGCCGGCCTGGGCGACCCGCTCCAGCACCGCGGCAGGGTCCACCGGATCGGCACCGACCTCGGCCCGGACGACCCGGGCGTCCATCAGTGATCCCCGCCTTCCAGCTGGGCCAGGACATGGTCGGCCAACGCCAGCACCACCGGAACCGCGTCGCGCACCGCGACTGGGCTGCCGGGCAGGTTGACCACGAAGGCGCCCGGGTGCTCCTCGCGGGCGTCCACCACGCCGGCGATCCCACGACTCAACGCCGCGTGGGTCGAGACCGCCGTCCCACCGGCCCGGATCAACTCGGCGACGCCGGGCAGTTCCCGGTCCAGCACCGGGCGGGTGCCCTCCGGCGTGCGGTCCCGCGGCGCAACCCCCGTCCCGCCGGTGGTCACCACCAGGCGGGCGCCCTCGGCGAGCACCTCGCGCAAGGCGGCGGCGACCGACTCCGCTCCGTCCGGAATCACCCGGAGGGCGACGCTGTAGCCGGCCTCGGCCAAGGCATCGACCAGGAGCGGACCCGAGCGATCCTCGGCCGTGCCCGCCGCGCACCGGTCGGACACCGTGATCACCACGCTCTCGGCCATCGGCCACCTCCTCGGCCTCCACCCTACGGCGAGGCCCGGGACGCATGGGGAACTAAATAAACCGAATACTTCGTGGAAACCACTCCATCGCCGCAATTGCGTCGCTAGAGTGCCTGACATGACGCAACTGAGGATCAGGGACGCCGCCGGCCTGCTCGGCGTCAGTGACGACACCGTCCGGCGCTGGGTGGACAGCGGAGCCTTGCCGCACTCCACCGACGAGCACAACCGGATGGTGATCGACGGCCGCGCGCTGGCCGAGTTCGCAAAAGCCCAGGCGACGCCGCCGCCCGACCCCTCCGCGGTGGGGCGCTCGGCGCGCAATCGCTTCGTCGGGTTGGTCACCGAGGTGATCTCCGACACCGTGATGTCGCAGGTCGAGCTCCAGTGCGGCCCCTACCGCGTGGTCTCGCTGATGAGCACCGAGGCCGTGCGCGAACTCAAGCTCGAACCCGGCAAGGTCGCCGTCGCCGTCATCAAAGCCACCACCGTGATCGTGGAAACCCCCGAAAGGAACGCAGAATGAAGAACCTCCGCAGCCGCCTCCTGGCCGGCGCCGCCGCGCTCGGCCTGGCACTGACCGGCTGTGCCGGGACCCCGGCGTCCACTCCCTCGACCGAGCCGACGGGCAGCCCCCAGGCGCCGGAGACCTCCCCGCCGGCCGAGGTGACCCTCACGGTCTTCGCCGCGGCCTCGCTCACCAAGACCTTCACCGAACTGGGGGCGTCCTTCGAGGCCGACCATCCCGGTGTCACGGTCAGCTTCAACTTCGCCGGCTCCTCCGATCTGGTCGCCCAGATCCAGCAGGGTGCGCCGGCCGATGTCTTCGCCTCCGCGGACGAGAAGAACATGATCAAGGCGACCGACGAGAAGCTGATCGCCGGCGACCCGGTGATCTTCGCCACCAACGTGCTGTCGATCGCCGTCCCCCCGGACAACCCGGCCAAGGTCACCGGTCTGGCTGATCTGGCCCGCGATGACGTCCAGGTCGTGATCTGCGCACCCGAGGTGCCCTGCGGGGCGGCCACGGTGAAGGTGGCCGAGGCCGCCGGCATCACGATCAAGCCGGTCAGCGAGGAGGCCAAGGTGACCGATGTGCTGGCGAAGGTCGCCAGCGGAGACGCCGATGCCGGGCTGGTGTACGCCACCGACGTGGCCGGCGCCGAGGGCAAGGTGCTGGGCATCGACTTCCCGGAATCGGCCGGCGCAGTGAACAACTACCCGATCGGGGCGCTGGCCAACTCCGCGAACGCCGACCTGGCCGCCGAGTTCGTCGCCCTGGTGACCGGCGAGGCCGGGCAACAGGTGCTCGCCGACGCCGGCTTCGGCAAGCCGTGAGCCGGCACACGACGTGAGCGCAGCGCCGGCCCATCAGCTCGGCTCGTCGAACGCCTCCCGTCACGTCGAGCGCTCGTCCCCAGGGTCGGGCGCTCGACGGAATGGGTGGCGCTCGGCGTAGGTGGACGGGATCGCGGGCGGTTCTGGAAGCCAGAGCGGCCGGGGTGGTGCGAGACTGCCGACGTGGAGTGAAGGACGACAGCTGAAGCGCTGGAGACCGAAGGAGCGACAGGGGTGAACCGGACGGAGTCCTCGCTGCCGCGGTTGGTGTTCATCCTTGCCGTGGCCGGGGCCGGGTTCGTCCTGCTGCCGCTGGCGGCGATGACCACCCGGGTGGACTGGCTGCGGTTCGGCGAGCTGATCACCTCGGAGTCGTCGGTGGCGGCGTTCTGGCTCAGCCTGAAGACCTCCGGCGCCTCCACGCTGGCCTGCCTGATCCTGGGGGTGCCGATGGCACTGGTGCTGGCGCGGACGCGGTTCCCGGGGCAGGGCGTGGTGCGGGCGCTGGTGCTGCTGCCGTTGGTGCTGCCGCCGGTGGTCGGCGGCATCGCCTTGCTCTACACCTTCGGACGACGTGGGCTGCTGGGCGCCACGCTGGAGGTGATGGGCCTGCAGATCGCCTTCTCGACCATGGCGGTGGTCATCGCGCAGACCTTCGTCGCGCTGCCCTTCCTGGTGGTCAGCCTGGAAGGCTCGCTGCGCACCCTCGGCCAGCGCTACGAGGTGGTCGCGGCGACCCTGGGCGCGCGTCCCACAACGGTTCTGGGCCGGGTCACGCTGCCGCTGGTGCTGCCCGGCCTGCTGTCGGGCGCCGTGCTGTCGTTCGCCCGTTCGCTCGGCGAGTTCGGTGCCACCCTCACCTTCGCCGGAAGCTTGCAGGGAGTGACCCGCACCCTGCCGCTGGAGATCTACCTGCAACGCGAGGTGGACGCCGACGCCGCGGTCGCGCTCTCGCTGGTGCTGGTGGCGATCGCGCTGGCCGTGATCGGGCTGGCGACCCGCCGGTCGCAGGTGGTCTGATGGAACCCCGGTTGCGGCTGCGGGCCACGGTCGCCGAGCGCGGCTTCGACCTCGATCTCTCCCTGGCCTCTGGGGAGCGACTCGCCGTGCTCGGCCCCAACGGCGCCGGGAAGTCCACTCTGCTCGGGCTGCTGGCAGGGACGGTGCGTCCGGATGCGGGACGCGCCGAGCTCGGCGGACGGACGCTGTTCGACACCGCGACCCGCACCTGGCAGCCGCCCCACACCCGCGGGATCGCCCTGCTCGCTCAGGATCCCCTGCTGTTCCCGCACCTGAGCGTGCTGGAGAACGTCGCCTTCGGGCCGCGCGTCAACGGCGCCGGCCGAGCGGCAGCGCGGGAGCGCGCCGAGCACTGGCTCACCGAAGTGGACGCCGCGGAGTTCGCCGGACGACGCGCCACCGAGCTCTCCGGCGGGCAGGCGCAGCGGGTGGCGATCGCCAGGGCACTGGCCACCGAGCCCGACCTGCTGCTGCTCGACGAACCACTGGCCGCACTCGATGTCGGCGTCGCGCCCGCGATCCGGCGGCTGCTCGTCCGCGTGCTCTCCGGCCGAACCACGCTGGTGGTGACCCACGACCTGCTGGACGCCCTGCTGCTGTCGGATCGCGCCCTCGTCCTCGAATCCGGCACCGCGGTCGAGGCCGGCCCAACCGAGGAGGTGCTGCAGCGACCGCGCACCCCGTTCGCCGCCCGGCTCGCCGAACTCAACCTGGTGCGTGGCACCGCCGACGCCGAGGGGGTGCGGCTCGGCGGTGGCCCGGCCACCGAACGATCCCCGGCTTCGGACGGCGCCGAGCCCCTCGCGGCGTCCACGGGTCGCCCCCTGGTGCTGCAGGGCATCGCCGCCGAGCCCCTGACACCCGGCGGCTCGGCGGTGGCCGCCTTCACCCCGTCCGCGGTCTCGGTGTACCTCGACGCGCCGCACGGCAGCCCACGCAACCTCGTGCCGGTCATCGTTGCCGAGGTCGAGCAGCGGGGCGGAATCGTCCGGATCCGCGCCGACGATCACCATGGCCACAAGCTGGCCGCCGACGTCACCCCCCATGCCGCCGCCGAACTCGATCTCTACCCGGGACGTCCCGTGGTGTTCTCGCTGAAGGCGACAGCGGTCACGCTCTACCCCGCCTGAGGTCGACCGCGTCCCCCGCCCCGCCTCACCGCCCGGACCAGCGCCAACCCTCGTCAGATGGCCCGCGGGGCCGACCCATGCCTCGCCAGCGCCGATCTATGACGAGCCGAACACCCAGCACCCCGCAAGGCTGTGCCCGGATGGGGAGCGCGGCTCCCGACCGGCGTGAGAACCGGCGGGGATAGGGTGGCGGACATGGCACGACCCTTGCCGCTCGACCTCGGGCCGGAACTCACCGTGGCGGAGTTCTCCCGGTACTCGCGACAGCTGGTGTTGCCGGAATTCGGGATCGAGGGACAGCGTCGGCTCCGGGCGGCGAAGGTGCTGGTGCTGGGCGCCGGAGGACTCGGCTCGCCGGTGCTGCTCTACCTGGCGGCGGCCGGTGTCGGGACGATCGGGATCGTCGACTTCGACACCGTCGAGGAGTCGAACCTGCACCGCCAGGTGATCCATCCCACCGCTGCGGTGGGCCGGCCGAAGGTGGACAGCGCCGTCGCGGCGGTCGCGGCGCTCAACCCCGGCGTCGCGCTCATCCCCCACGACCTCCGGCTCACCCCGGCGAACGCCGCCGAGATCTTCGCCGGTTACGACCTCGTGCTCGACGGCACCGACAACTTCCCCACCCGGTATCTCGCCAATGACACCTGCGTCGCGCTGGGCATCCCGTTGGTCTGGGCCTCGGTACTGGGCTTCGTCGCCCAGGTCTCGGTGTTCTGGCCGGCCGGCGGCGGCCCACAGCTGCGCGACCTGTTCCCCCACCCGCCCGAGCCGGGCAGCGTCCCCAACTGCGCCGAAGCGGGCGTGATCGGCGCGCTCTGCGGGCAGGTCGGATCGATCATGGCGACCGAGGCGATCAAGCTGTTGACCGGCCTCGGCACTCCCCTGCTGGGCCGCGTCCTGGTGATCGACGCGCTCGCCGGACGCTGGGACGAACTGCCGCTGCTGCCCGCCGGCATCGCCCCGGGTGGCTCGAAGGCGCGCACCGGCCCGCCACCGCACGACAGCGCACCGCAACCCGCCGGCGTCGCGGGTCAGGCCGGTGACGGCACCGGGGAGCCGCGCGGCGGCGCCGACGCCGGCCCCTCACTCCCGCCTCCCCGCGAAAGCGGGGATCCCTCCGCCCGGTCGGCAGCGGAATCGCTGCCGGGCGACATGCTGCTGCTGGACGTCCGGGAGCCTGTCGAGTTCGCCGAAGGCCACCTCGACGGTTCGCTCAACGTCCCGCTCGCGGCCGTGCTGGCCGGCGAACCGGTGGCGAACGATCGTCCGATCCTGGTGATCTGCCGCAGCGGTGCCCGCGCACGGGTGGCCGCCGCAGCGCTGGCCGCTCGTGGTCATCAGGTCCAGGTGCTCGAAGGAGGCCTGCTCGGCCTCACTTCAGCCGGCTGACCACCTGCTCGATCAGCGCCTGGGCGCTGGCGAACACGCCGTCGGCGTCGCAACTGGAAGCCGCGAAGGTCTGCTTCGTGGTGCCGGCGGCGGAGGCCTCGATGGTGAGCGTCGAGCCGTCCGGGCAGCTGTCGCTGGTGTGCTCGCCGAGCGTGCGGACCCCGGTGGTCAGCAGCTCCCACACCCCGGAGGGCAGCTCGTGGGTCGAGGCCTCACCGCCCATCGTGTAGCTGGCCTCTGTGGGCGTGACGACCAGCGTGTAGCTCTCGGCGTCAGCGCTGGAGAGGTAGGTGACGGCAACCCGATCCCAGTCACCGGTCCCGAGGACGGCCGAGCAACCACCCAGGACAAGCAGGATCGGCAGGACGAACAGGGCGATGGCACGCTTCATGCGACGAGATTACCCGCCACCAGGGCTGCTCCCCACCGCTGACCCTCGATCGGCATGCGGCAAGCCGGAACGCCAGGGACCGGTGTCGCACCTGACACCACCGGGCACGAACGGCCGCGCCCCGAGTCAGCCCTGGAGATCGGCCTGGATCCGACCGACCGCGATGGCGTCCAGCAGCACAGCGTGATCGGCGTCGTTCTGCCGGGCGTAGGCGAGTGCGAAGCCACCCATCGCCTGGTCGAAGGCGGTGCCGTGGCCCAGGTGGCCGGCGATCAGGGCGGGTTCGCAGCTCTGGGCGTGGGCGCGAGCCAGGACGGCTCCACAGAGCCGTCCGTACTCGTCCAGCAGCTCGACCGGGAGCCGCTCGATCTCAAATCCCCCCTTCTTGTCGCGGAACTGGCGGACGTAGTAGTCACGTCCGTCCGAACGGGTGGCTGCCGGGTCGCCGAAACCGCCGGACCCGGGTGGCGTTCTGCGCGTCCAGCAGTGCGACCGGGTCACGGTCGGTTCTCACGCCCGTCCCCAGGCTCGAACGCGGGGAACCCCTGCGTAACCGCCTGCCGTAGTCCAGCGATTCGTCCCTGGTCGATGCCAGCTGGCCGGGTGCGCGTTGGTCCACCGGTCCCTCCTCGCGTTCGCATAACGAAGGATCCACCTCCCGCCGGCTCACTGCAGTGGATCTCACCCGTCGGTGGGCCGAACCGCTGCCGCTGTCGTTCTCAGCCGACTGCCGAGGCGTCTCTCCCGAGCGCCTTGGCGCTCGCGGTCGGCTCCCCAGCTCGGCCTCGAACGCCCGACCGCCAACGAACCGCGACACTCTCGCGGGGTTGTCACAAGGCCGACATCGGCGGGCCGTGATGCTTCATCGCGCACGGAACCGGTTTCCTCACTTCCAAGGTATAGCGGGTGGGGGGCCTTGCCGCAAGGCCCCCCATAGCGCGCAGAATGTCCGCTGGTCAGGGGTGGTGGATCTGGTGACGGCGAGCAGCGATGACCACGACCTCCTGTCGTCAGCTCGGGTCCCGGGCTTCAGGTGACCAACGACCGGAAGGCGAGGATGGGCGAAGTACACAAGGTTTTCGAGGTTCCGGCGCAGAAGGCCGATCCGGCGTTGATCGGCGCCGATGTCGCGCACTTCGCCGCCGTGGCGGCCTGCCTGCAGCGCAAGGTGGCGGACGCCATCGCCCGGCGGGAGGAGTTGCTGGCGATGCCCGCCAGCCGCGGACGTGGGGCGATGGAGCGGGACGAGGAGATCCACCGGCTCGGCGGGCTGTTACGGGTGTTGCGCCGCTCGCGACTGGACGTCTGCCTGGGCCGGATGGTGCCTGCCGACGGTGGCGCTCCGGTTTATGTCGGAAGGATCGGAATGCTGGACGAGGCGGATCGCCAGCTGCTGGTCGACTGGCGGGCACCCGCGGCTGAGCCCTTCTTCGCCGCAACCGCGGCCGAGCCGATGGGCCTGGCAAGCCGGCGTCGCTACCGCTGGGTTGACGGACGGGTGCGTGACTACTGGGATGAGGCGTTCGTCGCGCCCGACCCGGCCACCCCCTTGGCACTCGATCGGGATTCTGCCTTCCTCGCGAGCCTGGCCGCCACCCGCTCGGGCCGGATGCGGGACGTGCTGGCCACGCTGGCGGCCGACCAGGACGCGATCGTCCGGGCGGGTTCCTCCGGCGCTCTGGTGGTGGAGGGCGGTCCCGGGACGGGCAAGACGGTGGTCGCGCTGCATCGGGCTGCGTACCTGCTGTACGCCGACCCGCGGCTGAAAGGGCATCGCGGCGGCATCCTGATCGTCGGCCCGCACCAGCCCTACCTCGATTACGTCTCCGATGTGCTGCCCAGCCTTGGCGAGGAGGGCGTGCTCACCTGCACGGTCGCCGATCTGGTGCCCGAAGGTGCGACCGCGCGGCCCGAGCCGGATCCGGAGGTGGCCCGACTGAAGGCCTCGGGACGGTTGGAGGAGGCGATCGAACCAGCGGTCGGCCTGTACGAGGAGCCGCCCACCGGCGCCATGACCGTCGAGACGGACTGGTTCGACGTCGAGGTATCCGCGTCCGAGTGGGCCGAGGCCTTCGGGAGCCGCGACTCCGGCACCTCACACAACGACGCCCGGGACGAGGTCTGGGAGACGCTGGTGGAGTTGCTGGCCGACCGGGTCGAGGTCGACGAACTCTCCGACGATGCCGTCCGCCGGCTGATCCGGGCGGACGAGGAGCTTCGGGAGACGTTCCGCCGCGCCTGGCCGATCCTCGACCCCGCCGAGCTGGTCGGCGATCTCTGGACGGTACCCGCCTACCTGCGCCGGTGCGCCCCCTGGTTGACGCGGGAGGAGGTGGCCTTGCTGCAGCGGCCGGAACCGCATGTCTGGACGTCGCCGGATCTGCCCTTGCTGGATGCCGCCCGGCAGCGGGTGGGTGCTCCCGAGGCGCCGGCCGAGGCCCGGCGGCGTGAGGCCGTCCTGGCCGAACAACGCCACTATGTCGACGACCTGATCGAGTACCTGCTGGAGAACGACGACGACCCCGAGAGTTCGCTGAGCCTCTTGCGGCGCGACAGCGTCCGAGAGTCGCTGGTCGACGAGGGTGCAGCTCCGAAGCCGGATCCCGATCGTCTGGCCGGACCGTTTGCGCACGTCGTGGTGGACGAGGCGCAAGAACTCACCGACGCCGAATGGCAGATGCTCCTACGGCGCTGCCCGTCCCGCAGCTTCACCGTCGTCGGCGACCGCGCCCAGGCCCGGCAGGGCTTCGGGGACACTTGGCCCGAGCGACTGGGCCGACTCGGCTTCACCGAGGTGAACACCGCGTCCCTCACGGTCAACTACCGCACGCCGGCCGAGGTGATGGACGCGGCCGCGCTGGTGATCCGGGAGGCCTTCCCGGATGCCGGCGTGCCGGTCTCGATCCGCCACAGCGGCATCGCAGTCCGCTATGGCACGGTCGACCAGCTGGACGCGATCCTGGCCGACTGGCTGGCGGCGAACGACGGCATCGCCTGCGTGATAGGCGATGCCCGCTTCGTCTCGTCCGAGCGGGTGCAGGCCTTCACGCCGCAGACGGTCAAGGGGCTGGAGTTCGACCTGGTGGTGCTGGTGAGTCCCGCGGCCTTCGGTGCCGGCGCCGCCGGCGCGGTCGATCGCTACGTGGCGATGACCCGGGCGACCCAGCAGTTGGTGATCCTGAACGGCTGAGCGCGGTGCCTGGCCCGAGGATCCGGCTGAGGTACGCTGGGCAAGGCGGATCCGCGGTGTCGGCACAGCAATGAACGGCCCGTCTGGCTGGGCCCGCCTCAGGGCGTGAGCTCCAGTGTGTCGGTACAGACCGTGCCGCTGCGAGGAGTCGCGGTGAAGCCTTCTGGCGTCCAGTCGGCATAGACGCAGCGGACGGCGAAGTAGATGTTCCAGGTGTAGCGGATGCGGGCGAGGGAGTCGCTGTGCCGACTGACCTGGGTCGGCCTGCCCGACTCCAGGTAGAAACGCTGCAGCTTCTCCGCCCAGGGGCCCTCCCGGTTGGCTTCGAGATCGGCCAGGGTCGTCCCGCCGAAGAGCTCCTCCAGGTGAGCGACCGCGGCGGTCTGCCGGCTGCTCGCCGCCCACGCGGGCGCGCCTACCAGGACGGCCACTCCCGCGAGCAGGCTGACCATCACCCGCGCCACCCGCTGGAGGGCGAGCCGACGATCCCGGACCAGGTCGGCGATCAGCAGCAGCACCGTACCGGCACCAGCACCGATCAGGGCGCCGGCGGTGTTCGCGACCAGATCCATCAGGTCGTTCGCACCCACCCCGACCAGCGGCTGCACGATCTCGATGGCGAGCGAGAGCAGCAGGGCCGCACCCACCGTCCGCCAGGGCGCCCGCCAGAGCAGGGTCGCGAGGCCGCTCACCGGGACGAACAGCACCACGTTCAGCCAGACCTCGGTGCCCACCCGCCCGAGGAGCACCTTCTCCAGGCCCCACTCCCCCAGGCATTCCAGACACGGGCCCAGCCATGGTTCGCGGAGCAGCGTGACCACGAGCACCAACCCCAGGCCGTTCAGGAACAAGAAGAACAGCAGCCGACGTCCGGATCCCTCGATCCGGCTGCCCATCAGCCAGGTCAGGGCCGCGGCGAGCACCGCCACGACGGCGAGCCCGGCCAGCACCTGGGGTACCAGGAAGTAGCTCAGGTAGCTGCTCACGCTCGTCCCGCCGTCATGGCAGCCATCGTGCCAGCCCCTCCAAACCGGCAACGCTCGCGGCCGGCAACCACCTCCCCCGCAAGATGTGGTCGATGGACCGACATCGGTCCGGGATGCACAGCTTCGTGAGTTCCCAAGGAACTGGTTGACAACATACAACTGATTGGTTGTATATTAAGGGTGTGGTCGAGCAGGACGAGGAACGGGCGGACGCGTTCTTCCACGCTCTGGCCGACCGCACCAGGCGGGACATCCTGCGCAGGGTGCTCGCCGGTGAACACTCCGTGACCGCACTGGCGGCGAACTACGACATGAGCTTCGCGGCGGTGCAGAAACATGTGGCCGTGCTCGAACGGGCCGGCCTGATAACCAAACGACGCAGCGGCCGCGAACAACTGGCCAGCGGCGACGTCGAAGCGATCAGATCGGTCGCCTCGATGCTCACCGAACTGGAAGACGTCTGGCGCGGCCGGATCGCTGCCATCGACGACCTACTCAAGGAGGGCTGACCCATGCCGGTCACCAACATCACCAAGGATCTCGACACCCGCTCACTGGTCATCACCGCCAGCTTCGCCGCGCCCGTGACGCGGGTCTGGCAGATCTACGCCGATCCCCGCCAGCTGGAACGGGTCTGGGGGCCACCCACCTATCCGGCGACGGTCACCGAGCACTCGCTCACCCCGGGCGGCCGCGTCCACTACTTCATGACCAGCCCGGAGGGCGAGAAGTACTACGGCGGCTGGTATGTCCTCACCGTGGACGAGCCGCGCAGCTTCACCTTCGAGGACTTCTTCGCTGATGAGTCCTTCGCTCCGGCCGAGGCGATGCCCGTGGCACACTGCGACTACACCTTCGAGCCGGAAGCGGGTGGGACCAAGGCCGTGTTCACCACCACCTACCCAAGCGCCGAGGCCCTGCAGCAGGTACTCGACATGGGTATGGAGGATGGCGCCAGCCAGGCCATCGGCCAGATCGACGCCTTCCTCGCCGAACTCTGACCGAGGGCCCGTCGCCCACACCGGCTTGGCTCGGAGATTGCCCGCGGGGACGCGGTGGGCCGTCTCCGGGCCTTGTGCTCAGCCGGCCAGCTTCGTGATCGAATCCCAGAGCAGGACGGCCGCCAGCACCACCAGCAGCGCGGCCGAGACCCGCATCAGCCACTGGTAGGCACCGCCGGTGACAACGCGTCGTCCCCGGGCGACGACCAGGGCGAGGATCACCTTCGCACCGACCAGCATCAGGTAGAAGCCGGCGATGAACAGCGCAGCCAGCCCGAGCCCGTCCTTCGCCGCGGCGAGCACGAGCGGACCCAGGACTGTCGCCCAGGTGAGCCAGGGATGTGGGCTGGCGAGGTTCACCAGCAGCGCGCGACGTAGTGCTGCGCCCGAACTGAGCGGTTCGGCGCCGTCCACGCCGATCGGCTGGGTGGCCGCCCGCCAGGTCTCCCACGCGATCCAGACCACATAGCCGCCACCGACCACGCCGATCGCCGGTAGCACCCAACCGGGCAGCCGGCTGAGCACCAGCAGGCTCGTCGCGACCACGACCGCGTCCGAGACCAACGGAGTCAGGGCCGTCACCACGCCGGCCCTCAACCCCGAGCGCAGGGTCTGGACGATCACCAGCACCAGCAGCGGCCCGGGGCTGATCCCTGCCGCCACGCCCATCGTCAGCCCGAGCGCCAGCGATTCCACACCGGCGAGCATAGGGTCGGTCGCACTCCGCAGCCGCCGTCGCCTGCACACTGACCTTGGGGATGTCGTCAGGTGAACCACCAGCGGCGCGCGCCCGGCGGCCCAGGCGCTCGTCGCGGAAGGCTCGCGAAGACGACTAGCATCCTGTTCGTGTTTGGCTCGAGGTCTTCCGCCCCGGTGTCGATCGAGGCGCACCCCGGACTCGATCCGGGAGCTCGCTACGACGGACGAGCGGCGGGCTACGACTGGCTGATCGGCTCGAAGCTCTACAACCGGCTGGCTTGGTCCACCTCGCCAGGCGACTACGCGGCCTTCGCCCAGCGAGCGGTCGACTCGGCGACCGGACCCCTGCTGGAGGTGGCGGCCGGCACCGCGAGAGCCACCGCGGCCGCGTACCGCACCGGCGCTCGCCCGGTGGTGATCACCGACCGTTCCCGGGACATGCTCACCCGCGCCGCCCGGCGGATCACCGCCGGCCGGGCGCGGCCCGACGTCCGGTTCGTGCAGGCCGACGCCTTCGACCTGCCCTTTCCTCCCGGCGGCTTCGACACCGTCGTCTGCCTCGGTTTCCTGCACATGGTCGCCGACCCGGCCGGTCTGCTCGACCGGCTCCAGTCGCAACTGCAGCCGGGTGGGAGGCTGTTCTGCAGCTCGCTCGTCGCAGCGACGCCCATCGGCAGCCGGTACCTGAAGCTGTTGCACCGCGCAGGCGAGATCGCGGCGCCGCGCACCGCCGACGACCTGGCCGCTCTGACCGATCGCACCTGGCACCGCCGTGGTTCGATGGCCTACCTCGAGCTTCTGGGCTGACCCCGAGCCTCGGGCCCGCGCCTCCCCGTGGGTGTGGCCGTTCACCCCAGGATGGAAGCGGCTTCCACGGCGCACCGGGTCAGGTTGCGGCCGACGGCTGCCTCCCGGCGGTCGGAAGCCTCCAGACTCCGAGCGCGAGCACGGCGAGGAGCAACGCCATCAACAGCCCCACCGGGAGGGCGATCAGGGGTCGTCGCCGCACGCGGACTTCCGCCGGATCGCCGGTTCCTGGCCGGGCGGCAATGGCATCCGCTGCGGCACCGGGAGAGGATGGCCTCATGGAACGTGACCACCACTACGAGATCCACACGGTCTGGCAGGGCGACCTCGGGACCGGTACCAGCGGCTATCGCGCCTATTCACGCGCGAACGAGATCTCCGCGGCCGGAAAGCTGCACCCCATCGCCGGATCGAGTGATCGGTCGTTCCGCGGCGATCCGGAGCGCTGGAATCCGGAGGAGTTGCTGCTCGCCGCGCTCAGCGAATGCCACATGCTCAGCTATCTGCACGTGGCGACTCGACACGGAATCATCGTGACCGGCTACTGCGATGATGCCGTCGCCACGCTGCGCCAAGTCGGCGACGGCGGTGCGTTCACCCAGGCCGTGCTGCGTCCGGTGGTCACGATCTCGGCCGGGGACGCCGAACTCGCCCGTACGCTCCACGCCGAGGCCGCGCGCTTGTGTTTCATCGCCTCCTCCGTAGCGTTCCCGGTCCGCCACGAGCCCACGGTCCGTGTCGCCGGCGTCGAGCCGACGAGCGCCGGGTAGCCTCCCGGCCGGACCGGGGCCGCGGGCGGTTCCTCAGCAACACGTTCTGCGCCACCCTCATGTCCGCTTGTGGCCAGTCACTGCCGGCCCGGTCACATGAACCGCTGTTTCTCGCAGATATCCCTGGAAGCTCGTTTACGGGACAATTCACAAGACGATTTCGTGCGCGCACCACTGGAGAAATAGGTGAATTGCGTTCGGGGGTCTAGTCTAGAGAAATCTCACATTTTGGGATTGCGTCTCCGGGCTTCGGAGAAACTGTTGGGAGGCTTCCATGCGAAGCCGAATAATCCGCCCCCTTCGGCCATCCAGACGGCCGCCCCTACAAGCTCTCCTTCCGATCTCGCTCGTCGCCGTCGGAGTGTCCGCCCTCCTCTTCGCGGGTCAGCCTGCGTTCGCGATCGGCACCACGGTCAACCTGGGTACCGCCGGCTCGTACTCCGTGCTCGGCGGCCAGGAGGTGACGAACACCGGATCCAGCGTGCTGAGCCGCAACGTTGGCGTCAGCCCGGGTACCTCGGTCAGTGGGTTCCCACCTGGAAGCACCACCGGAGTGATCCATGCCGGCGATGCTCACGCCCTCCAGGCGCAGGAGGATCTCACCACTGCCTACAACGCCGCCGCGGGCCAGATGGCCGATGCCACCGTCGGGGCCGAACTCGGCGACCTCGTCCTGCCCCCGGGGGTGTATGCCGCCTCCAGCTCGGCCCAGATCACCGGGCCGCTCACCCTCGACGCCGGCGGCGACCCCAATGCGGTGTTCATCTTCCAGATCGCATCGGCGCTGACCACCGCGTCCAGCAGCAGCGTCGTCCTCCTCAACGACGCGCAGAGCTGCCACGTGTTCTGGCAGATCGGCAGTTCCGCCACCCTCGGAACAGACAGCAGCTTCGTCGGGACGATCATGGCTCAGGCCTCGATCACCGTGAACACCGGCGCCACGGTCCAGGGCCGAGCCCTGGCCCGCGACGGCGCGGTGACACTGGATAGCAACGTGTTCACCGATGTGACGTGTGCGACCACCTCCTCCACCCCATCAGTGGGTCCCTCCGAGACGCCGACCGGCACCGGTACCGCGACTCCGCCCGGCACGACGACGGCGACCCCGACCGGTACCGGGACGGCGACTCCGCCCGGCACCACTACCGCCACCCCGACCGGTACCGGGACGGCGACCCCGACCGGCACCACTACCGCCACCCCGACCGGTACCCGGACCCCCACGCCCACCAGATCGTCACCTGTGGCAGGTCCCGGTGACAACGGATCCGACAGTGACTCCACCGGTGGGCCCCTGCCCAACACCGGTGCCGGCCCGGTGGGACCGCTGATCGCCATCGCCGTCGGGACTGCGCTGGCCGGGCTCGCCATGATCCTGGTGGCCAGGAGACGGCGGATCCCGGAGCCCAACTCACCACGGTGACGGCAGCGCTCTCCCGTATCATCCGGGCCCCGGCGGGCTGGGAGCGCGCCGTCGGGTCGGCGCGCTCGAGCCACTGCGAGTCATCGGGATCCGCGGTGGCAGGCGCACCCTGCACCGTGCCCGCGACGGGCCCCGGCCCCCGCACCCAGGCTTGGTGACACCGGCAGGACCCTGCGGGAGTGCCGGGAGCGGTGGCAGAGCGATCAGCCGCTGAGGCACCGCCGGGCAGCGCCGGCCGCGCTGTCCTGCTCGATGGAGTCCAGGGCGAAGTAGACCGCACCGCTGTCCTTGCTGGGCGCGTTCGTCGCGAAGAACACGACTCGCGGGACGTTCTCGCGGGTGTGACCGAGCTTGTTGGGATGCACCTCGGTGGTGACGGCCACCGTCCACCACTTCTTGTTGGCCTGCACCATCTGGCCCCGCGAGTAGGTGATGGCGCCGCCGACCCGGCCCACCGCCTCGAGGTGCGTGAGCATCTCCTGGGGGACGACGACGCAGGTTGCGCCAGGAGCGAGCCGGCCGGTGTAGGAGGCCGGCGAGTCCTCCGGCGGATCGGGCGGCGGTGACGGGACTCGACCCAGGCAGGTCAGCGCTCGGTCGGCGGCGTCGTCGTCCGGGTCGGGGTCCAGAGGCCAGGTGGAGACCTGACTTCCGTCCTCGAGCGATGGTCCGTTGGTGACGAACCAGAGCGCCATGGCGACATCCTTGCGGGTGACGTCCGGGTTGTCGGCGCTAACCCGGGTGGCGACCGCCACCGTCCACCACGGCTCGTTGGACTTCACCAGCGCACCGTGCGTGAAGGACACGGCCTCACCCAGCGCGGCAACACCCTCCAACTCCTCCAGGAGGTCCCGGGAGGCGGCCACACAGCTGTCGTCGGCGATGCTGCCCTGGTAGGGAAACCGATCCCGGGCGGGATCGGTGGTGGGCGAGGCGGAGCTGATCGGAGACAGCGCCGGGCTCGGTGAGTCCTGGCTGGGAACTGGTGCTGAGGTCTGCGGACGCGGCGACTCCGGCCAGTCCTCCAGCATCCAGGGCTGGGTACAGCCCCCCAGCGCGGTCGCCAGCACCAACGCGAGAGTCGCTCGCCACATCACCGCCATATGGCAAGCGTAGGCGGACGGCGTGCCGTCGTCGGCGTGGGAGCAGCCAGATCAGCGATCGCCCGGACGCGCCCAGCCGATTCAGATCTGGTTGAGGATCCCCTTGATCCAGGTTTCGTCCAGTGGCGGGAGCGCGCGGGCTTCCGCTTCGATGAAGTCGTTGGTGAGGACGCGGAGTCGGTGGATGGCGGCGAGGGCGATCTGGCACCCGGCGGAATCGTCGATGGTCGGGTCGGCGGGAGTGAGACCGGCGTCGTAGTAGTCGGCCAACTCTTCGACGGTGTGACCGTCGAGGTCGTCGATGTCGAGATCGCCCAGAACGAGCTCCCGGTAGGAAGCCGGCTCGATGGTGTCGTCGGATGTCATCGCCATGGCTCCAGTTCTCGGATCAGGGTCTTGCGTGCCCGGGCGAGGAGACCACGGACCGTGGAGGTGGGAGCGTCCAGCTCCTGCGCGATGTCGTCATAGCTGTAGCCGGCCACCTCTTTCATGAGCCAGCACCGCCGTTGGGCTTCGGGCAGGGTGCCGAGGACAGCGACCAGCGCGGCTTGCAGCGCGTGATGTTCTGCGACGGGTTCGGGTGCACCGCTCTTGTCGGCCGCGAGGGCGTAGTTGTCGTCGATGTTCGCAGCGGGTCGGCGTGCCCGGATCCGATCCAGGCACTTGCGGTTCACGATCCTCATCAGCCAGGGCTTCACCGCTCCCGGATCGGCGAGCGTGGGCAGCTGCTGCCAGGCGGCGATGAACGCCTGCTGGACGGTGTCGTCCGGCTCGTCGGTGGAGCCGAGCAGGTGCCGGGAGTAACTGCGCATCAACGGGCCGTATCGCCGGATCAGCGCCTCGAAGGCGCGGATTTCGCCGTCTCGGGCGCGAACGGCCAGGGTGCGGTCACTCACATCGACCAGGTTGGAGGATGCCACTCACTCACCTCCTGAAGACTCTTCCGGTGGATCTCGTGACGATCGGGGGCTGGGATGCGTCTCAGTAGTAAGGGTCGCACACAGGACGAGCCACCATCGAGGTCACGTGGCCGTCGCGCCGACTCCGACAACGGAATCCCAGGGAAGGCATGCCAATGAGCGCACCAGACCAGGTATGGCGCACCGCTGGGGTTCTTGCCGACAAGGCGAGGGAGACCGCCCCGGCGGCGTCACCAACGACTGCTGCGAGGTAGCCCAGGACGAGCCTGGGGCCGGAGACCGGCCACCCGCGGCGGAGCCGGGCAAGGGAACACCGTTCCCAATCCAACGTCGCGATCGTCCCTGAGGAGGGCACATGACCAGACTGGAACCACCACCACAGACCGGCAGCCACCACACCCCTGTCTCGCCGCCGGAAACCGGCCCGACCCCGCCGCCGTCCGTCGCGGCGGACACCGTCCCTTCCAGGAAGCGCAGCATCACCCGCGCGGCCTGGCTGGCCCTGGTGATCGGCGTGGTCGTGCTGGTGTTCATGCTGATCTTCATCCTGCAGAACAACTCCCCCGCCCAGTTCACGCTTCTGGCATGGTCGTTCACCACTCCGATGGGAGTCGCCATGCTGTTCGCGGCCATTGCCGGCGCCCTCATCACCGCGATGGTGGGGACGATCCGGATGATCGTGCTCGGCCGCAACGTCCGTCAGTTGCAGCGCGAGCGGACGGCTGGAGCCCGCGGTGCCTGAGACCGGGCTCATGCTCACGTCGAAGCCGGGTCTCGGCCATCGGCGGTGGCCTGATCCGGCTTCGACGTCGGCTTGGCGCCGATGCCGTCCCTTCGAAGGCGGCCCTGCGGGTAGCCTCGGTGATACTCGAGACGGAGGCTCCCCATGACGTTGGACGATCTTCGGGTCAGTCGGCTGGCCTTCGCCGGTGTGACTGCCCTGACTGTGCTGACCTGGTACGCGCTTCCGGATGTCGCACGCAGCCGAAGGACCCGGGTTGTGGTCAAGGCCGGGCTGCTGGGGGTGACCGCCGCCGGGGCCGGGATGATCCCGCAGGTGTTCCCGGCGTCCCAACGGTCCGGGCCGGAATCCCACGCCGAGCTGTCCGGCCCCGCTGTGGCCGGCCTGGTGCTGGCCGCCACGACGGTGGGAGTGGCAGGCACCGTCTGGTTCGAGAAGGCCCTCTACGCCCGCGGGGAGCGCCGGCGGACGGACGGCGTCCGCTGTGCGCACACCAGGGTGGCCGTGGGGCTGGCGCTGGCGACCGGTGCCGCAGCCCTGATCGACTGGGCGAGACTGGGCCGAAAGGTCTCCGGACGCTGACTCAGGGCCGTCGATTCCGACGGCGCGCTCTGACTCATGTGCTTCGCCCACTCCCGGAGAGAACGATCGATGCATGCTGCGGTGGTCTACAACCCGGTCAAGGTCTCGCTTGACCGGGTGCGCCGCGCGGTCGGGGAACAACAGCGTCTGCGCGGCTGGGATGAGTCGCGCTGGTACGAGACCAGCGCTGAGGATTCCGGTCGAGGCGCCGCGGAGGAGGCCTTCGCGGGCGATCCCGCGGTGATCATCGTCGCCGGCGGCGATGGAACGGTGCGAACCGTCGCCGAGGTCGTCCAGCGGAGCGGGACGCCGCTGGCGTTGTTGCCCGCCGGCACCGGCAACCTTCTGGCCCGCAATCTCGGCCTCCCGCTCAACGATCTCGAGAGGTCGGTGGCGGCCGCTTTCGCGGATTCGACGCGTGCGGTCGATATCGCCGTCGCCGACCTGGAGGACGAGGACGGCCGTCGAAGCGTGCGGGTATTCCTGGTGATGGCCGGCATCGGACTGGACGCGGAGATGGCACAGAACACCAGTGCCCTGGCGAAGAAGAACCTTGGCTGGCTCGCCTATGTGACTCCGATCGCACGGTCGATCATCGCCAACCGCCTGTTCCGGTTCGACTACCGCGTCGACGGCGGCCACACCCGGTCGGCCCGGGCCCACACGGTCATCGTCGGGAACTGCGGCACCCTGACCAGCAACATGCTCCTCATCCCGGCCGCGAAGATCGACGACGGCCTGCTGGATGTGGTCATGCTGCGCCCGAAGGGGAGGTTCGGGTGGGCAGGAATCGGTACCTGGCTCACAGTTCAGGGCATTGCGCATCGCTCCCGGTTCGGCCGCAGCGTGTTCCGGCTCGCCCCCGGGCTTCGCGCGCTCGCCTACGCGCAGGGCCGACAGTTCGAGGTCCGGTTCGAGTCCCCGCATGCCGTCGAGCTCGACGGCGACGACTTCGGCCTGGTCACGCGGGGACGGATCACCGTCCAGCCCGGCGCACTCCGCGTCCGCATCGGAGCCGAGCGCGGCTGAGGCCACTTCCCGACTCGTCCCACCTGCCCACGCGGCTCGCGCCGCGTGACGGCGGTCCGGCCGCTGTTCGCCTCGGTCCGGCGTCAACCGGGGGTGCGCTCGCCGAGCACCAGGCCATGGCCCGCAGCGAACAGCGGGTCGTCGGTGCCGGGTACGTCGGGCTGCGACGCCCGGACGGCGGCCATGCTGCGCGGCAGCTCGAACGGCAGGCGCCCTTCGGGCGGAACCTGCCCGGTGACGGCGGCCAGCCAGGCGGCATCGTCCACGCCGAAGGTCGCGGTCAGCGCGCCGGCCAGGTCGAGCAGGGGCGTGACGATGGCTGCCCGGTCGAGGTGCACGTCGATCACCAGTGGGCAGCCGGCGGCCAATCGTCGCAACCGCTCCACCAGCCCGGGCCGGAAGTCGAGGCTGCCTTGGCGGAACTGGGCCTCGAGGAAGAGGTCGTCGCGCGGGTCGAACGGGCACTGCAGCCGGACCAGCGCCAGGTCGGCCTCCTCCGGCCGGGCGACGACTCGGGCGACCGTCGCCAACGCGTCCGCCGCCACTCCTTCGGCGTACACCCGCAGCCCACGGGGGAACGGCAGCAGTCCGTGGTCGGCGAGTACGACCGTCGAGCGCGACTGCGTCAACCGTCCGAGGGCGACGTCCTCCGGCAGGCCGGTGAGCGCGGTGGCCGCATCCTCGTCCACATAGGGATCGTCGAACAGGCCGAGCACGAACTTGGCCTCGAGCAGGCGGCGGGCGGAGACGTCCACCCGTGCCTCGTCCACCCGGTCCGATGCGACGAGGTCGAGCAGCAGGTCGGTGCACTCCTCACCACCGAACTGGTCGATGCCCGCCGCGAGCAGCCGGACCAGCCGGTCAGGCCGGTCGAGGTGCTCGACCCCCCAGGCCCTGGCGGGGAGCACCTGGTCGCCGACCTGGTTGTCGCTGATGAGTTCCCAGTCGGAGAGGATCACCCCGTCGTAGCCCAGTTCCTCGCGCAGCAGGCCGGTGAGCAGTTGCCGGTTGTACCCGAAGCCGACCGCCTCGATGGGTTCGCCGTGGCGCACCAGGCCGACCGGGCGGCCGTAGTAGGGCATGATCGCGGCGGTGCCGGCGGCGATCGCGGCCAGGAAGGGCTGCAGGTGCTGCTCGAATCGGCCGCCCGGGTAGACCTGGTCGCGGCCGTAGGGGAAGTGCGCGTCCTCTCCGTCGGCCTGCGGTCCGCCACCGGGGAAGTGCTTGGTGGTCGCGGAGACCGAGGCGGTGCCGAGCTTCTCGCCCTGCAGCCCGCGCAGGTAGGCGGCCACGAGCCGGGCGACCAGCGCCGGGTCGCTGCCGAAGGTCTCCTGCTGGCGGGCCCAGCGGGGTTCGGTCGCCAGGTCGGCGGTCGGGTTCAGCGAGGCCCGGATGCCGACCGCGCGGTAGTCCCGCCGCACAACGTCCCCGAAGGCGTGCACCAGTTCGGGGTCGGCCAGCGCGCCGAAGCCCGGCGCGGAAGGCCAGCTGGAGAAGAACGGGGTCCGCCAGGTGGCGCCGGCGTTGGTGTCGGCACCATGCCGGGGGTCGGTCGAGATCGTCACCGGGATGCCGTGCGGGGTCTCCTGTTCGGCCAGCCGCTGCAGGCTGTTCGCCCAGCGGGCCGCGGTGCGGGCGTCCGGAAGGTGGTGCACGTTGAAGTGGTTCAGGAACCGGCCGGCCACCACCTCGCGGGTGCCCGACTTGGCGATCCGGCCGGGCCCGGCGAGCAGGCCGCCGTCCGCCCCGAGTTCGATCACGGTGTGGAACAGCAACCCTGCCTTCTCCGGGAGCGAGAGCCGGCCGAGGAGGTCGGCTGCCCGCTCCGGGGCGGGCAGCCGGGGATCCTCGAACGGGTCGAGGCGGCCGTTGCGGTTCAGGTCGCGGTAGCGGGTCCCGTCCGGTGCCACCGCCAGCGTGGGCCGCACGCTCAGGCTCCGAAGACCTCGGGCGCGATCACGGGGCGGACCCGTCTGGCGACCTCCCCCTTGGTGAAGTAGCGGCGCAGCACCTTGTCGCCGAGGACGTTGCCGAGCGCGCCCATGATCATCGCCTGGTCGAGCGAGAGGTAGCGGCGCGCGATTCGTCCGGAGCGCACGGCGATGGCGTCGTAGAAACCGCCGGGGCCGTAGCAGCGGAAGTTGCGCTCCAGCTTCCGCAGGTTCTGCCAGGCCGCGGTCGGGCGATGCATCATCGCCAGGAAGGACGCGTGCGGGGTGACGACCCCGTCGCCGTAGCGGGTCGGCGGGTTGTCCCAGACGTAGTCGGTGTGCTCGTGGTCGGAGAAGTAGCCGTCGGGCTTCAGGCCGAGCGCATCCACGCCCCACTCGGCGTAGTCGGCATAGGGGTCGGAGGCCGGCGAGAAGCCCCAGTAGCCGTATCGGGCATCCTTCAACCCGTGGTGGATCTGGGCGTCGACGTGCCGGCGGTGGTTGCGTCCCCACGACTTGGGCGCCCAGGTCTCCTCGGGCAGGAAGACGTCGGGCATGAGTTCTTCGAACATGCTGCCGCCCCAGCCGGGGACGACATCGAGGCCGCCGTAGCGGTGGGTGCCCTCGAACACGTCCACGCCGCGGTAGGTGCGCCACTTCCCCCGCGGCGGCATCTCCGGCCAGGTCCAGTCCGGCGGGAAGGTGCGCCAGCTCTGGTAGTACGCCGAGCCGGGGACCTGGTTCTTGGCGATGCCGAGGTAGGTGGTGATCCGGGTCTCGGACACGACGGTGTCGTAGTGGTGGTCGCGGGTGTACCAGACCGGGTCGCCGGCACCGATCAGGTTGCGGGCGACGGTGGGCGGCGGGCTGTTCAGCGCGGTCGGCTCGACGAGATAGAAGCCCCCGTAGTTGAGGTGCGGACGGTCGAAGGTCGGGTCGGCGAAGACGTCGAACCGCATCCTGGCGAACATCTCCCCGGCCTGGTCGGAGTTGGCCCGATCGCCATTGCGGACGCAGAGCAGCGCGGCACCGAGCCAGGCCGCGTCGATGCTGGAGACGAAGGGCACCACCGGGTCGCCGTTGTCGGGCCAGGCGTGGATGACCGAGCCGTCGCGCGGGTCGTACCAGTTGAAGTACATGCCGCTGGCGGTGTGGTGCTCGAGGGTGTTCAGGGTGGCCAGGCTCTGCCGGATCCGCGCCGAGCACTCCCGCCGTCCGATGATGCCGAGTTCGCGGGCGACCAGGGCGCTCCACAGGTAGCCGCCGAGGTTGGTGGGCGAGGTGTAGACCGCCCGGTTCCGCAGGTTGCCGGGGATGTTGTCGGCGACCAGGCCGGTGTCGGGGTCGGTCATGGCGACCAGGGACTTCCAGGTGTCGCGGGCCCAGCCGAACACCCGCTTGCGCTGATCTCGCTTCAGGGACGGCACGGTGGCGGCGGCGGGCAGCGGCGGCAGCGCGGCAGCTGCCACCAGTGCGGTCCCGCCGATGAGGACTCCGCGTCGGGAGATGGCGGATTCGGTCATGGGGTCGAACCTCCTGTTGCTGGTGTCCGGTGACACCGTGGGTTGGGTCGGTGTCCGGCTGAGGGCCGGCGACGGGTCATTTGATGCCGGTGGTCGCGATGCCCTCGATGATCCAGCGCTGGAAGAGGAGGAACACCATCAGGATCGGCGCGACGACGATGGTCGCACCGGCCAGCAGCAGCCCGTAGTCGGCCTGGTTCTGCCCGGTCGAGACCAGGGCGAGCGCGACCGGCAGGGTGTAGACGCTGTTGTCCTGGGCGACGACCAGCGGCCACAGGAAGTTGTTCCACGAGCCGAGGAAGGTGAGGATGCCGAGCGTGGCGAAGGCCGGGCCGGCCATCGGCAGGAACACCCGGAAGAAGATCCCGATCTCGCCCACACCGTCGATCCGGCCGGCCTCGAGCAGCTCGCGCGGCAGTCCGAGGAAGAACTGCCGCATCAGAAAGACCCCGAACGGTTGCACGAGGAAGGGCAGGATCAGCGCCGGAAGCGTGTTGGCGAGCCCGAGATTGACGATCAGCACGAACTGCGGGATGAACAGCACCAGCCCCGGCACCATCAGCGTGCCCATGACGGCGCCGAAGATGAGGTTCTTTCCCGGATACCTCAGGTGGGCGAGGGCGTAGCCGAGCATGGAGCTGAACAGCAGGTTGCCGACCGTCACGGCAACGGCGACCACGGTCGAGTTCAGGAAGTAGGTGTCGAAGGTGAGGCGGTCGAATAACCGCAGATAGTTGTCGATCGTCCAGACCTCTGGCAGCCAGGTGGGTGGATCGCGCAGCAACTCACCTTGGGTCTTGAAGCTGCCGAGCACCATCCAGACGAAGGGCGTGATGACCAGCAGAAGCAGAGCTGTCAGCAGCAGGTAGAGCCACCCTCGTCCTCGGGTCCGTGCCATGTCAGTCACGCTCCCTGGTCAGCCGGAACTGGGCGATGGCGACCAGAACGATCACCACGAAGGTCAGGTAGGCCATGGCACTGGCGACTCCGTAGTTGCCGAAGCCGAACTGGCGGTAGGTGACCATGCCCGCCGAGATCGTGGAGTTGAGCGGCCCGCCCTGGGTCATCACGTAGGGCTCCTCGAAGAACTGCAGATAGCCGATCGTGGTGGTGACCAGCACGAACAGCAGGGTGGGCCGCAACTGGGGAAGGGTCACGTTCCAGAACCGCTGCCAGGAGTTGGCGCCGTCCAGGGCCGCCGCCTCATGCAGCGACCAGGGCACGGACTGCAGCCCGGCAAGGAAGATGATCATGCCGGTGCCGAAGTTGCGCCACACCACCATCGCGATCAGCGAGGGAAGGGCGGTACGGGTGTCACCCAGCCAGTTCGGGCCGTCGATCCCGAGCCAGCCGAGCACCGTGTTGACCAGGCCGGTCTCGGGATGGAGCAGGAACCGCCACACGACTGCGACGGCGACGATGCTGGTGACCACCGGGGTGTAGAACCCGACACGGTACAGCGACCGGAACCTCGTGATGCCCTTGTCCAGGGCGATCGCCGCGGCCAGCGCCGCCGCCATGGTGAACGGGACGCCGACCACGACGAAGATCACGGTGTTCACTGCACCCTGCCGGAAGACGGGGTCGGCGACGGCCTTGGCGTAGTTGTCGAGCCCGACGGGGTTCACCGAGAACGGGGTCTGCATGTCGCGGATCGTCATGTCGGTGAAGCTCATGAACAGCGACTGCGCCAGCGGCCAGGCCGTGAAGACACCGAACAGCACCAGGAACGGGACGGACAGCACGATGCCCGCCCTGGCCTCTGCCGCGCTCCGGCTGGAGCGCCGGCGACGCGGAGAGGCCACCCGCTTCCGGTCTGTCGAAGCGGTGGCGGCGGTCATCGCTAGCCGCCCAGGCCGATCGAGGTCGCTTCCGACTGCACGGTTGCGAGCGCCGTGGTCGGATCCGCCCCCGCCCTGGTGACCTGCTCGACCTGCGCATCGAAGCTCGCCGAGACCTCCTCCCAGGTGGCCACCGACGGCGGAGCCTTGGCCGCCTGGAGCTGCTCGCCGAACTTGGCGAGCTTGGCGTCGGCGGTCAGCGAGGGGTCGTTCCAGGCGCTCTGCACCGCGGGGAGGTCGGTGGTCAGCTTGTACCACTCGATCTGGGTCTGCTCCTGGCTGAGGAACTCCACGAACTTCCAGGCCGCGTCCCGGTTCTGGGTGCTCTTGAAGACCGCGAGGTTCGAACCGCCGACGAATGAGGTGGCGGATTCCCTGGTCGGCATCAGCATGACGTCGTAGGAGTCCTTGAAGTCATCGCCGCCGCCGGCGTTCTCGACCGCTGCCATCATCCAAGGGCCGGAGATGAACATCGGCACCCTGCCGCTGGCGAAGTCAGCCTCGGTGGTTCCCTGGACCGGCGCCTTGTCAGCCAGTCCCTCGGTGAAGAAGCTCTGGTAGTAGGCCAGCGCCTCGGCGTTCTTGGGATCGTCCCAGGCCCACGCCGAGCCGTCGGCGTTGATGACGTCGCCGCCGTTGGACCACATGAACGGCAGGACCGTCTGCCATGATCCGGTCTGGCCAGGCTGCAGTGCAATGCCCCAGGTGGCGCCGGCGTTGTCCTGCATCGCCTTGGCCATCGCCTTCAGCCCGTCCCAATCCGTGGCCTCCGTGACGCCGGCCTGCTGGGCGAGATCGGTGCGGTAGAAGACCAGGCGGGTCTCGACGTACCAGGGCACGCCGTAGCTGGTGCCGCCGACCTCGGTGGTGCCCCAGGCGCCCTCGAAGAACTGCGCCCGGTCGATCGACGCCGGGGTGGGATCCAGCGCGTCCAGGCTGGCCGCGAACTCGCCCATCCAGGTGGTCCCCACCTGGGCGACATCGGGCGCCTGGTTGGCGGCGATGGCCGCCTTGAACTTGGTGTAGGCGTCAGCCCACGGCACCGCGGTGACGTTCACCGTGACATCGGGATTCTCGGCCTTGAACCTCTCCGCGATCTGGGGCAGGGCCTCACCCTCGGCGCCCATCGCCCAGACGGTGAGGGTGCCGGTGGCAGGTCCTTCGGAGACGGTTCCGGCGGTCTCGGAACCGCCAGGGGTCGCGGGGCCCTCCCCCCGTCCGCAGGCTGCGAGGAGAAGGCTGGCGGCGATGATCAGGGCCGTCGCCGCGGCGGCCCGGTTGACGTTGCGCATGGCGGCTCTCTTTTCACTGGATGGGCAGCCCGGTGACGTTGTGCGCGTCGACGCGCCCCAACGCTTGACGACCGCCACCGTGCCCGGGGCGGAACCTGGTACCCATGCCAGCCCCAGTACCCGCTCTGGACGGATCGAAACCTGCTGGCGGTTCCTGAGCACCGGCATCGCCCTCCTCGCGCATTGTCCTCGCCTGGGGACATCGGGGCCGACGTAGGCTGGCACCTGGCCGTTCACCGCCATCCGGTACCCCACGCGAGTCGGTGTCCGTCACAATCAGCTACCGAAGGTGACGAGATGCAGGAGATCTATCGGAGAGGAAGTCTGGTGGTCTGGGCCGGGTACACCGAGGACGGCCGACTGGCACTCGACGCCCAGGATCTCGGAGGGCACCCGGTCTTCGACGAGTACGAGTACTTCATCCGCATCGATCCGGAGTCGTTCCCCACGCTGCGCAAGGCCCTCAGCGGCGGCGCCACCGACGACGTGCTCGAGCTCGTGCTGACCCACGGCGCGGCGATCGTGGAGGCCGGAGAGACTTCCTGGCTCAAGGACCACGGGATTCCGTACCAATTCAGCAACTGGGGTCACTGATCGCCTGCCGTGCCCGATGCCCGATCGGCGCACTCAATCGCGAGGCGACCCCGTCGACCAGGCACCCACCAGAGACGCCGCTCCCTGACCACCAGCCCGATGAGTGCCCAGTGCGTCGTGCTCGCCGCGGGCTGTCATGGCGTCCTCAGATCTACCGCAGCGGGAAGTATGGACGGGCGAGATCCGGTGGTCCGGTGGTTCGTGGTGGGCTGGGTGGAGGTGTGGCTAGGCGTGGTCGAGGGCGACTCTGAGCCCTAGCCCGACGAGGATCGTTCCCATCAGTCCTTCCTGAATCCGCCGCGCGCGGACGCTGGCCAGCCAGCGGCGGGCCCGGCCGGCGAGCACGCCGACCAGGCCCAGCCCGGTCGCGCTGAACACTGCCGCGATCACCGCGAGGAGCATGGCCTGGGGCAACGCCGCGCCCGTCCCCGCCGTCACGAACTGTGGCAGCGCCGAGAGGAAGAAAAGGGTCGCCTTGGGGTTGGTCAGGTTGGTCAACAGCCCCTGGACGAAGGCCGGGGACCGTCGGTGGAGCCTGTCGTCTGCTTCCAACTCGTCGGTGAGGCTCACGACGCGTCCAAAGATCGCCGTCCTCAATGACAGGGCGCCGATGAGTACCAGCAGCGCCGCCCCGCACCAGCGGACGACCTCGAAGACCAGTGCGGAGCGCAGCAGGATGGCTGCCAGACCCACGGCGACGATTGCGGCATGGACGAACAGGCCCAGCGCGCATCCCAGGGCGGTGAGAATCCCGGCGCGCGGACCCCGGCGCAATGCGTTGCGCATCACCATCGCGGTGTCCAGACCGGGCGTCACCGTCATGGCAAGACAGAGCCCCAGGAAACCGACCATGGTCGACGACATGGCCACATCGTCGCACAGGGCGCGCAGGCCTGCCCTGCTGCTCATCGCCGCACCGGTCGGTCGCACCGGCACACCGCGACTCGCGCGACATCGTCCTGCACTGGCATGCCATCGGTTGGGTCTGAACCAGGAGGCCGGGCGCGGCACACTGGCGGGTGTGACCCGACCCGACGGACAGCCCTGGCCCAAGACCGCTGAAGCGTTGATGCGGTCACGGTTCGAGGCGTACCGGGACGGTGACGTCGCCTGGCTGCTCGCGTCCTGGCATCCGTCCACTCGTCCCGCGACGCTCGATCTCTCCGGCAATCCGGCCTGGCGAAGGCTGCAGATCGTGGACACCGTCGCCGGTGAGCCTGCCGACGACACCGGCATCGTCGAGTTCCGCGCGACCTACCTCGCCGCCGGCGGCGGGGTGGAGGTGCTGCACGAACGCTCTCGGTTCGTCCGCGACCACGGGCGCTGGCACTACCTCGCAGCTGTGTGACGCACACTTGGGACCACGCGATGACCGAGGACGCGGGCGAGGTGCCGACTCGATCGCCTGCTTGCCCCGGGCTTGGCCGTCACCCGCAGGTCGGACGCTGGGCGAGGTCGCCGAGGTAGGTGGACCACTCCTCGGCAGTGAGCTCCCGGCCGGCCAGGCGATAGGCCGCCTCCGCGTGGTGGGCGGGGTCGAGATCCCAGCGCAGCACGCCGGCGGAGGACGGCGTGGCGAAACCTGGTGCGGATCCGGGTCGACGGCACGGTGCAGTCCGTCATCGTCGAGGATCCCGCCCTGTCGCCGCGCGATCTCGACTGGGGACCCGTCGTGGCCTGACCAGCGCTCTGACGCCGCCCGGATCGACGGCCCCCCGAGCATCACCACCGCTCGCGCCTCCACCACAGGGTGCAGGGCTGGGTCGAACCGGCCCGAACCTGGGTGCAGCCCGGAAGGGGATCGGGCCGGGTTGGGTCGGGCTCGTGCCGGTCATCGTCCGAGACGTCGCCACTCGGCAGCTGGTGTTCGGGACGCAGGCAGTACCCGTTCAGAAAGATCTCACAGTCGCAGTAGCCACCTGCGGAGCCCAAGCGACGCTCCAGGCCGGTCGCTCGGGGTGCCCGCCTGTCCCGGTAGTGCCGCGCGAACCTCAACCGGCCATTGCAGTTGTACTCCAACAACATGCGATGCACATAACAGAGCAGACACTCCCCCGGACGGGGATCGAGCAGACCAGAGGCCAGATCAGCCAGCAGGAGTTCTGCGTCCCGGACCTGCGGGATCGCATCCAGAGAAGCCACCTCGGCTCCGACCGGCAACGTGGGGCGGCTGCCCGTCCAGTCTGTGTAGAGCTCGGCCCAGCCTTGCGGTGTCAGGACGAACACTCCGCCATCGAAGGCCGCAGTGAGGTGATTGCTGTAGCGCCACCCCCAGTGGTAGAGCGTCTCCGTCGGGGTGATCACCGGGTCTCCCTCTCGGCACACCACCGTGATCAACTCACCCGTGATCGGGCCCGCCTGCCGTCCATCCCAGGTGCGTTGCGGCACCAACGCCTGGGCCACCATGCACAAGGTGTCGTTCAGTTGCTGGATCTGCTCGTACCTGAAGCAGTCACTCGCGTCCAGGACGGGGGTCAGTGTCTGAATGCTCCGCACGCCGAGGACGGCCTGGGTGGCACGATCGACGTGGGCGATGAGCGTCGTCCCGGGGTTGACCGGGCTGACTGGGTGGCTGCGGAGGATCTCGGCGAGAACTCGCGCGCGATCCCGTTGGTCGGTAAACAGTTCCTTGAAAGTCATGCATCATGGTTGGCTTGCGGCCAATCCTCTGTGCCAACGAGTCGGCCAGCCTGTGCATAAGTCACCCCCGGCTCGTCCAACATTTCCACAGCAGGATCGCGCGTCCTGGCCTTGCTCCTCATCCCTGGCGTTCCCTTGTCGGCTTCCCGACTCGGCCAACAGTGAGGCTAGGCGTGGTCCAGGGCGACCTTGAGCCCCAGCCCGACGAGGATCGTTCCCATCAGTCCTTCCTGAATCCGCCGCGCGGACGCTGGCCAGCCAGCGGCGGGCCCGGCCGGCGAGCACGCCGACCAGG
>CAYSZZ010000034.1:0-33727 GCA_964435735.1 uncultured Propionibacteriaceae bacterium
CCACGACGTTCTTCTCCTCCGCTGCGCTCCCCCGAACAACGCCGCGGGGGCCCCGATACCACCCCACGACGTTCTTCTCCTCCGCTGCGCTCCCCCGAACAACGCCGCGGGGGCCCCGATACCACCCCACGACGTTCTTCTCCTCCGCTGCGCTCCCCCGAACAACGCCGCGGGGGCCCCGCATGAACAGCCCTTCCGACACCGCCCTGCTCGCCCGCCTGAGCGCCCTCTGGGAGGAGATCGATCCCGTCCCGGTGGACCTGGCGGACCACGTGATCGCCGCCCTTGCGATCCAGGAGTTCGACCGGCAGTGGGTACTGCTCTCGCTCGTCACCGGTACCGAACTCGGCGCGGTGCGTGGTGACGCCGACGTCCGCACCCTGCAGTTCAGCGACGGCGACACCAGCGTCCTGGTGCACGTCACCGGTCCGGTGGGCGGGCTCCGCCGGGTCGACGGCTGGGTGGACACCCAGGCCGCCTCGGCCGAACTGCTCCAGGAAGACCGCAGCTGGACTACCACACCGAACCCTTCCGGCAGGTTCGCCTTCGCGGACATCCCGTCAGGCCGCTACCGACTGTGCCTCGTCATCCAGCAGCCGGACGGCAGCCGGCGCGAGTACCGCACCCCACGGTTCGAGGCCTGACCACCCCCAGCGAAGGAACCTCCATCACCGCGAAACGACCGGTCACACCGCAACCGTCGAGGCGATCCGCGGCGCGCTCGACCAATGCGGCAGGGCTTGCCAGGATGAGCAGGTGACCCTCTCGGCAGACGAGCTGTACCGGCGTGGCCTCGAACACACCAACGCCGGACGCAACGCCACCGCACGCCGTGTGCTGGAGGCCGCGCTGCGCCGGACGACCGACGCCGACCTGCGCGCCCGGATCGCGGGCACGATGTCCTACCTCGCGGCACGCACCGGGGACCCTGACGGCGCCGAGCGGCTCTGCCTGGACGCGCTTGCCGGTGACGAGGTGAGCCCCGCGACCGCGGCCGTGCTGGAAGGCCAGGTGGGGCTGCTCGCCCTCGGCCGGGGCGAACTGGACCGAGCGGTCGCCCGGCTCAGCCGCGGCATCGCCGGCATCGGCGACGATCCCGAGCGCCGCAACGCGATGTATCTCAACCGCAGCGTCGCGCACATGCAGGCCAGGAGGCTGGCCGAGGCGAGAGCTGATCTGGAGCGTGCCGCCGCCGATCTCGAGGTGGTGGGCGACGCGCAGGGCCTGGCCATGGTGCGGCACAACGCCGGATACCTCTCCCTGCTGGAAGGCGAGTTGGTGCAGGCCCTGCAGCAGATGGCGTCCGCCCGGGCGGTGCTCCAGGCCGATTCGCCCGTCTCCGCGGCGATCAGCGATCTGGACCGTGCCGAGGTGCTGCGCGACGCCGGGCTGGTCACCGAGGCCGAGCGGACGCTGGCCGAGGTGGCGCGGGTGTTCGGGGCGTACCGGATGCGCCAGTCCCGGGGCGAGGCCGAGTACAACCTCGCCCGGTCGTTGTTGCTGCACGATCCGGCGCAGGCCGCGAAGGTCGCCGGCGCCGCGGCACGCCGGTTCCGAGCGCTGGGCAGCGAGTCCTGGGCGGCCCGGGCCGAGAGCGTCCGGCTGTGCGCCGTCCTGCGGCGCCTGACCGATGATGGCGCCGGCGGGCGGCCCGCCGTCCCCTCGCGCGAGGAGATCGTGGCGGCGGCCGCCGAGCTCGACCGGCTCGGCTTCCCTCATGAGGCGACGACCCTTCAGCTCACCTGGGAGTTGTGGCGGGCTCAGCACACGCCGCCGCCGTCCAGCGGTCGGCAGCCGCAGCAGCGGGCGCCCGGCGAACCGGCCGGAGCGCACCGATTGCCGCGCAACACGCCGCTCCAGGTGCGTCTCCTCGGGCACCGGGTTCGAGCCGTCCAGGCCTCCGTCGCGGGCCGTAACGCCGAGGCCCGGCGGCGAGCCGCCGAGGGACTGGACACCCTGACGCAGTGGCAGGCCGCCTTCGGCAGCCTTGACCTTCAGACCTCGGTCGCCGTGCATGCCACCGGACTGCTCACCACCGGGCTCGCCTCGGCGTTGCGTTCGAACCGTCCGGACGTGGTCTTCGAATGGTCGGAACGCGCCCGGCACCTCGCGCAGCGGGTGGTGCCGCTGCGCCCGCCACCGGATCCGGAACTGGCTTCGGATCTCACCGAGTTGCGCGCCCTGCGAGCCGAGCACCCGGACTGGCTCTCGCTACCCGCGGCCGGCCTCATCGCCGACCGCGCACGACGCCGCCAGTGGGCTGCCACCGGCACCGCCGGACGGTCCGATCAGGTCTCGCTGGAGGAACTCCGGGCCTCGCTCGACGCCGATGCCGCCTTCATCGGCTACCTCTTCGACGGCAGGCGATTCGGCTGCCTGGTGGCCACGCGGGATGACGCGAGGCTGGTCGCGGCACCCGATCTGGCGGAGCTTCTCGCCGCGCTGGCGGGCCTGCGCGCTGATCTCGATGTCTCCGCTTCGGTGCGCACCGGGCCGATGGCGGGGGTCATCGCCCGGGCGCTGACCGAACGCCTGGCCGACCTCGCCCGGATGCTGCTGCGAGCCCCGCTGGCCGTGGCCGGCCACCGCCGGCTGGTGCTGACCGCGCCAGGAGCCCTGGCCGGAGTGCCGTGGCCGATGCTGCCCGGGCTCCGCGGGCGTCCGTTCACGTTGGCGACCTCGGCGACGACCTGGGTGCGCGAGCGGGCCCGGGTACGCCGCGCCGGAGCCGGGTTCGCCGCGGGTCCCGGCGTCGCCCGCGGAACCGAGGAGGTCGGCCGGGCCTCCGCCTGCTGGCCCGCCGCGACCGCCCTCACCGGCGAGGCCGCAACCGTCGCTGCCGTCAGCGGACTGGCGAGCGAGGTCGGTGTGCTGCATCTGGCCGCACACGGCCGGCACACGCTCGACAACCCGCTGTTCTCCGGCCTGGAACTGGCCGACGGCACCCTCTTCGGGTACGACATCGACCAGATGCCGCAGGTGCCCGATGTGGTGATCCTGTCGGCCTGCGAACTCGGCCGCTCCACGGTCCGTTGGGGCGAGGAGGCAATCGGGATGACCCGGGCCTGGCTGCATGCCGGGGCCGGTTGCGTCGTCGCGACGCCGGTGGTGGTGGCCGACGATCTGGCCTGCGAGCTGCTGGGCGCGATGCACACCGAACTCGCCGCCGGACATACCCCGTCCGAGGCGTTGGCCCGCGCCGGAGTGCGCACCGGCGTGAACGCACCCTTCCAGTGCCACGGTTCGGGCTTCTAGAGGACAACCACCGGCACCCCGCAACGCCGGTCGGGCCTGCCTCTGCGCCGATGATCGGCGGCTGCCTGGAGAGCTTTCCAGCTCGGATGTATCAGATCGCGCCGAACCTGCTCTCTGTTGTCGGAACGACGCTGTGCACAGCAGTTTCGGGGGGAGCTGCGAGCAAGGCGGTTGGGACTGTGGGGGGCCTGATCGCCGGAGTTCCGGACAAGGGGTGCCGCTAGCGCAAGCGGCGCCCCTTTCCTCGCCGGCGACGATAGGCGTCCGATCGGCACGCACCGGATCCACCAAGTATTCCGGATCCACCAGGTACTCCGGCTCAGGGGGCCGACTCCACCGAGGCCGGGGCGGCACACCGGCCGAGCCGGCCTTCCCGATCCAGGGCGAACTCGGCATCCAGCCCGAGGCGGGCCAGGAAGCCACGGTCATGGGAGATCACCAGCAGTGCGCCACGGTAGGCCGCCAGCGCATCCACCAGTTGCTGGACGCTGACCAGATCCAGGTTGTTGGTGGGCTCGTCCAGCACCAGCAGTTGGGCCGGTGGCTCGGCCAGCAGGACGCGGGCCAGCGCCACCCGGAACCGCTCCCCGCCCGAGAGCGTGCTGACCGGACGCTCCACCGCGTCCCCGCGCAGCAGGAAGCGGGCGAGGCGGTTGCGCAACACCGCGGGCGGCTGGTTCGGCGCGGCCGCCCGGACATTCGCCAGCAGGCTGCGGCTGTCGTTCAGCCCGTCCAGCCGCTGCGGCAGGTACCCGATTCGATCGGTCAGCGCGAGAGCCGTCGCCCACGCCTGCGGCGCACCCTTCCCACCGGCCGGTGTCGCTGGAGGAGTCCCGGCCAGGGACGCGACAGCCGCCCGGGGAATGGGCCAGGGGGATGGATCGGCGCTCCTGCCGCTCATCACCGGGTCTTGGGGCTCCGGATCGTGGCCCGGAACGACGTCGTCGGAGACGCCGGACCGGCGCCGCCCGGCCGAGCGCACCAACTGGTCGACCAGCGTCGTCTTGCCGACCCCGTTCGGGCCGGTGAGGGCGATCCGCTCCGGGCCTTGGATGACGACCGTCCGGCCGTCGGTACCGGTCAGCTCGGCCAGCCGCCGGGCGGCCGGCACCCCGGGATCCGGTAGATCGACCTGGATGCGGTTCTCCTCCCGGATGCGGGCTTCGGCCTGCTGGACCGCGCCGGCGGCCGCTTCGACCTTGGCGTCGAGCATCCCGCGCCTGGCGCCCGCCGACTTCTCCGCCGAGTTGCGCCGGTCGTTGATGGCCGCCGTGACATAACGCCGATTGATCTTGTCCTTGCGGCCCTGCCGCTGGGCGTGGGCGATCTTCTGCTCGGCATCGACTCGCTGCCGGCGCTCTGTCCGCAGGGTCTGTTCGGCGGTCCGCAACGCCTGGCGGGCGGCCTCCTGCTCCCGCTCGACCGCGGCCCGGTACTCCCGGTACGGCCCGCCGAACACGGTCAGCGAGCCATCCCGCAGGTCCGCGGTGGCGTCCATCAGCTCCAGCAAGTCCGGGTCGTGGCTCACCACGATCAGCGTCCCTCGCCAGCTGCGGACCAATTGGTGCAGGCGTGCGCGGGAGCCGGCATCCAGGTTGTTGGTCGGCTCGTCCAGCAGCGCGACGGACGCACGGCGCAGCCGGATCCCCACCAGGGCGGCGAGCATGGTCTCGCCCCCGGAGAGGGTGGCGACCCGCCGGTCGAGGCCGGTGGGAAGTCCGGTCTCGCCGAGCGCGGCGATCGCCCGGGCCTCGATGTCCCAGTCGTCTCCGACCAGGTCGAACAGCGCGGGGTCCGGATCGCCCGCCTCGATGGCTCGGAGCGCCTCCAGCGTCGTACGGACGCCGAGCAACTCGGCCATGGTGGCGTGCACCTCGAGGGTGAGGTTCTGCGGCAGGTAGTCGACCGTGCCGCCGGCCGTGACGGTTCCGGCAGTCGGGGCGAGGCGGCCGGCGATCAACCTGAGCAGGGTGGACTTCCCGGCGCCGTTGGCGCCGATCAGGCCGGTGCGGCCCGGCGCGAAGGTGGCGGTGAGGCCGCTGAGGGCCGGACTTCCGTCCGGCCAGTCGAAGGAGAGGTCGTCGAGGACGACCGCAGGCAGGGCAGGCATGGGAGAACTCCAGGTCGGTGGGATGCGCCGACCGGCCCTTGGGCAGGCTCAGCGCGTGACGGTCGGGATACTTCCCACGCGACGCATGCTCATCCTCATCCGACGTCCCCTGGCATCACGGAACCTCCGCGGGGACTGATCCAGGGTGCCACGCTCCCCCCACCGGCGGCAAACCCGCCCGGCGCGGCAGGCGCTGCTCGGTCGCCGCCTGCCCCGGTTCGCTCCGAGTTTGTGAACCGTGTTCGGTGCGCAAACTCGGAACCAAGGCCGGCCTCAGGCGCCGGCGAGCCAGCGGAGCAGGGTGCCGACCAGGGGACCGAAACCGGGCCACTCCAGGAAGGGGGTCGGACACCAGTGCGGGCCGATGTCCGAGGTCCAGACCAACGAGCGGCCCTGCCCCACCTCCAGCGAGGCGATCAGCACATCGGCGTCGATCGTGGCGTGCACCACCGCCTCCGGCTTGGCGAGTACCCGGTTGTAGCCGAGCAGTTCCGGGGCGGAGTCGTCCAGCAGCTCTCCCAGCGGGCCGGTCGCCCTCGGGCGGGCTCCCTGGGGTGCCTCCACTCGATCGTCGTAATCCAGCAGGGTGACCGGCAGCACATCGACGATCGGCGTCCGGGCGAAGTTGGCTCGCGCCTGGAAGCCCTGGAAGCTGAGATAGCCTCCGGCCATCATCAGCCCGCCGCCGCCTCGGACGTACTGGGTCAGCAACTGCAACCGGTTCGGCGCGGACCGCCCGTCCACCCAGGTCACCGGAGGCAGCAGAAACGAGTTCGCGCCGATGTCGGAGAGGATCACTGCGTCGTAGCCGGCCAGTTCCTCCAACGTGGACGGGAACCGCTCCGGTACGTCGTGGGCGTAGAGCTGCTCCACCTGCACGCCTTCACGAGCGGCGGCGGCGATGAAGGCGTCCGCGCCGCGTTCGAAGACCACCGAGCTGAAGCTGTCGAAGCCCTTGTAGTGCGTGGACTGCGAGATCCACGACTCCCCGGCCAACAGGATCCTGGTCATCGGACCACCCTCTCAGTAGGCCAGGCCGCCGGGCTCGGGGCCCAACTCCGGTACCGTCGGGTCGGGCACCTGGAAGCCATTGGCCTTGTAGGCCTCGTAGTCGAAGGCCTCGCACTCGTCGTAGCCACGTTTGTGGTACTCGTAGAAGCCCTCCCAGTCCTCGTAGCCGTCACCCAGCGACGACTCCAGGAAGGCATCCGCCATCGCCATGCCGAGCCGCGGAGCCGTCCAGAATGCGCCCATCGCCAGCAGGTTGGCGTTGTTGGCGGTCGCCGCCCGGCGCGCCGCCGGGACGGTCTCGGCCACCGCGGCGTGCACGTGCGGCACCTTGGACGCCGCGATGTGGATGCCCATGCCGGTGCCGCAGAACGCCAGCCCCTTCTCGTACTCTCCCTCGGCGATCCGGGCGCCGACCTTGAATCCGACCCGGTGGTACATGTCCGCGCTCTCCAGGGTCGGGGTGAGATCCTCGACCGTCCAGCCCCGTTCGACCAGGTGCCGCTTGACGGCCTCCTTCAGCGGGAAGCCGGCGAAGTCGGCACCCATCACCACGTAGCGATCCTTGGCTGTCCTCATTGCCCGGCATCCTTTCTGGGGCGTGGTTTTCGAGTGGGCTTGCCTTGCGAGAAGTAGTTCGCGACCATCACGGCCAAGAGCACTCCGCCCCAGATCAGCGCGCGGTAGAAGTTGCTGATGTCGGGGAACATGTTCAGGCCGGAGGAGAGGATCTGCAGGATCACCACCGCGAGGACCACGCCGAAGAGACGACCGCTGCCGCCGTTGGGGTTCACCCCGCCGAGCACCACGATCAAGATGGTGAGCAGCGTGTAGGTCGAGCCGTAGTCGGCCTTGGCCGAGTTGTAGTTGGCCAGCATCACCAGACCGCCCAGAGCCGCCAGCACTCCTGAGAACAGGTAGGTGCGGATGAGCAGGCCGGTGGTGTTCAGGCCGCTCAGCCGCGCCGCGGTGGCATTGGTGCCGAGCATCAGGATCTTCTTGCCGAAGGCGGTCTTGGCCATGATCAGCCCCACCACGATGGCGGCAGCGATGAAGACGATCAGGGGGACCGGGATCACGCCGAACAGCTTCCCGGCGAACACCTCGCCGTAGGCCGGGGGCAGCCCACTGACCGGCTTGCCACCGGTGATGATGACCGCGATGCCGGTGAACAACTCCAGCGTTCCCAGTGTCACCAGGATCGGCGGGATCTTCACCGTCGCCACCAGGAAGCCGTTGAACGCGCCCGCCAGAGCGCCGGCGACCAGCGAGAAGGCGATCGCGGCGGCGATCGCCACCACGACCTGACCGCCGGTCGCGTCCGGCGGCGTGAGCGAGAGCATCAGCACGGCGGCCCCGATGGAGGTCATGTTGGCGATGCCCACCACCGACAGGTCGATGCCCGCCGTCATCATGGTCAGCATCACCCCGAGTGCGAGCAGGCCGAACTCGGGGAACTGGATCGCCATCGACTGCCAGGTACGCAGGTTGAGGAAGCTCTGGGTCTTCACCACCGCGAAGAAGAGCACGATCGCGCCCAGGATGATCAGCAGCCGGGTGATGTGGGTGTCCTGGGTGACCGACCGCACCACGCGGGAGTTGAGAATGTTCGTCGTCATGGGAGTCCCCTTCTCAGACCGCGGCCCGGAGCCGGTTGCCGGAGCGAGCGAGCTGGATCGCCGAGATGCCGGTTCCCACGATGATCAGCAGGCCGAGCGAGAACCCCTGCCAGAAGGTAGGGATGCCCATCAGGATCATGCTGTTCTGCACGGTGGTGATCAGCAGCGTGCCCAGCATCACCCCGGTCAGGGTGCCGGTGCCCCCGGTGATCGCGGTACCCCCGAGCACAACGGCCGCGATCACCATCATCTCCATGCCGAGCAGGTTGGTCGGATGCATCTGACCCATCATCGAGGTGCGGATCAGGCCGGCGATCGCGGCGATGACGCCGACCAGCACGTACAGCCAGAATTTGATCCGCTTCACCTTGAAGCCGGCGCGCTCGGCCGAACTCTCGTCCCCGCCGATGGCGTAGATCCCGCGACCGAACATGGTGTAGCGCAGCAGGATGAAAGCTGCCGCGAGGACGACCACCAGAATCAGGAACGAGACCGGCATGTTCGAGGTGAGCCCCGAGTCGGGGTTGGTCGCCACGAACAGGGTGGCCCGTCCGAACTCGGCCATGGCGGGCGGGATGATCGGGATCTGCACCGAGTTCAGGACCCCCTGCATGATGCCCGAGAACACACTGGCGGTACCGAGGGTGATGATCAGCGTGGGCAGTGCGAGCCGGGCGGTGAACAGCCCGTTGAACGCTCCCAGCAGCGCGCCGATCGCGATCGCCATCACGAACGGCAACCAGATGCCGCCGGTGTAGCCGGTGTCCACGAGATAGCGGGTGGTGGCGTAGACCGCGAGCGAGGCGAGTGCCGGGAAGGAGACGTCGATGCCGCCGGAGACGATCACCATGAAGGCACCGATCGCGAACAGCCCGGGGACGACCATCGCGTTGGCGATGTCGACCAGGTTGTTGGCGGTGAAGAATTGGCCGCTGCGCGCCTGGATGACGATGCCCAGCACCACGATCACCGCGAACACGTAGAACTCGTTGGAGCGCAGGAGCTTGGACGTGAGTGCCTTCACGAGGGGTCACCTCCGGGTGCGTCATCGCTGGTCATCAGCGCAGCCAACTGCGCCTCGGTGGTGGTGGCGGGGTCGAGCTGGGAGACGATCCGGCCGGCCTTCATCACCAGGATGCGGTTGCAGTTGCCGATCACCTCCGGGATGTCGTCGGAGATCACGATCACCGCCATCCCCCGGCCGGCCAGCTCCCGCAGGACCTGGTGGATGTCGTGCTTGGAGCCGATGTCGACCCCGACGGTCGGGCCGTTCAGGATCAGGATGGCCGGGTTGGTGGCCAGCCACTTGGCCAGCACGATGCGCTGCTGGTTGCCGCCGGAGAGGGTGTTGGCCGGATTGTCCTGGTCGTGGGCGGCGATCCGCAGTTCGCCTATCCAGCGCTGCGCCTCGTCCCGCTTGCGACCCTCGTCGTAGATGCCCTTGGAGACCGCGACCTTGTCGATCTCCGCGATCACGATGTTGTCTCCGATCGACCGTTCCAGGAACAGGCCCTCGGTCAGCCGATCCTCCGGGACATAGCCGATGCCGGCGTCGATGGCGTCCCGGATGCCGCCGAAGCGCACCGGCTGGCCCTTCAGGCGGATCTCACCGGACTCGGGACCCAAGGCGCCGAAGAGCGACAGCGCGAGCTCGGTACGGCCCGAGCCGAGCAGGCCGGTGATGCCGACGATCTCGCCTGGGCACAACTGGAAGGAGATGTCCTCGAAGCCACCGGGGAGGCTGAGCCGATCGACCTCGAGCACAGGCTCGCCGGCGGCGCCCGACACCCTGAAGTGGGCCTCCTCGAACTCGCGTCCGGTCATGAAGAAGGAGAACTTCTTGCGGTCGAGCTCCTCGGTCGGCAGCGAGGCGGCCAGTTCGCCGTTGCGGATGATGGTGAACCGCTCGCTGATCTCGAACACCTCTTCCAGCTTGTGGCTGACGAAGAGGATCGCGATCCCACGCGCCTTCAGGTCGAGGATGATCCGAAACAGCGCGTCGACCTCCTTCTTGGTCAGCGCGGTGGTCGGTTCGTCCATGATGATGAGCTTCGCGTCGTGCATCAGGGCACGGCTGATCGCCACCAGTTGCCGGTCGGCCACCGACAGCGTGCCGACCTTGGCGTCCAGATCGACCTTGAAGTCGATCTGGGCTACCGCTTCCTCGGCGATCTGGCGGACTCGCCGCCAGTTGACGAGCTTGCGCTTGGAGGCCAGTTCGGTGTTGAGCGCCAGGTTCTCCATCACCGAGAGGTTCGGGAAGACGGAGAAGTCCTGGTAGATCACCTGGACGCCGCCCATGATCGACTCGATCGGGCTGAGCTTGGAGTACTCGACGCCGTTGAGTGAGATCGTCCCGGAATCGGGGGTGTAGACCCCGGAGATGATCTTGATCAGGGTCGACTTGCCGGAGCCGTTCTCGCCGGCAAGGCAGTGGATCTCACCGGGCTGGATCTCCAGGTCGATCCCCTTCAGCGCCTGGACGCCCGAGAACGACTTGGTGATACCGCGTACCGCGATGACGCTGTCGGCCACGCGTGGTCCTCCTTGTCTGGGACGGGGCTGTGCCGTGGGAGGACGGTCGCGTCCTCCCACGGCACGATCATGCGATCAGAAGCCGAAGCTGTCGACGTTGTCGGCGGTGATGACCACCCAGCCGCTGCCCTCGAGCACCTTGTCGCTGCCCTCGGCGAACTCCATGGCCTCGTACCCCGGAGCCTTGAGGTTGACCGGAGCCTTGATCTCCTCGCCGGCCAGGATCTGGCGGGCGAGTTCGGCCATCGCGTAGCCGGCCTCGGCCGGATCCCACAGGGTCAGCGCGGCCACGGAGCCGTCCTTGAGGATCTGGGCGTTCGCGGCGGGCATGCCGGTGCCGGCGGTGAACACCTTGCCCTTCAGGCCCAGTTCGTCGATCGCCCGGGCGACGCCAGGGGCGTCGAAGGAGGAGGTGCCCATGATGCCCTTGAGATCCGGGTACTTCTTCAGCAGCTCCTTGGCGGTCTGGTAGGCGACCTCGCCGTCGTCCTGCGACTCGACCCGAGGCTCCTCCGCCAGCAGCGTCATGTTCGGGTACTTCTCCTGCTGGTGCGCCACGCCGCCGTCCGCCCACTCGTTGTGGGAGGCGTTGGTCACGTGCCCGACCATGGTGGTGTACAGGCCCTCGCCGCCCATCGCCTCGGCCAGATTGTCCATGATGAAGGCGCCGTACTGGCTGTTGTTGAAGGCTTCGATGTTGTACATCGTGTTCTGCTGGCTGGCGCCCTCGTGCGTGACCACCACGATGCCGGCGTCCAGCGCCTCCTTCAGCACGGTCTCCAGCGCGCCCGGATCGACCGGCACGACGCCGATCGCATCGACACCCTGGGCGATCAGGTCCTGGATGACCTGGGCCTGCATGGTAGCGTCGGTCTCGGCCGGGCCCTTCTGGAAGACGTTGAGGCCGGTCTCGGCGGCGTACCGCTTCACGCCTTCCTCCATGCGGACGAACCACGGATTCGTCGAGTCCTTGGGAACGATCGCGATGGTGAAGTCTTGATCTCCTCCGGTGCCACCACCGGGCGTGTTCGGGCTGCCGGGATCCCCCGCACAGGCGGTCAGCGTCAGGCTCAGCGCCAGCACCGCCCCCAGCGCCCCAGCGATCAGTCGTCGTTGCTTCATTGCCAGTCTCTCCTCTGTCTCGTCGTTGCCGAATGGGTCGGCGGCGGTTGTCCGTCCATCGTTGGTGGCCAACCCTCGCGTCCTCCCGGCGGCCTTGGCGGGCGTTTTGAAGCGGTTCATTTCTTGAACCGCTTCAAACGGTACACTCACTTCCGTCTCGGCGCACTAACTTTGGGGGGAAGCTTCATAACGGTTTGGACACCGTCGGAGAGGACCGACCGGAGTCCGCGCCGCGCGAGGGAGGACACGTAGTGACACAGCCCAGGCGGTCACCGAACGGCCGGACGTCGGCCAGCATCCGCGATGTCGCTGCGCGCGCGGGGGTTTCGGTGGGCACGGTGTCCAACACCATCAATCACCCCGAGATGGTCCGCCCCCACACCCGCAAGGTGGTGGAGGAGGCGATCGCCGAACTGGGGTTCGTCCCGAACCAGCAGGCCCGGGTGCTCACCGGCGCGTCGAGCCAGGTGATCGCTCTGGTGGTGCTCGACCTGATGAGCCCCTTCTTCATGGAGGCAGCCAGCGCGGTGGAACGGGCCGCGAACGAGGCCGGCCACATGATGATCCTGTGCGATTCGGAGAACGCGCGGGAACGCGAGTCCGCGTTGCTCCAGCTGCTGGCCGCGCAACGCGTCCGCGGCGTGCTGCTCACCCCGGCAACCGCCGATGTCGACTCCCTGCCGGAATGGGCTGCCCAGCAGCAGTTGCCCCTGGTGTTCGTGGACTACCGGGGATCGTCCGACACCTGCTCGGTCTCGGTGGACCACGTTGCCGGTGCCCACCTCGCCGTCCGCCATCTGCTCTCGCTGGGACACGAACGGATCGCCTTCGTCGGCGGGCCGACCGTGCTGCACCAGTTCGCCCAACGTAGCCGGGGAGCGAAGGCTGCACTGCGCGAAGCGGGTCTGGATCCGGCGACCGCCCTGGTGGAGGAGAGCGTGGACGGCATCGGCATCCGCGATGGCATGCTGGCCGCCCAGCGACTGATCGAACGGGGCTTGCCGGGCGCAGTCTTCTGCGGCAACGACATGCTCGCCTTCGGCATCTATCGCGGGTTGACCCAGGCGGGACTGCGGGTGCCGGAGGATGTCGCGCTGGTGGGCTATGACGACATCACTTTCGCTGCGGACTGGATCGTGCCGTTGACCTCGGTCCGCCAGCCGATCTACGAACTCGGCTACCGGGCGGCCAATCTGCTGTTCGAACACTCCTCGGGCGACCCCGACCACGTGCACCAGCAGGTCGTCCTCACCCCGTCGCTGGTGGTGCGGGCCTCAAGCAGCCCGGTTGTCCGATAGGGGCGGCCTGGCTTCCGCCGCTCCGGGCGAGGATCTGAGCGTCAGGCTCGAAGTCCCGCCAGCCAGGGGCGCAGGTTCGCGACCGTGTCGGGCATGAACGGCAGGCCGTCCAGCATCTGCAGCAGGCGCGCCGGGGTGACCCACTCGCCCCAGGCCACCTCCTCTGGCTGCCAGCGGATCGGGCCATCCCAGACGCACTCGTAGCAGTAGGCGTGGTACCGGGTGTGGTCGTCGGCGTAATCGGCCTCGAACAGCGGACGCAGTTCGATCCCGGTGACGCCGAGTTCCTCCTCCACCTCGCGGATCGCGCTCTGATAGGGATCCTCGCCGGCCTGCAGCACTCCCCCGGCGGCGAAGTCGTAGCGCCCCGGATAGACATCCTTGGTGTCCGTACGGCGATGGACGTACACCCTTCCGGCAGGATCCCGCACCACGATCGCGGTCGCACCGTGACGCAGGTTCCGCGCCCGCATCTCGGCGCGGGCGACCACCTCGCCGGTAGGTCGCCCGTCGTCGCCGTAGAGCGCCACCAGTTCGGTCATCCCCCCATCCTGCCTCACGGCACCGACCCGGCGATGGTTGACGCCACCGGGGCCGCGGGGGACGCTGACACCACCGCTCCCCCAGGAGGTAGCCATGTCGGAAACCGCTGCAGATCGGCCGCCGGCCTCGTTGGCCGAGTGCTCACTGGTGATGAAGGGAGGCATCACCTCAGGCGTGGTGTATCCCCAGGCCGTGACCGAACTGGCCGCCAAGTACCGGTTTCGGCGGATCGGCGGCTCCTCCGCCGGAGCGATCGCCGCGGTTCTGGCCGCTGCCGCCGAGTATCACCGCGGTCAGACCCAGGCAACGCCGACGCCGGCCTGCCGGCCCGCCCCGGCGGCTCGGCTGTCGAGCCCGGCGCCACCCGGACCGTCCCCCGTCCCGGAGGATGCCTGGGATCCCGCCGCGGTCGGCTTCGAGCGGCTCCGGAGGCTGCCCTCCCACCTGCAGACCCAGTTGCCATTGCTCTTCGCTCCGGCGCCCTCAACCCGGAGTGTCTTCGGCTTCCTGAGCACCTGGCTCGAGCCGGACTGGCCGCTCGTCAAACGCATCGCTGTCTCGCTGGGACGCCTCGTGCGATGGGCGTGGCTGCCCTTCCTGATCGTGACGCTGGTGATGCTCGTCCCGGCGTTCCTCTCGGCGACCGCGCTGGTGCGAGGGCTGCGTCCGGACACCTGGTGGCCGGTCGCCGGCGCCACCGCGCTGTGGCTTCCGCTGGCGCTGGCCGGCGGGTTCGTCGCGGCGGCGGTGTTCGGTGGACGCGGCGCCTGGCAGGCGATCAACCGCAACGGCTTCGGCATCGTGAACGGCCACCTCACCGACGACTCCGAGGCGCTCACCGACTGGCTCACCCGGGAGATCAACCTCACCGCCGGACGTCAGGCATCCGGCCCGCCGCTCACCTTCGGGGACCTATGGGGAGCGGAGACCACCGCCGAGTTCCTGCGGACGTTCACCCGCGGCTCCGGCCCGCAGGCGCGCTTCGACCACCGCACGCCTTCGGTGGCCTGGGCGAACCTCGATCCCGCTCTCGACCTGCGAGTGATGACGACCTGCCTCACCCATCGACTGCCGCAGAGCTTCCCCTTCTTCGACGACACCTACCTGTTCTGCCCGCGATGCCTGGCTGCCTACTTCCCCGCAGCGGTCTCGGCAGCTCTGGCCGCCCATTCCCGGGACGCGGTGGACGCCGAGGAGGGCTGGACCACCCCTTCCTGCCCGGAGCATGGGGAAGAACTGCGACGGCTTCCCTTCGCGCCGCAGATACCGGTGGTGGTGGCCGCCCGGTTGAGCCTGAGCTTCCCGCTGTTGATCAGCGCCGTCCCGTTCTACTACCGGGATCCGTTCAAGCGGCGCCAGGACGACCGGACGCTGCCGGTCGTGACCGCCTGGTTCTCCGACGGCGGCATCACCAGCAACTTCCCGATGCAGTTCTTCGACGTCTGGCTGCCGAACCGGCCGACCTTCGGGATCAACCTGGCCGACTTCGAGGACGACTACGACGACTATCCGGTCACTCTGCCGGCCGCGATCAAACCGGCCCGGCTCACCGAGACCCCGATCACCAGCGCACTGGACCTGCTGACCACCACGCTCACCACCATGCAGGACTGGCCGGATCGGGTTCAGATGGATTCCCCCGGATTCAAGGACCGGATCGCCACGATCCGCACCACCGTGGGCGAGGGCGGGCTCAACCTGGCAATGAAGCCGGAGACGATCGCCGGTCTGAGCGCGAAGGGAGCACAGGCCGGGTCGATGCTCCGCGACGACTTCGACTTCGAGCTGCACCGCTGGCTGCGCTTCCGGATCGCCATGAACGGGCTCAGCCTCGCGCTGGCCCGGTTCGGTGCCGACCTGCCCGACTTCGAAGCGCATATCCCCGAGCCGTGGACGCGCCCGACCTACCAGTTCCGCGCCAGCCGGGAGGCCCGGGTGCGGCAGGGAGCCCGCGAGCTGGCCGGGCTCGCCGCGGACTGGGAGGCGGACGGCTGGCCGGCCAACCGCGACCGCCCGCCAGGTCCGGAGCCGGTGCTGCGCTTCGGTCCCGGGAATCGCTGAGCAGCCCTCGGCCGGGGCTGCCGGCGACCACCGGACGAACGAGTCCGGCCAGCGCCACGGCAGGGCCGTCGGCAGCAGAGGTGAGAACGCTCCCCCGGTTCTCACCGGAGGGAGCGTTCTCAGCCGCTACTGGGACGAGCTCAGGTCACTGCTCCAGCGGCCGGCGACGGAGCGAACGCAGACCCAGGCCACCGGCGACCAGGGCGAGCCCTGCGATGCCGAGCAGCCACAGGCCGCCTCCCGCGCCGGTGATCGGCAGCAGGTCGTCCTCGTCGTCGTCACCCTCTTCGTCGTCGTCCGGCGCGACCGGCAGCAGCACCACGCCGGCATCCCAGGTCGGGTCGATGCCCTGCGAGGCATGGACGTCGGCATACGAGTACTCCGTGGTCAGCCAGCCGTTGGCGTCGTCCAGGACGATCCAGGCGGTGTAGCCGGTCACCGGATCAGCATCGGAGTCCACCTCGCCGCCACCGGCGTTCTGCCGGGTGAAGCCGTACTTCGCCTGCTGCTCATCGGTCAGCACGAACCGGACCTGGTACCGGCCGGCCAGCAGATCGTCGAACAGGTAGCGACCCTGCGCATCGGTCGTGGTGATGGCGATCACCTTGCCGTCGGCATCGCGCAACTCCACCGAGACTCCGGCCAGCGGCTTCTCGCCGGCGTCCTGGATGCCGTCGCTGTTGGCGTCGATCCACACCACGTCGCCGATCGCGTAGGTCTTCAGGACGAACCCGAAGTCCAGGGTGGGATCCGACTGGCCGTTGCGCTGCAGGTCACCCGCACGGGTGCTGGACTGCCAGGTGGAGGAGTCCCCCTCGCGGTCGCCCTGCTCTGCGATCGTCGGGACGTACGGCTTCAGCGCTTCCGCCGAACGTTCCCGGTCGATCCTCACCGTGTACACCTGGTCGCCGCTCAGGGCCGGCAGATTCTCGAACAGGTATTTCCCGTCGGCATCCGTCTTCACCGGCCCGACCGGGTTGCCGAAGATGTCGGTCACCGGCTCGCCATCCGGGCCCTCCAGAATCAGGTAGACATCCGGAATCCCGGGTTCGCCCTCGTCCTGCCGGCCGTCCCGGTCGTTGTCGACCCAGACCAGATCACCCACCGAGACCCGCTTGGTGATCACGCCGGCGTCGATCGTGGGATCGTCGGTCAGATCCGGGCCGGTCAGGTTCCGCCCGGACTTCGGCGTGCGGACCGTGGCGATGCCGGTCTCGACATCCGGATTGGAGTCGACCTTCTGGTCCTCGCCCTCGGTCTGCTGGGTGAAGCCCTCGTGCGGCAGCGGAATGAACTTCACCTGGTAGTCGGTGTCCGGCTGCAGGTTGTTGAAGAAGTAGTAGCCGTTCTCGTCGGTCTCGGTGTCCTTCACCAGCTCGCCGTCGGCGTCCAGCAACTCCACGCGCATGCCCGGGTAGGGCAGTTCATCGTCGTCCTGGATGCCGTCGCGATCGTCGTCGTACCAGACGTAGTCGCCGATCGAGACCAGGCGCTTGACCACACCGGCGTCCCAGGTGGGATCGATGCCCCGGTTGGCCCTGATCCCGTCGTAGTCCAGCGTCAGCGAGGTGTTCTCCGGTCCGAGCTCGAACTCCTCGGTGACACCGATGGCGGGGTTCTCCTCGTCGGGCACCGCATCCGAGTCTCCCCTGTCGTCGCCCGCGCCGACCCTGGTGAACTGGTACTCCGCGGCCTGATCCTCGGTGAGCTCGAACTGCACCCAGTACGTGCCGGCGGGGAGCCGGTCGAAGAGGTAGAACCCGTCGGGGTCGGTCGTGGTCTCGCCGACCTGCACCGGGCTGCCCTCGCCGTCCTTCTGCCACAGGGTGACCTTGACGCCCGGAAGCGGATCCTCGCCGGCGTCCTGCCGTCCGTTGCCGTTGTCGTCGATCCAGACGTAGTCGCCGACCGCGTAGTCGTTGCGGAAGGTGATGCCTGCCTTGTTGGGCGACTCCCAGACCGTCTTGCCCTGCGTGCTCTCGGCATAGACACCGACCGAGTTCCAGGTCGGCGAGAGATCGTCCACGCCGTCGGGCATGTACTCCGGCGCCAGGGTGTCGAAGGTCACCCGGAAGGTGTGCCGCGGCGAGATGCCGGTCTCGGACTTCACCGTGACTCGGATCGCCGACACCGACGACAGGTCCGTCGGCTCGACGTCGACCCACTGGGTACCGTCGTCGGCGGCGCTGCACGCCACCTTGCCGCCAGCGAGCACCGGCTTGCCGCTGCCGTCGGTGGGCTTACAGGCGGTGCCGTCGCCGATGTAGTACTCGATGGTGACGTCCGCATCCTGCGGCAGATCGGTGTCGACCGTGAGGTTGCCCTGGAACACGGGATCCCACTTGCTGCCCAGGCCCAGATTGGTGACCGTGCCGGTGTTGCCGGCGAAGGGCAGCACGTCGATCGCCTGCATGGTGGTGAGCGGCTGGTTGCCGGTGTTGCGCACCTCGAACAGCCAGGTGGCGGTCCCACCGGGGTTGGTCTCCACCACGCACGGGTAGCGGTAGAAGCCGTCCTCGTAGGGCAGGCAGCTGCGCTCGGCATTGACCTCATCGACCCGGCTGTCAACCGGGTTCTCGCCCTGCGGGGTCTTCCCGTCGCCGCCGACGGTCTCCCTGACGAACTTGTTGCGGGTCACGCCCATGCCGTCCTGGACCTTCACCGTGGTGTCGTCGCTGGAGGTGACCTCCTCGTCGGCGGTGACCGTGATCTCGTTCGTGAACTCGCTACCGGCGTTCACCGCCGGACGCACCTGCAGCTTCAGCTCGACCGTGAAGGTCTCGCCCGGCATCAGCACGGTTCCTTCGGGGAAGGTGAAGGTCAGCGTGGTCGGGTTCGGGCCGTCCGCCGTGTTGGTGTCGTAGTCACCCGGGGTGAGGGTGATCTCGCTGTCGTTGGTGGTGATCAGAGCCGTGCTGGGCGACACCGTGTACACCGGGGTCTCCCACGGCAGGTAGACCAGCAGGGCGCCCTCGGCGTCCGTCGGCAGGCTGTCGGTCAGCACCGGGTTGGTGATCGCCGCGGTTCCGGTGTTGGTGAACTTCAGCAGGAAGGACACTTCGGTACCGGGCGGGACTGTGATCTGGTCGGAACCGGAGCCGTTGGTCTTGTCGGCCTTCACCGCGGGGGTGCCGCCGGTGAAGGTCACCGGCGCGTCGGCAGTGCTCTTCTCCGATTCCTTGTCGTTGTACGCGGTCCACCCGGTCAGGGTGTTCACCACGGTGTAGGCAGTCTCCTCGCCCGGGTTGGTCCCGGTGGCCAGGCCGGCCTGATTCGCGGCGCCCGAGCGCAGCACGGGCCGCGGCAGCGCCTCGAACGAGAGCGAGCTCTGGCCGCCGACGGTGCCGATCACACCGCCGCCGGTGCGCGTGTAGGTGATCCGGATGCCCTGGATGTCGCCCGGTTGCACACCGCCCAGGAGTTGCCCCCGCAGGGTGGCGTTCGGAGCGTTGCTGCCCGACGGGATTCTCACGTCCTCAACGGTGGTCCAGGTGCCGCCGGTGACGGTGACGTCGGTTCCGGCCACGGCGAACTCGGCCCCGGTGAGGAACTGCGTGGTGACCTGCAGGTCACTGCCGCTGCTGGCCGCCGCCAGCCGGGTGAACGTGTGGAAGTCGAAGGCGTTCCAGAAGGTCGGATCGACGTCCTCCAGCACCACCGTGTTGGCGCTGCGTCCGCTGTGCTCGACGCCCAGCTGCACCGTCACGGGCTTGCGGCCGTCGACGCCGTCGGCGGCGAACATGGTGGTGGCGGCGGGCGTGATCGTCTTGACCGCCTTGGCGACCAGCGCGGTGACGTCGGTGACGGTCCGCGGCGCGGAGGCGTCCAGACTCTTGGGATCCAGCCCGCCCGGACCGTCGTCGACGGTGCCGGTCATGATGTTGGCGATCTGCCAGCCGGACTGCTCCGCATTGGCGTCGTCGGCGGCGAGTGCCTCGGAGATCGGCCGGCTGTCGGTGCGGGTGTGGGTGCGCAGCTTGGTGTCCACGGTGAGGGTCGCCGCAGCCAGGTGCGGCAGCGCCGCCCCGTCCTTCATCGTGACCGTCAGCTCCAGCTTCACGATGTCCTTGAGCTTCTCGGCGTTCGCCGCGTCAGTCGGGTCGAAGGTCGGACCGTCCTGCGGTGTGGCCGTGACGACCGTGGTGACGTCTCCTGCCGCAACGCCCTCGTGCCCGACGGTGACCTTGGTCACGTCCACGTACTCGAACGGCTTGGTCGCCCCCGTCGGGTCGACGATGCTCATCGAAGTGGCGACCGCGGAGGTGTTCCGGACGCCGTAGGTCAGCTTCGAAGTCGGCTGTCCGTTCTCAGGGGTGATCTCGACGGAGTTCGGACTCCAGCTCTTCCAGACATCCAGGCTCAGCTCAGTGCTCGCCGTGGTACCCGCCGTGGAGCCGGTCGGGTTGGTGTTCGCCAGCAGGGTGTCCTTCAGGGCGGTGCCGGTGGGAATGGCCTTGCTCACCGTGCTGACCAGGGTGGCGCTGCGCGAGGCCCACGCCGCGTACGTGGCATCTCCGGCGAGGTCGTAGGTCACCCGCACGCCCTGCGCGCCAGCAGGCAGGGCGACGGTCTCGCTCGTGGTGATGTCTTCCTCCACGAGAACCCAACTCGTGCCGTTGAAGTACTCCACCTTCGCGGTCTCGCCGGTGGCGGTCGGGTTCACAGTGATCGAGGTGGCAGCGAAGTACTCCTGCCAGTTCGCATCGAAGGTGTCGGTCAGTACCAGTTGGGTGGGGAACGTGTTCGTGTTGTTCCCGTCGACCTGAGCGGTCAGGTTCGAGGTGACCTGCTCTGCGGACTTGCCGGCGATGACCGCCGGGGTGACCGACTTGCTGGGGTTGATCTGCTGCTTCACCGGGTCGATGGTGAGCCTCGCCTCGGCTGTGGCCGGCGTCACCGCCTGATCCGGATTCGCCGCGGTACCGGTGACCCGCAGGTCGTTGTCCACCCGCGTGACCTCGGTGATGGCACCCCTGTTGGTAACGGTGAACTTGGCCGTCACCTCAGCGTTCGGCGCGAAGTCACCGGTGTAGGTCACCGCGATACTGGTCACGTCCACCGGGACGGCCACGGCCGGCCACACCACGTTGCCATCGCCGCCGTTGGTGATCGTCTGAGGCGCACCACCGTTGATGGTCACGGTGCCCCCGGTGGCGCCGGCCGGCCAGGCGGTCTCCGCGAAACCGGTGAAGGTCAGGGCGGTGAAGGGGGACTTCTCGTTCGGGTCGGTGAGGGTGATGCTGGTCAGGTTCCGGTCCGACGTGTTCCTGCCGGTGAGGGTCGCCGTCGACGAGCCGCCCGCCACGATCGAGGCCGGGACGAAAACCTTGGCGGCGCTGACCTTGTAACTCGGGGCCGTAATGGTGAAGTCATGGCTGGAGGTGGCGGTGTCGTCGCCCTTAGGCGTCTTCACCGTGACCTGAGCCGTGTTGGAGACCGCACCGGTCGCACCGGCGCGCGAGGTGGTGTTGACCTGGACCGAACCCGCGCTGCCGCCGGCGGTCAGCAGGTCCTCCCCGGTGGAGTGGCTGAACGTGATCCGCAGGCCCTTCACCTCAGCGGCGTCGACGCTGCCCGGCAGCGCGGCCGTGGCAGCCGCGATGCCGGTCACCCAGGCGCCGTCGACGTAGGCGTCCACCTGCACCTGATCGGCACCGGCCGGGAAGGCCACGGAGCCGAAGCCGGTGAAGGCGACCTTGTCGAAGGGGTTGCCGGGCGCGCTCGGGTCCAGCGGGTCGACGACCGTCAGCGAGGTGGCCGGGATGTTGGAGGCGTTGGCGATGTTCGACAGCGTGAGCCGGTTCGTCCCACCTTCGACGATCGAGGTGTTCTGCCACGCCTTGGCCAGCGTGGTGTCGACGGTGGGCGGGACGTCCAGCGTCACCGGCACCGAGTCTTCCTTGGTCACGAGGTTCTCACCGCTGAGCGAAGCGGAGTTCCGCAGGACATCGCCGTCGCGGGTCGGCGGGGTGGTCGACGGCAGCTTGGCGGTGATCAGCACCTCGAGGTTGCCCGCGTTGCCGTCGCCGAGGCCGGTCTCGCCGTCGACCTTGTGCTTCTGCTTGAAGTCGACCCTCACCGTGTTGCCGGTCCGGCTGATCTCATACGCTGACGACGCCGCTCCGACGACCTCGACCTTGGTCACCTCCAGCGGGCTGGGCACCTCATCGATCAGCACCGCCTTGTGGCAGTTGGTGGTGTCGGAGGTGCAGCCGACCAGCAGCGAGTAGGTCACCTCTTCGCCGGGCTTCAGCGTGGTCTCGTTGGCCGTCTTGGTCAGGCTTCCCACCGCCGTGATGTCGGCAGCCTGGGCCACCGAGGCGCCGGAGATGCCCGACCACACCATCAGCAGGCTCACCACGCCCGCGAACAGGAGGCGTAGCCGCCGCCTGACACCGGTGGCTCGACGGCCGCCGGAGCGATCGGACGGCTGCTTCCCTCGGACGGCATGGGGTGACAATGGAGACTCCTGAAATCGACCTGGGCGTGGCTCTGGGGGTTTCAGCACCAGGAAGCGCAGCTCCCCCCGGATCCACTGCTTATCCGAAGCATCGTCGGACACCTTCCGGGCGCGACGCCCGGAACCAGCGTCCAACTACCCCTGGGGGTAGTTGCCGAGCCCCATGGACCACCCTCGGGGTAGCCGGGTTCGCACCCCGCCGACTACAGACCCCAGGCGGTCGCCGTCTCCAGCGCTTCCACCCCGCTGGTGGCGTCGAGCTTGCGCAACAGCTTGCCTCGGTGGAACTTCACCGTGTTCACCGACAGAACGAGTTCCTCGGCCATCTCCTTGTTGGTGAGGCCCCTGCGCATCAGGGCCAGGATCTCCTGCTCGCGGTGGGTCAACTCCACCGCGGCGGGTGGTGCCATCCTCCGATAGCTCAGCGCCTGGGCGAGGTGCAGCACGTCGGCGCGAGGATGGCCGGCGATCAGATCGCCCAGCGCACGGATCTCGGCCGAGCCGGCGATCGCCAGGCAGACCGGGGCAAGGCCATGGCCCGGCACTTCGGCGATCGCACGACCCAGAGCGTCGCGGGCCGCCTCCAGCCTGTCGGCTCGCAGCAACTCCAGAGCCTCGATCAACCTGGTGCCCGAACGCACCCTGGGGCCGGCATCGCTGCCGGCCTCCACGTTCGGCAACTCGTCAGCCAGCCAGCCGGGCAGGCCGAGATACTGTCCGAACACCCGCCGAATGAGGGCATCGACGGCACGTGGGGGGCGGGTCGACACAACCGGCTCGGGAGGCTTCGTCCACTGTCGAGCCCGCGCGTAGCCGCGGCGCAACACCTCCAGCTCGTCCTGCCTCCCAAGCAGCAGCAGGGTGAGCGCGCGATAGAAGAGGAGGACCGGCCAGTCGGCGAGCCGTGCCACTCGTTCCATGGCCAGCCGCGTGCGAGCCTCCGCTGCGGCAAGGTCCCCCGAGTCGAGCGCCTGCCACATCGCGGCGAGGTTCGAGGTCACGACCACCGCTTCACGGGACGAGCCAACCCCGTCCAGCACCATCGGCCCGTTGTGCGCCGGATCCTTCCAGCCCAGTTCGCGGCTGACGAAGACGGTCGCCCAGGCCGCGAACTCCTGTCTCGTCCCGGACGGGTCCAGCAGCCGTCGGTCGGAGTCGATCAGCGCGAGGGCACGCTGAGCGAACCCTTCGGCCGAACTGGTGCTCCCCAGCTGCAGGGCCGCCTGGGTGAGGAGCAGCAGGTCGGAAACCGCTCCGGGGCCGGGCGGCTCGGTCAACGGCATCTCGCCCACCAGCTCCCTGGCCCGCCCCAGGATCCGGCGAGCGACCGTCGGATCGCCGCCCTGTCTGGCCAGCTCGAGACCGCGAGCCAGCGCTGCGATCCGCTGCTGGGGCTCCCGGACGGCGCTGGCGACCAGCTGCCTGGCCGTCCGGCTCGCCGACGCCGGCGACAGCGCACCCCGTCCTGCCCGCTGCCGGACGCAGAGCAGGCTCGGGTACTCGGCCAGCACCCCCGCACCGAGCTCCCGCAATGGCTGCCAGACCGGTGCCGGTTCGTCCGGCAGGACATCCCACAACCAGGCGCGCACGTATCGCTCGGCCTCGGCCAGCTCGCCCTGCGCCACCAGCCCGGCGACGACCAGTTCATGATCACCGGTCTCCTCGGCGGCGGCGACGATCCGCCTCCAGAGCTGCGGGTTCGGGTCGATCTGCTCGTCCAGGTGGCGCTGGATGACGAGGCGGACGCTCTCGTCCCAGCAGAAGTATCGCTGCAGATCGCTGCCTCGGGTCATGGTGCCGGCGTTCAGGCGCTTGAGGCGATCGAGGTGAGCGGCGGCCCGCTCGTCCTGCGCGACCAGTTTCGCGGTCGCCACCGAGAACCTCGGCACACCGCAGAGCAGGACGATGAACCGCAGCAGCCCGCCGGGCCAGCCGGAGTCCCCGGAACGGGCCAGGAAGGCCGCCAGCGCCTGGCCGGAGGTCAGCGTTCTGAGGGCTGCCTCCGTGGGGAAGGTGGCGATCGCCGCGGCGGCCATCCCCGGGTGGCCCTGGGTGGCGGCCAGAATCGCCCCGACCAGCCCCTGATCCGGGTCGAACCCACTGGACGCGAGCACATCGGCGATCTCCCCGCCGGTGAACGCCAGATCGAGGTCGTCCAGCCTCGCCCAGGGCAGATCGTGCCGCATCGCGGCCTCGATGAGCTGATTCCCGTCCGACAAGGCGAAGATCAGCTGCAGCCGTTCGCTCCGCGCCAACAACGACAGCAACTCCTCGATCACCTCATGGTCGAGCTGGTCGGCATCGACCAGGGCGATGGCGACCGGGCGTTGCCCGTCCGCCAGCTCAGTGCGGAGTTCGCTCAGCAGCTGGTCGTCGTCCACCACGCGGCCGCCATCGGGCCTGAGCACGCCCCAGAGCAGCCGCATCACCAGCATCAGGCTGGCCTTCGCCGGCACCGGGACGACCACTCGCCGACCCACGCCCTCCGCGCTCGACCACTGCTGGAGCAGGGTCCGCTTGCCCGCGCCGGGGACGCCTTCCAGCACGATCAACGACAGTGGTGAGTCCAGCGCCCCGAGCAGCTTCGCCCGACGTCCCGCCGTCCCCATGGTCGGCATGCTAGCGGCGGGCGCCTGCCTGGTCCGACCACTCCGACGTTTTGAGCCAGGGCAGCCGCCTGAAGGTTTCAGCCCATGGGACGCACCCCGCCGGCGGGATCTCTCACAGGAACTTCACAATGAATCGTCAGCCGATCGACGGTTCGGGGCACGGTTGGCCACAGGAAGCCAGCCGAGGGTTGAGCCATCACCTACTTCAGGAGTTCCGATGGCCCTACCAATCGTCCGTACCGCGGCCGCGCTGCTGGCCGCACCCGTGTTCGCCCTGTCCTTCGCCCTCCCGGCTGGTGCCACGACCGTCGCTGTGCGGCACCGGCCTCCCGCCGAGAGCTGGCACCTCGCCCCCGCCATCAGCCAGACCACAACCCAGACCGCAACCCTCGCCTCGGCCACCGAGTCGACCGGGGTCGTCCTGATCGACACCACGGTCGACTACGGCATCGGCGCGGCCGCCGGCACCGGGCTGGTGCTGACCTCCGACGGCGTCGTGGTCACCAATCACCACGTGGTCGAGGGGAGCACACAGGTCGAGGTGACCGATCCGTCCACTGGCACCAGCTACGCCGCCGACGTGATCGGCTACGACCCCCAGACCGATGTCGCCGTTCTGCAACTCGAGGACGCCAGCGGCCTGGCCACGGTCGAGACCGACACCGCAGCCGTCTCCGAGGGGGACGACGTGACCGCGGTGGGCAACTCCAACGGCGGCGGCGTGCTGACCGCCGCAGCCGGCGAGATCACCGACTCCAGTACCGCGATCGACGTCTCCGGCGACGACGGCAGCACCTCACACCTGACCGACCTGATCGAGATCGACGCCACCGTCGTCCCCGGCGATTCCGGAGGCGCCCTGCTGGACTCCGACGGCGAGGTGATCGGCATGAACGTCGCGGCCGCGTCCAACGGCACCACCGGCTACGCGATCCCGATCGCGACCGTGCTCGACCTGACCGACCAGATCCTCGCGGGCGACGACTCCGGCGCCGTCACCCTCGGCTACGGACCGGCGCTCGGCCTGCAGTTGAGCGCCCGCTCCAGCGACCTGCTGGTCGTGGGCGTGGTCTCCGGCAGCGCCGCGGACGAGGCGGGTATCACCCCCGGCTCGGTACTGACCGAGCTCAACGGCACGCCGCTGACCGACTACTCCGACCTGACCACCGCGATGGCGGCCCTCTCCCCCGGCGACACCGTCTCCATCGCCTGGCTCGACCAGTCCGGCGCCCAGACCGCCACCGTGACCCTCGGTCGCGCCCCGCTGGCCTGAGGCGGACGCCATGACGACCCGGCGCCGCCTTCGCCTCTGGATAGCCGCGGCCTGCACGGCCGCCGTCACCGCAACCGGGACGGCGGCCGCCTGGGCGCTGGACCGGTTCGTGATCTGGCACGTCGAGATCTCCGATGTCAGCCAGTACGAGGCCGAGAACTCGGGTGCCCAGCCGTCCACCACCCCCGAGGACGCCGGCCCCGCCGAACTGGGCGACGCCAGCTACGTCAAGGGCGGCACCTCGATCACCATCGCCACGGTCACCACCGGTTCCGGCGACGACACCCTCACCTACTACGTGGCCGACGTGGTGCTGGACGACGCCACCGCGCTGCGTTCGGCCTTCGCCCACAATCAGTTCGGCGAGAACATCACCGAGAAGACCAGCGCGATCGCCGCCGACCACCACGCCGTCCTCGCCATCAACGGCGACTACTACGGCTTCCGCGACACCGGGATCGTGATCCGCAACGGCGTGATCTACCGGGACGCGCCGGCTCGCACCGGGATCGCGTTCTACGCCGACGGCACCGCGCGGATCTACGACGAGACCACCACCTCGGCCGAGGAGTTGCTGGCGGCAGGGGTGTGGAACACCCTCTCCTTCGGGCCGGCCCTGGTCGAGAACGGCCAGATCGTGCCCGGTATCGACCAGGTGGAGATCGACACCAACTTCGGCAACCACTCGATCCAGGGCGAGCAGCCCCGGACCGCGGTCGGCGTGATCGACGCCAACCACCTGGTGTTCGTGGTGGTCGACGGACGCGAGGAGGGCTACAGCCGCGGCGCCACCCTTCCCGAACTCGCCGGGATCATGCTCGAGCTCGGCGCGACCACCGCCTACAACCTCGATGGCGGCGGCTCCTCGACTCTGTACTTCAGCGGCGAGGTGGTGAACCAGCCCTCCAACAGAGGCGAGCGGGCCACCTCGGACATCCTCTATGTGGCGGGCTGACCCATGGCCGCCCCGACCCGCCCCCCTCTCTCCGGCCCACGGCCCGCGGAGTGACGCCATGGCTGTTCTGATTCCGTCCTATGAGCCGACCGAACGCCTCGCCGTCATCGTCCGCGGGCTGCTGGAACTCGATCCCGCCGTGCACATCCTGGTGGTGGACGACGGCAGCGGCGCGGGCTACGCCGCGCAATTCGACTCCGCCCGGATGGCCGGGGCGGAGATCCTGCGGCTGCCCGGCAACCGGGGCAAGGGAGCCGCACTGAAGGCCGGGCTGTACCGGCTGCTTGCCACCCGTCCGGGCGAGGACGTGGTGACCGCCGACGGCGATGGCCAGCACACCCCCGGCGACATCCTCGCCGTGGCGGAGGCGACCGCCGGGCAGGGCTCGCTGGTGCTCGGCTGCCGCGGGTTCACCGGTGCGGTGCCACCGGCGAGCCGGTTCGGCAACGCGGTATCCCGCTCGTTGTTCCGGTTGGCATCCGGATTCAGCGTCTCCGACACCCAGACCGGCCTGCGCGGCATCCCCGCCGGACTGGTCGACTGGGCGGCAGGCATTCCCGGCAACCGGTTCGAGTACGAGCAGAACATGCTGCTGCGGTGCGCAGGTGCCGGGGTGACCGTCCGTGAGGTCCCGATCGAGACGGTGTACTTCGACCACAACTCCGGCACCCACTTCCGTCCCATCGCCGATTCGGCGCGGGTGCTGTTGCCCGTGCTGGCCTTCGCCGGATCCTCGCTGGCGTCCTTCGCCGTCGACACCGCGGTGTTCGCCGTGCTGTACGGCCTGACCGGCTGGATCGCCGGCTCGATCGTCGGCGCGCGGCTGTTGAGCGCCGGAGTGAACTTCGTGCTGAACGGCGCGGTCGTCTTCCACAGCCGGGGCGGACGCCTCGGCCGTCAGGTCACCGGCTACGCCCTGCTCGCGATCGGCCTGCTCGGCGCCTCGATCGTCGGCACCACCGGCCTGGCCCGCCTCGGGTTGCCGGCCCTGGCCGCCAAGATCCTGACCGAGACCCTGCTCTTCGGAGTCAGCTACCACGTGCAACGTCGCCTGATCTTCACCGGAAGCCCGCGATCCGCGACCACGGAGACGAATCCATCCGTGCACCACAACAGTCTCACAGAGAACACAAAGATCCGACTGGCTGGATAGACACCAGACCAAGAAACGGAGAACCCGATGACCACAATCGCCTTGATCGCGGCCAATCTGATCGCCATCGCCTTGCTCACGTTCGGGCTCTACTTCCGTCGGCACCGCCGGCGCGACCTGGTGGTGGCCTTCCTCGGTGTCAATGTCGGGGTGATGGCGGTGGCGCTCGTGCTCGGCGCGGCGACCTCCACCAGCCTGGGGCTGGGGCTGGGCCTGTTCGGGGTGCTCTCGATCATCCGGCTGCGCTCCACCGAGATCAACCAGCGCGAGGTGGCCTACTACTTCGCCTCCCTCGCCCTCGGCCTGATCGCGGGCATCGGCACCGACCTGCTGGTCTCCGGGGGCCTGATGGCCATGATCGTCGGCGCGCTCTGGGCAGGGGACCACCCGGCACTGTTGAGCAGCAGCCGCCAGCAGCTGATCACCCTCGACCGGGCGATCGCGGACGAGGCCGAGCTTCGCAGCGAGCTGACCTCCCTGCTCGGCGGGCCGATCGACCAGGTCACCGTCACCCAACTCGACCTGGTGCGCGACCTGACCGTGGTGGATGTCCGGTACCGCCGGTCGGGACGCCCGGAGTCGAGCCTGCCGGGTCGCCCGGAGGCCCTCGCTCGCGAACTCCAGGAAGCAGGCCGGCGATGACCACCCTGCCCCTCGGGCGCTTCGCACCGGTCACCCTTCCCGAACTGCTGGCCGAGGCCGAGTTGCTCACCCGGTTCGACCGCAAGTACCTGCTCGACCGTCAGCAGGCGGCCGGCTTGCTGCTGGAGTTCGATGCCGGCACCCGGGTGCTGGAGATCGACGGACGGCGGTGCTTCCGCTACGAGTCGGTCTACTTCGACACCCCCGATCTGCTCAGCTACCGGCAGGCGGCCCATGCCCGCCGCCACCGCTTCAAGGTCCGTACCCGCAGCTACCTGGACTCCGGGCTGGCCTTCCTGGAGGTGAAGGTGCGCGGCGACCGCCAGGTCACCATGAAGGACCGGATCGGCTACGACCTCGGGATCCGCGACCGCCTTACCGAATCCGGCCGTGACTACGCCGAATCCACCCTCGACCAGCGCGGGATCGACGGTTCGGTGGTGGGGAGCCTTGCCCCCACCCTGATCACCCGTTACGAACGCACCACCCTGGTCCCGCCGGAACCGGGCGTCCGAGTCACCGTCGACACCGACCTCAGCTGGCACAGCACCGGGTCCCCGGAACCCGAGGACTACCGAGGCGGACAGCACTTCTTGCCAAATAGCCGCTCTGGCCGACAGATATGGCAGGCGGAGCGGCTATCTGGCAAGAACTGCAGCCCCGAGAGCCTCGCGCTCCCTGACCTGGTGATCGTCGAGACCAAGTCGGGCGCCCGGCCGTCCGACATCGACCGCCTGCTGTGGCGCAGCGGCCACCGTCCCATTTCCCTCAGCAAGTACGGCACCGGACTGGCCGCCCTGCGCGGCGAGTTGCCCTCCAACAAATGGGCCCGGACCCTGCGCCACCATTTCCACACCACCGAGGAGCTCCCATGCGCCGCTTGGCAACCTTCCTGACCGGACTGGCGGCCGCCGCCGTCCTGGCCGGCTGCAGCCTGCTGCCGACCACCACTGGCGACCCCGGCACCGGCACCGCCGCGACCACCGTCCAGTCCTCCGGGACCACCGCGGCCGACGTGCTGGCGGCGAACGAGGACGCCACCACCGTGAACGACGACGAGTGGTCGACCGACGACGCGGTCGGCATCGGGCTGACCGGCTCGACCGCGACCACCTCCGCCGACGGCGTGACGGTCGACGGCAACACCGTCACCATCACCGCCGCGGGCGTCTACCGGCTGAGCGGTTCGCTGGCCGGGCAGGTGATGGTGGACGCGCCGGACGACGCGCTGGTCGTCCTGATGCTGGACGGCGTCGACATCGCCAGCAGCACCACCGCGGCGATCAGCGTGCTCGGCGCCGACGACGTCGGCATCTTCCTGGTCGACGGCACCGCCAACACGCTGTCGGACACCTCGAGCTACGCCGAGGACTCCGACGTCAACGCCGCGCTGTTCAGTGAAGAGGATCTCACCATCAGCGGCACCGGCTCGCTGACCGTCACCGGCAACGGCAACGACGGCATCACCAGCGAGGACGACCTGGTGATCCTGTCGGGAACGATCACGGTGACCGCGGCCGACGACGGGATCCGCGGCAAGGACTCGCTCACCGTCGAAGGCGGCACCATCACCGTGAGCGCAGGCGGAGACGGCTTCAAGGCCGATAACGCCGAGGAGGACACCCGTGGGTACATGGATCTCTCCGGCGGGACGATCACGATCAACGCCGGCGACGACGGACTGGACGCCGAGACCGACATCGTGATGACCGGCAGCGAGGTGACGATCGCCACCAGCGCGATCGACACCGACGAAGCCACCTCCAAGGGCGTGGACGCCGGCGCGGTCTTCGTGATCGAGGAGGGTTCGGTCACCCTCACCGCCTCGGTCGAGGCGCTGGAAGCCGCCACCGTGATAATCGCCGGCGGAACGGTCGAGCTGACGGCCAGTGACGACGGCATCAATGCCTCCACCGGCAGCGGCGAATCCATGCAGTCCGACGCCGGGGCCCACCTGGAGATCTCCGGCGGCACGGTCACGGTCGACGCCGAGGGCGACGGGCTCGACTCCAACGGCGACGCCCTGATCTCCGGCGGCACGGTCACGGTCTACGGGCCGACCCGCTCCGGCAACGGCGCGCTCGACACCAATGGCTCGCTGATGGTCACCGGCGGGACGCTGGTCGCCTTCGACTCCGGCGGGATGAGCCAGGCACCGGACGCCTCGTCCACCCAGGGCTGGCTGACCGCCGCCGGCTCCGGTGCGGCCGGCGACACCGTGACGATCACCGACTCCTCGGGCAGCACGATCGCCCAGGTCACCTCGGCCAAGGCGTTCGGTTCGATCATCTACTCCGCAGCGGGGATCACGAACGGCGAGAGCTACCAGGTGGCGACCCCGTCCGGCTCGACCGCGGTCACCGCCGGCGAGGGTGGCACGGGCGGAGGGCCCGGCCGTGGCGGGCCAGGCCGCGGCGACCCCGGTGGCGGCGGTTCCGGCGGCAACCGCTGAGCCTCGCCGACCAGCTCTACCGCGGGAGGGCCGCGACACGACGTCGAGTCCTCCTCGGACTCCCGGTTCCGCCGCGCGCGGGACCGGGCGTACCGTGACGCCATGTCCGAGAAGCCGGGTGAGGACACCCTCCCGGGCCGTCTTGATGCGGCCGTCCGCGGGTTGACGCCCGGCTACTTCGCGTTCGTCATGGCGACGGGCATCATCTCGGTGGGGCTGCGTACCAACGGCTGGCACGCGGCCTCGCTCACGCTCCTGGTCATCGCCGCGGTCGCATACCTGCTGCTGATCGGCCTCACCACCCTCCGGCTGGTGCGACATCGCGACGCGATCGCCGCCGACTTCGCCGATCCGGCACGCTCCTTTGGCTTCTTCACCTTCGTCGCCGCGACCTGCGTGCTCGGCAGCCGGCTGACCCTCTCGGGCTGGCACACCCCCGCGCTCGCGCTGCTCCTGGTGGGCACGGTCGCCTGGATCGGGCTCGGCTACACCGTGCCCTGGACGGCGGTGATGAGCCGGCGCGAACCGGTGGCACTCGGCGCCGCCAACGGCACCTGGTTCATCTGGGCGGTGGCCAGTCAGTCGATCGCGGTCCTGGCCGCGACGCTCGAGGCCGAGCTGACCACGGCCCGGACGGCCATGGCCCTGCTCGCCGTGTTCTCGTGGTCGGTGGGGGTCTTCCTGTACTGCGCCGTCGGAGTGCTGGTCGGCGTGCGGATGCTGGCCCACCCGTTCCGTCCGGAGGACCTGACACCGCCGTACTGGGTGGCGATGGGCGCCACCGCCATCACCGTGGTGGCCGGGGCGCGCATCGTCATGATGGCCGAGGCGCCCATGGTGGACGCGACCCGAGGGCTGATCGCGGGTACGGCGGTGTTCTTCTGGGCCTTCGGAACCTGGCTCATCCCCCCGCTCATCGCTGCCGGTTACTGGAAACACGTGCGGCACCGGATACCGCTGCGCTACGAGGCGACCCTGTGGAGCATCGTCTTCCCGCTCGGCATGTACGGCGTCGGGTCGCAGTTCCTCGGGGAGGTCGACCGGCTGCCGATCGTGCACGCCATCGGGCTCGGCGAGAGCTGGATCGCGCTCACCGCCTGGGTGGTCACCTTCGTGGCGATGCTGGTCAACCTGTGGCGCCGGGTGCTCCGTCCCGCCCCTGTCGTGGGGCCCTCCACTCAGGATCCCGGCCCGTCCGGCGGCGGCTCGCCGACGACGACTCCCAGCACCGCGGCGCCGTAGGTCTCCAGCTTCTTCGCCCCGACGCCGTTGATCGCGAAGAGCTCCTCGGGGGTGGTGGGGCGATGCTGTGCGATCGCGGCCAGGGTGGTGTCAGGAAACACCACATAGGCCGGGACGGACGCAGCCCGGGCGGTATCGGCGCGCCAGGCGCGGAGCCGTTCGAAGAGCCCGCGGTCTTCCGGGCTGAGTTCACCGGCGGCGGCCGAAACCCTGGTCGCCGAGGCCGTCCGCTTCCGGCCGGAGCCGGCCCGGACCACCGCGTCCTCCCGTAGCGGGACGGTCCGCTCACCGCGAAGCACCGGCCAGGAGGCCTCGGTGAGCTGCAGGGTGTGATGCCCGTCCGCGGACACCGCCAGCAGCCCGGCGGCCAGCAGCTGGCGGATGACCGCCCGCCACTGCAGGTCGGTCAACTCGGTGCCGATCCCGAAGGTGCTCAGCTCGTCGTGGTGCCACTGCTCCACCCGCGGGGTGCGCCGGCCGTGCAGGATGTCGATCAGCTGCCCGGCGCCGAACTGCTGGTGCCGTTCCCGCTTGAGCCGGACCACGGTGGACAGCAGCTTCTGGGCCGGGATCGTGCCGTCCCAGGGCTTCGGCGGGTTCAAGCAGGTGTCGCAATTGCCGCAGGGTTCGCTCGCCTCGCCGAAGTAGTCGAGCATCAGCTGACGCCGGCAGCGCAGCGTCTCGCAGAGCCCGAGCATCGCGTCAAGGTGCTGGCCGAGCAGCCGCTTGTGGGCGGCGTCCCCCTCTGAGCCCTCGATCAGCTGCCGCTGCTGTACCACGTCCGCCAGGCCGTAGGCCATCCAGGCGGTGGCGGGCAGTCCGTCGCGTCCCGCCCGTCCGGTCTCCTGGTAGTAGCCTTCGATGCTGCGGGGCAGGTCGAGGTGGGCGACGAATCGGACGTCCGGGGAATCGATCCCCATCCCGAAGGCGATGGTGGCGACCATCACGATCCCGTCCTCGCGCAGGAACCGCGACTGGTTGGCCGAGCGGACGGACGCCGGCAGCCCGGCGTGATACGGCAGGGCCGCGATCCCCTCCTTGACCAGGGTTTCGGCGGTCGCTTCGACCGACTTGCGCGTGAGGCAGTAGACGATGCCTGCGTCACCATCGTGCTCGGCGCGGATCAGCGAGACCAGCTGCTTCAGCGGCTGCTGCTTGGGCTCGATCCGATAGCGGATGTTGGGACGATCGAAGCTGGCGACGAAGGTGTGCGCCCCCTGCAGGCCGAGGCGTTCGGCGATCTCGTGGCGAGTCCGCGGGGTCGCGGTCGCGGTGAGCGCGACCCGTGGCACCCCTGGCCAGCGTTGTCCCAGAACGGAGAGCTTCAGGTACTCCGGCCGGAAGTCGTGCCCCCACTGCGACACGCAGTGCGCCTCGTCGATCGCGAAGA
>CAYSZZ010000035.1:0-6534 GCA_964435735.1 uncultured Propionibacteriaceae bacterium
CGCGGCGTTGTTCGGGGGAGCGCAGCGGAGGAGAAGAACGTCGTGGGGTGCTCATGCCGCCTCCAGCAGCGTCCGCAGTTTCGCCAGGCAGCGCAGCCGGGTCGGCCCGATGCTGCCCACCGGTATCTGCAGGTCACGCGCGATCCGGGCGTAGTCGGGCCGCTCGTCGAAGGCGATCACCCGGAGCAGCCGCTGGCACCGCTCGGTGAGCTGGGTGACCGCCCGCCACAGCTGGAGAGTGTCCTGGCGGAGGGTAGCGACGTCCTCGGCCGACTCCTGGGCGGGTAGCCGCCAGTCGAAGTCGGCGGTATCGGCGGGATCGGCACGGCTCTGCTGACGTGCCACCCGCCAAGCCTCGCGTCGGGCGGTGGTCAGCAGCCAGCCCGCCACAGCCTTCGGTTCGGTGATGCTGTCGTGTTGCCGGACGAGGGCCAGCCAGGTGTGCTGCACCACGTCCTCGGCCAGAGCCCGGTCCAGCCCGCAGCCACGTACCACGTGCCACAGCACCGGGGTCATCAGCCGAACCAGGTCGTCCATGGCCAGCGCATCGCCGTCCTGCCAACGCGTGAAGAGATCGGCCGACCGCTGCCACCGGCTCTGGGTGGGCGGCTCCGGCTCAGCAGCGCGGGGCGACGCCTGGGACATGGCGACCATTGTGTTCACACCTGGTAGGAGGACGGCAAGTTTCCTGGTGATACGTGCGGCACGATCTCTGAATCGCCTCCACCGGGCCTGAGCGGAGGTGATCTGCGGCGATTGCCTGGCACCCGCCAGGTGCAGAGGTCGTGGCCGGCTCGGCCTACCCGGCGTAGGCCACCGCGACCTGGGCGCCCAGGCGGGCGTTGTTCCGCACCAGCTCGATATTGGCCTCCAACGAGGTGCCGCCGGAGAGTTCGACGATCCGGCCCAGCAGGTACGGAGTGATGGCGGCGCCGGTGATGCCCTGCTCGTCCGCCTCCGCCACGGCCCGGGCGATCAGGGCGCCGATCTCGGCCTCGGGGATCTCCGCCTCGACCGGGATCGGGTTGGCGATCACCACGCCGCCGGCCAGGCCCAGTTCCCACTTGGCCCGCATCGCGGTCGCGATCTGCGCGGGGTCGTCCAGCCGCAGCGGCGAGCGGAAGCCGGAGGAGCGGGAGTAGAAGGACGGGAAGTCGTCCGACCCGACGCTGATCACCGGCACCCCGAGGGTCTCCAGCACCTCCAGGGTGCGGCCGATGTCGAGCAGCGACTTCACCCCGGCGCTCACCACCGCGACGTCGGTCAGGGAGAGCTCGGTGAGGTCGGCGGAGACGTCCATCGAGTTCTCCGCGCCGCGATGCACCCCGCCCAGGCCGCCGGTGACGAACACCCTGATGCCTGCCAGCGCGGCCAGCCGCATGGTCGAGGCGACCGTGGTGGCACCGTGCTCACCGGTGGCGATCACGTAGGGCAGGTCGCGAATCGACACCTTGCGGACGTGCTCGTCCGAGCCGAGCAGATCCAGTTCGGCGTCGTTCAGCCCGATCCGGGGGACGCCGTGCAGCACTGCGATGGTCGCCGGGACCGCACCGCCGGCGCGGACGATGTCCTCCACTTCGCGGGCGGTCTGGACATTGCGCGGATAGGGCATCCCGTGGCTGATGATGGTCGACTCCAGGGCCACCACAGGCCGTCCGGCGGTCAGCGCTTCGCTCACCTCGGGGGCCAGGGCGAGCATCGGGTGCGGCGTGGTCATCGGACAACTCCTCCAAGGATGGCGCGGGCACCGCGGATCGGCTGCCGCCACGACCACCGTAGCGTGCCCGGGGGGTCGGACGACCCGCCTCGGCGCCGCGGCCGGCCGGCGGGTTGTGCGTCTGACAGCAGACGGCCGGTTGTTCTGGCCGATCGGCAAGATCGGCTTGCCAAGGCCCGTCGTCGGTGGGGTTGAATGCCTAGATGCCAACACCTACCGCGGAGTCCCTGGGCCAGCATCCGCCGCCTGATCAGGTGCTCGTCCACCTCAGCGACACCCACTTCGTCGCCGGTGCCGCTCCGCTGATGGGCACCGTGGATTCGGACGGCCACCTCGCCGAGGCACTGCGCGGGCTCACCGCCAGCGGGCTGCGCCCGTCCGCCATCGTGGTCACCGGCGACATCGCCGACACCGGCGCCGCTGACGCCTATGCCCGGGTTCGCGAGATGCTCGAACCGGTCGCGGACGAACTGGGCGCGCGCCTGATCTGGGTGATGGGCAACCATGACGATCGCAGCCGGTTCCGTACCGGCCTGCTGGACGGCGAGCCGTCCGGTGCTGAGGTGGACACGGTTCACGATCTGGACGGGCTGCGGCTGATCGTGCTGGATTCCACCGTGCCGGGGCACCACTGGGGGCTGGTGACGCCGGCTCAGCTGGAGTGGCTCGCGGGCGTTCTGGCCACCCCGGCGCCGCGGGGCAGCATCCTGGCCCTGCACCATCCGCCGCTGCCGATCCCGGTCGTCCTCTCTCAGTTGATCGAACTGCGGGAGCAGGCCGCGCTGGAGGCGGTTCTGTCAGGCTCGGATATCCGTGCCATCATCGCGGGTCATCTGCACTACAGCACCACGAGCACGTTCGCGGGAATCCCGGTCTCGGCCGCCGCGGCGACCTGCTACACCACGGATCTCCTCGCCCCGGCGCCGGGCCTGCGGGGCCAGGACGGGGGGCAGGCCTTCAATCTGATCCACGTCTATCCCGAGCAGGTCGTGCACTCGATCGTCCCGCTCGGCGACTACCCGACCACCTTCCAGGTCCCGGTCACCCCAGAACAGATCGCGATGCTCGCCCGGCTGAGCCCGGAGGAGCAGGAGGCTGTGGCACTGGCCAACGATCCCGGCAATCCCTGATGGACTGGCGCAGCGTGGTGGCCCTGCTGGCCAACCCGGACACCCGGCGAGCGCTGGCCCGGGTGATCGCCGAGACCGAGCCCGCCGGTGAATCACAGCGGGCGGTCGAGCGGCTGACCCAAGCCGGTCTGATCGACGCCGACGGTCGCGTCGACGAGGCGGGGTTGCGGGCGCTGCTGCGGGAATCGTCCCGCCCGGTGGCGCGCGGTATCGAGCGGTTCCTCACTCCGACGGGTCGGCTGCTGGGCCTGCCGTCCAGACCTGCCGAGCGGCTCGAACTGCTGCAGCTGCTCGCGTCCCGCGCCCTGAGGCCGGGGGAAGTGGTCGCCGAGAAGGAACTCAACGCCCGGCTGGCCGCCTTCGACGACGACGTGGCCACCCTGCGCCGGCTCATGGTGGAGGCCGAGATCCTCGAGCGCACCCCCACCGGCACCGAGTACGCCCTGGTCGACGCCGATCCCGCCTGACGAGCGCCTGAGCCTGCCCGGGTCGGCCACCGTCAGGGGACTGCCGGCATCTGACTGAGCGGGCTGATCGTGCCGAATCTGGCGATCCGGCCGATCTGGTCACGGGCTGTCACGGGTGGAACACCGTCTCGAGCAGAGCGCCCCAGAAGCTGTGCAGCGGCCAGGGCCCCTCGGGGAACAGCCAGTGCGGCAGGCCCCACAGCGTGACATATCCGACCGCCGTCCAGCCGTTCCACCACCGCGAGGCAACATCTCGCAGCTCCCCTGCCATGATGGCCAGGGCGGGGGCCATCAGCAGCAGATGCGCCCAGCGGCCGTAGTCCTCGGCGATCACATAGAGCGGGACGACGGTCGCCACGGTCGCCACGAACCACGGCCAATGCCGCCGCAGCCAGGGCGAGGTGAGCACCGGCAGCAGGGCGAGCGGCAGCAGCGCGAGGAACCACCAGTAGAGCGGATAGCGGACCGCCACCGCACCGAGGGCGTTGGCCAGCGGCTGGCCGATCATGGCGATCGCTCCGTCGCACAGGTAGGGGTTCAGGCCCTGGGCCACCACGGTGCGACAGACCGCCTTCGCTACCGCCGCGTCGCCCCGGAACACCAGGCTTGCGATCCCGCCGACCAGACCGAGGCCGAGGATCGTCCAGGTCGCCCGACTGCGCGGATCCGGGCGGCCATCGGGCCGGCGCAGCAGGAAGAGCATCATCGGGATCGCGAAGATGCTGGCCTCCCAGGAGAACATCGCCAGCCCGAAGACGACGACCGCGATCGCGACCAGCAGCCGCCGCACCCGTTCCCCGCTGCTCCGCCGCGCCCAGCCCAGTAGCGCGATAGCGGCGAAGCCGATGATCTCCTTGCGCCAGCCGCCCTCGACGTCCCAGCCGATGAAGGGCAGCGCGGCCGGGCTGCAGGCCAGGGCCACCGCCGGCCAGGCGTAGCCGGTCCGATGCAGGAAGCTGATCACATAGACCGCCACCACCGCGTAGCACGCGAGCTGGAAGCCGGCGAGCACCAGCAGGGTCGGCTGCCCGGGCGGGCTGATCGCGAGCAGCAGCTCACCGAACAGCCCACGTCGGACGAACCCACCGGAGTAGCTGATCAGCCAGTCCCCGACCCGGTAGGTGTAGCCCCCCACCAGGATGTCCCGCTCGAAGTAGTCGGTGATCGCCCGCCACAACGCCAGGCCCAGCACCGCATACGCCACCGCCGCCCGCGCCACCGTGCCAGCACGGGCGGGTGCGGCCGAGGGTCCGGGACTGTTCACCGGAGTCCCGCGCCTTGGGTGGATCCGGCGGGCCGGCTCCACCCAGCTGGGGCAGCCCGGTCCCGGCAGAACCCGGGTGTTTCCGGGGACCGGTGTGGATTATCCATGCGACTGCCCTCCCAGCCCCGGTTTCTGTCCGGTGGCTCAGCCCAGGGTGACCATGACGCGGTGGCTGGCACCGGCCGGGCCGCGGGGGATCCGGGCCACCGTCCGCTCCCGGACGGGGTCAGCGGTGGGGGCCAGCGGCCGGCCGTCCACCTCGACCGAGGCGACCCCGGTGCTGACGTGTCCCGGATTGCGGACCTCGATCTGGTAGGTCGCGCCACGCCACTGCCGGGTGACGGTGAAGCCCTGCCAGTCCGACGGGATGCACGGGTCGATCACCAGGGCGTCGAACTCGGGACGGACCCCCAGGATGTACTTGGTGGCGGCGGTGTACATCCAGCCCGCGGTGCCGGTCAGCCAGGGGTTCTGCGCCTTGCCGAACCACTCGTGGTCGCGGCCGTAGAGGAACTGGGCGTACACGTACGGCTCGGCGCCGCGGACCTCGATCGAGTCGTTGCCGTGGTACGGCGCCAGCGCGTCGTAGTAGGCCATCGCCTGCTCGCCGCGGCCCAGCACGGTCTCGGCGATGATCGGCCAGGCATTGGGGTGACTGAAGATGGCGCCGTTCTCCTTCACGCCGGGGTAGACCCGGGTGACGTAGCCGATGGTGTCGTCCACCTGGGTGTAGCTGGGCCAGCACAGGTGGGTGCCGTACTCGCTGGCCAGATGGGTGCGGACGGCGTCCATGGACGACTCGGCGCGTTCCCGCGAGGCGGCTCCGGAGATCACCGCCCAGCCCATGTGCTCGAGGAAGATCTTCCCCTCGGGACTCTCCACCGAGCCGATCTTCACGCCGTCGCGGGTGTAGCCGCGGATGTACCAGTCGCCGTCCCACAGTTCGCGGTTGACGTCCTCGGTCACCTTGGCGGCGATCTCCCGCAGCCGGGCGAGCTCCCTCGTCCAGCGGTTGATCGGCGGGGGCACCGGGGACGGTTCCTGGTGGCTCAGGTCGCCGGCTGCGGTTTCGGGGGCGCTGGAGTCGTCCGCGCGTCCCGACTCAGCCAGGTGGGCAACCACCTCGGCCAGCGCGTTGGCCGCCCAGAGGTGCAGGAAGCTGACCAGCGCGGTCTGCCCGCCGCCCAGGTTGAGGCAGTCGTTCCAGTCCGCCCGCAGGCCCTTGGCGATGCCGTTCTCACCCACCTGTTCGGCGGTGAACTCGATCGCCCGCCGCAGGTGCTCGTACACCGTCGCGGGGGCCGCGTCGAACCGCTTGGCGGCGTCGGACCCCATCACGTCGGAGCGCTCTGCCAGTGTCATGTTCGAGTCGGCGAACGGGATCACCTGATCGAGGAAGGCCAGGTCTCCGGTCTCCTTGATGTACTCCAGCACCGAGGGCACCAGCCAGAGGTGGTCGTCGGAGCAGGCGTCGGCCAGCCCGTGGACGAGGTCGCCGGCGCTGCTCGGCACCACCGTCGGCAGCTTCACCCCGACCGGGATGTCGTCACGGGCGTTCTCCGCGAACAGCAGCGGATCGAACAGGTGCAGCCCGTAGCCCCAGGACATCTGGCCGTGCAGCAACTCCTCCATCCGCTGGCGGACCTTGACCGGGTTGGTGTGGACGACGCTCATGATGTCCTGCGCGGTGTCCCGGTAGCCCAGCCCCACCCGTCCGCCGACCTCGACGAAGGAGGCGAACCGCGACCACACCACGCAGGTCTCGGCCTGCAGCAGCGTCCAGGTGTTGAGCAGGGTGTTCATCGCCACCGACGGGGTCTGCAGCGCGAACACCGAGCGCTTGCGCTCCCAGTACGCGGCCAAGTCGGCGATCGCGGCGTCCACCGCGGCCGGGTCGGCGTACGTCGCGCGCAGCCGGGTGCCTTATGTGGGCTCGGTGGGGGCGGTGGACATGGT
>CAYSZZ010000035.1:6544-29721 GCA_964435735.1 uncultured Propionibacteriaceae bacterium
CCCACGTCACGGCGTCCATAGCCAAGGACGTAGGCCAGCCGGACGGTCTCGCCCGGCGCCAGCGTCACCGTGTGGTGCAGTGCGCCGCAGTGGTTGCCGGTGGTGGCCTGCGAGCCGGAGCACTCGCCGCGCTCGACCGCCAAGGGGTTCGTCTCGGTGCGGTAGGCGCCCAGGAAGGAATCCCGCAGGGTGTCGAAGCCGACCGGTTCGGCGGTGGCGGTGAAGTAGTGGTACGTCCAGGGCTCGTAGTAGAAGTCGTACTCGACCACCCCGTCGGCATAGTCGGCGCCCGAGGCGTAGAGCGACATCTGGAAGTTCTCGTTGTCGATCTGCACCGAGTGGAAGCTGAACTCCACATAGCCGAACAGCGAGAGCGACCTCGGGGTGTCGCCGGTGTTGGCGAGGGTGACGTCCCAGACCTCGGCGTCCTCCCCGATTGGGACGAAGACCCGCTGGCTCGCCTCGATGCCCCGGTAGCTCGACTCGAACACCGAGTAGCTGAGCCCGTGCCGGGTGCGGTAGGCGGGGGTAGCGGCGATCGAGCTTGGGCTGCCCTGAGCCTGTCGAAGGGTCGAGATCCCGCCACGGCCCGTGGTCTCGACAGGCTCGGCCGGCGGAGCGACCAGCGGCTTCGCCACCGGCTGCCAGGAGGCGGACCAGTAGTCGCCGTCGGCATCGTCGCGCAGATAGAGGTAATGGCCGGGGCGGTCCAGCGGCACGCCGTTGGGGCGGAAGCGGGTCACTCGGCCCTGCTGGCTGGAGCGGTAGAAGCTGTAGCCGCCGGCGTTCTGATTGATGACGGTGCACCAATCCTCGACGCCCAGGTAGTTGATCCAGGAAGCCGGGACGTCGACCCGGTCGATCACGTACTCCAGGCGGTCATCGTCGAAGTATCCGTAGCGCATGTACTTCCCTTTGCTGGTGTGGCTCGAAATGGGGACGGTTCCTAACTCGGTTCAGATTCACGGAGGGTTCAGGTGCCGGTGTGGCCCGAAATGGGGACGGTTCCTAACTCGGGCCAGGAGGGTGGCCCGAGTTGGGAACCGTCCCCAACTCAAGCCAGGAGGGTGGCCCGAGTTAGGAACCGTCCCCAACTCGGGCCAGGGGATCAACTGCCGGAGGCGAAGGCCTCCAGCCAGGCGATCAGCCGATCGGCCTGTTCCGGGGTTTCGGCCTCGACAAACATCCGCAGCACCGGCTCGGTGCCCGAGAAGCGCAGCAGCATCCACGAGCCGCCCTCGAGGTGGATCTTGATGCCGTCGTAGGAGTCGATCCGGGTGACCCGATGGCCGGCGATCTCGGTGGGGGCGGCCGAGGCCATCCGCCGCGGCAGTTCGACCCGCAGGTCGGGGGTGGCCGGGACGCCGTGCTCGACCTGGTAGAGCCGGCCGGTGAGGGAGTGGACGTGCTCGAGCAGTTCGCTCAGGGTCCGCCCGGTGCGGGCCAGCATCTCCACGACCAGGGCGCAGGCGAAGACCCCGTCCTTGCCCTTGATGTGGCCGCGGATGGTCAGGCCGCCCGAACTCTCGCCACCCAGCACGGCGTCGATCTCGTCCATGCCGGCGGTGATGTGCTTGAAGCCGACCGGCACCTCGCGGTGCTCCTCGCCGAAGCGTTCGGCCAGCCGGTCCAGCAGGTGCGTGGTCGCCAGGTTGCGGACGACGCCGCCGCGTTCCCCCCGCACCTCGTGGAGGTACCAGTAGACCAGCAGGAGCAGGTCGTTGGTCGAGATGTAGCGGCCGTACTCGTCGATGATCGCGATCCGGTCGGCGTCGCCGTCGGTGGCCATCCCGAGATCGACCCGCCGGCCCGAGTTCCGCACGATGTCGATCAGGGTCGAGAGCCGCTCCGGGTCGGGGGCGGGGGAGCGTCCGCCGAACAGCGGGTTGTGGCGCTCGTGGATGAACTCGGTGCGCACCCGGGCGTCCGACAGGATCGTGCCGAGGGTGAGCTGGGAGGTGCCGTACATGGCGTCCACCACCACCCGCAGGCCCGCCTCGCGGATCAGCGACACGTCGACGATCTCTTCGATGGCGTCGATGTAGGGATTGGTGAGGTCGACCTCCTTCACCAGCCCCACCGAGGTGGCCAGCCCCAACTCGATCGACACCACATCCGCCTGGGTCAGCGAGTTGGCCTCGGCGGTGAGCGCGTTGGTCTCGTCCTCCAGTGGCAGCGAGCCGTCGGCGCGGAAGATCTTCAGCCCGTTCCACTGCGGCGGGTTGTGGGAGGCGGTGAAGATCAGGCTGAAGGCCGTCCCGAGATGGGGCGCTGCGAAGGTGACCAGCGGGGTTGGGACGTCCTCGGCCAGCAGATGGACGCCGATACCGTTGCCGGCGAAGACCTCGGCGGCGGCCTCCACCGACTCGCGCGAAAGGAAGCGCCGGTCGCCGCCGACCACGACGCCCATCGGCTCCCGATGGGTGCGGGTGATCTCGTTGGCGAGCGCCTGACAGAGCCGGCGGACGTTGTGGATGGTGAACCCCTCGCCGATCAGGGCCCGCCAGCCGCCGGTGCCGAAGCTGATCTCGCCGGTCTCGATGGCGTGCTGCGGAGCGAACAGCCGGCGCAGCACGATGTCGGCGGCGGCCTGCAACTCGGCGTCGGTGTTGATGTCCTGCACCTCGCCGGCGTCCACGATGGCGTAGGAGGCCAGCGTGCCGCCCTGGCCGATCAGTCGGCGGGCGAGTTCGGTCAGCCGGTGCTCCCCGCTGGCCGCCATGACGTCCAGCTCGGGGATCAGGATGGCGTTGTCGATCACATAGGCGCCGACGTTCACCTCGGTGATCCGCTCGCTGGATTCGGAGAGGTCGGCGTCGTCCACGATGCCGACGACCCGGTCGCCGTCCCGCTGGATCCGGCCGTAGCCCTCCGCGTTGGGCACCACCGCGGTCAGCAACGAGAACTGCGCCTCCTTGAGGCGGTGCCGCCACAGCAGGCCGCGCAACGAGGCGCTGCGCAGCAGCGGGGTGTCGCCGTAGGCGATCAGCACATCCCCGTCGAATCCGGCCAACTGGAACCGGGCGCAGCGGACGGCGTCACCGGTGCCGGCCTGCACCGTCTGGACGACGTAGGTCCAGCCTTCGCCCAGATGCTGCCGGACCGCGTCATCGTGCTCGGAGACGACCACGATCACGTCCGACTGCGGCACCACGGCGGTGACGTTCGCCAAGGTCTGCTCGATCACCGTCGAGCCGGCCAGTGGGCGCAGCAGCAGATCGCGGGTGGCCTGGTCGTGACCTGCGGCCAGGACCACCGCCTTGAGTGGACGCGGGGTAGGTGGGACGGACATCAGCCCTCCAGGGATGAGACAGCTATGTCGGCCGGGCTGCGGCCGACCAGGGCGGCACCGATGGCGGCGACCGGTGAATCTGCGGGAAGCGTGACCAGCCGATCATGGATTGCCAGGCCGCTGAGGAAGGCGGAGTCGGCTGCGCGACGGCGCAGTTCGTCCACCACGGCGTCACGCAACCAGGGTGCGGCGGTGATGATGCCGCCACCGAGCGCGATCGCGGTGGAGTCGTAGGCGGTCACGACCAGGGTCAGCGCGGTCGCCAGGGCCGCGACGATCCGGTTCCGCTCGACAGCCGCCGCCGTCCGGCGATCGCGGTCGAGCTCGCCCAGGCTCAGACCCTGGGCGGCCAGTCGTGGTGCCAGGTACTGCCCGCCCAGCACGGTCTCCAGACAGCCGAGCTGTCCGCAGCCGCAGGGTTCGCCGGCCGGGTCGATCGCCAGGTGGCCGATCTCACCCGCACCGTTGCGCAGACCGCGGATCAGCTGTCCATCGCTCATGGCTGCCGCGGAGAGGCCGGTGCCGAGGTTGACGTAGGCGAGGTCCCGTGCGGGCTGGCCGAGTACCAGCCCGGCGCCCAGCGCGGTGGCCTTGAGATCGTTCTCGACCCGAACGGTCACCGGGAAGTCGTCGGCGAGCAGTCCGGCCAGGTCGCACCGGGCGATGCCGAGATTGACCGCTGTCTCGACGATCCCGTGCGCGTGGTCGACCAGGCCGGGGATGCCCAGGCCGACCGAGGTGAACGATTCCGGCGCGATCCGGAGGTCGGCTGCCAGCGCCTGGGCCACCTCCAGCACCGTGTTGCGCACCCCCTCCGGAGTCGGTGCGGTGGGCAGGACGCGCTGGACGAGCACCTGGTCGGCGGCGTCCAGCACCAGGCCGTGAGCCTTGGTCCCGCCGATGTCGATACCCAGGCTCCACGCGGTATCGGTCACAGTTCAGCCCTTCACGGCGCCGGCGACCAGGCCCGAGGTGAGCCGGCCCTGCACCAGCAGGAAGAAGATGATCACCGGGATGGCGACCAGTGTCGAGGATGCCATCACCTGGCCCCAGTCGGTAGCCCGGTTCGCGCTCTGGAGGATGAAGGTCCGCAGCCACAACGGCAGCGTCATCGCGTCCTCCCGCTGCAGGATGACCAGGGCGACGGTGAACTCGTTCCAGGCCTGCAGGAAGGCGTAGACACCGGACGCGATCAGCCCCGGGGCGAGCAGCGGGAAGGTGACCCGGAAGAAGGCCTGGGTGCGGGTGCAGCCGTCCACCATCGCGGCCTCCTCGAGATCGGCCGGGATGCCGGCGACGAAGCCGCGCAGCATCCAGACGGTGAAGGGCACCACCGCGGCGATGTAGATCAGCGAGACGCCGAGGATGTTGTTCAGCAACCCCACCGAGGCCATCAGCTTGTACTGGGCGATGAAGAGTCCTTCGGCGGGCAGCATTTGGATGAACAACAGGGCCAGCACGAAGGAGGTCCGGCCCCGGAACTTGAACCGGCTGATCGCCAGCGCCCCGAGGAAGGCGAACAGCAGCGCCACCGCGACGGTGAGCAGGGTGATCGCCAGGCTCATCTGCAACGCCCCGAAGAACTTGCCATCGGTCATCACCGCGACGAAGTTGTCCAGCGAGCCGCCGAACGGGAGGAGGCGCGGGGTGACCGACTGCAGCACGGCGTTCGGCAGCAGCGAGGAGTTCACCATCCAGTAGACCGGGAAGACCCAGGCCAGCGCGAGCACGATGGCGATGACGCTCAGGACGACCTTCAGCGGGCGGGTGCGCTGCTTGGGGGCCGCGGCGACGGCGCGGACGGTGGCGGCGGTCATCAGGAATCCTCCTTGAGCAGCTGGACGACGTAGAAGGAGCTCATCACGACGGTGAGCAGCAGGACGAAGACCGACAACGCCGAGGCCATGCCGAAGTCGGAGGAGGCGACGCCGAGCCGGTAGATGTAGGTGCCCAGCAGATCGGTCTCCGAAGGCGGCGCGCCCGCGTCCTGCAGCATCCGGATCTGGGTGAAGACCCGCAGATCCCAGATCAGCTGCAGCAGCAGGACGATCATCAGCACCGGCCGGATCAGCGGCAGGATGATGTGGAAGAAGCGGCGGTAGCCGTCGGCGCCGTCGAGTTGCGCGGCTTCCAGCACCTCGTCGGAGACCTGCGTCAGGCCGGCGTAGACCGAGAAGGCGACGAAGGGCACCGACATCCACACCACGATCACCGTGGTGACGAAGTAGAAGCTGAGCGGCTCGGCCAGCCAGTTGTGGTTGGTGAAGTCGAGGCCCATCGCGGTGAGCAGCCAGTTGATGATGCCGCGGCGCCAGTCGAACAGCCAGGTCCAGATGGTCATCGTGGCGACCACCGGCATCGCCCAGGCGATCAGCAGGGCGACCTGCAGGATCAGCCGGGCGGCCTTGCCGACGGCGGTCATCAGCAGCGCCAGCAGCACGCCGATGACCACGGTGAGGGCCGCATTGACCAGCATGAAGGCGACCGATCGCAGCACGATCGCCCAGGTCTCGGGATTGGTGAAGACGTTGACGTAGTTCCCCAGCCCGATGAACTCCGGCGGCTGGCCGAACTGCTGGGACAGGCCGAACTTCTGGGTGGAAGTGATCAACTGCCATACCAGCGGGTAGCCGAGGGAGAACAGCAGGATCGCGATGCTGGGGATGATCAGCGCGTAGGGCGCGAGCCGGCCGAGCTTGCGAGCGCGGGCGGCGGCGGCGCGGGCGGCCTGGTTCTCGGCCGAGCGGGTCTGGGTGACCGTCATGGAGTGCCTTTCTTGACGCTGCTCCAGGATGCTGCATGAGGGCTGGGTTCGGGATGGCGTGGACACAGTTGGGGACGGTTCCAACTCCGTCCAGGCGGAACAGCGGGCACGTGGCCGGAGTCGGAACCGTCCCCAACTCTGGCCAGGGGGCACGTGGCCGGAGTCGGAACCGTCCCCAACTCTGGCCAGGTGGCATGCGAAGAGGTCCCGCCCGCGCGCGGGCGGGACCTCGTCAGATCCCGTCGGTCGAGCTTCTCGAGACCAGGGCTCGAACGACGGTGTTCAGGTCATTCCTGGTGAGCGTGTCGAGACCACGGGCGGACTGCCCGGCGGTGGTCTCGACACGCTCGACCATCGGAACTCAGGGGTCCCTAGCTCACTTCATGTTGAGCATCGGGGTGATCTCCGCGTCGTACTGCGCGGCCAGCGCGGCGATGTCGCCACCCTCGGCCACCTTCGCGAAGAACTCCTCCAGCTTCAGCGAGCCCTCCACGGCTGCCCAGCCTGGGGCGGCCGGGGTCAGCTTGGAGTTGCTGGCCGACTCGATCAGGGCCTTGGCGAAGATGTCGTCGCCCAGCGCGGAGACGTAGTCGGAGTTGGCCGGGCCGAGGCCGTTCTCACCGAGCATCGTCTGGTACTCCGAGGAGAAGATGATCCGCAGCAGATCGCGCGAGCCTTCCTGGTTCGCGCTCTTGGCCGAGATGCCGATGTTGGAGCCACCGGCGAAGACCGGAGCCGGCTTGCCGTCGTTGCCCGGCAGCGCGAAGACGCCGAAGGTGTCGTCGTTCCACTGGCGGACTTCCTTGCCCTCGTCGTTCTTCACCAGATCGCCGATCGACCAGTGCGCCCACCCGGGAGCCATGATGGTGGCGGCGGCGAGGCTGGTCTGCTGCTCGTCCTGATCGTCGGTCGCGGCAGCGACGTCGGAGTCGTTGATGTAGAGCCACGGGCTGGCGTCCCGAGCGGTCGAGGGAGCCATCGAAGCGGACTTCTGGATCTCCTGCAGCTGGGTCAGGCCCTTGATGGTGTTCGGGTCGGAAAGGGTGGAGGTCCAGGAGCCGTTCTCGTACTTGGCCAGATCGCCGCCGTTGGCGAAGATCCACGAGATGCCGTTGCGCCAGTCCTGACCACCGATGAAGAAGCCGGAGAAGTCCTTGATCTTGCGGGGGTTGTTCTCGGTGATGGTCTTGACCGCGGCGTTGAACTCGTCCAGGGTCTTCGGGACGGCGACGCCGGCTTCGGACCACACGTCCTTGCGGTAGAACATGTAGCGGGAGCCGAAGTAGTACGGCAGGGTGAAGTTCTTGCCGTCCACGGCGCCGACCTCGACGAAGGACTGCAGCAGCTTGTCGCCGCCCAGTTCGGCATACATGTCGGAGATATCGGCGAAGGCGCCGACGTTGGTGAAGGTCGGTGCCTGGGTGTTCCCGATCTCGGTGACGTCGGGAGTGTTGGCGGCGTCCGGCAGCGAGGTGGTCAGCTTGGCGATGATGTCGCCCCAGGTCTGCTCCTCGATGGTCAGGGTGCCGCCGTTGACCGTCTTGTACTGCTCGACCAGGTAGTCGCGCAGGGCCTGCGGGGTGTCGCCACCGATCAGCCAGAAGGTGATGTCCTGCGGGGTCTTCGCCGGAGCTTCGGTGGTCGGCGCGGCGTCGGTCGGACTTGGGGCGGGCGTGGTGGCGGCAGGAGCGCCGGCACAGGCGCCCAACGCCAGGGCAGACGCGGCGAACAACGCCACCGCGGCCAGCTTCTTCTTCATGGTTTTCCTTTCGGTTCGGACCTAGTGGCCGGACTGTGGATCAGGGGCGTGCCTCATGACACGCCCAGTTGGATACGACGGACGAGGGCGACGGCGCCGAGCAGCACGGCGTCGTCCCCCAGCGAACTCAGGCTGAGCCTGACCTCGCCACGGAAGTCGGAATGGGTTCTTTCGGTCACGACCCGCTGGGCGGCCGCCAGCAGGGGACCGTCCACCAGCTCGGCGGGACCGCCGACCACGATGTCGTTGAGGTCGAGCATCCCGACGATGGGGGAGAGGGCGGCGCCGAGCCGGCTGCCGGCCTCGGCGAGTACCTCGGCAGCGTCGGCACCGGCCATCCGGCGGTGCAGCGACGGCACCGAGAGCCAGGTCTCCAGGCAACCGTTCTTGCCGCAGGGGCAGGGAGCGCCGCCCTCCTCAATGACGACGTGACCGATCTCACCGGCCGCCGCCGAGGTCCCGGTCACCACGGAGCCGGCGATCAGCAGGCCGGCGCCCACGCCACGAGAGATCTGGATCCGGATCAGGTTGGCGGTGCCGTCGGCGAAGGCCCGCTCGGCCAGCACCGCGACATTGGCGTCGTTCTCGACGTGGACGGGAAGGTCGAGGGCCTCGATCAGCCGTTTCTGCAGCGGCAATCCGTGCCAGGCCAGATTGGGCGCGGCGATGACGGTGCCGCGCCGGTCGACGGTACCGGGGGTGCCGACTCCGATGCCCAGGATGGGCCGGGTCGCGGCGCCGATGAGTTCCCGTGCCAGATCCAGCACCACCTCGTAGGCGGCCTCGCCGGTGGCGGTACCCAGATCGCGCTGGGCGAGGTGATGCGCCTGTCCGCGTAGCCCGAACACCCCGCCCGAGATGGTCTGGGGTGCGGAGAGGTCCAGCGCGATGAGGTCGCGGCTGTCGTCGCGTACCGAGAGCATGGTGGCGGGCTTGCCGGGCCGGGCGCCGGTGGTGGTACCGGTCTCCACGACCAACTCGTCCGCGATCAGCTGGGCGACCAGATCCGAGATGGTGACGCGGGTAAGCCCGGTGCGACGGGCCAGATCGGCCCGGGAGAGCTGCGGCTGGTCGTGCAGCGATTGCAGCACCAGCGCAAGATTCTGGCGCCGGCCGTCCTCGGGGCGGGTGGATCGCGGTCCGCCGCCCGGATGCCGGTGCGAGCTCCCCGAGCGTCCCTGCTGCATGTTTGTTAGTAAACCTTACGAACTTTGTGGTGGCAACCCCTCCCTTCATCCGTGATGAGATCGTTACGTTCGTCTCCGCGAGGTCGGGCCACGGCGTTTCCTCCGGCGTTGGCGGACCGTGTCCGCAGCGGAGCCGGCCTTTCCGGCTTCTGTCCGGTGGCTCGCCTCCCGGGGGCGTCCGCCGGGGCAGAATGGGATCCGAGAGAAGGAGCCACACCATGCCGCAGGCCATCGCCTATGCCATCGATTCACCCACCGGACGGTTCGCCCGCACCACCATCGAACGGCGCGAGCCCGGGCCGACCGAGGTGCTGTTCGACGTGGCCTTCGCCGGGATCTGCCACTCCGACATCCACACCGCCCGCGGCGAGTGGGGCAGGGTTAACTACCCGCTGGTCCCCGGGCACGAGGTCGCCGGCATCGTCCGCCAGGTGGGCTCCCAGGTCACCGGGTTCGCGGTGGGCGACCGCGTCGGCGTGGGCTGCTTCGTCGACTCGTGCGGGCAGTGTGAGCAGTGCCGCACCGGCCACGAGCAGTTCTGCGACGGCCCGGGCGGCACCGTGTGGACCTATGACGGAGTGGGACGCGACGGGCTGCCGACAGCCGGCGGCTACTCGACCTGCATCACCGTCGAGCAGGACTATCTGCTGCGCATCCCGGAGAGCATCGATCTGGCGCAGGCGGCACCGCTGCTCTGCGCGGGCATCACCACCTACTCCCCGTTGCGTCGCTGGGGCGCCGGTCCCGGCAAGCGGGTGGCGATCGTCGGCATGGGCGGCCTGGGTCACATGGGCGTTCAACTCGCGGCGGCGATGGGCGCAGAGGTCGCGGTGATCAGCCAGACCCGCTCCAAGGAGGCCGACGGACGCCGGTTCGGCGCCACCGAGTACTACGCCACCAGTGAGGAGGGAACGCTGCGCAGCCTGCGCCGCAGCTTCGACCTGATGATCAACACGGTCTCCGCCGGGATCGACTTCACCCGCCTGCTCGGCTGCCTGAAGGTCGGTGGCGCGCTGGTGGACGTGGGTCTGCCCGAGCACCCGATCCAGCTGCGACTGAATGCCCTGATCGGTGGCAACCGCATCCTGGCCGGCTCCCAGATCGGCGGTATCGCCGAGACTCAGGAGATGCTCGACTTCTGCGCCGAGCACAGCCTGGCCGCCCAGGTGGAGATCATCGGTGGCGAGGACATCAACGACGCCTACGACAAGGTGGTCGGCTCTCGGGTGCGCTACCGCTACGTGATCGACACCAGCACCTTCACCCACTGACCCGCCACCCGCTGCCCCCGCCCCACCCTTTCGGCATCGAGCGCCTTCCGTCCCGTCGAGCGCTCGTGCCTGGGGCGTGGCGCTCGACGGGACGGGAGGCGCTCAACGTGCCGGGGGGTGGTGGTCAGATCGGTTCGGCGACGGCCTCCAGGACGGGACGCAGGGCGAGCCACCACTGCTGGCGGGGACGGCGGAACTCGGCGTCCACATCGTCGTTGAGGCGGGCGATGGCGAAGCGCTGGATCGCGCCGTCGGCCAGGCCGAGGTAGAAGCTCTCGGCAGTGCCGGCGGCGAACTGCTCGCCCAGGGTCGTCAGAGAGTGTGAGATGAGCCGGGCGGCCAGCAGCCGGTCGGCGGGGGAGGGCGAGGCACCCTGCTGGACGTGCCCGAGTACCGCCTGGCGGACGTCGTAGTGCCCGCGGCCCTCCTCTTCGAAGACGCGCGCGATGAAGTCGGTGGTGTACAGCGGGTTCGCCTCCTCGTTGCGGACGGCCAGGAAGAGCTTGCGACCGGCGGCGAAGCTCTCCCGCAACCACGCGACATCGCTCTGGAGGGCGGCCAGGCTGATCCCCTCCTCGTGCAGGTAGACCCGTTCGGCACCCCCGGCCAGGCCGCTGGTCAGCGCCAGGAAGCCGCAGTAGCGTCCCATCGTCTCCACAACGAAGGCGCGCCTGGCGGCGGCGCCCGACACCTTCAGCCGGTCGATCGCCTCGGTCACCACGTTCAGCGCGGTGTCGCTGCCGATCGAGAACTCGGTGCCCGGCAGGTTGTTGTCGATGGACGCCGGCACGCACACCATCGGGACTCGCAGCGCCGGGAAGCGATCCCGTTCCCGGTCCAGCAGGTGGACTGCCTGATAGCCGTTCCATCCGCCGATCATCAGCAGGGCGTCCACCCGATGCTCCTCCAGCGCCCGGCTGATCGGGTAGAGATCGGTCGTGGTGGGGACGGTGCGGCGTACGCCCAGTTCGGCGCCTCCGCCGGCCAGCCAGTCCTCGACATCGGCCCAGCCGAGCTCCCCGATCCGCTGCTCGCGCAGGCCGACGAAGCCGTCTCGTACCCCGAGCATGGTGTGACCGCGTCGGATCCCGAGCCGGACGGCGTCGCGGGCTGCCGAGTTCATCCCCGGCGCCAGCCCTCCGGCGTGCAGGACCGCGATCCGTCGGCCCGTGGCCGCGGCTCGCTGCGCCGCATCGTCCACCTGGGCTCGCTCGGCGGATGGTGTGGGATCGACCAACTCCTTCAGGATCCGGGCCATCTCGGTGAAGGCCCCGCCGCGCGCGGCCATCGCCTGGTCGTACTGTCCGGTCCGGATCAGTTCCGGCACCTCGCGGGTGCGGGCCACGGCTTCGACCAGCGGCACCCGGGCGACCTGGTTGCCGTGGAAGCCGATCACCGTGCCGGCGCCGCCGGGGGTCCCGTCCAGCACTTCGCAGGCGGCCTCGTAGCCCAGCCAGGTGGAGGCCCAGCGGTCATAGGCGCTCGGAGCGCCACCGCGCTGGACGTGCCCGAGGATGGTGACTCGGGTGTCCTCGCCCAGCTGCTCCTGCAGCACGTCGCGCACGTAGGAGGAGGTGATCGGCTCGCCGGTGCGCTCCCGGGCGCCCTCGGCGACGACCACCATGGTGTCGCGACGTCCGTTGCTCCTGGCCTGTCGCAGGGCTGCGCACATCGTGGCCTCCCAGCCGCGCTCCGGCGGCGCCTCGGGAATCAGGACGTAGTCGCAGCCGCCGGCAACGGCCGCCATCAGCGCCAGGTAGCCGCAGTGACGTCCCATCACCTCGACCACGAAGCAGCGCTGGTGGCTGGCTGCGGTGCTGGACAGGGCGTCGATCGCCTCGATGATCCGGTGGAGAGCGGAGTCGGCACCGATCGTGGAGTCGGTGCCCACCAGGTCGTTGTCGATCGAGCCGACCAGGCCGGCGAACATCAGCGCGGGGTGTGCCGCCGCCGTCTCGGCGCTGAGCTCACCGGCCTGGACCAGTTCGGCCAGCAGCGAGGGCCAGTCCGCCCGGAACTGGTCCAGCCCGGACAGCGAACCATCGCCCCCGATCACCACGAGGCGGTCGATGCCGTGGCGGAGCAGGTTACGGGCGGCCAGGCGGCGTCCCTCCCACTCCCGGAAGTCCTGGCTGCGGAAGGTCCCGATGACCGTGCCGCCGCGGTGCAGGATGCTGCTGACGTCCTCCCAGGTGAACTCGCGAATACCCGCGCCTCCGTCCACCATGCCCTGGAAGCCCTCGTAAATGGCCGAGACTCGAGCACCGCGACTCAGCGCGGTGCGAACCACCGCGCGGACGGCGGCGTTCATGCCCTGGGCGTCGCCACCACTGGTGAGGATGCCGAGGTGGGGCCGGTCGGGGGCTGTACTCATCGATCCTCCGGATCATGGGATGTTGTCGACCATCCTGCCGACCGATGCCGGTGGGCGTCCATGGCCGCCTGGTTGTGGCTGGAATCACGTCTCCGAGCGCCGGCCGGCTTCATCGGCGCGCGGGAGTCAGGGGTGCGCCTGGTCCTCCGGCTCCTCAGGCGTCGGGGGAGGAGCGGGTGCGAGGGAAGATCGGTGACGGGAGTGGGCGCCCGGCCGCTCGCCGGCTCTGGATCTGGAGCCGGCGCGCCCGCCCGAGGTGCATGGATCGGTGGGGTCGAGCGGGTCGGCTGGGTCGCCGGGGTCGGCCGGGTCTGCAGGATCGGTTGGGTCGCCGGGGTCGGCCGGGTCTGCAGGATCGGTTGGGTCCGCTGGGTCTGCAGGGTCGGCCGGGTCCGCTGGGTCTCCAGGGTCGGCCGGGTCCGCTGGGTCTCCAGGGTCGGCTGGGTCCACGGGATCATCCGGCTCTTCGGTGTCGATCCAGTCGTCGGGATCGGTCGGCTCGACCGGATTCGGACCGGGAGCGCCCGGACTGCCGAGCAGAGGCGGACCCGATGGATCCGGCTGATCGACGACGGGCGGTTCCGGTTCCGGCACCGGACTCGGGTCCGGCTCGCTCGGCCCATCCGTGGGCGGCCTGGGATCCGGCCGAGCCCAGCCGAGAACACCTGATCCCGTCCGGCCGCCCGAGGGCTCGTCCTCCTGGTCGAGAGCGGGTTCTTCGGCTTCGCCGGATTGCGCCTTTCCGGGGGGAGCAGGTGCCGGAATCACGGGATCGGGAGCGGCTGGTGGAACGGGTGGCGGTATCGGCGGCGGCACCGTGGCTTCGGGGGTGGTGGGGCTGCGCTCGGCGGGCAGTGGCGATGGCGGTTGGCCGGGCACGGTCGCGGAGGTGTCCACGCTGGCGGACTGAAGGGGCGAGCCCGGGGGTGCAACGAGCGCGCCGGCGACCAAGCAGGCCGTCGCCGCCAGCCAGATGCGACCTTGCGCCACGTCTGCTCCCCCAGCTCGCAGGCAGAGTCTAGCGTGGCGCCCGCGGCGGGGGCAGCCAGCGATCGAGCTCTTCGGTGAGGTTCTGGCGGGCGGTCTCCTGCCAGGCCAGCCGGCCGGCGGCGGTGTGGAAGAGCGGTTCGAGGGAGAGCAGCCGTTGCAGAACCTGTGTCCGCCCGTGGCGGAAGTCGGCATCGGGGATCTCGCGGTACTCGGTGCGGACGTCGCGGACATACACGTGGTACCGCCCGGCTGGCTGCCCGAGAATCGACAGGTCGGCGTCCACCACCGTCGCGCCGGCGGGATCGTCCACCGCCGGGTCATGGGACGCGGTGAGCCGCACCAGCCGTGCCACCTCGGCGACCTCGGGGTGCGGCAGCAGGCCGGCGAGCCGGTTCAGCGCCAATTGCGCGGACTCCTCCTCGTCCTGCCCGGGACGCAGGTCGTACACGGCATCGTGGAACCACAGCGCCAGCCGCGCCGGTCGGCTGGGCTGCCCGCCATCGCTCACCAGGCGCGCGGCCTCCAGCGCTTGGGCGAGATGCCGCACGTCGTGATAGGCACGGTGAGGCTCCTGCCAGCGCGTCAGCAACTCCTCGCCCAGCTCAGTCGCCTCGGGCAGCACCTCTCGCCAGGCTTGACGCAGGCCGTCCAGCACCTGCGAGGGCCGCGGGGTGCGTTCGGCCGGGCGCACCCGCAGACCGCCTCGTCGCAGTCGTCGGAGCAGTTCCTTCTCGGGCACCAGTTCGGCACCCAGTCCGATCAGTTCGCGGTGACGCCGTTCAGGGATGTCGTAGTGGTCGTGGTCGAAGGCGCCGACCGGTAGTCCGGCGGCGGCCGCGAATGCGTGCAGCTCGTTCAGGCTGGTGTCGGAGACCAGGTGGGCGAACCGCGTGCCGTGCGCCGGCCAGCGCGGCGCATCGATCAGGATCGCCAAGCTCAGCTCGCAGGGTTGGTGAACAGCGCCACGAACTCCGCCTCGCCCAGGACGTGGAAGCCGGCGGTCAGCAGCGCCATCGCACGCGGAGCGTCGTCGGGGATGTCGAGCCGCTCGACGTCCAGTGCCGCCACTCGGAAGTGGTAGTGGTGCGCGGGGTGGCCCGGGGGCGGCCACGGCCCGCCCCAGCCCGGGACGCCGTAGTCGGTGGGCCAGTCGCGGGCGCCCGGCGGGACGGCACCACCCTCCGGGATCGACGTGACATCCGCCGCAATGTCGGTCAGCACCCAGTGCCACCAGCCGCTGCCAGTCGGCGCGTCCGGGTCGTAGCAGGTGATCATGAAGCTGCGGGTGCCCTCGGGGGCCTCGCCCCAGGCGAGGTCCGGGGCGACGTTCTGCCCACCCACCCCGCCATGGGCATGACGCAGGTCGATGATGGAATCGGCCGGAATCGCAGCGCTGCGCAGGTACACGGTTCTCCTCCTTGGTCCGCTACGGCTCAGCCTAGGCCTCCGCCGCGATCATCCGCGGATTGGGCACGGTGTTCGACGACGGACTTCATGACTGAGCAGAAGGTGGCCGTCCTGACCGGGCATGATGAGCGTATGCGACGGGTCGAGTTGCCGGAACTGGGGGAGCACCAGGTGGTCTTCAGCCTGCCTGGCGCGGACGACGACGACCTGATCGCGGCCTGCGAGGTGCTGTGGCAGGAGGGCCATCGGGTGTGGTCGGTGCCGCCGGAGCGGATCGACGACCTGGCGGTGCTGCGCAGGGTGTTCGGACGGCGGGCGCGGATCGGCGTCCACGATCTGACCGATGCCGACCGGGCGGCGGCGGCGGTCGCCGCGGGAGCCGGGCTGCTGGCCAGCATCTATTGTCTGCCGGAGGTGGTCGCGGCGGCGGAGGGTGTGCCGGTGGTGCTCGGCGGGTTGACTCCGCAGGAGTTGCGGGCCTCCCACCAGGCCGGGGCGAGCGCCGTCCAGGTGGTCCCCTGCGAGGCGTTCGGCACCGGATACGCCCGCGGCCTGCCGGAACTGGTCTCCGAGATCCCACTGCTGGCGACCGGACGACTGGAGCACTACCAGGCGGAACTCTGGCTGACCTCAGGGGTCCTGGGGGTGTGGCCGGTTCACCTGATCACGGCCGAGATCGTGGCCGACGACGACCTGGGAGAACTGCGCGCACTGAGCCAGCGGTGGCGGCTGGGCGATTGAGGCCGGACGGTTCAGCGGCGGGAGCGGCGACGGTTGACCACCCGGATCAGCCCGCCGATCACCATGAACAGCGTGACCGCGCCGAGCAGGCTGCCGCCGCCGACAATGGCCAGCTGAATCCAGCGATCGCCTTCAGGGTCGGGCCGCGGTGTCGGAGTGGGCGAGGGCGTCGGTGCGGGTGAGGTCGTGGCGTCGTCGTCGGCAGCGTCGTCGTCGGGCGTTTCGGGTGCCGGGCTGGCGGGTGTCGTGGTGGCCTGCGGAACCGGGGCAAGCGGCCCAGGATCGGCCGCCGCCGGCGAGAAGCCGGGCAGACTCAAGAGCAGGGCGAGTCCGACAGCCACTACCACCCGCAGCACGGGTGAATCTTGACGGCCGGGCTCTGCGACCGGTCGTGGTGTCATCGTGCCCTCCTTGGCTGTCGCCCGCGCGCCTGAGCCGAGTATTGAGGGCTCCGTCCGCTGATGCAAACGCTCGACGGCCCGGAGCGCGGACACCCCTTGCATCCTGAGGATTTCTTAGGATACTTTTGGGAGTTGTTAGCCTTGTCGGTGTCTGAGGGTGGGTATGTATCAGCCGCGTCGCGTGCTCGATCCGATCGAGTTCGAGGCTGAGGCGACCCTACGTCCGGTTGGCCCGGGCCGTCCCCGCCGGGCCGCGACCACGTGGCGTGATCATGTCGGCCAGCGAGCGGGCATCGGACTGGTGACATTGGCGGCAGTGGCCACCAGCGGAGCGCTCGTGCTCGGCGGCGATCCCGCCACCGCGGCGCTGACCGCTCAGCCGGCGGCCCTCACCGACGCACCGGTCGACGGTCGTGAGCTGGTCGACACCAGCCGGACCCAGGCGCGCCCGGCGTTGCAGCTGACCTCGCTGACCACCTCCGACCTGGCGGACGCCACCGAGGATCTGGTTGCGCTCACACCGCTCTACACAACTGCCGAGTTGAATCTGCGCAAGGGGCCGTCGAAGGATGCCGAGCTGCTCGGCCGGGTCGATGCGGCGACCAAGGTGGTCGCCACCTCGATCATCGAGGGCAAGTACCGCAAGGTCACCGTCGGCAAGCAGGAGGGCTGGGTGCTGGCTGCAAACCTCGCGGACGAGACCGAGGATCTGGCCCAGGGCATCACGATGGCCAAGTGTTCCCGCGGAACCGCGGTGGAGAACAAGCTGCGGCCCGACACGATCAAGATCTACCGCTCGGTGTGCGCGCTCTTCCCGGGAGTCAACTCCTACGGCGGCTGGCGGGCCGGCGGCCGCGAGTTCCACAAGAACGGCCGTGCGCTGGACATCATGCTCACCCCCAAGAAGGAGAGCGCGCTGGGCTGGCGGATCGCAAAGTACCTGGTGGCCAACGCCAAGGCCTTCAACATCGATCACATCATCTTCGAACAGAAGATCTGGACGCCCGGCAACCCCCACTGGCGTGGCATGGCCGATCGCGGCAGCGTCACCCAGAACCACTTCGACCACGTCCACGTCGCGGTCAAGGCGTGACCGACCCGGCCACCGACCCGCCTCCCGGAGGGGCCGGGTGGCGCCGGGCTGTGGTTCTGTCGGCGGGCGATGGCGGTCGTGGCAGCCACTCGCCAGTCTGCTGAGCAGCTCCGCCACGGGGTGGTTGCCCTGAGCTGGCGGCGGGCCGCCACTGCGACGAGTCGCGACGGCGCCGTCCGCTGACGTCTGTTGCCCGCTCCGAAACACCATCGCGTCGCGGACCGTAGGGTAAGCCTATGAATCTCGGACGTCGGCTGGCTCGGCTCGGTCGGGCGCCGCTGCCGGAATGGCAGGAGCTGGCGTGGGCGGCCGGGCCACGGTCGTGGCTGCCGGCCGGGCTCACCCGGTGGCTGGCCGACCATCTCTATCTTCTTGTGGTGCCCTACCTGGGGCTGATGATCGCGCTGTTCGCCGGCCAGCCGGTCTGGGCGCTGGGGCTGGCGCTGGTGGCCTCGGTGAGCGAGTGGGCGGCCAGTCGCCGGGACACGCGACTGGCCCGCATCCTCGACACCGCGGGCCTGAACCCGCCGCTGCGGGCCGCCGGGCGAGCCCTGCTGGTCGCGGGAACGGTGCCGATGCCGGGGAGGTTCGTCGCCGCCGACGTTGTGATCCTGCTGGCCTGGCTGGGTCTGTTCGGCCTGCTGGCCGGTTTCTCGCGACGGCTGCCGCCGCTGCGCTACGCCCCGGGCGCCGAGGATCAGCCCGAGCCGCTGGCCGGGTACCTGCGCTGCTACCGCCAGGCGCTCGGCACACCGGGTTGGGTGGTGGTCGCCGAAGCCATCGCGCTTGCCGGAGCGTTCCTGGCTGCTCAGCCCTTCGGCGTCCTGCTGCCGGTCCTGGCGGGTCTGCTCGCCCTCGGGGTGGCGGTTGCGACCGCGCAGGCCTTCCGCAGCCTGCTGGGGCGGGCGGGCGCCGACACCGACCGCTTGCTGGCCGAGCTGGCGGCCACCGACCCGCGCTACCTGGCGCATGTCTCGTTGGCCGCCGAGCAGTCCCGCTACATCGTCAACCAGTGGCTCCCGGTGCTGGACGCCACCGCCACCAACGGACTGCTCGCGGTGCGCGAGGCCAGCCAGCTGCGTCCCCTCCGCGCCACCCGGGTGCCCGTGGTCTACACTCCCAGCCCGCGCCAGCTCGAGCAGGTCACGCTGCCCGGCGTCCGGGTCGGCTTCTACCTGGCCTTCGGGGAGAAGAACGCACACCTGCTGCGGGAGGCGCGACTCACCCACGTCATGCTGCTGCACGGCGACTCGGACAAGGCCACCTCGGCCAACGCGCAGGTTCGTGGTCTCGACCAGATCTGGGTGGCCGGCCAGGCGGCTATCGACCGCTACCGGACGGCGGGCATCGACCTGCCTGAGGATCGCTTCGTGGTGATCGGACGCCCGCAGGTCGAGCCGCTGCTGGGTGTCCACCCGGAGCCGGGGGAGCGCCCGGTGCTGCTCTACGCGCCAACCTTCGAGGGCTACTACGCCGAGACCGCCCACAGCTCCCTGGACTCCATGGGCGCAGCGATGATCCGCCGGCTGCTGGCCGGCTTCCCACGGCTCCAGGTGTGGTTCAAGCCGCACCCGGCCAGCGGGGTGGTTCGTCCGTCCATGCTGGCGGCGATCGCCGAAATCGAGGGACTGCTGGCCGGGGGCGACCACGTGATCGTCGACCGGCGGCCGGACCTCACCCTGACCGACTGCCTGGCGCGTGCCAACCTGCTGCTCAGCGACATCTCCAGTGTGGTGAGCGACTTCCTGGCCACCGGGCGCCCGGTGGTCGTCACCAATCCTGCCGGGCTCACGCCGGACGCCTACGCCGCCGCCTACCCGAGCCAGCGCGGTTCCTACGTGGTGGGCCCCGACCTGGCCGGCTTCGACGCCGCCGTCACCGCTGCTCTCGGTCCCGATCCACTGCGGCCGCAGCGGGAGGCCCTGGTCGGCTATCTGCTCGGCACGACGCAGCCGCAGGCGGCCTTCGACGCTGCGCTGGCCCGCTTGGCGCAGTAATGTGCTTTCGGTTCGCGAGCAGCGCGCTCTCGATCCGGGACGTGAAGGCTGGGAACACCATGGGGTCACCGAGCGCGATTTCCGGCGTCCGACGCAGCGGAAAGGCCGCGCTGAGGCGGCTCCGCCGCAGGTTCGGCGGCCGGCGCTCGCAGCAGCCGCTGGACGCCGCGGTCGTCTACACCGACGCCTGCCGGGAGCTTCCGGTCGACCCCGACCTGGTCTACTACGAGGCGCACTCCGGCGCCGCGATGTCGTGCAACCCCTGGGCGATCTTCGAGGAGTTGCGGAGCGATCCGGCCTACGCGCACCTCACGCACGTCTGGGTGCTGGACAGCGCGGCGGAGATCCGGCGGCGCAAGCGCCAGTATGCCGACGACCCGCGCGTCCGCTTCGTCAAGGACGGCTCCGCGGCCCAGCTGCGAGCGGTGGCCACCGCCGGGTTTCTGATCCACAACACCACCTTGGGGTCCTACTTCGCCAAGCGGCCGGGCCAGGTCTACGTCATGACCTGGCACAGCGCGGGAGCGATGAAGAAGATGGGAGTCGACATCCCCGGAGGCAAGTTCAGCGCCCGCAACGTGATGCGCAATCTGCTGATGGCCGACTTCATCCTCGCCCCCAACGAGCTCAAGCTGTCGATGTACGCCGACGCCTACCGGATGCGAGGGCTGTACGGCGGCGAACTGCTGCGATTCGGCTACCCCCGAAACGATGTCACCCTGCACGCACCGCGCGCGGAGGTGATCGAGGAACTGCAGTCGCGTGGGGTGGGGGTCGATCCCACCCGGAAGATCGTCCTCTACGCGCCGACCTGGCGGGGCACGCTCACCGATGTCCGAGGCGGCGCCGAGGAGTTGGATGCGGTGCGGGAGACGCTGGCTGCCGGCCTGGAGACCGACGAGTACCAGATCCTGATCAAGCCGCATCAGTACCACTACAGCAAGCTGACCAAGGAGCAGAAGCAGAGCGGACGGTACATACCGCGGCAGTTCAACGCCAACCGCCTGCTCGCGGCGGTCGACATCCTGATCTCGGACTACTCCAGCATCTTCTTCGACTTCCTGGTCACCGACCGCCCGGTGCTCTTCTACGTGCCCGACCTGGCCGAGTACACCGCCGAGCGCGGGGTCTACTTCGCCATGGACGAGCTGCCCGGACCGGTCACCGCGGACGCCCGTGACCTGGCTGGCTGGATCAACGAGCTGCCGGCCACCGTCGCTGCCCACGCAGAGCGCTACGCCCGGATCAAGATGCTCGCCTGCGCCGACGAGGACGGCCGGGCGGCCCGGCGGGCGATCGATGTCATCTTCGGCCACCACAGGCTCCCCGGAATCACCAGCCTGTTCGATCCCACCAAGCGGCGGGTGCTGCTCCACGTCGACGACCTGGCGGCCAGCGAGGCGACCGAGGCGGTGCTCGCGCTGGCGAACGGCCTGGATCCGGAGCGGTACGACGTCACGGTCGCCGGCATCGGCCTTGACGACGAGAGCCGACGCAACCTCGAACGCCTCACCGCCCGGCCGCTGGTCCGGATCGGACGACCGACCCTCGACACCCGGGAGCGACAAGGGATCGAAGCCGTTCGCCGCCGAGGCCGGCCCGGCCTCATGGCGAAACTGCTGCGCCCGGATCCGGCGCTGCGCCGGGAGTGGCGCCGCCGGTTCGGCGATGCGGAGTTCGACGTCGTCGTGGAGTGTTCCCAGGAGCCGGGGATCTTCGGTTGGATGGCCCGGGCGGGTTCGCGGGCCGGCCTGGTGCTGTGGCAGCCCGCTGAGTCGGGGACAGCTGCCGGCGGCGACGCGGCGGAGGGCGTCGCACGGCCGCTCGGCAAGGCATCGCTGGCCCGCCTGCGCCGTACGGCGGACGCGGTCGTCCCGCCCACCCCCGGGCTGTGCGCGGATGCCGCCTCGGAGCGCTCCGCCGCACTCCGAGAGTGGGAACAGCTGCTCGATACGGTCGCCGGTGGCCCCCGGAGCGGCGGACGCACCGCGGCGGGGGTCGAGAACCGGCCGCGCGAGGGCGCTGCGGGGCAGTAGCTTGTCAGGATGCTCGAAGACGCGTCCGTTGTCCTGCTCGCCGGTGGCCTTGGCACCAGGTTCGAAGCGGAGTGTCCCAAGCAGCTGGTTGCGATCGCGGGACGTCCGCTGCTGTCCTACACGCTCGCTCTGGTGGCCCGGGTGGTGCCCGCCGACCAGATCGTCGTCGCAGCGAACCCGCAGTGGCGCGAGCCCATCGAACGGGTGATCGGCGAGTTGCCCGACTGTGCCGCGGTGGCGGTGGTCGATGGCGGCCCGTCCCGCAATGAATCGGCCTGGCGCGCTCTGACCGCAAGCCGACGGACGTTGCGGGACAAGGTCCTGGTGCACGACGGGGTCAGGCCACTCGCGTCGCCCGCCCTCTTCGCGCGAGTGGCGCGTGGCCTGGACGACGCCGACGCGGTGGCGCCGGTCGCCGAATCGGTCGATCCGCTCTTCCAGGTGAGCCAGGGCCGCGTCGAAGCCGTCCTGCGCCGGGATCGGGTGCTCCGGGGGCAGTCGCCCCAGGGCTTTCATCGCCAGCAGCTGCATGACGCGCTGGGCGCCGCAGGTGAAGCCGGCCGTGGCCGGCACGACACCCTGTATGGCCTGTTGCTCGACGCCCACCCGGCCGCGAGGGTCGTCTGTGTGGCCGGTGAACACGAGAACATCAAGGTCACCCAGCCCGTCGACCGGCGCTTCGCCAAGGTCATTCTTCGAAAGCGCCGTCCGTAGTCCCATCCCCCTGTCACCGCCTCAAAGCGGCAGGCTAGGGTGGCGTCATGACCGCACCCGTCGATCCCACCACGACCGCCGCCTGGTCCCAGCTGGATGCCCTGCACGCCGCTCTCGCCCCGGATCTGCGGGGCTGGTTCGCCGACGATCCCGCGCGCGCCGAGCGCTTCGGTTTCACCGCCGGTGACCTGTTCGTCGACCTGTCGAAGAACCTGGTCACCGACGAGGTGCTCGCCGCGCTCATCGCGCTCGGCCGCGAGGTGGGCCTTGAGGCCCGTCGCGACGCCATGTACGCCGGCGAGCGGATCAACACCACCGAGAACCGGTCGGTACTGCACACCGCGCTGCGCCGCCCGCGCACCGACTCGCTGGTGGTGGATGGCACCGACGTCGTCCCCGCCGTCCACGAGGTCCTCGACCGGGTCTACACCTTTGCCGAGCAGGTGCGCTCCGGGGAGTGGAAGGGCATCACCGGCAAGCGGATCGAGACCGTGGTCAACATCGGCATCGGCGGTTCCGACCTCGGTCCGGTGATGGTCTACGAAGCCCTCAAGCCCTACGTCCAGCCGGGTCTGGCCTGCCGGTTCGTCTCCAACATCGACCCGACCGACGTGGCGGAGAAGACCGCCGACCTCGATCCGGAGACCACGCTGTTCATCGTGGCCTCCAAGACCTTCACGACCCTGGAGACCTTGACCAACGCCCGCCTGGCCCGCGACTGGCTGCTGGCCGGACTGGCCGGCCGGGGCGCGATCGACGGCAGCGAGGACGGCAACCGCGCGGCGATCGCGAAGCACTTCGTCGCGGTCTCGACAGCGCTGGACAAGGTGGCGGAGTTCGGCATCGACCCGGCCAACGCCTTCGGCTTCTGGGACTGGGTGGGTGGACGCTACTCGGTCGACTCCGCGGTCGGCACCAGCCTCGCCGTGGCGCTCGGGCCGCAGGCCTTCGCCGACTTCCTCGCCGGCTTCCACGCCATCGACCTCCACTTCGCCAGCGAACCGCTGGAACGCAACGTCCCGGCCCTGATGGGCCTGCTCAACGTCTGGTACGTGAACTTCTTCGGCGCGGGCAGCCACGCCGTCCTGCCCTACGCCCAGTATCTGCACCGCTTCGCCACCGCACGCACGCTGACCATCAACACCGCAGCG
>CAYSZZ010000036.1:0-27960 GCA_964435735.1 uncultured Propionibacteriaceae bacterium
CTCGGCCTACATCCCGACCAACGTGATCTCGATCACCGACGGCCAGATCTTCCTGCAGTCCGACCTGTTCAACGCCAATCAGCGTCCTGCCATCGACGTTGGCATCTCGGTCTCCCGCGTCGGCGGAGATGCCCAGGTGAAGGCGATGAAGAAGGTCTCCGGCACGCTCAAGATCGGTCTGGCGCAGTACCGCGACATGCAGGCCTTCGCGATGTTCGCCTCCGACCTGGACGCCGCCTCGCGGCGCCAGCTGGAACGCGGACAACGCCTGGTCGAGTTGCTGCGCCAGCCGCAGTACTCGCCCTACCCGGTCGCCGACCAGGTGGTGATGGTCTGGGCCGGCACCAACGGCTACCTCGACGATGTGCCGGTCGCCGACGTGCTCCGGTTCGAGTCCGAGCTGCTGGAGCATCTGCGGCACCACACGCACATCCTGACCACGATCGCCGAGACCGGGGCCTGGGACGACGATCTGGCACTGGCCACCGGCGAGGTGATCGACGCCTTCAAGCTGGGATTCATCACCAGCGACGGCAAGCCACTGGCCAGCGGCGAGCAGGCGGCGGAGGCGATCGAGGCCGCCGACCTGGAGGCTGAGCAGATCGTCGTGAAGAAGAAGAGGTCCTGATCGATGGGCGCGAGTCTGCGCGAGCTGCGCCGGCGACGACAGTCGGTGCTGGCGACCAAGAAGATCACCCGGGCGATGGAGCTGATCGCCTCGTCGCGGATCATCAAGGCGCAGCAGGCCGCCGCTCGGGCGCTGCCGTTCACCCGTGAGCTGAACCGCGCGGTGTCGGCGGTGGCGGCGTATTCCCGCGCCGAACACCCGCTGACCTCCGACAGCGTGGATCCGAAGCGCATCGCGATCTTCTTCATCACCTCCGATCGCGGCATGAACGGCGCCTACTCGTCCAATGTCATCAAGGCGGTGGCAAGCTTCGTTCAGCGATTGCGCGAGGAGGGCAAGGAGCCGGTCCGCTACATCGTGGGACGCAAGGGCATCGGTTACGTCCAGTTCCGTGGGCTGCCGATCGAGGCGAGCTGGGACGGCTTCTCCGATTCGCCCAGCTTCGAGCACGCGGTGGAGATCGGCGACCGGCTGGTGGCGGACTTCCTGCGGCCCACCGAGGAGGGCGGCGTCGACGAGATCTGGGCGGTCTACACCCGGATGGATTCGATGATCTCCCAGTCCCCCCGGGTGCGGCGGCTGTTGCCGCTGGAGGTGGTCGAGGGCGTCCACGAACCCGGCCAGGGCGAGCTGGTGCCGGAGTACTGGTTCGAGCCCGATCCGGAGACGGTGCTGGACGCGCTGCTGCCGGTTTACCTGCGCAGCCGGATCTGGTTCTACCTGCTGCAGTCGGCGGCCTCGCAGCTGGCCAGCCAGCAGCGGGCCATGAAGTCGGCCACCGACAATGCCCAGCAGCTCATCGAGCGGCTCACCCGCGAGGCCAACCAGGCCCGGCAGGCGGAGATCACCCAGGAAATCAGCGAAATCGTCGGCGGCGCCAGTGCGCTGGCCGAACAGGGATAGGACGAGGAAGATCATGACCGAGACGATCGAAGCCCCCGCCGCCGCACCGACCGCCGGGATCGGACGGGTCGCGCGGGTGATCGGGCCCGTGGTGGACGTGGAGTTCGCCGCCGACGAGATGCCCGACCTGCTGAACGCCCTGCTGATCGACATCGAGACCGATGAGGGCACCCGCACCATCACCGCCGAGGTGGCGCTGCACGTGGGCGACAACATCGTCCGGGCGATCTCGCTGAAGCCGACCGACGGCATGCGCCGGGGGACCAAGGTGCGCGACACCGGTGCACCCATCTCGGTTCCGGTCGGCGATGTCACCAAGGGCCGGGTGTGGAATGTCACCGGCGAGTGCCTCAACGAGGACGCCGGCAACTTCGAGATCACCGAGCGCTGGCCGATCCACCGGCCGGCCCCCGCATTCGACGCCCTCGAACCGCGCACCCAGATGCTGCACACCGGCATCAAGGTGCTCGACCTGCTCACCCCTTACGTCCAGGGTGGCAAGATCGGCCTGTTCGGAGGCGCGGGCGTCGGCAAGACCGTCCTGATCCAGGAGATGATCTACCGGATCGCGCACAACTTCGGCGGCACCTCGGTATTCGCCGGCGTGGGGGAGCGGACCCGCGAGGGCAACGACCTGATCCACGAGATGATCGAGGCCGGCGTCATGAAGGACACCGCCCTGGTCTTCGGTCAGATGGACGAGCCGCCGGGCACCCGGCTGCGGGTGGCGCTCTCGGCGCTGACCATGGCGGAGTACTTCCGCGACGTGCAGAACCAGGATGTGCTGCTGTTCATCGACAACATCTTCCGGTTCACCCAGGCCGGCTCGGAGGTCTCCACGTTGCTCGGCCGGATGCCCTCGGCGGTGGGTTACCAGCCGAACCTGGCCGATGAGATGGGCCAGTTGCAGGAGCGGATCACCTCGACCCGGGGCCACTCGATCACCTCGATGCAGGCGATCTACGTGCCGGCCGACGACTACACCGACCCGGCGCCGGCAACCACCTTCGCCCACCTGGACGCCACCACCGAGCTCTCCCGCGACATCGCCTCGCGTGGGCTGTACCCGGCGGTGGATCCGCTCACCTCCACCAGTCGCATCCTCGACCCGCTGTTCATCGGCCAAGAGCACTACGACACCGCCATCCGGGTCAAGCAGATCCTGCAGCGCAACAAGGAACTGCAGGACATCATCGCGATTCTGGGCGTCGACGAGCTCTCCGAAGAGGACAAGATCATGGTCGCGCGGGCGCGGCGGATCCAGCAGTTCCTCTCCCAGAACACCTACATGGCCGAGAAGTTCACCAACGTCCCGGGCTCGACCGTGCCGCTGGCGGATACCATCGAGAGCTTCAAGATGATCTGCGACGGCGAGGTGGACCATGTCGCCGAGCAGGCCTTCTTCAACGTGGGCGGCATGGACATGGTGATGGAGAACTGGGCGAAGATTCAGAAGGAAGGCTGAGATGGCCGGTCCGCTGACCGTCGAGGTGGTCTCGGCCACCGGGATGGCCTGGGAGGGTAAGGCGCTGAGCGTGATCGCCCGCACCACCGAGGGCGATATCGGCATCCTGCCCGACCACGAGCCCTTTCTGGCCGGCCTGGTGCCCTGCGCGGCCGAGGTGCTGACTGTCGATGGGCTGCGGGAGATCGTGGCGCTGGACGGCGGGCTGATCTCGGTGGCCGACAATCGGGTCTCGCTGCTCAGCCAGTTCGCTCGCATCGCCAAGGAGATCGACCTGGACGCGGCCGAGCACGAGCTGGCCGCAGCCGAGAAGCGCCTGAACGAGGGTGAGACCGACGAGGAGACGATGCAGCACTTCCGTCGGGCCCAGGCACAGGTGAAGGCCGCCCGACTGGCTCGCGAACACGCCTGAGACCGCGGGAGGGCAGAGATGAACTGGCTGGCGGTGACCGAAGTCATCGCGCTGGTCATTGCTGCCGTGGTGATGCTGCCGATCGCCTGGTTGATCGCCCGCCGCCGCTGGCTCTCCCGCGGCGGCGCTCTTTTCGACTGTAGTGTGCGGCTGAGGACGACGACTCCGGGTACCGGCTGGGTGCTCGGAGTCGCCCGTTACCGGCAGGGCCGGGTGGAGTGGTTCCGCTCCTTCTCGCTCTCGCTGCGGCCGCGGCTGGTGTTCCCGCGCGGGGCCACCGTGGCCGGCACACAACGGGTTCCGGACGAGATCGAGGCGCTGCTGCTGCTGGAGGATCAGCGCGTGATCGAGTTGAGACTGGACGACGGACACAGCTGGGAGGCGTCGATGACGCAGGATGCGATCACCGCCCTGCTCAGCTGGCTGGAGGCTGCTCCTCCGGGGCAGGGCCATCAGCGCCGGACGGTGGGCTGACCAACCGGCGGCGCTGCTTGACGCCCTTGGGGTCGGTCGGGGTGCGATCCGCTCCGGGTACCCACAACACATCTCCGGCTTCCTGGCCGACCACCCGAGCCAGGATGAACAGCAGATCGGAGAGCCGGTTCAGATAGGTGATCGCCAGCCGATTGATCCCGCCGGGGGTGTTTCCGCCGGCCGGCTCCGTACCGTAGAGCTCGGCCGCCCGCCAGGCCTCGCGTTCGGCCCGGCGGACCACCGAGCGGGCCTGGTGCAGCAGGCCGGCGGTGAAGCTGCCACCGGGCAGGATGAACGAGCGCAGCGTCGGCAGCGGGTCGCCGAAGGCGTCGCACCACCCCTCCAGCCGGTCGATGCTTGCCTGCACGATGCGGAGCGGCTGGTAGGGCGGATCGGCGATCAGCGGGAAGGAGAGATCCGCACCCGCGTCGAACAACTCGTTCTGGATGTGCCGCAGCACCGTACGGACGTCCTCGGACAGGTCGGGCTGGGTCACCACCATGCCCAGGATCGAGTTGGCCTCGTCCACCGCGCCGTAGGCTTCGACGCGCTGGTCGGTCTTGGCGGCCTCGGACATGTCCGAGAGCCGGGTCATGCCGGCGTCCCCGGTGCGGGTGTAGATCCTGGTGAGGTTGACCATGATCGCCAATCAACACGACCCCGACGAGGCTGTCAAACCGCGGTGGCACGGCACCGTCATCCCGCCGTGCGCGGCAGCCTCCCTCCCGGCCGCGATCTCGATGTGCCGCTCCGGAGTTGGTCAGGTGGCGGTATCTGGCAGGGTGGGGGTGTGAAGAAGCTCCTGCTGCTGCCCCTCGCCCTCCTCGTCCTGGCCGGGTGCACCTCCGCGGTGCCCGCCGGTCCTGCCCCGAGCCAGTCCTCCGCACCGCCGGCCGCGGGGACCGTTGCCTGCGCCTACACCGCCACCGGAAATGCCAGCAAGGAGGTCTCGGCGCCGCCGGCAACCGATGTCCCGGCCATCGGACAGGTCGACTACGTGATGACGCTCAACGGCTCGCCGATCACCCTCACTCTCGACCGGGAGCTGGCGCCCTGCACGGTGAACTCCTTCACGTCTCTGGCCGATCAGGGCTACTTCGACGGCACCGTCTGCCACCGGGTGACCGACGAGGGCATCTTCGTGCTGCAGTGCGGCGATCCGAGCGCCACCGGCATGGGCGGCCCGGGATACACGATCCCCGACGAGTTCGAAAAGATCCCCGGGTACCCGGCCGGAGTGCTCGCGATGGCCAACACCGGTGCCCCGGACTCCGGGGGCTCACAGTTCTTCATCGTCTACGCCGAGAGCCCGCTGCCGCCCCAGTACACCGTCTTCGGGACCATGGACGAGGCCGGCATCGCCCGGGTGGCCGAGATCGCAGCCGGTGGCAATGACGGCTCCTTCGGCGCGGCCGGTGGCGGGCTTCCCAACCTGCCCGCCGAGATTGCCGGCATCTCCGCGGCCTAGCGCGGCCGGAGCTCCCCGCTAGCCGAGGTCCTTGGCGAAGGCGAGGAGGGCAGCGATCACAGCCTGCGGCTGGTCCGCGTGCACCCAGTGCCCGGCATCGGCGACCGTCTGAAGCTCGACGGCGGGGAAATACTGCCGCATCTCAGGCTCGTGCTCCGGACGGACGTAGTCGGAGCGCTCGCCGCGCAGCCACAGCACCGGACCCGGGTAGGTGACCGGTCCAGGGTCGGGCCAGCCGGCGATCTCGGGCAGATGGGCGCTGAGCAGACCGAGATTGGGCTGCCAGTGCCAGCGTGGCCGGGAGCGCAGGTTCTGCAGCAGGAACTGACGCACACCCGGCTCGGCGATCCGCTCGGCCAGGACGGCTTCGGCGTCGCCGCGGCTGTGGATCCGGTCCAGTTCCACGGCCGCCATCGCCGCGACCAGCCGTGGGAAGCCGTCGATGCTCTCGGAGAACGCCGGGGCGATGTCGATCACCACCAGCCCGTCGACCAGGTCGGGCCGGCGCAGGGCGAGGAGCATCGCCACCTTGCCGCCCATCGAATGGCCGACCAGGATGAGGCGGGCCGCCGAGCCCAGCCGGGACTCGATCTCGGCAGCCACCGCGTCCGCCATCTGGAGGTAGCCGAACTCGTTCGTCCAGTCGCTGCCGCCGTGATTGGGCAGATCGAACAGCACGCTCGCGTGTCCCTGCTCGGCCAGGGCGCCGGCGACGCCGGACCAGTTGCGGCCACGTCCGAACAGGCCGTGCAGGAAGGCGAACCGCGGACGTCCGACGCCGACCAGTTGGGTGCGCAGGCGGCTCATCAGCGCCTGCGCTGCCAGCAGGAGGTGTGCCAGTGCCGACGTTCGTCCACCGCCGAGGACGAGCCGATGCTCGCCTCCCGCGGCCACACCACCACCTGCGGAAGGCCGATCGCGATCGGTAGCTCACAGCCGGGACACAGATAGGTCTTGACCGCGTTGCCCGCCGGCACGGACTGCACCATCCAGGCACGGTCGGACTTCTCGACCAGCTGGGCGAAGCCGGCCTGGCTCAATGGGCGCGGTGCGCGCAGATGCTTGGAGGGACGCTTGGCCATGGGTCAAGCCTACGGGCCGGGATGGGGTAGCTTGTCCGGCGTGCGTTTGCTGATAGCCCGCTGCCAGGTCGACTATGCCGGGAGGCTGAGTGCCCATCTGCCGATGGCCACCCGGCTGATCATGGTGAAGGCCGACGGTTCGGTGTCGATCCACGCCGACGATCGTGCCTACAAGCCGCTGAACTGGATGAGCGCGCCCTGCACGATCACCGTCGGTGAGCCGCCGGAGGATCTGGAGGCGGTGATCGCCGACCACGAAGCCGGGCTCACGCAGGTGTGGGAGGTGCGCAACTCCACCGGTGACACCCTCCAGATCGCGATCGCCGAGGTCCTCCACGACAGCAGTCACGAGCTCGGCGTGGATCCCGGCCTGGTCAAGGACGGGGTGGAGGCCCATCTGCAGGCGCTGTTGGCCGAGAACCCGGGCACTTTCGGAGACGGCTGGACGCTCGTGCAACGGGAGTACCAGACCCCGATCGGACCGGTCGACCTGCTCTTCCGGGACGCTGCCGGCGCCTATGTGGCGGTCGAGGTGAAGCGTCGCGGCGAGATCGACGGCGTCGAGCAGTTGGCCCGCTATCTGGAACTCATGAATGCCGATCCGCTGCTGCGCCCGGTACGCGGTGTCTTCGCAGCCCAGCTGATCAAGCCGCAGGCCAAGGTGCTGGCCGGTACCCGCGGGATCGACTGCCTGCTGGTCGATTACGACGCCCTGCGCGGCCTGGACAACCCCGACGATCGCCTCTTCTAGGCCCTCAGTTGCGGTCCAGGTGGGGGAGCAGCACCTCGCGGTAGAGCAGCAGCAGGGCTGCCATGGTCGGGATCGCCAGGATCGCGCCGACCAGGCCCAGCAGCAGGCCCCCGGAGACCGCGGCGAGGATCACCAGGACGCCGGGCACCTGCACCGAGCGGGCGAAGATCCGGGGCTGGATGAAATAGGCGTCGAACTGCTGGTAGGCCAGCAGCGTGATCACCACGATCACGCCGGTGGTCTGCCCGAACGAGAAGGCGACGATCGCCACGATGATGATGGCGATGGAGGTGCCTACCAGCGGGATGAAGGCCAGCAGGCCGACCACGACGGCGAGCGCGACCGCGTACTGCGACATCCCGACCAGGTTGAACAGGATGAACGACACCACCGTCCACAACATGGCGACCAGGAAGATCCCCGAGACGAAGCCCCCCACGCGTTTGAAGGCTTCGGTGGCCAGGTAGCGGGTGCGAGCCCGGCGGGAGGCCGGTGCGAGCTGGTAGATGACCTCTTTGATGCTGGGCAGCGAGGTGAGGAAGTAGAGGGTCAGCACTACCGAGATCACGATCGAGAAGATCACATTGGCCACCGCCTGGCCGGCGCCGACCAGCCCACCGAACAGGCTGCTGATCAGCTCACCTGAGGTCAGGAAGGCCACGATCCGGTCGATCACCTGGAACTGCTCGTCGAAGGCGTCGATCTGTGGGTTCTGGCGCAGATTCTCCAGATAGGTCGGTGCCATCGAGTAGAGCCGTTGCACCTGTTCGCTGACCACCGGGACGATCGCCCAACCGGCCAGGGCGAGGAAGCCCAGCAGCACCAGTGCCACGATCAGGACGGCCAGGCCGCGCCGGATGCCGCGGTTGTGGAACCACTCCACCACCGGGTTGAGGCCGAGGGCGAGCGCGAAGCACAGCACGACCAGCACCAGGATGTCCTTCAGCTGGCCCAGTGAGGTCAGCAGGGCGTAGGCGGTGACCCCGCCGGCCGCGATGAAGAAGCCGATGTAGAAGGGATTGCGGTGCAACAGCGACACGCGCTCGGAGCGGGTCTCGGTGCCCTCGAAGTAGTCCGGTGGTGTCGGCTGCGTGGTGCGCCGCCAGCGCAGCAACCAGTTGCGGGTGGCCGGGGCGTTCGGCGTCCGGGCGGAGACCGGCGCGCCCGCCGCGGCCGGACGCGGTGGCGTCGGCTGCGGCGGTGTCGGCTGCGGTGGCGGCGTGGGTCGGTCCGAGCCGCCCGCTTCGGAGGTCATGACGGGTCGGTCGCCTCGTTGCTGGGAGATTCTTCGGCGGACTCCGGGGTGGTGGTCTGGTCGACGGTATCGATCGCCAGGGTGGAGAGCTGGGCGAGTTGGTCGATGATCGACTGCTTGCGGAGGTCGAGCGCCTCGACCTCCTGGCGCAACTGCTCAGCCTGCTGGACGGTCGCCTGGTTGGCCTCGCTGAGGATGCGGGCGGCCTCGTGCTGGGCGTTGTCGATGGTGACCTGAGCCTGCGCGGCGGCACCGCGGGCGATCTCGTCCGCTTCGGCTCGAGCGGCTTCGCGGCGCTGATCGGCGGTGACCAGATCCTCCTCCAGCCGGGCGCGCTGCTCGTCGGTCTCCTGCTTGCTGGCCGCCAGGAGTTCCGCGATCTGGTCGGCCGCGGCCTGGCGTCCGGCGGCGATCTCCGCCAGCGCCGCCTCCTTCGCACGCGCCAGTTCGACGGTCTGTTCGGCGGACAGTCGCTCGGTCTCGGCCCGGCGCTGCTCGGCCTCGGCGACGGCGGCGTCCACGATGGCGCGGGCGTGGGTCTCGGCTTCCCGGATCAGCCACTCCCGCTGCCGCTCGGTGGTCTCCAGCAGCGCGGCGGCGTCGGCCCGGGCCGACTCCAGCTCGGCAGCGGTCTGCTCACCCAGCAGAGCGCGCAGCTGCTCGAGATCGGCGGTGGTCGCGGCGCGACTCTCATCGAGCAGTCGCTGGGTCTCGTTGGTGAGCCTGGATGTTTCGGTGCCGGTCTCGGAGCGGATCGTGGCGGCCTGGGCCTGGGCGGCGGCCACGATCTCGGCGGCCTGGGCCTCCGCCGCGGTCAAGAGACCACGGGCGTGACCACCGAGCCGCGCGTAGTCGGTGGTATCCGTCGTCGCGGCCATCAATTCCAGCTGATGACGGACATCGCGCAGTTCGGCCATCGTGCGGGAATGCTTCGATTCGAGTTCGCGGATGTACGCGTCCACCGCGCTGCGCTCGTAGCCGCGAATCGCATGGGGAAAATTGCCGGCGGCGGTGGCGGTCTCATCGAAGAGGTCGAGACCCCGCTCATCAAGTGATGACACTGGAATCGGTCCTTTCTTGCCGGTGGGGGCGGACAGCCACGCTCAGGACGAGAGCTGCTCTCCTGATGCTACCGTCCGCCCCGGACCCGACCGGCGACCGCCACTCAGTGGTGGGAGGCGGCAGGCTCCACGAGCTCGAGCAGGATGCCGCCGACGTCCTTCGGATGGGCGAAGTTGATCCGGGAACCGCCGGTGCCGATCTTCGGCGTGTCGTAGAGCAGCCGGACGCCGCGCTCGCGCAGGGTTGCGCACACCTTGTCGAGGTCCGCCACCCGGTAGGCGACCTGCTGGATGCCGCCCTTGCCACCATTGCGGTCGATCCACTTGGCGATCGTGCTGTTCTCGTTCAGCGGGGCGAGCAGCTGGACCTGGGCGTTCTCGGGCAGTTGGTCGCCGGTGCCGATCATGGCCTCCTCGACGCCCTGCTCGGAGTTGGTCTCACGGTGCAGCACCCGCCAGCCCAGCACCTCGGTGTGGAACTTGATGGCGTCATCGAGGTTGTGAACGGCGTAGCCGACATGGTCGATGCAGATGAAGAGGCTGTCGTTAGTCATGGTTCAACCCTGACACATTCGCGCCTTCCGCGTGACGGCTTCGACAAGCTCAGCCGAGGACGGCGTCCACCACCTGCTTGGCCTCGGTCTGGACCTGCGCCAGGTGCTCGGGCCCCTTCAGCGACTCGGCGTAGATCTTGTAGACGTCCTCCGTGCCCGAGGGACGGGCGGCGAACCAGGCCGACTCGGTGGCCACCTTCAGGCCACCGATTGCCGCGCCGTTGCCGGGGGCCTTGGTCAACGTGGCGACGATCGGCTCGCCGGCCAGTTCGGTGGCGGTGACGTCGCTGGGGGAGAGCTTGGCCAGCTTGGCCTTCTGTTCGCGGCTGGCCGGCGCATCCACCCGCGCATAGCTGGAAGCCCCGTGCTTGGCTTCCAGTTCGGCGTAGAGCTCGGACGGGGACTTGCCGGTCACCGCCGCGATCTCCGAGGCCAGCAGGGCGAGCAGGATGCCGTCCTTGTCGGTCGTCCACGTCGAGCCGTCCAGCGCCAGGAAGGAGGCTCCCGCGGACTCCTCGCCGCCGAAGCCCAGGTCGCCGCTCATCAGGCCGGGCACGAACCACTTGAAGCCGACCGGCACCTCCACCAGCCGGCGGCCGAGGTCGGCCGCGACCTTGTCGATCAAGGAGGAGGAGACCAGGGTCTTGCCCACGCCGGCGTCGGCCCGCCAGTTCGGCCGGTGGCTGAACAGGTACGCGATGGCCACCGCGAGGTAGGCGTTGGGGTTCATCAGCCCGCCGTCGGGGGTGACGATGCCATGCCGGTCGGAGTCGGCATCGTTGCCGGTGGAGATGTCGTAGCGGTCGCGGTTGGCGATCAGGGAGGCCATCGCGTACGGGCTGGAGCAGTCCATGCGGATCTTGCCGTCCCAGTCCAGGGTCATGAACGGCCAGGCCGGGTCGACCTCGGGATTGATCACGGTCAGGTCGATGCCCAGTCGCTCGGCGATGTACTGCCAGTACTGGACGGACGCCCCGCCCAGCGGGTCGGCGCCGATGTGGACGCCGGCCTCGGCGATCGCGTCCAGATTGAGGGCGTTGCGCAGGTCCTCGCAGTAGGCGGTCAGGTAGTCGTGGCGGACGATCTCGCCGGCGATCCGCTCGTAGCCGGTGCGCTTGATGGCGCCCGGGTTGCGGAGCAGTTCGTTGGCGCGACCCGCGATCCACCCGGTCGCGTCGGTGTCCGCCGGGCCGCCGTGTGGCGGGTTGTACTTGAAGCCGCCGTCGCGGGGCGGGTTGTGGGAGGGGGTGACGACGATGCCGTCCGCCCGCGGGCCGGAATGGTCGCGGTTGTGGACGATGATCGCGCGGGAGACCGACGGGGTGGGAGTGAAGTCCTCGTCACGTTCGGCGCGGATGTCGACGCCGTGGGCGTGCAGCACTTCGATGGCGGTGCGCCAGGCCGGGCCGGAGAGACCGTGGGTGTCCTTGCCGATGAACAGCGGTCCGTCGATGCCCTGCCCGGCGCGGTACTCCACGATCGCCTGGGTGGTGGCGGCGATGTGGGCGTCGTTGAAGGCCGCGTCAAGGCTGGAGCCGCGGTGGCCGGAGGTGCCGAACACCACCTGCTGATCGGGATCGTCAGGATCGGGAGTGAGGTCGTAGTACGCCGCGATCAGGGCGTCGATGTCGGTCAGGTCCTCGGGCAGTGCCACCTGCCCAGCGCGTTCATGAGCCATGGGCCCATCTTGCCCGCTCCGGTTTGTCAGCGCGAGGGCTACTGGCACAATGGCTCTTTGTGACACCTGCCGCGTTCAATCCTTCCCGTGCCATGGATCTCTCCGGGATCGCTGCCGCCGCGAAGGCGCCACCGCCCCCGCCCGGCGCCAGTTACGTGCGGGAGCTGGACGAGCAGTCCTTCGAGCCGACCATCCAGCTCTCCATCAAGCATCCGGTGGTCGTCGAGCTGTACTCGCCGCGGGCCAACGCCCAAGCGCTCTCCGACGATCTGGTGGCGCTCGCCAATGCGGCCGGCGGCAAGTACCTGCTGGCCCGGGTGAACGTGGACGCCGTTCCACAGATCGCGGCCGCCTTCGGCGTGCAGGCGGTGCCGACCGTCATCGGCGTGGTGGGCGGCCAGCTCGCTCCGCTCTTCCAGGGCACCCGCTCGAAGGCCGAGGTCGAGACGATCCTGAGTCAGCTGTTGCAGGCCGCTGCCGGAGCCGGCGTGGTGGGGATCGCCGATCCGGTGAGCATCGACGCCGACGCCGGGCCGGATCCGCGGTTCGCGGCAGCCGATGCCGCGCTGTCGGCCGGGGACTTCGCCCAGGCGGTGGCCGAGTTCGACAAGTTGCTCGCCCAGTCCCCGAACGACCCGGAGGCCAAGGCGGGACGCGCCCAGGCGTCCCTGCTGGCACGGGTGAGCCGGCTCGATCCGGCGCAGGTGCTGGCGGACGCCGCCGCCCGTCCCACCGATGTGGAGGCGCAACTGGCCGCCGCCGACACCGAACTCATGGGTGGTGCAGCTCAGCAGGCTTTCGACCGCCTGCTGGAACTGATCCGCAACTCCGCCGGCCCTGACCGCGAGACCGTCCGGCTGCGGCTGCTGGAGCTCTTCGAAACCGTCGGCAATGCCGATCCCGCGGTGCTGAAGGCCCGCCGTGATCTGATGAGCGCCCTGTTCTGATCACCTGGCCACGGGGAGTCTAGGCTGGGACTCGGGCCGTCCGGTCCGTCCCCGACTTAGGAGCCATCATGAGTGTGACCAGCAAGGCCAGTGCGGCATGGCAGGGAAGCCTGCTGGAGGGTGCCGGCAGCGTCGCTTTCGAGAGCTCGGGCCTGGGCACCTTCGATGTGAACTGGAAGGCCCGTTCCGAGGGTTCGGACTCGGTCACGACGCCGGAGGAACTGATCGCGGCCGCTCACTCGGCCTGCTTCTCGATGGCGCTCTCGCACGCGCTCGCCGGCAACGGCACCCCGCCGCAGAGCGTGAACACCGTCAGCGAGGTGACCTTCGTGCCGGGCACCGGAATCACCGGCAGCCATCTCATCGTGCACGCGGTGGTTCCAGGGCTGACCGCCGACGAGTTCGCGGAACTCGCCGAGGGCGCGAAAGCCGGCTGCCCGGTCTCCCAGGCGCTGGCGGGCATCGAGATCACGCTGGACGCCACCCTCGACTGACCGGCCGGCCGCAGGTCTTCTCGATCGGCATCGGAACCTGACGGCTTTGTGACAGAACCGGGACATTCCTCTGCCAAGGTGGTGGGCAGAGGAGGCCCCGATGAGCGCGCTGTTGCTGGTGGAGGACGAACCGGGCGTGGCCGAGGCATTGCGCCTGGCGTTGACCTCGCTCGGCCACCGGGTCGAGACCGCCCCGGACGGCCACACCGGGCTGGCCGCGCTGACCGAGCGGTGGTTCGAGGTGCTGCTGCTGGATGTCATGCTGCCCGGCATCGACGGGTTCGAGACCGCCCGGCGGGTACGTGCCGGCTCGTTGCTGCCGATCATCATGCTGACCGCACGTTCGGATCCGATCGACATCGTGGCCGGGCTGGAATGCGGTGCGGACGACTACGTCACCAAGCCGGTCGAACCCCGGGTGCTGGACGCCCGGATCAAGGCCGTGCTGCGGCGGGCGGTACCGGCCGGCCAGGGTCGTGCGCTGGTGTTCGGCGAGCTGGCGATCGACACCGATGCCATGACCGTCAGCCGGGAGGGCGAGCCGGTGGCCCTCACCCCGACCGAACTACGGCTGCTGCTGGAACTCGCCGAGCACGCCGGGCAGGTGCTGAGCCGGCACCAACTGCTGCAGCGGGTGTGGGGCTACGGCTATGCCGGCGACTCCCGCCTGGTCGACGCGGTCGTGCAACGCCTGCGCGCCAAAGTCGAGCCGGAACCCTCCCGTCCGACTCTGATCCACACCGTGCGCGGCATCGGCTACCGGATGGACCGGCGATGAAGGCACTGGGGGTGAAGGCCCGCACCATGCTTGCGGTGGTCGGTACTGCGGCCGTGGCATGCGTGACGATTACGATCGCGACCACGCAGTGGGCGGCAGATCACGATCGTCAGAACCAAAGTCGTCTACTCACCCAGTCGGCCAGCCAAGACATGGACTGGTTGTTCACCGTACTGGAGGTCGATCCGGAAGCCCGCACCTTTGAGGACCTGGTCGAGGCTGGCTGGGCGTCTCGCCCGCTGGGCTGGGATTCGGGCAGTGAAGCGATCGTGGTGCCACTGGAGAGCCAGGCGGCTCCGCTGCCGACCCACGCGGCCCAGCAGTGGGGGTTCGTGAACTTCAGCGAACCGTTGAGTCAGCGACATCCAGAATGCCTGGAGCCCCAGCGATGGTCCGAAATCGCCGACCAGTCGTACTTGGGCAACGGAGGGCATATCTGGACCGAGTCCTGCGGGCCGTACCTGCTCGCCTACGCGTTCGCACAACCCGCCGACTCACACGGCGTTCTCTTGAAGCCGTGGCTGATCATCCGGGCGCTGTACCTGCCGGATGCGGATGATCCGGTGCCTGCGCTGCGCACGACGCTCCTGGTCCTCTCTGCCGGCGTGATCGTCCTCGCCCTGCTGCTGGCCGGGCTGGTGGCAGCGGCGGTTGTGCGTCCGGTGACCCGGGCCGGCGCGATGGCGAACGCGGTGGCCGGAGGCGATCTGTCGGTCCGGATCCCGGTGCGAGGGGACGACGACGTGGCGGCGATGTCGTTGGCGGTGAACGCCATGGCCGATCGACTGACCGCCCAGATCACCGACCTGGAGCAGGCCAATGAGGCGCAACGCCAGTTCGTCTCCGACGTCGCCCATGAACTGCGGACGCCGACCACCGCGCTGCTGGCCTCCGCCGAGGCCCTGGACGACCCGCAGAGCCGGGACGAGGCCGCTGCCCTGGTGACGCCGCAGCTGCGCCGGCTGGCCGCGCTGACCGAGGATCTCCTGGAGATCAGCCGGATGGACGCCGGACGCGCCGAGCTGGTCATGAGCCGGATCGATCTGGCGGACCTGATCACCGAGGTGATCGTGGACTCCGGCGCGCCCGACCTGATCTCCTATACCGGGCCGTCGCAGTTGTTCCTCACCACCGATCCTGCGCGGCTCCGGGTGGTGCTGCGCAACCTGGTGACCAATGCGCTGCAGCACGGCGAGCCGCCGGTGATCGTCACCACGGCGTCGGATACCCGGCAGGTCACAGTGGCCGTCCATGACGGTGGCGACGGCGTGCCGCTCGAGCTGCGCGAGCGGGTGTTCGACCGGTTCGTCCGCGGGGACGAATCCCGGCACGGCACCTCGTCCGGGCTGGGCCTGGCCATCGCCGCGGAGAACGCCAGGTTGCTCGGCGGCGGCCTCAGCCTGGAACCGGACGGCGCCACCTTCACACTGCGGCTTCCAACCATGCCTGGCTAGCTGGGACAAGGAACCGTCCCCGTGTCCCAACCGGTGCGACTACTCGCCGGCGTACTCGAAGTAGACCGCGCCCAAGGGCGGGACGACCACGGTCGCGCTGGCGGGCAGGCCGTCCCAGCCCTCGTCGTCGGCCACCACCTGGCCGAGGTTGCCCTGGGTTCCGGAGCCGTCGTAGACCTCGGAATCGGAGTTGAAGATCTCCTTCCAGACCCCGGCTCGGGGGAGACCGAGCCGGTACTGCGTCCACGGTTCCGAGGAGAAGTTCACGACCACCGCGAGTTGCCGCCCGGTGGAGTCCGAGCGGAGCCACGAGTAGGTGTTGCGACCGGAGTCGTCGGCGTTGAGCCAGCGGAAGCCCTCGGGATCGGAGTCGAGTTCCCACAGCTCCGGGTGGGTGGTGTAGATCGTGTTCAGATCCTTGATCATCCGCTGCAAGCCGTGGTGGCCCCACAGGTCGCTGACCCACCACTCCAGACTGGTTGACTCGTTGAACTCGGTGCGCTGCCCGAACTCACACCCCATGAACAGCAGCTGCTTGCCGGGGAAGCCCCACATGAACGAATAGAAGGCCCGCAGCGTGGCGAACTGCCGCCAGGTGTCCTGCGGGATCTTGTTGATCATCGAGCCCTTGCCGTGCACCACCTCGTCGTGGCTGATCGGCAGGATGAAGTTCTCCGAGTAGGCGTACACCATCGCGAAGGTCATCTCGTGGTGGTGGTACTGCCGGTAGATCGGCTCCAGCGCCAGGTAGCGCAGCGAGTCGTTCATCCAGCCCATGTTCCACTTGAAGCCGAAGCCCAGGCCGCCGGAGTGCACCGGCTTGGTGACGCCACCGAACGAGGTCGACTCCTCGGCGATCATCACCACGCCGGGGACCCGCTCGTACAGGTGCCGGTTGACGTAGCGCAGGAAGTCGATCGCCTCCAGATTCTCGTTTCCGCCGTGGATGTTCGGCACCCACTCGCCCTCGTTGCGGGAGTAGTCGAGGTAGAGCATGGACGCCACCGCGTCCACCCGCAGCGCGTCGATGTGGAACTCGGTCACCCAGTACAGCGCATTGCTGACCAGGAACGACTTCACCTCGTTGCGGCCGTAGTTGAAGATGTAGGTGCCCCAGTCCTTGTGCTCGCCCTGGCGGGGATCGGCGTGCTCGTACAGGGCGGTGCCGTCGAACCGGCCCAGCGCCCACTCGTCCTTGGGGAAGTGACCGGGCACCCAGTCGAGGATGACGCCGATGCCGGCCTGATGCAGCCGGTCGACGAGGTAGCGGAACTCGTCGGGACGGCCCAGCCGGGACTGCGGTGCGAAGTAGTTGGTGACCTGGTAGCCCCAGGATCCCTCGAACGGATGCTCGGTCACCGGCATGAACTCGACATGGGTGAACCCCTGCCAGGTCACATACTCCACGAGCTCCTCGGCGAGTTCCAGGTAGGTCTTGCCCTTGCGCCAGCTGCCCAGGTGCAGCTCGTAGATGCTCATCGGTTCACGATGCGGGACGGCGGCGGCGCGCTTGTCCATCCACTCGTCGTCCGCCCACAGGTAGCGGCTCTCGTAGACGATCGACGAGTTGGCGGGGGCCTGTTCGGCGAAGAACGCCATCGGGTCCACCTTCTCGCGCCAGACTCCGTCCGGGCCGAGGATGCTGAACTTGTAGAGCGCGCCCTCGCTGACGCCCTCCACGAAGAGCGCCCAGACCCCCGATCCGGGGATGAGGTGCATCGCATCGCCGGTCCACCAGTTGAAGTCGGCGTTCAGCCGGACCTCGCCGGCGTTGGGCGCCCAGACCGCGAACCGGGTGCCGTGGATCTCGCCCCGCTCGTCATCGATCAGGGTGACCTGATGGGCGCCGAGTCGGCGCCAGCACTCGGTGTCGCCACCGGAATGAAAGCCCTCCAGATCCCAACCGGTCAGGCCGCCGTTCACGTCATACGCCATTGGATTCTCCTAGTGCCTGGTTGCCACATTCTCGACCGCAGAGAGCGGAATGCCTACCCAGTCGGGCCGATTCCGGACTTCATATCCCACTTCGTACACCATCCGGGCCACCTCGTGGGCGGCCAACGGACGGAAAGCCTCCAGTTCCTTGCCATAGCCGGCCAGGAAGGCCTCCCGGGATCGGGCGTACCAGGCGGTCGGCAGTGCTCCGGACGGGTCGCGGTGGGCAGAACGCGCATAGTCCAGCGAACGCAGCAGCCCTGCCACATCCCGCCAGGGGGAGTCGAACTCGCGCCGCTTCGCCATCGGTGCGCCGGGCTCGCCCTCGAAGTCGATGATCCGCCAACCTCCGGTGGTCAGCAGCGCCTGACCGAGGTGGAAGTCGCCGTGAACCCGCTGAGTGGGGAACTCGTCGTCGGGCAGCGCCCTCAGGAGAGCGGCCAGCGCCGGGCGGTGGGGCTCCAGCACGGGCAGGTTGGCCACCGCCTCGTCCAGCTCGTCGAGCAGCTGCTCGCGCAGCGCCGCGCCGGAGCCGGTGCGGGTGCCGAATGCCTCGGCCAGGCAGGTGTGGACCTCCCGGAGCGCGCGCCCGAGGTCGTGCAACTCCTCGTCGATCGCGCGATCCGACGCGCAGGCCGCGGTGGCGAACTCCCAGCCGTCTTGGGCATCGGCGAGGAACTCCGTCGCCACCAGGAGGTCGTAGCCGTGCCGTCGCAGGACGCCGTACAGCGCGGGGACCGGCCGTCCGGCCAGGGCGGCGAGCAGTTCGGGTTCCGGGTTGGGACCCTCGGCCAGTCGCCGGTAGATCTTCACCAGTGCGTCGCCGGCGATCACCGCGGAGTTGCTCTGCTCGGCAGTAAGCGGACGCACGGGTGACCAGGAGCCCGTCCCCTGGAGCACTGCCGCCCCCTGGGCGCCGGTCGCAGCCGGGGATGACGGACCGGGTGTTCTCAGCGCCTCGATCAGTGCTCCCATCGCGGTGGGCGACGCCGGAGCATCCACCGCGTCGACTTCGCCGAACCCGTCCAGCTCGATGCGGTCCACGACGGCGTCCGATTCGGCGGTCCCGGGTGTGAGGTAGCCGACCAGCAGGTGGTAGGTCTCCTCGCCGTCCACCCGCGCGACCCGCGCCAGCTCAGACCGGACGGCCGGGAGCGAGCCGGCCGGCGTGTACCAGCCCAGCGGCTCGATACCGGTGAGCCGGCCCTCGTCCTTGCCGGCGAACCACCGTGCCTGCCGCAGGTACTCCAGCCAGCCCGTAGCCATCAGCTCAACACGTGCAGCACGTGCGCCGGATTGGCCGGGGTGAGCCGGACGAAGTTGCGCTCGCCCCAGCTGAAGGTGGCACCCGTCAGTTCGTCCCGCAACCGCACCGAGTCCTGTCCCGCCAGTCCGAACGCTCCCAGGTCGAGGTAGACCTCGCTCTCCACGACGTTGTACTGATCGAGGCTGCAGATGGTGATCACGGTGTCATCGCCGTCGGTCTTGGAGTAGGCGATCACCTGCTCGTGCGGCGCATGGTGGAAGGTGATCCGCCGCAACTGCTGCAGCGCCGGGTGGTCCCGCCGGATCTGGTTGAGCTTGCCCATCAGCATGTTCAGGTTGGGCTCGGCGGAGTAGTCGCGGGGCCGGTACTCGTACTTCTCCGAGTCGCGGTACTCCTCACCGCCGGGTTTCAGCGGTGTGTGCTCGAACAGTTCGTAGCCTGAGTAGACACCCCAGGTCGGCGACAGGGTGGCGGCCAGCACCGCACGAATCGTGAAGGCGGCCGGGTTGCCCGACTGCAGGAAGGTCGGGTTGATGTCGGGGGTGTTGACGAAGAAGTTCGGACGGTAGAAGGAATCCATCTGCCGGCTGAGCTCGCCGAGGTACTCCTCGATCTCCCACTTCTCGTTGCGCCAGGTGAAGTAGGTGTACGACTGGTGGTAGCCGATCTTGCCCAAGGCGTGCATCATCTCGGGCTTGGTGAACGCCTCGGCCAGGAAGAGCACGTCGGGATCGGTGGCCCGGATCTCCTTCATCACCCAGGCCCAGAAGTCCAGCGGCTTGGTGTGCGGGTTGTCGACCCGGAAGATCCGCACCCCGTGGGACATCCACAGCCGCAGCGTCCGCAGCACCTCGTGGTAGATGCCCACCGGATCGTTGTCGAAGTTTATCGGGTAGATGTCCTGGTACTTCTTCGGCGGGTTCTCCGCATAGGCGATCGTGCCGTCCAGCCGGGTGGTGAACCACTCCGGATGCTCCTTCACCCACGGGTGGTCGGGGGAGGCCTGCAGCGCGAAGTCGAGCGCGACCTCCAGCCCCAGGCTGGTGGCCTTGGCGACGAACCGGTCGAAGGCGCCGAAGTCGCCCAGATCGGGGTGGATCGTGTCATGCCCGCCCTCGGCGGCGCCGATCGCCCACGGCGAGCCGGGATCCTCCGGCGTCGGGGTCAGGGTGTTGTTCTTCCCCTTGCGGAAGGCGGCGCCGATCGGGTGGATCGGCGGCAGGTAGACCACGTCGAAGCCCATGGCCGCGATCTCCTCCAGACGTTCATGGCAGGAGTCGAAGGTGCCGGAGGTCCAGTGCCCGGTAGCCTCGTCGCGGGTGGCGCCGATGGACCGGGGGAAGAACTCGTACCAGCTGCCGAACAGCGCCCGCCGCCGGTCGACGAAGAGCGGGAAGTCGGCGCTGGGGGAGACCAGCTCGCGCGGGCCGTACTGCTCCATGGTGCGCTTGATGCCGCCGGCGGTGGCGACCTCCAGCAGTTCGCTGACCGGACGTTCCGGGATCAGCAGCATGGCGGTGGCCCGCAGGATGGATGCCTGCACCGCATCGCCGGCCGCCTCGGCCAGCGCGGCGGTCCGCTCCAGCAGATCCCTGCCCTCCAGGCAGACCAGCTCGATGTCCACCCCGGCGGGGAGCTTCAGTTCGGCGTTGTGCAGCCAGGTGTGCCATGGATCCGACCAGCCTTCGACGCGGAAGGTCCAGGCCCCCTCGACGTCGGGACGCACCCAGGCCTCCCAGGGGTCGAGGCCGCGCGGCTCCTGCGGGAGCATGTCGACCCGGCGTTCGCGTCCGGTCGGATCGGTGAGGATGACGGAGGCGTTCACCGCGTCATGGCCCTCCCGGAAGACCTTGGCGCGAATCGGGATCAACTCGCCCACCACGGCCTTGGCGGGGTAGGCACCACCCTCGATGACCGGCTCGACCTTGGCGACCGGGATCCGGCCGAAGCCACGAGGCAGACCCGGATCGTGTGGGCCGACACCGGTCAGTTCCGGTGGCTGCGGAGCCTTCTCAACTTCCGGCGCGGGACGAGACTGCGCGCGGGGCCTGCGAGGTTGGGGCGACTGGCGTGAGCTCTTCGTTGCTGCCACGGGGACAACCTATCCAATCCCTCGCCGGTCTGGACACCGCTAGCCGCCGGTGTTCTCCGGGTCGGGCAGCGAGACGGCGAGGACGGCCACGGTGTGCCCGGGAATCTCGATCGCACCGCCGGCCGGGATCGGGTCGGTGGGCAGTTCCTCGGGCAGCCCGGTGTGGACAGCGACGGTGTAGGACGCGGCCCACGGGCGGCCGGGGAAGGTGAACTCGATCGGTTGACCGGTGGCGTGGATCAGCACGAGCCACGCTTCGTCGGCGTCGCTGAGGTAGAGGCCCAGGGTGCGCCGGCCGCCGTCGTGCCACTGTTCGACGGTCATCTCCTGGCCGGTTTCGCTGAACCAGGCGATGCTGACCCGGCCGGTCGGCTCGCCGGCCGCGTCCAGGAACTCCTCGCGACGGCGGAAGGTGGTCGGGCGGAGCAGCCGATGCTCGGCGCGCAGTCTGAGCAGGGTGGTGGTCAGGTCGAGCTGGTCCGGCCAGGTGTCGGTCCAGTCCACCCAGGAGACCGGTGAGTCCTGGCAGTAGGCGTTGTTGTTGCCGCGCTGGGTACGTCCCATCTCGTCCCCGGCGGTGATCATCGGGATGCCTGCCGAGAGCAGCAGCGTCGCCATCATGTTGCGGGTGGTGCGTTGCCGGGCGGCGAGGATCGCGGGGTCGTCGGTCTCACCTTCGTAGCCGTGGTTCCAGGAGCGGTTGTCGTCGGTGCCGTCCCGGTTGCGTTCGGCGTTGGCCTCGTTGTGCTTGAGGTCGTAGGTGGTCAGATCACGCATGGTGAAGCCGTCGTGCGCGGTGACGAAGTTGACCGAACTGGTCGCCGGGCGGCCGCCGTGATCGAAGATGTCGGACGAGCCGCACAGCCGGGTGGCGAGTTCGGCGACGCCGTGGGTGGCGCCTCGCCAGAAGTCGCGGGTGTAGCCACGGAAGCGGTCGTTCCACTCCGACCAGCGGGATCCCCAGCGCCCGACCTGGTAGCCGTAGGGCCCGAGATCCCAGGGCTCCGAGATCAGAATCGTTTCAGTCAAGGCCGGATCGTCGGCCACCTGGTGCTTGAACGGGTGGTCCTGGTCGACGTGATGGCGGACGTCGCGGATCAGGGTGGTCTGCAGGTCGAAACGGAAGCCGTCCACGCCCATGTCGGTGGCCCAGTAGCGCAGCGAATCCATCACCATCCGCAAGGTCGCCGGCTGCGAGGTGTCCAGCGCGTTGCCGCAGCCGGTGACGTCGTAGTCGTTGCGCTGATCCTCGGTGAGCCGGTAGTAGGCGCCATGGTCGATACCGCGCCAGCTCAGCGTCGGCCCCTCGTGGCCGCCCTCACAGGTGTGGTTGTAGACCACGTCGAGCAGGACGGCGATCCCGGCCTCGTGCAGCGCCGAGACCATCGCCTTGAACTCGGCGACCTGCTGACCCTGCGTCCCGGTGGAGGAGTAGGCGGCGTGCGGAGCGAAGAATCCGAGGGTGTTGTACCCCCAGTAGTTCTGCAGCCCACGTCCGATGATGAACGGCTCGGAGGCGAAGTGATGCAACGGCAGGAACTCAACGGCGTTCACGCCCAGCGAGAGCAGGTGCTCGATCACCGCCGGGTAGGCCATACCGCCGTAGCTGCCACGCAGGTGCTCGGGGACGGTGGGATGCCGCTGGGTGTAGCCCTTGAGGTGGGTCTCGTAGACCACCAGTTCCTCCAGGGCCGGACGGTTGGCCAGCGGAACCGGAGCCGGGCTGTCGGCCACCACGACGCTCAGCGGCACGGCGCCGAAGGAGTCGGCCGGGTCGAGTTTGAAGTTGGATTCGGGGGTGTGGTCGAAGATCGGGCCGGCGTAGTCGACCCCTCCGGTGATCGCCTTGGCGTAGGGATCGACCAGCAGCTTGGCCGGATTGAACCGGCGTCCGGTGCTCGGATCCCACTCGCCGTGGACGCGGTAGCCGTAGCGCTGCCCGTGTCCCACCTCGGGGACGAAGCCCGACCAGGTGCCGTCCGGACCGAGGGTGAGATCCCAATTGCGCTGGTCGTCGGAGTCATCGACCAGCGCCAGTTCCACCCGGGTTGCCCGCGGTGCCCACAAGCAGAAGTGGGTTCCTTCGTCGGTTACCCGGGCACCGAGGACGGTGTGGCCCGCCGGACCGGGCAGCTCCGGACTCTTCATGTACCGACTTTCGCGATGAGCGTGATGAACTTGTGCCAGGCGCCTGAAAGCGCTGCCAGACCCCAACACCTTAGAGGAACGAACCGAGGAGATGGTGCAGGATACCCGCGTGTACCTCGATCACGCCGCCAGCAGCCCGATGCCGGCGAGCGTGCGCGACGCCGTGGCCGAGGCGATGGGCCGAGCGGGCAATCCCTCCTCCTTGCACGCCTCGGGGAGGGACGCCCGGCGGCGGCTTGAGCAGGCCCGGGAGTCGGTGGCGGCCGACCTGGGAGCCCGTCCCGGCGAGGTGGTGTTCTGCTCCGGAGGCACCGAGGCCAACAATCTGGCGCTGCTGGGTGCCGCCGGTACGCACGGTGACGTGCTGGTCTCCGCCGTGGAGCACCCGTCCGTTGCCGAGGCCCGTCGGCTGCTCGGCGAACGGGTCCGGGTGCTGGCGGTGGACGCGGCGGGACGGGTCGATCCGGCAGCGGTGTCCTCGGCGATCGGCCCGGCGACCCGGCTGGTGTCGGTGATGTGGGTCAACAACGAGACCGGGGTGGTTCAGCCGGTGCGCGAGATCGCCCGGGTTGCCGGCACCGCCGGCGTGCTGGCGCACAGCGACGCGGTCCAGGCGGTGGGTCACCTGCCGGTGGACTTCGCGGCGTCCGGACTCGATCTGCTGAGCCTCTCGGGGCACAAGCTGGGGGCGCCGGTGGGGATCGGCGCGCTGCTGGTCCGCCGTGGCCTGACGCTGAACCCGCCGGGATTCGGGGGTGGGCAGGAGGCGAAGCTGAGGTCGGGGACGGTGCCGGTCGCGTTGGCGGTGGGACTGGCCGCCGCGCTGCGTGAGGCCACGGCACGCCTGCCCGACGAGGCGGAACGGCTGGCCGGGCTCGGCCGGCGGCTCGTAACCGGTCTGACGGCGCTGCCCGGCGCGACGGTGAACACCACGACCCCTGCCAGTCCCGCCATCGTCCACGTCAGTTTCGACGGCGTGCGGGCCGACGACCTGCTGTTGCTGCTCGACGCCGCCGGCATCGATTGCTCGACGGGATCGGCCTGTACCGCCGGCGTCCACCAGCCCAGCGAGGTGCTCCTGGCGATGGGCAGGAGCCTCGCCGCGGCAGCCGGCAGCCTGCGATTCTCCTTCGGCCCGAGCACGACCGGCGCCCACGTCGAGCGGGTGCTCGCCGTCCTGCCCGGGGCGCTGGCCAGTGCCCGCGCTGCCTATTGACGTTCCGCGCACGGCCCCGCCGCTGATGTGGAAGGCTGGAACCCACCCGACAGGAGGTCTCCATGCTCCCTTCCGCGCCTCGAACCCTCGCCGTCTGGGCGATCGGTGCCGCGCTCACCCTCACCGGTTGCGGGATCCTGAGCAACGAAGCCCCCCGCGACGAGGGTGGCCAGGTCACCGCCGATGCCGATGCCGGCGCGATGACATTGCGTCTGGGCGACTGCATCTCCGACGTCGCACAGCTTGACGGCGAGGTCTCGACGGTCCCCGTGACGCCGTGCGATTCACCGCATCAGGGCGAGGTCTATGCCGAACTGGAGTTGACCGGCGCAGACCTTCCGGAGGACGTCTCGACGCAGTCCGACGACTTCTGCATGGGTGAGATCATCGGCTTCCTCGGTGGCGAGCCGACGGAGCCGTACACCGACCTCGCGGTGATGTACCTGCACCCGACCGAGCAGACCTGGATGCTTGGCGACCGGCTGATCCAGTGCGTCGTCTACAGCGAAGCGGGCGGCCTGACCGGCTCGCTGAAGGGAGTCGCGGCGGCCTGACCTACAATCGGGCTTCTGCGAGAGGAGCCTGATGCGGGTACTGGCGGCGATGTCCGGCGGGGTGGACTCCGCCGTGGCTGCGGCGCGCCTGGTGGATGCCGGGCACGACGTCACCGGAGTGCACCTGGCCCTGAGCAAGAACCCGCAGACCTACCGTTCGGGAGCGCGGGGCTGCTGCTCGCTGGAGGACTCCCACGACGCGCGCCGGGCCGCCGACCTGCTGGGCATACCGTTCTACGTCTGGGATCTGTCCGATCGGTTCGACGCCGACGTGGTGCAGGACTTCGTCGCCGAGTACGCGGCCGGTCGCACCCCCAACCCGTGCCTGCGCTGCAACGAGAAGATCAAGTTCGCAGCGGTGCTCGACCGCGGACTGGCGCTCGGCTTCGACGCGGTGGCGACCGGCCACTATGCCCGCGTCCGGCGCGTGGGCGACACGGTGTCGTTGCTCCGCTCCCACGAGGAGCGCAAGGACCAGTCCTACGTGCTGGGCGTGCTCAACCAGCAGCAGTTGCGACGTTCGCTCTTTCCGCTCGGCCCCGACACCTCCAAGTCCGAGGTCCGCGCCGAGGCCGCCTCCCGTGGGCTCTACCTGGCCAAGAAGCCGGATTCGCACGACATCTGCTTCATCCCTTCCGGGGATACCGCCGGCTTCCTCACCGGCCGGCTCGGGACGCACACCGGCGACATCGTCGACGACCGTGGCGAAGTGGTCGGGGCGCACGCCGGGGCGCACCAGTTCACCGTCGGTCAGCGGCACGGGCTGCACCTGTCGGTGCCGGCAGCGGACGGCCGTCCCCGCTACGTCATCGATATCTCGGTGGCCAGCAACACGATCACCGTGGGTCCGAGGGAGAAGCTGTCCGTGCGGGTGATCGACGGGATCCGCCCGACGTGGACGGAAGACGCGGTCGCCGGTTCCTGGCGCGGCCTGGCCCAGTGGCGCGCCCATTCCGAGCCGATGCCCGCCACCATCACCGCTCGCGGAGAGGATGTCCGGGTCGAGCTGGACGAACCGGCTCACGGGATCGCACCCGGCCAGGCGGTCGTCTACTACGACGGCGAACGAGTGGTCGGCTCCGCCACGATCGCGAAGGCCGCCTGATGGCCGAAATCCTCCGGGCGGTCCGCTTCACAGGTCTCGGCTCGCTCCCCGGCACCGACTGCGCCGCTGCGGTGCGGATGACCTTCGACAAGATCCCGGACCTGCCCTATCTGCCCGAGCTCCCCGCGCGCGGGCCCTGGGCGCAGATGACCGGCCGCGGCCTGGGCATCCTGGCCGACCTGGGTGCCGAACTGATCGCGGGCGAGTGGGTACTGGGCACCCCTGGCCTCGATCAGCGCCGGGCTCGGCAGACCTGGCGCGATGATCTGGAAATCCTTGAGGAGCAGGCTCAGGGCTACACCGGGACGCTGAAACTCCAGGTGGCCGGACCCTGGACGCTCGCTGCGTCCACCGGGGTAGCCCACACCGGGCGCGTGCTGGCGGATCCGGGTGCTCGCCGTGACCTGGCCGGCGCGCTCGCCGAGGGCATGGGCGAGGTGCTGGACGATCTCACCCGTCGCCTGCCCGGGCTCGACCTGGTGCTGCAGGTGGACGAGCCCTCGCTGCCGGCGGTCGCGGCCGGGGCGGTCCCCACGCCGGGCGGGTTCTTCCGGCATCGGGCGGTCGATCTGCCCGAGATCTGTGCCAACCTCGCGCTGCTCACCTCCGAACCCGCCCGCCGCGGACTGGTGGTGCCCACCGTCGTCCATTGCTGCGCCCCCGGGCTGCCGATCGCGGAGATGGTGGGGGCGGGTCACCGTGGTGCCGGCTTCTCGGCGGTCTCCCTCGATCTCGACCTGCTCGGCGCGGCCGAACTGGACGCTCTGGCGGTCGCGCTGGAGGATGGCGCCGGACTGTACCTGGGCGTGCTCCCGACGTCGGTTCCCGATCAGGTGATGGGCATCGACGAGGTGCGCACCCGGACGCTGCGGCTGCTGGATCGGCTGTCGCTGGGTTCAGCCGCCGCCGGTCGCCTCGTCCTGACACCCGCCTGTGGACTGGCCGGTTTCAGCACGGCCGCCGCGCGGGTTCTGGACGTGCTGGGGAGGGCCGCTGTCCAGGTCACCGAGGAGCTTGACGGGACGCGCTAGCGTGGCGGGGTGCTGATCGAGGTCTATGTCGATGTGGTGTCCCCCTGGGCCCACCTCGGGAAGCGGCGGCTGGAGGCCGCCCTGGCCGCGTTCGGCGACCCCGACGTGACCGTGGCGTGGCGGCCGTACCTGCTCGATCCGACCGCGCCTGCGGTCTCGGTCCCGCTGGCCGATCAGCCCGAGGCGGAGGCTGCGCAGCTGTCGTCGGTCCCCGGGTTCAACCTCGATCTCGTCAAGCATCGAGTGGCCCAGTTGGCGCTCGCCGAAGGGCTTCCCATCCCGATCCCGGCCTACCGGGTGTCGAGCTGGGCCGCACACCGGTTGATCCAGGCAGCCGCCGACCAGGGACCGGCCGTTCAGGTCGAGGTCGTGGAGGCCGTCATGGCCGCGCATGCGGCCGGGCGGGACATCAATCGGCACGACTTCCTGCGAACCCTGGCCGAACGGTACGGCCTGCCTGCACCCGCCCTGGTGGAGGGGACGGAGCACGCCCCGGCCTACCTGCAGCCCGGCTTCGATCCGCACGACGTCAGCGAGCGGGCCACCCGTGAGGCCTACTGGACCGGACGCGCGCTGGACATCGCGTCGTCTCCCACCTTCGTGGTGGCCGGCGATGCCCTGGCCGGCGCCCAGCCCGTGGAGACGATCCTGGATCACCTGAGCACCGAGCGCGAGCCGATCCGTGACCTCCCCGCGGAGGTCCGCAGGCTCCGCCTGGCCGAGGCGTTGCTCGACCGGCGGGATCCGCACGGCTGCCTGTATGTCCTGGCGCCGCTGCGTCCCGAGCATGACGACGATCCCAACCTCGAGATCCTCGCCGCCCGGGCGCTGCTGGCCTCCGCGAGCCTCCGTCCGGCACGGGAGAAGCTGGAGCGACTGGTCGCGCAGTATCCAGGTGACGCCTACCTGCACGGCCTGCTGGGACGCGCCCTGCGTCGCCTCGGCGATCCCGAGGCGGATGCGCACCTGGCCATCGCGGGCGCGCTGGATCCCACCGAGGAGTGATTCCGCGGATGAGGCCAGGTCTCGTTGTCAGAAGCCACTCGTAGACTGGCGGACGTGTCAGATCACGATGCCGCAACCCTCACGCTCGACGACGCCCGCGCGGAGGCCGAGGCGCTGACGACGCGCATCCTCCAGGCGCGTGAGGCCTACTACGGCCGGGATGCGTCCCTGGTCGACGACGCGACCTACGACGGGTGGATGCG
>CAYSZZ010000037.1:0-16665 GCA_964435735.1 uncultured Propionibacteriaceae bacterium
TCGAGGAAGCAATCTCCTCACCGCGCAAGTAGCGCGTTGACGCAGAACGGCCGGCTCCCCAACGGGGCCGGCCGTTTCTGCTGTCCCAGCCGGTTGGTCATCTCGACGGCGTTGGACGAATAAGCTGGCTCGGTGGCCGACTCGACAGCACTGACGCTTCGCGGGCTGTCGGTGCAATTGGGCGGCAGGACAGTGCTGGACGATCTCAGCCTGAGCGCGGCCGGGGGCGAGATCACTGCCGTCCTGGGGCCGAACGGAGCCGGCAAGACCACCATGATCCGGTGCTGCACCGGGCTGCTGCGGTCCGCCGGCGGTTCGATCGAGGTACTGGGCCGGCCCGCCGGCTCGCCGGGGGCCAACGACCAGGTGGGCCTGATGCCGCAGTCGACCGGCGCCTGGTCGGGCGTCCGGCCCCGCGAGCTGCTGCGGTACCTCGCCGGCCTGTACGCCGCCCCGCTGCCACCGGACGCGCTGATCGGCCGGCTCGGTATCGGCGGGTTCGCCGATACCCCCTACCGGCGGCTGTCGGGTGGGCAGCAGCAGCTGGTCAACCTGGCCGGCGCGATCGTCGGACGTCCCCGGCTGGTCTTCCTGGACGAACCAACCGCCGGGCTCGACCCGCACGCCCGCCGGGCGGTCTGGCAGCTCATCGAACAACTGCGGGAAGCCGGGGTGGCGGTCGTCCTGACCACCCACGACATGGACGAGGCCGAGCAGCTGGCCGATCGGGTCTACCTGCTGGACGCCGGCCGGCTGGTCACCGAAGGCACCGTCGCAGAACTGACCGCCGACGGCAGCCTGGAACAGCTCTTCCTCTCCCTCACCAACCCACAGGGGGCGGCGTGAGCACCCTCGACCTCTCCCCCGCGTCGGGCACCGCACCACGCGCCCGGCGCATCCTGCGGCATGCCGCGATGGAGGCACGCCTGGTCGCCCGCAACGGCGAGCAGCTGCTGCTGGCGCTGGTGATCCCGATCGGGCTGCTGATCGGCCAGGCCGTGGTGGGGCCCCGGTTCGGCATCGAGCGCGACCCCTTCGCCGCGTCCGTGCTCGCCCTCGGGTTGTGGTCCACCGGCTTCACCTCGCTGGCGGTGGCGACCGCCTTCGAGCGCCGCTACGGGGTGCTGGAACGCCTGGCCGCCACCCCGCTGCGCCGAGTCGACCTGATCGCCGGTAAGGCCACCGCCTTCACCGGCCTCGCGCTGGCCCAGTCGGCGGTCCTGGTGATCGCCGCGCTCGTCACCGGCTGGGCCCCGCGTCCGACCCTGGCGCAGACCCTCATCACCACTGTCGCGACACTGCTTGCCCTGATCGCGTTCGCCTGCCTGGCGCTGATCCTGGCCGGCCTCGCCAGCGCCGAACTCACCCTCGCCGTGGCGAACCTGATCTACCTGGCCGGCGCCGCGCTGGGGCTCATGGTTCCCCCGGCCGGCTTCCCCTCCTGGGCGCAGCCGGTGCTGAACCTGCTGCCCACCACGGCGCTGGGCGAGACGCTGCGTACCTGGGCCAGCGGCGGGACGGACCCGCTGCCGCTGGCCGTCCTGACGGTCTGGGTCGCGACAGGGCTGTGGCTGGCCCGGAAGGTGTTCCGATGGACCTCCTGAAATCACCGGCGGCGATGCGTGGCTGGGCGGTGGCTTCGCTGGTGGGAAACATGACCCTGATCATCACCGGCGGGCTGGTGCGGGTGACCGGCTCCGGCCTGGGGTGCAGCACCTGGCCGCAGTGTGAGCCGGGCTCGTACCTCCCGCATCCCGAGGCGGGTGTGCATGCCATCGTCGAGTTCGGCAACCGGATGCTCACCTTCGCGCTGATCGTCCTGGCGGTCGGCACTTTCCTGGCCGCCTGGTACGCCCGCGACGATGTGGGACGCCCCCGGCGCGATCTGCGACGGCTCGCCTTCGTCGCCGCGATCGGCGTCCCGATCCAGGCGGTGATCGGCGGCTTCTCGGTGCTGACCAACCTCAACCCGTGGGTCGTGTCGCTCCATCTGCTGGCCTCGGTTGCCATGGTCGTGGTGTGCGTCGCGCTGATCCACCGTTCCTACCCGATCACCCCCGCGGTCGTTCCCAGACGGGTCGCGTGGCTCACCCAGGCCGTGTTCGGGCTCGGCATGGTCGTGGTGCTCCTGGGCACCGTGGTCACCGGGTCGGGGCCGAACAGTGGCGACGGCGGTGCCGAGCGCAGCGGCCTCTCCCCCGAACTCACCGCCCGGGTCCACTCGATCAGCGTGTGGCTGACTCTGCTGGCCCTGGCCGCTCTCCTCGTGCTCGCCCGCCGGGTTCCCGCGGTCTGGCGGGCCGGGATCGGGGTCGCGGTCGTCTCCGGGCTGCAGGGGACGGTCGGCTACGTCCAGTACTTCATGGGCAACCCGCCGGCACTGGTCGCGCTCCACATGGCGGGAACAGCTCTGTTCACGGCAGCGGTGGCCCACCTCTGGCTGATCGGCCGGAATCCCGGCCGCACCGCGACGACGGCGGCGGCCTCGGCGTGAACCTGCTCGAGACCGGAACTGGAGCAGCCCTGGAACTCTGATCCGCCGCCACCGGCGGATTTCCCGGCGGGCCCGGCTCAGAAGACCAGCGGGTCGATCGCCGCGGCGATGAACACCAGCGCCAGGTAGCTGTTCGAGAGGTGGAACAGGCGCATCGGCTTCAGCTGCGCGTCCGTGAGCCCGGCCCGGGCTCGCCGCAGCAGCGCGATCGACTCACCGATCATCACGGCACCGGCGACCGTGGCGACCACCGGGTACAGCCAGCCGGTGCCCGCCACCGGCCACAACAGCAGGCTGACGGCGACCGTGAGCGCCGTGTAGGCGAGGATCCGGATCGCCACCGCCACCGGCGGCATCACCACCGGAAGCATCGGCACATGGGCTGCGGTGTAGTCCTCGCGGTAGCGCAATGCCAGCGCCCAGGTGTGCGGCGGCGTCCAGGCGAACACGATCGCGAACAGGACCAGCGGTGGCCAGGCGATCGAGCCTGTCACCGCCGTCCAGCCGATCAGTGGCGGGAAACAGCCGGCGATGCCGCCCCACACGATGTTCTGGGAGGTCCGTCGCTTCAGCGCGAGGGTGTAGACGAAGACGTAGTAGAGATTGGCCACCAGTGCCAGCCCCGCGGAGAGCCAATTGGCGCCGAATCCGAGAATGAGAACCGAGGCGATCCCCAGCACCACGCCGAACGCGTAGGCCCTGGGCGCCGTCACCAACTCACGCGCCATCGGACGGCGCCGGGTACGGCGCATCGCGGCGTCGATGTCGGCGTCGAGCACGGAGTTGAAGACGTTCGCGCTGGCCGCTGCCAGGGTCCCGCCGAACAGGGTGACGGCGACCAGTTCGAGCGGAGGGAGTCCGCCGACCGCCAGGAACATCGCGGGCACCGTCGTCACCAGCAGCAACTCGATGATCCGGGGCTTGGCAAGCGCCACGTAGGCAGCGATCACGTCGCGGGCCCCGGTGGGCCCGTCCGTCGCCGCCACCGCCGCCGAGCGGCCAGCGCGATCATGGGTATGAATGTCCGAGGTCCCTTCGTCCGGTCCCCGCAGTCTAGCCGCGAATGCCCGCCGAGCCAGTCCCGGGCCGCCCCGGCTACGTAGAGTTCCCCGCTGGGCTGGGCGACCCCCGGACGAGGCGGGCGGCAGGCGCCTGGGCCCCCGCGCGGGGCCTTTCCGCAGAACCCGCCGATACCCGCGGGTGACCGCTCACACCGGCCGCCGCGGGCCGGCCGCACGATGCCGCTGCCGGCTTCGCCATCGCGCTCGACACGACCGGCTCACAAGGTAGGACGCAACGCCGCCGGTGTCGTAGAGTCAGCCGGGTCAGGAGGGCAATGAACGAACTACCCAATCCGCTGCGGGATGCCGCCGATCGGCGGTTGCCGCGGATGGCAGGGCCGTGCGCGCTGGTGCTGTTCGGCGTCACCGGTGACCTCGCCCGCAAGAAGCTGCTGCCGGCGATCTACGACCTCGCCAACCGCGGCCTGCTCTCGCCGGCCTTCGGGCTGGTCGGGTTCGCGCGGCGGGACTGGCGGGCCGACCACTTCGCCGAGGTGGTGGCCGAAGCGGTCAAGGCCAACGCCAGGACACCGTTCCGCGAGGACGTCTGGCGCCAGCTGGTCGAGGGGATCCGGTTCGTATCGGGCGAGCTTGACGACGACGCCGCCTTCGAGGAGCTGGCCGAGACCCTCGCCGAGCTGGACCAGGCCCAGGGCACCGGGGGCAACCACGCCTTCTACCTCTCGGTTCCGCCCGCCGCCTTCGACCTCACTCTGGGCCAACTCAGCCGCCACGGCCTGGCCGGCGAGCGACGGACAGCGTCCGGCACCGCCTGGTCACGGGTGGTGATCGAGAAGCCGTTCGGGCACGACCTGGCCAGCGCACAGGATCTGCAACGCAAGGTGGCCGCCGCCTTCGACCCCGAGTCGGTGTTCCGGATCGATCACTACCTGGGCAAGGAGACCGTGCAGAACATGCTGGCCTTCCGATTCGCCAACCAGTTGTTCGAGCCGATCTGGAATCGCACCTACATCGACCATGTGCAGATCACGATGGCCGAGGACATCGGCATCGGCGGGCGGGCCGGTTACTACGACGGGATCGGCGCCGCCCGCGACGTCATCCAGAACCACCTGCTCCAGCTGCTCGCCCTAACGGCGATGGAGGAGCCGACCTCGTTCGATGCCGACCAGCTGCACACCGAGAAACTCAAGGTGCTGGCGGCCACCCGTCCGGCGACCGACCTGGCGCTGGGCAGCGCCCGCGGCCAGTACACCGCGGGCTGGGCCGGTGGCGAGTACGTCAAGGGCTACCTGGACGAGGACGGGATCGCCGCCGACTCCACCACCGAGACCTACGCGGCCGTCCGGGTCGACATCGAGAATCGGCGCTGGGCGGGTGTCCCGTTCTACCTGCGCACCGCCAAGCGGATGCCGCGGCGGGTGACGGAGGTCGCACTGGTGCTGCGTCCGGCACCGCATCTCCCGTTCCACGCACCGGATGTTGCCAACCTCGGCTCCAATGCCCTGGTGATGCGCATCCAGCCCGACGAAGGCATCATGCTGCGCTTCGGCGCCAAGGTGCCGGCCACCCAGATGGAGGTCCGGGACGTCACGATGGACTTCGCCTACGGCACCTCCTTCGCCGAATCCAGCCCCGAGGCGTACGAGCGGCTCATCCTGGACGTCCTGTTGGGCGATCCCCCGCTGTTCCCACAGCACGACGAGGTGGAGGCCTCATGGCGGATCCTCGACCCCGTCCTGGAGTACTGGGCCGACTCGGACCAGCCACCGCAGGGCTATCAGGCGGGATCCTGGGGCCCGCCCGGCGGTCGGGACATGCTCCGCAGGGACGGCCGAACCTGGCGGCGACCGTGAGGAGCATCGGGTGATCATCGAACTCCAGAACACCAACGCCAGCCAGATCGGCCAGCGGATCCTGACCGCACGTGGCCGGGTGGGCGTTCCCACCGGCCTGGTCTTCACCATGATCGTGGTCGCGGCGGAGTGCGACATGGAGGAGGTCCTCGCCGCCTCCATCGATGCCGGGCAGGAACACCCCTCCCGCATCCTGGTGATCCACGACGCCGACGGCGAGACCCGGCTCGACGCCCGGCTGCGGGTCGGCGGCGAGGTGCCCGGCGACATCGTCGAGCTGACCTTCGGCGGCGAACTCCCGCAGCACCGTGCCTCCGCGGTGCTGCCCCTGCTGCTTCCGGATTCCCCGGTGGTGGCCTGGTGGCCCGGCGCGGCACCGGCCGTCCCCGGCGACGACCAGATCGGACGCCTGGCCCAGCGACGGATCACCGACGCCATGGGCGCGGCCGACCCGATCCCAGCGCTGGTCGGCCGCGCCCACAGCCGCGCGACCGGCGACATCGACCTGGTCTGGACCCGGCTCACCCGCTGGCGCGGACTGCTGGCTGCGGCGGTCGAGCAATACCCTTCGCCGATCCACGACGCCGTTGTCCAGGCCACCCCGGGCAACGCCGCGGGTGAACTGCTGGCCGCCTGGCTGGAGAGCCGGCTGGAGCTCCAGGTCCGGCTCACCGAGGTCCGTGGCGACTACGGCATCATGGGGGTGGTGCTGGGCACCGATGCCGGCGAGATCCGGCTGACCCGGACCGACGGCTCGATGGCCAGCTTCAGCGCGCCCGGCGTGCCGGGGCGGCTGGTGGCGCTGCCCCGGCGCGACCTGAACGCGCTGATCACAGAGGAGCTGCGGCGGCTGGAGGACGACCCCGCCTACAGTGCCGCCATGACGACGCTGGCCACCCGCTGGGATGCGGCCACCGAGGCCGGAGGATCCCAGGGATGACCCAACCCACCGTGGTGCGCTATCGGGACGCCGAGGACCTGGCGAACCAGGCCGCCGCCCGTCTGCTCAAGGCATTGATCGCCTTCCAGACCGAGGATCGGGTCGCCCAGCTGTGCCTCACCGGTGGCCGGATCGCGCAGCGGATCTACGCCCGGCTGGCGGAACTGGTGGTGGATTCGGAACTGGATCCGGGGCGACTCGAACTCTGGTGGGGCGACGAGCGGTTCCTCCCGACCGATGATCCGGATCGCAATGCCGGGCCGACACTGGCCAGTCTGGCCGGACGGTTTCCGCTGGCCCCCTCGCGCACCCACCCGATGCCCGCAGCGGACGGCCTGATCGACGCCGGCGCCGGTGCCGCCACCTACGCCAAGGAACTCGGGGAGACCCGCTTCGACCTGGTGCTGCTGGGGATGGGCACCGACGGGCACGTGGCGTCCATCTTCCCTGGGCATCCCTCCGGCGAACCCACCACACAGACCGTGATCGGCGTCAGCGACTCCCCCACTCCACCCAGTGAACGGATCAGTCTGACGGTCAATGCGCTGAACCGTTCCGGCCAGGTGTGGTTCCTGGTCAGCGGTGCCGAGAAGGCCGCTTCGCTACGCGGGGCGCTGGCGGGTGATCAACGGCTGCCGGCAGCCCGCGTCCACGGCGAAGAGGCGACCGTCTGGCTGATCGACCAGGCTGCCGCGAAGGAGTTGCCCTACTTCGAGTGCTCGGTCTGACCTCTCGCCCGAAACGAAGCCCTTCGGACGCGGTTCAGACCATCTCACGCAGGTCGTCGGCGATGATCAGTTCCGCCTCGGTGGCTGCCTGGATCTCTTCCAGGCTGAACTCGGGGTTGTACTCGGTGAGCACCAGGCCCCGGTCGGTGACCTTGATCACGCCCATTTCGGTGATGATGTCGGTGACGCACTTCACCGCGGTCAGCGGCAACCGGCACTTGGTGAGGATCTTCTGCGCCCCGCGGGCGGTGTGCTCCATCGCCACGATGACCCGCCTGGCTCCGACCACCAGGTCCATCGCGCCACCCATCCCGGGCACCTTCTTGCCGGGAATGATCCAGTTCGCCAGATTGCCCTCGGCGTCGACCTCGAGTGCGCCCAGAATGGTGCAGTCGACGTGCCCACCCCGAATCAGGCCGAAGCTCAGGCTGGAGTCGATGTAGGCCCCGGTCGGTGCGACCATCGCCGCCCGGCCGCCGGCGTCGGTGACGTGCTTCGGCTCGGCTTCGTGCTCCTGCGGAGTCGGTCCGGTGTCGACGATCCCGTTCTCCGACTGGAGAACCAGGTCGACCTCGTCGGAGAGATAGGACGGCACCAGCGTCGGCACCCCGATGCCGAGGTTGACCACGTCTCCGTCCCGGAGCTCCTTGGCCACCCGCGCGGCGATGAATCCCTTGGCGTCCTGCATGGCTCAGCCTTCCTGTGCGGTGGTGACGAAGTCGACCAGGATGCCCGGCGTGACCACGTCCTCGGGACGGATCTCGCCGGTCTCGACGATCTGCTCGGCTTCAGCGATCACGAGGTCGGCGGCGAGCGCCATCACCTCGTTGAAGTTGCGGGTGGTGCCCTTGTACCAGATGTTGCCGGACCGATCGATCCGGTAGCCGCAGATGATCGCGATGTCTGCTCGCAGCGGCTTCTCCAGCAGGTAGACCCGGCCGTCGATCTCCACCTTGGAGTGGACGTGGTCCGCCTCTTCGACGATGGTGCCGACCCCGGTGGGGGTGAGTACGCCGCCCAACCCCATCCCGCCGGCCCGGATCATCTCGACCATGCTGCCCTGCGGGATCAGCACGACCTCCAGGCTGCCCTCCGCCATCTGGGCGGCCACCTCGGGGTTCAGGCCGACGTGACTGGCCACCAGTCTGGTCACCTGACGGTTGTGGATGAGCTTGGCCAGGGCGTAGTGCTCCTCGCCGTCGGGGCCGTTCGGCATCGAGGCGTCGTTGCAGTACACGGTGAGGTTGCGGACCTCCCGGCTGGCCAGTTCGGCCAGGAAGCGATGGGCGCTCCCGCAGCCCATGAACCCGCCGACCATGATCGACGCTCCGTCCTGGACCAGCGCCGCCGCCTCTTCAACGGATACGAATCGTGGCATGTCTTCTTCTCCTCAGCACTTCTCGAAAACGGTGGCGATTCCCATGCCGCCGCCGATGCACAGCGTGGCGAGACCGCGGCGGGCCCCCTCACGACGACCCAGTTCATGCAGCAGGGTGACGATGATGCGGGCGCCCGAGGCACCGATCGGGTGCCCGAGGGCGATCGCGCCGCCGTTCACGTTGACCAGGGCGGGATCGAAACCCAGCTCCTTCCCGACCGCCGCGGCCTGCGCGGCGAAGGCCTCGTTCGCCTCGATCAGATCGACGTCGTCGATCCCGATGCCCGCCTTCGCCAGGGCCTTCCGGGTCGCGTCGATCGGTCCGACGCCCATGATCGACGGATCCACCCCCGCCTGACCCCAGCCGATCAGCTTGGCCAGCGGCTTCAGGTCGAGGCTGGCGACCGCCTCGGCGCTGGCGAGCACCAGGGCTGCCGCACCGTCATTGATGCCGGAGGAGGTCCCGGCCGTCACCGTGCCGCCGTCCCGCTTGAACGCCGGACGCAGCTTCGCCAGCGCCTCGGAGGTGGTGGCCCGCGGGTACTCGTCGGTGTCGAAGACCACCGACTGGCGCTTCACGGTGACCGTGACCGGAACGATCTCGTCAGCGAACCGGCCGGCGGCGATCGCCGCCGCCGCCTTCTGCTGCGATCCCAGGGCCAGCTCGTCCTGATCGGCACGAGTGATGCCCCACTGCTCGGCCACATTCTCCGCGGTGATCCCCATGTGGTAGCCGTTGAAGACGTCGGTGAGCCCGTCCGCGACCATCATGTCGACGAGCGTGGCGTCACCCATCCGGCTCCCCCAGCGCTCGCCCATCGACAGGTACGGGGCGGCCGACATGTTCTCGGCGCCACCGGCCACCACCACCTGCGCATCGCCGGCCAGGATGGCCCGGGCCGCGTCGACAACGGTCTTCATGCCGGAGCCGCACACCATGTTGGTGGTGGTCGCGGTGACCCCCACCGGCAGCGCGGCATGGATGGCCGCCTGGCGGGCCACATTCTGGCCCTGCCCGGCGGTGAGCACGGAGCCGAGGTAGACCTCGTCCACTCGCTCGGGCGGGATTCCGGCGCGCTCGAGCGCCGCCTGGATCACGGTTCCGCCGAGGACTGCGGCTGGAGTGTCCTTGAGCGTGCCGCCGAAGCTTCCGATCGCCGTGCGGCAGGCGGCGACGATGTAGACCTCAGTCATGTTGTTCCTCTTCTCGGTTGGATCAGACCAGGCCGGTCAGGGCGTGGATGAACGAGTCGCCCATCGCGGCCAGCGCCATCGACAGCCCGCCCGAGGCGGAGCCGGTCACACCTGCCAGCGTGGTCACTGTGATCGCGACGTTGCTCAGCGGATCGGGGATCCGGCGCAGCGCGTCGGCTGCCACCAGGAAGCCCGGCAGCGAGGCGATCACGCCGGCGAAGCCGAACTCCGACGCCGTGTTCATGCTGGCCAGCATCGACCCGGCTACCGCTTCCTTGGAGTCGCGGGCGAAGGTTGCCGTGATCCGCTTGCCGGCGAGTGCGAACACGACACCGATCCCGATCACCAGCGCCATCTCAAGCGCCCACACCGCCACATTGGCAGCCGTACTCACAACGATCGGATCGGAGGCGGTGACGATGGTCGGCGAGAAGGAGATCTCCGCCGGCATCCAGATCGGCAGCAGCCGGGTGAAGGCCAGGTTTCCGACCCAGACGACCACCAGTGGAATCACCGCCAGCGCCCAGTGCGGCATCTTCTCCAGGTCGACCAGTTCGGGTTCGTTGGTGTGTCCGTGGCCATACCCCTCGCCCGCCTTGGCAGCCGAACGCCGACGCCACTCAAGGTAGGCGATGCCGACTGCGAAGACGAAGAGACCACCGAAGCTGCCCAGAATCGGAGCGGCGAAGCTGGTGGTCTTGAAGTACGTGGTGGGGATGATCTTCTGGATCTGCGGGGTGCCCGGCAGTGCGTCCATGGTGAACGCGAAGGCACCCAACGCGATCGTCGCGGGAATCAGCCGCTTCGGAATGTCCGCCTGGCGGAACATCTCGGCCGCGAACGGGTAGACCGCGAACACCGCCACGAACAGCGAGACTCCGCCGTAGGTGAGGATCGCGCCGACCAGCACAACGGAGACGATCGATCGGGTCGGGCCGACCAGCTTGATCACTGCGGACGCGATCGAGCGGGCGAAGCCCGAGACCTCCATCAGCTTCCCGAACAGCGCTCCGAGGAGGAAGATCGGGAAGTAGTTCTGGATGAACATGACCATCTTGGCCATGAACAGTCCGCTGAAGATCGGCAGTGTGTTCGCCGGCACGGTGAGGATCACGGCGAGCAGCGCAGCGATGGGTGCGAAGAGGATGACGCTGTGGCCCCGGTAGGCCATGAACATCAGGAAGCCCAGGGCCCCCAGGATGATCAGCAGGTTCAGGACGTTCACTGGTGTCTCGTTTCAGGAAACCGTAGGGAGCTCGACCGGCCTAGGCGGCGGTCCAGCCTCCGTCAACGGTGATGGAGGTGCCGGTGATGGAGTCGGCCGCGGGCGAACAGAGGAACTTCGCCACCTCGGCGATCGTCCTGGGCTCGAGCAGCTTCTTGATGCTGGACTTGGCGAGCATGATCGTGGAGACCACCTCGTCCTCGCTGATCCCGTGGGTGGCCGCCTGGGCCGCGATCTGGTTGTCGACCAGTGGCGTGCGGACGTAGGCGGGGCAGATCGAGTTGACGGTGATGCCCTGCGGGCCACCCTCCAGCGCGGCGGTCTTCGTCAGGCCCATCAGGCCGTGCTTGGCCGAGACATAGGCGGACTTGAACTCCGAAGCCACCAGTCCATGGATCGAGTTCAGGTTGATGATCCGCCCCCAGCCGTTCTCCCGCATCGACGGCCAGACGTAGCGGGTCAGATAGAACGGGGCGTTGAGCATCAGCGCGATGATGAAGTCCCAGCGATCCTCCGGAAAGTCCTCGATCGGCGAGACGGTCTGGACGCCGGCCACGTTGACCAGGATGTCGACCCTGCCATGCTCGGCGAGCGCGTGGTCGACGAGCCGGCGGCAGTCCTCCCGCTTGGTCAGATTCACCGCGACGTACTGCTGTCCGATCGCCGCAGCCTGCTCGGCCAGTGCCGCCTCGTTGATGTCCGCCAGCACCACTTTCGCGCCATCGGCGGCGAACTCCTGGGCGACCGCCAGGCCGATCCCGCTGGCCGCGCCGGTGACGATGACAACCTTGTCCTGCAACATTGAATGACTCCTCTCGGCAGAAGCCCGGCGGGCTCCTGGATGACTGACGACAGGACAAACGCGAGCCTGCACCGCAGCAGACCCTCTTCTGTCGCCTGACCAGGACATCCGGCAGCACACGGGACAAGCCTCATTACGAGCCGGCCTGCGGACGTCCTTGCATTGACCGCCCTGGCCACGGGCGGCTGATCGGGTGCGGCAGGCGCCCCGGCGCTACCGCCGGTGACCGCCCACCGCTCCCGGTGGTTCTCGAATCACGGTGAGCCGGCTGCGGACTCCCGTCCGCGCCGCCTCATCAGCGACCCTAGCCAAGAACAATATGGTCAGTCCATATAGGGAACGACAAGGTTCAACGGTCACTGACTGTGATTTCTACAATCGCGCAGGCCGAGGTGGCAAAGCGCCGATGGAGAGCGCCCAGATCACGTCCGCGAGATCGGACGGAACAGTGAGATCCGTCCCCGTCAGCTCCTCGAAGCGGCGCAGCCGGTAGCGCAGGGTGTTCACGTGCAGATTCCGGTCCGCGGCGGCGCGTGGGATGCTCATCCCCTGGTCGAGGTAGCTGCGAACCGACGCCTCCAGGTCGGCGCCGAAACCGCCTTCGGCCCGCAGCGGCTCCAGGATCCGACTCCGCAACAGCCCGGCGAGCTCGGGCTGGTCGACGGCGGCCACCCGCCAGGTCAGGTCCTCCAGGGCCTGGACCCCGCTCAGCCCGGCGTGCCTGGCGACATGGCTCACCCGGTCCGCGATCTCGAACGATCGGGTCACCTCGGCCAAGGGCACTTCGGTTCCCATCGCGACCAGCACGCCGGCCGGCGGTTGCGGCGGACGGGCGACCAGGCCGAGGCACTCCCCCTCCACGATCGCCAGCACGGCGGCCCGGCCCGGCAGGCTGCCGCTCTCCTCCAGCCATCGCTGATCGGCCGCCGTCAACCCCAATGCGGAGGTGCAACGAACAGCGGCGTACCGGCCGGTCAGATCCAGGCCGAGTTCCCTCAGCTCGGTAGCGGAGACCAGGCCCGCCAGCAGCCGCCGGACGAGGTCGCCGCGGCGCTGGGCATCCAGCAGCAGCCGCTGCAGATCCAGGTCGTTGTAGACGGTCACCACCCGCGTGGTGATCGCGTCGCCCAGGCGCCAGAGTGCGTTCGAGCCGTCCAGCACCTCCTGGCGATCGACCTCCTCCTCGGTGCACACCTCAAGGAACCGCTGATGGATCTGCCAGATGCAGAGCGCGAAGGCGCGGACGGCCTCCTCCATCGGTACGCCCGCCTGGTGACGTTCCCGGATCGTATGGGTGACCTGGTCGAGCTGGTCACGCGGGTGCGCCGGCCGGTTCCGCAGCACTCTCACCGCGGTCTGCATGTTGCGATGCACCGCCCGGTAGAGCGACTCGTTGCTGATCCCCTGGTAGCTCTCCTGCTCGCGGTGAACCAGATCTGCCACCAGCGCGGACAGCGTCGGCAGGTCGTCGGCGAGCCGCTCCAGCACTCGCTCGAGCCGCGTCATGCCGCCAGGGCCGAACTCAGTAGATGACCTCACCGCTGGCGCGGCGGGCCCGCAGGGTCTCCAGCGCCTCGGCCAGGATGGCCACTGCTTCGGCGTCGGTGCGACGCTCCTTCACATAGGCCAGGTGGGTCTTGTAGGGCTGGATCTTCGGCGGCGGCGGCGGGTTCTCGGAATCGAGGTTCGCCGGCAGCCCGCAGCGCGGACAGTCCCAGGTCTCCGGCACCACGGCTTCGGCGGCGAAGGCCGGACGGGTCTCGTGGCGGTTCGCGCAGAAGTATGAGACGTACAGCCGTGGCGCGGATTCACCCCGTTCGGCCTCGCCCATCGGCCCGGCGCCCACACGGCTGCCCCGAATCGCGCTCCCACCAACCACAGGTGTCCTCCTTGCCGGAAACGAATGCCCCCACGGGCGGGACTACAGGACCCCGACCTCGGGGAAGAAGCGATACAGAGTCAGCAGTCCGAAGATGCTCACCAGCCAGATCAGGCCGACCACGATGGTGATCCGGTCGAGGTTGCGCTCGGCCACCGAGGTACCACCCATGTTCGTCGTGGTACCGCCGCCGAAGAGGTCGGACATGCCGCCGCCCCGTCCCTTGTGAAGCAGGATGAACAGCGCCAGGGCGAGGCTGGTGAGGATCAGGATGATCGACAGAGTCAGGATCGGCCAGGTCAGCAGGGGCACAACAGTCACGCCGTGAATCCTAACCCACCAGCTGCGGGATTCCCGCATCGGCGGGCAGGAACGCAGGTGCGCCCGGAGCCAGTGGCTCCGGGCGCACGGTGACGACGGTCAGGCGGAGAGCAGGACGATCTTCGCGAACTCCTCCGGATCCAGACTGGCACCGCCGACCAGGGCGCCGTCCACATCGGGCTGGGCCATGATCTCGGCCACATTGCCCGACTTCACCGAACCTCCGTACTGAATGCGCACGGCGTCGGCGGCCGCCTCGCCGAAGGCCTCGCGGACGTAGCCGCGAATCGCCCCGCAGACCTCCTGGGCGTCGGCCGGCGTGGCGACCTCGCCGGTGCCGATCGCCCAGACCGGCTCGTAGGCGATCACCAGCGCACCCACCTGCTCGGGGGTGAGCCCGTCCAGGACGCCCCTGGTCTGGCCGAGCACATGCTCGACGTGGGTGCCCTGCTTGCGGATCTCCAGCACCTCGCCGACGCAGATGATCGGGGTCATGCCGGCCGCGATCACCTTCTTCGCCTTGGCGTTGATCAGCTCGTCGGTCTCGCCGTGGTACTCGCGGCGCTCGGAGTGCCCGACCACCACGTAGGCGCAACCCAGCTTGGCCAGCATGGCGGCCGAGATCTCGCCGGTGTAGGCGCCGGAATCATGCACGGACACGTCCTGCGCGCCGTAACCGATGGGCAGCTTGTCACCCTCGATCAGGGTCTGCACGCTGCGCAGATCGGTGAACGGGACGATCACCGCGGCCTCTGCCTTGGCTGGGTCGTACTTGGCATCGGCCAGCGTCCAGGCCAGCTTCTGCACGACCCCGGTGCCCTCGACGTGATTCAGGTTCATCTTCCAGTTGCCGGCCAGCAGCGGGGTGCGTGCCATGTCAGTTCTCCTCTTCCAGGACGGTCAGTCCGGGCAGTTCCTTGCCCTCCAGGTACTCCAGGGATGCTCCACCGCCGGTGGAGATGTGGCCGAATGCGTCGTCGTCGAAGCCCAGATTGCGCACCGCGGCGGCCGAGTCGCCGCCACCGATCACCGAGAACCCGGGAGCTCCCGCCAGGGCCTTGGCGACCGCTTCGGTCCCACTGGCCAGGGAGGGGATCTCCGCCACCCCCATCGGGCCGTTCCAGAAGATCGTCTTCGCGCCCGCGATGGCCTCGGCGAAGAGTGCCTCGGACTTCGGCCCGATGTCCGCGCCCTCGTAGCCGACCGGGATCTGCGAAGCGTCCACGATCGTCACCTCGCTGGCATGACGGTTGGGGATGTCGAGTTCGTCGACGATCCGCACATCGACCGGCAGCAGGATCCGCTTGCCGGACTGTTCGGCCCGCGCCAGGTAGTCGCCGCAGGTCTCGATCTTCTCGGCGTCCAGCAGCGAATCGCCGACCTCGTGGCCCTGGGCCTTCAAGAAGGTGTAGGCCATGCCGCCGCCGATCACCAGAGTGTCGGCCACCTTGAGCAGATTGTCGATGACGGCCAGCTTGTCGGCCACCTTCGCCCCGCCGAGCACCACGACATAGGGCGACTCGGGGTTCTCGGTGAGCTTCTTCAGGACGTCGACCTCCTTGGCCACCAGGTAGCCGGCCGCGTTCGGCAGCAGCTTGGCGACGTCATAGACCGAGGCCTGCTTGCGGTGCACGACCCCGAAGCCATCGGAGACGAAGACATCGCCCAGGGCGGCGTACCTCGCCGCGAGCTCCTCGCGTTCGGAGTCCACCTTGGACTCCTCGGCGGGCTCGTAGCGGACGTTCTCCAGCAGGCCGATCTCGCCGTCCCCGAGCGAGGCGACCGTCTCGGTCGCGGAGGGGCCGACCACGTCGGTGGCCAGCTTCACCTCGATGCCGAGCAGTTCACCCAGCCGCCTGGCCACCGGGGCGAGCGAGTAGGAGGGGTTGACCTGGCCCTTGGGACGACCCAGGTGGGCCATGATGACGATCTTCGCACCGCTGTCCCGCAGCCGGGTGAGGGTCGGTAGGGCGGCCTTGATGCGGCCGTCGTCAGTGATCACGTCGCCCTTGAGCGGGACGTTGAAATCACAGCGGATGAGAACCCGCCTGCCTCGCACGTCGCCGAGGTCTTCCAAAGACTTCACGGATTGCCTTTCTTCGTGTGGTTGTCCGACGCCGCTGCCGCGCCGCTCGTCGAGACCTCCGCGCCCCGGCCGGTTGCCGCCGCCCGGGCTTCGTCTCGACGCGCAACGGGCCGACCCGCGCTAGCGCGAGCCGGCCCGGCGTCAGGTTGCGTCGTGGGTCAGAGCTTGGAACCCACCAGGACGGTGAGGTCCACCAGGCGGTTGGAGTAGCCCCACTCGTTGTCGTACCAGGAGACGACCTTCACCTGATTGCCGATCACCTTGGTCAGCGGCGCGTCGAAGATGCTGGAGAGCGGGTAGGTCTCGATGTCCTTGCTGACGATCGGGTCCTCGTTGTACTCCAGGATGCCCTTCAACGGGCCTTCGGCGGCAGCCTTGACGATCGCGTTGATCTCCTCGACGGTGGTCTCGCGGGCGGCCTCGAAGGTGAGATCGGTGACCGAACCGGTCGGCACCGGCACCCGGAGGGCGTAGCCGTCGAGCTTGCCCTTCAGCTCCGGAAGCACCAGCGCCACGGCCTTGGCCGCACCGGTGGTGGTCGGGACGATGTTCAGGGCGGCGGCGCGGGCGCGGCGCAGATCCTTGTGCGGGGCGTCCTGCAGGTTCTGGTCCTGGGTGTAGGCGTGGATGGTGGTCATCAGGCCCTTGACGATGCCGATGCCGTCATTCAGCGCCTTGGCCAGGGGGGCCAGGCAGTTGGTGGTGCAGGAGGCGTTGGAGATGATGTGGTGCGCGGCCGG
>CAYSZZ010000037.1:16675-21251 GCA_964435735.1 uncultured Propionibacteriaceae bacterium
GAGGACATCACCATCGTGATGTCCTCATTCTTCGCCGGAGCGGAGATGAGGACCTTCTTGGCGCCGGCGGCGATGTGCGCCTTGGCCTTCTCGGCGTCGGTGAAGAAGCCGGTGGACTCGATCACGATGTCGACGCCCAGGTCGCCCCACGGCAGGTTGGACGGGTCGCGCTCCTCGAAAGCCTTGATCTGCTTGCCGTCGACGTAGAGGGCGGTCTCGTCGTAGGTCACCTCACCCGGGAATCGGCCCAGGATGGAGTCGTACTTGAGCAACTGCGCGAGCGTGGAGTTGTCGGTGAGATCGTTGACGGCCACCACGTCCACATCGGCGCCGGAGGCAACCAGGGCGCGGAAGTAGTTGCGGCCGATCCGGCCGAAGCCGTTGATGCCAACCTTGACGGTCATAAGTCGGGGTCTCCTAACTATGGGGCTGCGCCGCCGTCAGAGACGGGCGCAGGCGGACACCTCAACACTATCGAATCAGCCGCCGTTGCGCTGCCCTTCCCCGGCTCGCCGATCCCGCTGACGCGGTCAGGCCTCGTCGTCGTCGAGGAGGTCCGGAGTGAGGCTGGCTTCGGTGCTGGGCACGCCCAGTTCGCCCGCGCGGCGATCGGCGGTTGCCAGCAGGCGGCGGATCCGACCGGCCACGGCATCCTTGGTCAACGGCGGGGTGTGCAGCTGACCGAGCTCCTCCAGCGAGGCCTGCTTGTGCTCCAGCCGCAGCCGTCCGGCCTCCAGCAGGTGCTCGGGGATGTCGTCACCGAGGATCTCCAGCGCCCGGCGCACCCGGGCGCCCGCGGTCACGGCGGCGCGGGCCGAGCGGCGAAGGTTCGCGTCGTCGAAGTTCGCCAGCCGGTTCGCCGAGGCGCGTACCTCGCGCCGCATCCGGCGATCCTCCCAGGCCAGCACGGATTCGTGCGCACCCAGGCGGGTGAGCATCGCCGCGATCGCATCGCCGTCACGGATCACCACCCGATCCACGCCGCGCACTTCGCGGGCCTTGGCGCCGACCTGCAGCCGACGGGCGGCACCCACCAGGGCGAGCGCGGACTCCGAACCCGGGCAGGTGACCTCCAGCGCCATCGAGCGGCCGGGCTCGGTGAGCGAACCATGCGCCAGGAACGCCCCCCGCCAGGCGGCCACCGACACCTCCGGGCTGCCGGAGACGATCTGCACCGGCAGACCCCGGACCGGGCGTCCGCGTCCGTCGATCAGGCCGGTCTGCCTGGCCAGCGACTCCCCGTCCCGGATCAGCCGGACGAGATAGCGGGTGCCACGGCGCATGCCGCTGCCGGTGATCACCACGAACTCGGCGGTGAAGCCGAAGAGTTCGGCAATGGCCACGCGCAGTCTCCGCGCCGCGGCGCCGGTGTCCAGCTCGGCCTCGACCACGATCCGGCCGCCGGCGATGTGAAGCCCGTTCGCGAACCGCAGCAGCGCAGCCACCTCGGCCTTGCGCAGTTCCGGCTTGGTCACCTCGAGGGTCGCCAGCTCCGCCTTGACCTGCTGCGTCATCGCCATCCGAGGCTCCCTTAACTGTCCGCGATACCGGCCAACACTACCGAAGCTCCTGCAGGCCCATCACCTCGGCGTAGGCGGCGGCCAGGCGGAGCGGATCGTGCCGGGCCGATCCATCCCGCATCCGGACGTCGGTGATCATCAGGCGGCCCCCGAGGGCCTGCACATACCGCTCCAGATGGGGGTCGCCCTGGGCGAAGGACGGATCCACCACCACGACATCGAACCGCAGCCGCGGCGCATGGTCGGCAAGCACCTCCAGGTGCCTGGAGGCGGTGTAGCCGAGGGTCTCGTCCTCGGTGGGAACCAGGTTCATGGTGAGGATCCGGGTAGCCCAGGTGTCGGCCAGCGCCTCGACGAGATCCGGAACGAGCAGGTGCGGAATCACCGACGAGTACCAGGAGCCGGGCCCCAGCACGACGTGATCGGCGGTCGCGATCGCCTCGATCGCCTCGGACACCGCCGGCGGGCCGGGCGGGATCAGCCTGACGTTCCCGATCACACCGGTGGCCAGCGCCACCGCCTCCTGACCGACGACCACGCTGACCTCGTCCGGCAGCGCCGGATTCGCGCCGATCACGTCGGCTTCGATCACCAGCGGAACGGCGGCCATCGGCAGCACCCGTCCCTTGATGTTGAGCAGGGCGGCGACCATGTCGAGCCCGGCCACCGGATCGTCCATCTCCTGCCAGAGGCCGGCGATCAACAGGTTGCCGATCGAGTGCCCACCGAGCGGCCCCTCACCGCGGAACCGCGACTGGAGCACCTCCGCCCAGGCCCGCTCCACCTCGTCGTCGCCGCACAGCGCCGCGAGCGCCATCCGCAGGTCACCCGGCGGCAGGATGTCGAACTCCCGCCGCAGCCGACCGGAGGAGCCGCCGTCATCGGCCACGGTGACGATGGCGACCAGCCGGTTGGTCAGCCGGCGGAGGGCGCTCAGGCTCGCGGCCAGCCCGTGTCCTCCGCCCAGCGCGGCGACCGACGGCCGCCGGGCGGCCCGCGGCGCCCTCATCCGCGCCCTCCCGTCAGCACGGCGGCTGCCCGATCCCGGTCGCTCATGCGCACCATTATGGAGCGCAGCCTCCGGCCGTGCGCCCGATCGGCGATCATGGGAGGATCTCGCCGGTCGCGGTGTTGAGCGCCTCGCCGGCGGGCTGGCTCAGCACCGCGTCGTGGATCGCCTGGGCGGTTTTGGGACCGATGCCCGGCACCGCGGCGATCTCGTCGACGGCGGCCGCCCGCAGCTTCCTCAGCGATCCGAAATGCCGCAGCAGCGCCCTGCGCCGGATCTCCCCGAGCCCGGGGACGGAGTCCAGCAGCGACTCCACCATGGACGCCGAGCGCCGGCCGCGATGATGGGTGATGGCGAACCGGTGGGCCTCGTCCCGCACTCGTTGCAGCAGGTACAGGCCCTCACTGGTGCGCGGCAGGATGACCGGGTACTCCTCGCCCGGCAACCAGACCTCCTCCATCCGTTTGGCCAGGCCGGCCAGCGGGATGTCCGGCATGCCCAGCTCGACCAGCGCCTGCCGGGCGGCGGCGACCTGCGGCGCGCCGCCGTCCACCACCACCAGCCCGGGAGCGTAGGCGAACCGGCGTGGGACGCCGGTGTCGGGGTCGATCAGCAGCGGGCCGTCCTCGGACGGCTGCTCGTCGCGCAACCGGGAGAACCGCCGTCCGATCACCTCACGCATCGCCCCGACGTCGTCCGAACCCTCGACACTGCGGATGATGAACCGGCGGTAGTCGCTCTTGCGCGGCAACCCGTCCTCGAAGACCACCATGGAGGCCACCACCTCGGTGCCCTGCAGGTGGGAGATGTCGAAACACTCGATTCGCAGCGGCACCTCGGCCAGCCCGAGCGCCTGCTGGATCTCCTCCAGCGCCCGGTTGCGGGTGGTGAGGTCGCTGGCCCGGCGGGTCTTGTGCTGAATCAGCGCCTCGCCGGCGTTGCGGGCGACGGTCTCCAGCAACGACAGCTTCGCGCCACGCCGCGGCACCCGGATCCGGACCTTGCTGCCGCGCTGCTCGCCGAGGAGTTCGGCCAGCACTCCCCCGCTGGCGGGCGCCACCGGCACCAGGATCTCCGGTGGAATGGCGGAGGCCACCTCGGACTCCTCGACCGCCTCGCTGTAGTGGTACAGCAGGAAGGACTCGATCAGCTGCGCGGTGCCGGCGTCGTCGGTACGGTCGGCCACCCAGCCCCGCTGGCCGCGCACCCGACCGGCCCGGATGTGGAAGATCTGGACGGCGACCTCGAGGGGATCCTCGGCGAGGGCGATCACATCGGCATCGGTGCCGTCGGCCAGCACGATCGCGTTGGACTCGGTGGCACTGGTCAGGGCGGCCAGCCGGTCGCGCAGCACGGCGGCCTTCTCATATTCCATCGCTGCGGCCGCGTCCCGCATCTGCTGCTCGATCCGACGGGTCAATGTGGCGGTCTTGCCGGCCAGGAAGTCGCAGACGTCCTGCACCAGCTCGCGGTGCTCGTCGGCATCGATCCGGCCCACGCAGGGGGCCGCGCACTTGCCGATGTAGCCGAACAGGCAGGGCCGTCCGCTCGCCTTGGCGCTTTTGAACACGCCTGTTGTGCACGAGCGCATCGGGAACACCCCCAGCAGGGTGTCGATGGTGTCCCGGATCGCCCAGGCCTGGGCATACGGCCCGAAATAGCGGTTGCCCTTGCGCTTGGCGCCCCGGCCGACGAACACCCTGGGGAACTCCTCCGACCAGGTGATCGCCACCCACGGGTAGGACTTGTCGTCGCGGTACTTGACGTTGAACCGGGGGTCGAACTGCTTGATCCAGGTGTACTCCAGCTGGAGGGCTTCCAGTTCATTGCGCACCACCGTCCACTCCACCCTGGCGGCGGTCCTCACCATGGTCTGGGTACGGAAGTGCAGGGAGGCGGGATCGGCGAAGTAGGAGGTGAGCCGCTGCCGCAGGTTGACTGCCTTGCCGACATAGAGGACGCGGCCCTCGACGTCGCTGAAGCGGTACACGCCGGGGTCGGTGGGGATCGAGCCGGTCCTCGGCCGATAGCTCTGCGGGTCAGCCAC
>CAYSZZ010000038.1:0-19822 GCA_964435735.1 uncultured Propionibacteriaceae bacterium
GCCGAGGACGGGATCGCCGCGCTGCGCGAAGAGGTCGACACCCTGATCGTCATTCCCAATGACAAGCTGCTTGAGATGACCGACCACCACGTCGCCATCCTGGATGCCTTCCGCCAGGCCGACCAGGTGCTGATGCAGGGCGTCTCCGGGATCACCGACCTGATCACCACGCCCGGCCTGATCAACCTCGACTTCGCCGATGTGAAGGCGATCATGCAGAACGCCGGCTCGGCGTTGATGGGGATCGGTTCCGCCCGTGGCGAGGACCGGGCCCGTGCCGCCGCCGAGATGGCGGTGTCGTCACCGTTGCTGGAGGCCAGCATCGAGGGCGCCCACGGCGTGCTGCTGTCGATCGCCGGCGGCTCCGACCTGGGACTGTTCGAGGTCTCGGCCGCTGCACAACTCATCGAACAGTCTGCCCACGAGGACGCCAACATCATCTTCGGCACCGTGATCGACGACTCGCTCGGCGATGAGGTGCGGATCACGGTGATCGCGGCCGGCTTCGACGGTGGGATGCTGCCCAAGCAGCGCCCCCGGCCGGCGGTGACCCGCGAGTCGGCTGCTCCGGCCGGCCAGTCCGAGGTCGCGGCTCCGTCCGCGGCGGTCCCACCGGCGTCACCGGCGGCCACGGCCCCCGGCCCGCGTTGGGAGCCGACCGATGACGACCTCGACGTCCCCGACTTCCTGAAGTAGCCGGCGGGGGTGTTCTCCCACCGCAACGATCCGGCGGCCGACGGGGTCGGCGTCGCCTTCACCGACCGCGAGGACGGCTACTCGGCCGCACCGCTCGGCCCGCTCAATCTCGGACGCACCGACGTCGATGACCTGGATGCCCTGCGCGCCAACCTGGCGGCCGTGCGCAGGGCGCTCGGGGTGGAGCGGGTGATCTCGGTCCGGCAGGTGCACGGCACCGACGTGCTGGAGGTGGACGAGGACCTGGTGGCCGCCTGGGGCGAGGATTCCTGGCTGGGCGCCTCGGTGCCCGGCGCGCCACCTGCCCTGGTCGCGGATGCGATGGTGACCCGGCTCCGTGGCGTCGCACTGTCGATCCGGGTGGCGGACTGCCTGCCCGTGCTGTTCGCCGACACCGGCGCCGGGGTGGTGGCCGCCGCTCACGCCGGCCGGGTCGGGCTGGCCGGCGGCGTCCTGCCCGCGACCCTCTCCCGGATGACCGCGCTGGGTGCGGGGGAGATCACCGCCTGGATCGGGCCGCACGTCTGCGCGGACTGCTACGAGGTGCCTGCCGCGATGCGTGACGAGCTGGCGGCCGTGTTGCCGGGCGCCCGGGCCACCACGGCGTGGGGGACGCCGGCGCTGGATCTGGGCCGGGCCGCCGTCCATCAGCTCGAGGCCGCCGGCTGCCGGGTGATCCGGGAGGATCCGTGCACCAGGGAGACCGCCAGCCTGCACTCCCACCGCCGTGACGGCAGGGCCGCCGGTCGCCAGGCCGGCATCGTCTGGCTGCCATCCTGACCGGCGTGCCGCGGTGCGCGTGTCGTCCGCGGTGCTGTGGCTTCCGCCGGTTAGCCTTTTGGCGGAGTCTGCGACGAGGAGTGACGAGATGGCTGACCGGTTGAAGAAGGCCGCGGTATGGCTTGGTCTGGTGTCGGACCAGGATTACCGCGACGAGGTCACCGAACAGGTCGATGACGTCACCGAGGAGGTGCTGGCGGCCGGCGGCACCAGCCTGCCCGCGACCGTCACCGAACTGGAGTCCCGCCGCCCGGTCGCGTCCGTTCCCAAGACGGCCGATCTGAGCCGGATCGTCACCGTCCACCCGCGCACCTACAACGAGGCTCGCACGATCGGGGAGAACTTCCGCGACGGAATTCCCGTGATCATGAATCTCTCCGATATGGAGGATGCCGACGCCAAGCGATTGGTCGATTTCGCCGCCGGCCTCATCTTCGGCCTGCACGGCAGCATCGAGCGGATCACCAGCAAGGTGTTCCTGTTGTCCCCGTACAACGTCAATGTGGCAGCGGAGGACAAGGAACGGATTGCCGGCGGATTCTTCAACCAGTCCTGAATCCGGCCCGGCTTATAGCGCAAGTCGAGAGTGGGTGCCTTGTGGCTGGCGCTCTTCTTGGATTCGTACGTGCCCCTGCATTAGCCTGAGGGCCGAATCGTCCTGCCGGTTTCGGTGAGGGCGGCCGTAACGACACGAGGTGGACGATGACCCTGACGCTCGAGCAGGTCCGGCAGACCCGCTTTCACCTGGCTCGCCGAAATGGCTATGAGCCAGTCGACGTGGACAACTTCGTCGACAAGGTCGAGGCGACGCTGTCGCAGCTGACCGAGGAGAACGACACGCTGCGGCAGCAGGTGGATGCGCTCAGTTCGAGCGAGCCGTCCAACATCTTCGTTCCGACGCCCGTCGCCGATAATGACAACCTCCGTCACGAGCTCGATGCCCGCCAGGGCGAGCTGGACGGGGTGCGCGGCGAGGTCGATGCGCTACGGGGTCAACTGCAGAGCAAGGACGACGAGGTCGAGCGCCTGCGCGCCGAACTGGCCGCGCGGACCCGGGAACTCGAGGCCGTCCGTTCGGAACTCTCCCGGCTGCAGCCGGCCGAGGGCGAAGGCCCGAAGGCGAGCGTCGACAACATCGTGGTGACCAGCGCCGCCGACGCCTCACCTGCGGTGGCACGGCTGCTGCAGATGGCCACCGAGCAGTCCGAGCGCCTGGTGGGCGAGTCGCAGGTCGAGGCCCAGCGGCTGGTCGCCGACGCGCGTGCGGAGGCTGAGAACGTGATCGACAACGCCAATCGCAAGTCCCACGAGACCCTCACCGACGCCCGCACCCGAGCGGACCGGATCGAGTCCGAGGCCCGGGTGAACGCCGAACGGGTCACCGCCGACGCGCTGAGTCGCGCCGAGGCTGTCAATGCCGATGCCGAGAACCACCGCAAGGAACTGTTCACCCGGCTGGAATCGGAGCGGGACGCGCTGCGGGCACGGGTCGAGAAGCTGCGCGGCTTCGAGTCCACCTACCGCGCCAACCTCACCCGTCAATTGCAGAGCCAGATCAAGGTTCTGGAGGAGGCGGTCCTGGAGCCGGAGGACACCCCCGATCTGCTGAACGAGCCGGGCGAGACCTCGGCCACTCCGCGGCTGGACGCCCTGCTGGGCGACTGAGCCCGAAACCTCGGCAACGTGCCCTCGGCGAGTTCGCCGGGGGCACGTCCAGTTGTCGCCGCCAGGTGATACTCTCCCTGCTCACAACCATCACGAAGGAGTCAGGCAGCGATGGCAGCTTCCGATTCGGATCCAGCGCAGACGGCCGAGGACAAGGTGCCCTCGTTCCCTGTCGCTGAAGGGGAGGATCCCTGGAGCGAGGACGAGGTCGAAGAGATCCGTCAGGAGCTGCTGGCCGACATCAGGCGGATGGAACGAGCGATCGAGATCGCCGAAGCCGGGCTGGCTGATCTGTTCTCCGACGGTGCCGACGGTGCCGGCCGCGATCCGGCGGATGTCGGATCGTCCAACTTCGAGCGCGACCAGGAGATGTCGCTGGCCCAGAACGCCCGCGACATGCTCGAGCAGGCCCAGCTTGCCTACCGGTTGTTCGAGTCCGGCCAGTACGGCCGGTGCGAGTCCTGCGGCAACCCGATCGGCAAGGACCGGTTGCAGGTCTTCCCGCGCGCGACCATGTGCGTCGCCTGCAAGCAGCGGGAGGAGCGGCGATAGCCATCCAGGAAGAGCCGGTCGTGACCGACTCCCCGCTCCGCCATCGGCTGCTGGCGGGCGGCATCGCCGTCACGGGCGTCGCGCTCGACCAGGCCACCAAGGCGCTGGCGCTCGCTCACCTCGACCCCCAGCAGCCGATCCAGTTGCTGGGCGGTCTGCTGACCCTGCAACTGATCCGCAACCCGGGGGCGGCATTCTCGCTGGGAGAGCAGTTCACCGTGGTGTTCACCTGTATCGCGATCGGCGCGCTGATCGGCGTCAGTTGCTGGCTGCTGCCCAGGGTGCGACACACCGGCTGGGCGGTGGCCACCGGCTGCCTGCTGGCAGGGATCGTCGGCAACCTGATCGACCGGCTGTTCCGGGAGCCAGGCCCCTTCCACGGCCACGTCATCGACTTCCTGCAGTTGCCGCACTTCGCGATCTTCAATGTGGCCGACATGTACATCACCGCGGCCGCGGTGCTGGTGATCTGGCTGTCGCTGATCACCGGAGTGAGTGTCTCCGGCGTCCGGCTGAAGCAGGCCGATGGGTAGCGTCTGGCTGGTTCCCGACGGCCTGGACGGCGAGCGGGTGGATGCCGTGGCGGCCCGGATCAGCGGGCTGAGCCGGAGCCGGGTCGAGGCGCTGATTGCCGAGGGCGCGGTCCGGCTGGACGGCCGGGTGGTGGCGAAGTCCGAGCGGGTGCGTGGCGGCCAACTGCTGGAGGCAGAGATTCCGACCGAACCACGCCTGGTGGTGACCCCGCGGGAGGTCGCCGGGATAGCGATCGTCCACGACGACGCCGACATCGTGGTGGTCGACAAGCCGGCCGGAGTCGCTGCCCATCCGAGCCTGGGCTGGGACGGTCCGTCGGTGGTCGAGCACCTGGCGGCCGCCGGCTTCCGGATCTCGACCTCCGGGGCGGCCGAGCGGCAGGGGATCGTGCAGCGGCTGGACGTCGGCACCTCAGGGCTGATGGTCGTCGCCAAGAGCGAACCGGCCTACACCGCGCTGAAGCGGGCCTTCAAGGCTCGCACCGTCCGCAAGGTCTACCACACCCTGGTCCAGGGCCACCCCGATCCCTTCGAGGGCACCATCGACGCACCCCTGGGACGGCACCCGAGCGGCGAGTACAAGATGGCGGTGATCGACGGCGGACGGCACTCGATCACGCACTACCGGATGCTGGAGGCCTTCCGTGCGGTCACCTTGCTGGAGGTGCACCTCGAGACCGGGCGCACCCACCAGATCCGGGTGCACATGCAGGCGATCAGGCATCCCTGCGTCGGCGACCCGACCTACGGCGGCGATCCGGTGCTGGCCGCCCGGCTCGGGCTGGCGCGGCAGTGGTTGCACGCCGTCGAACTCGGCTTCACCCATCCGGGCAGCGGGGAGTGGGTCGAGTACCGCTCTCCCTATCCGGCCGATCTCGATCGCGCGCTCGAACTCGTCCGCGGCTGAGCCGGGACCGAATCAGGTAACAGGCAGGCGAATTCTTGGTCTCGGTCGCGCGAAACCGGCTCGGCCGGGAAGCGTCGGCTGGACGCCCCGGGTATGGTCTAGGCGTGCGTAGAGCGAAGATCGTGTGCACGATCGGTCCGGCCACAGACTCCCCGGAGAAGATCGTCGAGTTGGTGGAAGCGGGCATGAACGTCGCCCGCCTGAACATGAGTCATGGCGATCACGTCCTGCATGCCAAGCGGGTGCAGTGGGTGCGCGACGCGGCGCGGGCGGTCGGTCGTCCGGTGGGCATCTTCGCCGACCTGCAGGGGCCGAAGATCCGGCTGGAGAAGTTCCTGGACGGCCAGGCGGTGATCGAGTCGGGCGCGACCTTCACCATCACCACCGAGGAGGTGTTGGGGACCGCGGAACGGGCCGGCACCACGCTGAAGACCCTGACCGCCGACGTCAGCCCGGGTGACGAGATCCTGATCAATGACGGCGCGATCGTGCTGCGGGCCGTGGAGGTCACCGACACCGACGTGGTGACCGAGGTGGTCGTCGGTGGTGTGGTCTCCGATCACAAGGGCATCAACCTGCCCGGGGTCGCGGTGAGCGTCCCGGCGCTGTCGGAGAAGGACGAGCGCGATCTGCGGTTCGCGCTGCGGCACGAGGTCGACATGGTCGCGCTGTCCTTCGTCCGTTCGCCGGAGGACATCGAGCCGGTCCGGCGGGTGATGGCCGAGGAGGGACGCAAGGTTCCGGTGATCGCCAAGCTGGAGAAGCCGCAGGCGATCGAGAACCTGGGCGCCATCATCGACACCTTCGACGCCTTCATGGTCGCCCGCGGTGATCTGGGCGTGGAACTCCCGCTGGAGGACGTTCCGCTGGTGCAGAAGCGGATCATCGATGCCGCCCGGCGCTGGGCCAAGCCGGTGATCGTCGCCACCCAGATGCTGGAGTCGATGATCACCGCCTACCGGCCGACCCGTGCGGAGACCTCGGACGTGGCCAACGCGGTGCTCGACGGGGCGGACGCGGTCATGCTGTCGGGCGAGACCGCGGTCGGCGACTACCCGATCGACACGGTGAAGACGATGGCACGCATCGTCTCGCAGACCGAGCGCGAGGGTCTCGACCAGATCCGGCGGCTGGACTGGGATCCCCACACCATGTCGGGCGTGATCGCGAAGGCCGCGATCGAGGTGGCCCAGCGAGTGGGCGCGAAGTACCTGGTGGCGTTCACGATCTCGGGCGACACCCCGCACCGGCTGGCGCGGATGCGTTCCCAGGTGCCGATCATGGCGTTCACGCCGCTGCCCCGCACGGCTCAGGAGTTGACCCTGGTGTGGGGCGTCCAGACCTACGTGACCCCCGAGTACGTCAGCACGGATGCGATGGTCGAATCCGTGCAGGCGGCCCTGACCGATCTCGGGCTGGTCGAGACTGGCGACTCGGTCGTGGTCGTGGCAGGCAACCCCGGACGGCTGACCCACCAGACCAACTCGCTGCGGGTGTTCGAGGTCGGCGGAGTCCCGGCCTCGGTGAAGGGAGGCGGACTGTGAAGCTCGTCATCGGTGGCGACCACTCGTCCCTGGAGTTGAAGGCGGCCATCCTCGCGCACCTGGAGTCCCGCGGATTCGAGGTGACCGATCTGGGTGCCCACTCCGCCGCCAGCACCGACTATCCGGTCTGGGGTCGCCTGGTCGGCGAGGCCGTGGTGCGGGGCGACGCGGAGGCTGGGATCGCGATCTGCGGCACCGGCGTGGGGATCTCGATCTCGGCCAACAAGGTCAAGGGTGTGCGGGCGGCCTGTGTCAGCGAACCGTACTCGGCCCAGATGGCCAAGCGCCACAACAACGCCAACGTGCTCGCCTTCGGCGCCCGTGTGGTGGGCGTCGATCTGGCCAAGATGATCGTGGACGCCTGGCTGGACGCCGAGTTCGAGCAGGGCGGCCGCCACACCCACCGTGTGGGCCTTATTACCGAGTTGGACGAGTTCTACCGCGCCGACGACTGAGTTCCAGGGCTGACTCGGGTGCTTCCCGTCGGTGGCAGATCGCTCTAGCGTGTGGCCTGATGAGGTTCGGGTCCGCCCTGATGCAGAAGGTCATCGAGTTCGCCGGCCCGCAGCACCCGGTCCAGCTTCAGGTGGCGACCTACAACCATCGGGCTCGAGCGTTCTGTCGGAAGTGGGGGTTCATCGAGCAACCCGGCTCGGAGTCGCTCCACGACGGGGTCATCACCGAAGTCACCATGATCCGTTCCGGTGACTGGAGCTCGGTCAACGATGAGGCAGGATCGTGAGTCCGGCAGCATCCGCAGGCCGACGTGATGCCGCCTGGCGCGCTGCCGAGCGCCGACGGCTGTGGGGATGGCGACTCACCATCGACGGTGAAATGCTTTACCTCCGAGGCGATGTCTGGTGGACATGGCCGCCGTTCGTCCGAGCGAGACGTAGCGCGGCTGAGCCGGCGAGGCGGACGAGGTTGTCTCTGGTGTGAGGTTGGGTCGTCCAGTCGCGGCTGTCCCGGGTCTCGCCGGTGAGGTCGTCCCCTCCGTAGAGCACCTGGGCGAGCGGGAGGCCGCGGAACTGTGCGACCGCGGTGAGGGCGGCGGCTTCCATTTCGACGGTGATGCAGCCTTCGGCTCGCCGGGCGGCGATCTTGGCCGGCGTTTCGCGGTAGGGGGCGTCGGTCGTCCAGGTCGGGCCGGTGACGAAGGGCACTCCGTGCTCGGTCAGAGTCTGTTCGAGGATGCGGGTCGCGGCAGGATCGAGATCGATCCACCGGCTCGCCGGCAGATAGTGGTGGGACGTCCCCTCGTCACGAAGCGCTGACTGGACGACCACCAGGTGGCCGATGGTCAGGTCCTCGCGGAGCGCGCCGGCACCACCGCAGACGACGAAGGCGCGGCAGCCCATGGCGATCGCCTCTTCGAGCAGGCCGGCGGCTAGGGGAGCCCCCACCCCGCTGTAGAGGACTGCGAGACGTTGGCCCTCATGCTCGATCTCAACCAGTGGGTGTGGACCGTCCGCCCACTCATTGACCGCCAAGACCCGGGCGTCCTGTTCGTCGATGAGCCTCTGGACGGTATCGCCGAAGAAGGTGACGACACACGCGGTCGGAACATGGCAAAGCGAGCGGACCGCGAACAACCTGAGCGAGCCTCTCGCCAGCCGTATCGGCCCCCCTGCCCGCTGGCCTGAGTCGAGCGAGCGCGACATCCGTTTTGGCACTCATTCCTGCGCCCGTCGGCGCACCATCGAAAAAGTGTCAGCCCCGGCCGGTAGCGTCGTCGGTGTGGAGATGTTGCTCACCAACGAGACGCTGGCCGAGGTGGCCGGTGGCCTTGTTGCGCTGGGCGACGGTGCCAGCGACGTTGAGCTGACCGAGCGCATCCGGGTGCTTGAGGTGCTGAAGAACGCTGCCTCGGCCGTGCAGGCTCGGGCTGCCGTCAAGTTGCGGAAGCTCCGCGAGGAGGAGCAGCGTGCGGCAGGGCGCCCGACGGCCAAGACCGCCGGCTCGGTGGCTGCCGAGGTAGCGCTGGCGCGGCGCGAGTCGCCCCACCGGGGTCGGATGTTACTGGGGTTGGCGTCGATTCTGGATCGGGAGTTGCCACGCACGATGGAGCTGTTCGCGGCCGGCGAGATCTCGGAGTACCGGGCATTGCTGATGTGTCGGGAGACGGCGTGCCTGTCGCGGCTGGATCGCGCGCGGGTGGATGCACTGCTTGCCGGCGAACTGCCCGAGTTGTCGGATCGGGAGATCGTCGCGCGGGCGAAGCAAGCCGCCTATCAGCTCGATCCCCACAGTGTGGTCGAGCGGGCGAGCCGGGCGGCAGAGGATCGACGGGTGACCATCCGTCCGGCGCCGGACGCGATGACACTGGTGTCGGCGTTGCTGCCGGCGGCTCAAGGTGTTGCGGTGTACGCCGCGCTGTGCCGGGAGGCGGACCGGACGCGCGCCTCGGGCGACACACGGAGCCGTGGCCAGTTGATGGCCGACACTCTGGTCTGCCGGACGACCGGCCAGACGTCGGCAGACGTCGTACCGGTCGAGGTCCAACTGGTGATAACCGACGACGCGCTGCTGGATGGCGCCGATATGCCGGCCAGGCTGGTGGGACATGGCCCGATTCCAGCCGGCGTGGCCCGCCAGTTGGCGAAGACTGCGTCCGAGGCCGGACGGGCAGCGCTGCGTCGGCTCTATGGCCGTCCGGGCGATGGCCAGTTGGTGGCGATGGAGTCGAAACAGCGGACGTTTCCAGCGGGGCTGCGGCAGTTCCTCACCCTGCGGGACGAGGTGTGCCGGACGCCATGGTGCGGGGCGCCCATCCGTCATGCCGATCATGTCGTACCGGCCGCCGCTGGTGGCCCGACCAGCGCCGCCAACGGTCAAGGGCTGTGTGAGCAGTGCAATCAAGTGAAGGAACATCCCGGATGGCGTGCGCGGCCGGGACCGGAGGACTCGGTCGTGCTCACGACACCGAGTGGGAGTGTACACATCACATCACCGCCTCCGGTCGTCCCACCGAATCCGGTGCGAGAGTTGTTGGTGGATCTGTTCTATCCGGACCCTCGAATGGGAGTCTGCCTCGCGGCCTGAGGAGGGACGCGAGCATCCCGTTCGCTCGCCTCAATCGTGTGCCCGAGGGGGGAGTTGAACCCCCACGTCCTTTCGGACTGACGATTTTGAGTCGCCCGCGTCTGCCATTCCGCCACTCGGGCCGGGCCGGATCGCTGACCGGCTCGGAACCGCCCACGATTCTGTCACACTTGCGAAGCCGTTGTGTGCAGGCGGTAACCTCGACACTGCTCCGGACCCTGGACGGGTCCGCTATCCACAAGGACGACATCGATGACCAGTACGCCGAAATCTTCCCGTTCCGAGTCGACCCCAGAGCCGCTGCGCGTGCTGGTGGCCGAGGACGAGGCGCTGATCCGCCTCGACCTGGTCGACATGCTGCGTGAGGAGGGCTATGACGTGATCGGCGAGGCCTCCGACGGCGAAGAGGCCCTCGCGATGGCCCGCGATCTGGAGCCGGACCTGGTCGTGATGGATGTCAAGATGCCCAAGATGGACGGCATCACCGCGGCGGCCACCATCGCGGAGGAGCGGATCGCGGCCGTGGTGATGCTGACGGCGTTCAGCCAGCGCGAGTTGATCGAGCGGGCTCGCGAGGCCGGCGCGATGGCCTACGTGGTGAAGCCCTTCGACGCCTCCGACGTGGTGCCGGCGATCGAGATCGCGATGGCCCGGTTCGCCGAGATCCGGGCGGTCGAGGCCGAGGTGGCCGATCTGGAGGAACGCTTCGCCTCCCGCAAGGCCGTCGACCAGGCCAAGGGCCTGCTGCAGGAGGGGCTGGGCCTGAGCGAGCCTGAGGCCTTCCGCTGGATCCAGAAGACCGCCATGGACCTGCGCAAGTCGATGCGCGAGGTCGCCGAGGGCGTCATCGACCACTCCAAGTCCGGCGGCAAGGGCAAGCTCCCCGGCTGAAGCTGAGCGCTCGTCCCATCACCGAGGGCCGGGCTTATCCATCGAGAGCCAGCTTTGTGGGCTGGCTCTCGAACACGATGGCTGGCCCTCGGTGCGGATTGCCGTCTGGTCAGTCGCCGGTGGCCCGCCGCAGCGCGATGGTGATCCGGGCGGCGCAGACCTGCTGTCCCTCGTCGTCGGTGAGGGTCACGTCATAGGTGGCCAGGGTGTTGCCGATCCGCAGCGCGGTGGCCACGCCGGTGATCCAGCCGGCGCGGGCCGCCACCAGGTGGGTGGCGTTGATGTCCACTCCCACGGCCACCCCATTCGGTCCGACTTCGGCGGCAGCGGCCAGCGAGGCCAGCGTCTCGGCCACCACGCAGGACGCGCCGCCGTGCCACAGCCCGAAGGGCTGGGTGTTGCCCTCCACCGGATAGCGCCCGACCGCCCGGGTCGGGGTCACCTCGTCCAGGATCATTCCCATCTTGAGGTCCAGCGGGCTGGTGAGATTGTGGAACCAGTCGGGCACGTTCATGGCGCCAACCTTGACACAACCCGTCCGGGCCACGCCCGCCGGTTCGGTTGTCGGCTGCTCCCGGTAGGGTTCGACAGGTGACGACCAGTGCCGATACCGAACGCGCCGGCGATGAAGGCGTGCTGCTGCTGATCGATGGCCACTCGGTGGCCTACCGAGCGTTCTTCGCGTTGCCGGTGGAGAACTTCTCGACGACGACCGGCCAGCACACCAACGCCGTCTATGGGTTCACCTCGATGCTCATCAACGTGCTGCGCGACGAGCAGCCCACTCACCTGGCGGTGGCCTTCGACGTCTCGCGCCAGACCTTCCGCAGCGAGGAGTACCCCGACTACAAGGCCAACCGCGCCGCCTCTCCCGCGGAGTTCAAGGGTCAGGTCGACCTGATCAAGGAGGTGCTGGACGCGCTCCAGATCGCCCACATCGAGGTGGACGGGTTCGAGGCCGACGACGTGATCGCGACCCTGGCCCGCCGGGCGACCGAATCCGGGCTGAAGGTACTGGTCTGCACCGGAGACCGTGACACCTTGCAGCTGGTGAATGACTCGGTGACCGTTCTCTACCCGCGCAAGGGGGTCTCCGACCTGGCCCGGCTGACCCCGGCGGCGGTGAGCGAGAAGTACCTGGTGACCCCACAGCGCTACCCCGAGCTGGCCGCGCTGGTGGGGGAGACCAGCGACAACCTGCCCGGCGTGCCGGGGGTCGGCCCGAAGACCGCCGCGAAGTGGCTGGCCGCCTATGACGGCCTGGAGAACCTGATCCGACGGGTGGACGAAATCGGCGGCAAGGCCGGGGAATCGCTGCGGGAGCACCTGGACGACGTGATCCGCAACCGGCGTCTGAACGCCCTGGTGGCCGACCTCGAACTTCCCGTGACGGTGGGCGACCTGATCCGGCACGACTGGAACCGCGAGGCCGTCCACACCCTCTTCGACGCCCTCGAGTTCCGGGTGCTGCGGGACCGGCTGCTGGAGTCGCTGCCGGCCGAGCAGGCGGGGCCGTCCGGTGGTTTCGAGGTGGTGGGCAGCATCCTGCAGCCCGGTGAGGTCCCGGGCTGGCTGGACGAGCACGCCCGGGACACCGTGGTCGGCATCGATGTGACCGGCAGCTGGAGGTGGGGCACCGGCGACCTCACCGGGCTCGCCCTGGCCACCGCAGAAGGTGCCGCGGCCTGGCTGGATGTCGCCGAACTCACCCCCGCCGACGACGCGGCGTTGGCGGCGTGGCTCGCCGACCCGCGGGCGCACAAGGCCATGCATGACGCCAAGGGTCCGCTGGAGGCGCTCTGGGCGCGTGGCTGGGAGTTGGCCGGGCTGGTCAGCGACACCCAGCTGGCGGCGTACCTGCTCAAGCCGGATCAGCGGGTCTACGACCTGGCCGACCTCACCGCCCGCCACCTGCGGCGCGAGCTGGCGGTCGAGTCCGGCGGCGTCGCCGATTCCGATCAGCTGGCGTTCAGTTTCGACGAGTCCTCCGGCCGGGACGCGATGATTCGGGCGCGAGCGGTGATCGATCTGGCCGGGGCGCTGGAGACCGACCTGGAGCAACGGGGCGGGGCGAGCCTGCTGCGTGAGGTGGAGTTGCCGCTGCTGCGCACCCTGGCCGCCATGGAGCGAACCGGCGTGGCGGTCGACGCCGGCTTCCTGGAGCGGCTCCGCGCCGACTTCGACACCGAGGTGGCCAAGGCTGAAGCCGAGGCCTTCGCGGTGATCGGGCACCCGCTCAACCTGGGCTCGCCCAAGCAGCTGCAGGCCGTCCTGTTCGACGAGCTTGCCATGCCCAAGACCCGGCGCACCCAGACCGGCTACACCACCGACGCCGAGTCCTTGGAGAACCTGTACGCCCGCACCGAGCATCCCTTCCTTGCCCACCTGCTGCGTCACCGCGACCAGATCCGGCTGCGCCAGACCGTCGAGGGGTTGCTCAAGTCCATCGCCGACGACGGCCGGATCCACACCACCTACGTCCAGACGATCGCTGCCACCGGACGGCTGTCCAGCACCGACCCGAACCTGCAGAACATCCCGATCCGCACCGCCGACGGCCGCCGGATTCGCGAGGCCTTCGTGGTCGGGCCCGGCTACGAGTCGCTGCTCACGGCGGACTACTCCCAGATCGAGATGCGGATCATGGCCCACGTCTCCGAGGACGCCGGGCTGATCGAGGCCTTCAACTCCGGTGAGGACTTCCACACCGTGATGGCGGCTCGGGTGTTCGGGGTGGAACCCGATGATGTCGATGTCGCTCAGCGGGCGCGGATCAAAGCCATGAACTACGGGCTGGCCTATGGGTTGAGCGCCTTCGGCCTGTCCCAGCAGCTCAAGATCGAGGTCTCCGAGGCCCGGGGTCTGATGGCGGAGTACTTCGAGCGGTTCGGCCACGTCCGCGACTACCTGCACGACATCGTCGATGTCGCTCGTCGCACCGGCTTCACCGAGACCATCCTGGGCCGGCGCCGATACCTCCCCGACCTCACCTCGTCCAACCGGCAGCGTCGTGAGATGGCCGAGCGGATGGCGCTCAACGCCCCCGTCCAGGGATCGGCCGCCGACATCATCAAGGTGGCGATGCTGGACATCGAGGCCGCCCTGGCCAAGCAGCGCCTGGCCAGCCGGATGCTGCTGCAGGTGCATGACGAACTGGTGTTCGAAGTGGCACCCGGCGAGGCCGCGACGCTGGAGGCCCTGGTGCGGGAGAAGATGGGTCACGCCGTCGATCTGGCCGTCCCGCTGGAGGTCTCCGTCGGGGCCGGTCATTCCTGGCATCAGGCCGCGCACTGAGATGGACGCGGCGTCCGACCGCCAGCGAGCGCTGTGGGACGGCGCCGCCGCGGGCTACGACGCCGCCATGGCATCGCTGGAACGGCGCTGGCTCGCGCGCTATCGGGCCGATCTGATCGCGCACGCCGTCGGACGGGTCGTCGAGGTCGGGATCGGCACCGGTGCGAACCTGCGGTACTACCCGCCGGCTGCCACGCTCTCCGGGGTGGACACCAGTGCTGCCATGCTCGCCCGGGCTGCTGGGCGGGCGGTCGAACTGGGTGCCGCGGTCGAGCTCGCTCAGGCCGACGCCGACCGCCTGCCCGTGCCGGACGGAGGCGCCGACACGGTCGTCGCCACGCTGCTGCTGTGTTCGGTACCGCGGGTCGGTTTCACCTTGGCGGAGTTCGCGAGAGTGCTGCCACCGGGAGGTCGGTTGCTGCTGCTCGATCACGTCGAGTCGTCCTGGGCGCCGGTCCGTGGTCTCCAGCGGATCGCCGACCGGGTGACCCGGGCGACGGGGGAGTGCTGGCGCCGCCGTCCGTCGCTGCTGCTGGAGTCCGCCGGCTTCCGGATCCTTGACTTGCGACACAGCCGGGCCAGGCTGGTGGAGGCGGTGGTCGCCGAGCGGCTGTAGGGAGGCGTCGATCACCCGGGATGGCAGCCGATTCGTCGGGAATCGGTGGTTCGCAGGCTCGGCAGGGTGCGAAACCACCGGTTGTGTCCGTATTGTGATCTGGTTCGGGTTTGCTGTCTCATGACGTGGTCGATAGGCTCGTATCCGCACTGCGGCCGGTCTGGTCTCGGACGGAGCAGGTCGGGCACGTGCGCTGGTATCCGTCAGATCTCGGTCGCGTCGTTTTTCAGCCACACGGTTGCTGTGCGACTGGCCACACCACTATCTGATCAATCGGAGCCCTACTACATGACCTCCTCTCCTGAGGCCTCTCTCGTCGCGGTCGACGACTTCGGTTCCCCCGAAGCGTTCCTCGCAGCGGTCGACGCGACCATCAAATACTTCAATGACGGCGACATCGTCACCGGCACCGTCGTCAAGGTCGATCGGGACGAAGTCCTGCTCGACATCGGTTACAAGACCGAAGGCGTCATCCCTTCCAAGGAACTCTCCATCAAGCACGATGTGAACCCGTTCGACGTGGTCTCCGTGGGCGATGAGATCGAGGCCCTGGTCCAGCAGAAGGAGGACAAGGAAGGACGCCTGATCCTGTCCAAGAAGCGCGCTCAGTACGAGCGGGCCTGGGGCACGATCGAGAAGATCAAGGAAGCCGACGGCGTCGTGGTCGGCAAGGTGATCGAGGTCGTCAAGGGCGGCCTGATCATCGACATCGGCCTGCGCGGCTTCCTCCCGGCCTCGCTGGTGGAGATGCGGCGCGTCCGCGACCTGCAGCCATACGTCGGTGCCGAACTCGAGGCCAAGATCATCGAGCTGGACCGCAACCGCAACAACGTGGTGCTCTCCCGCCGGGCGTGGCTGGAGCAGACCCAGTCCGAGGTGCGGCATACCTTCCTCAACCAGCTCGCCAAGGGCCAGATCCGCAAGGGTGTGGTCTCCTCGATCGTCAACTTCGGCGCCTTCGTCGACCTGGGCGGCGTGGACGGCCTGGTGCACGTGTCCGAGCTGTCCTGGAAGCACATCGACCACCCGTCCGAGGTTGTCGAGGTCGGCACCGAGGTCACCGTCGAGGTGCTGGACGTCGACCTGGATCGCGAGCGCGTGTCGTTGTCGCTGAAGGCGACCCAGGAGGATCCCTGGCAGACCTTCGCCCGCACCCACCAGATCGGCCAGATCGTGCCTGGCAAGGTCACCAAGCTGGTTCCGTTCGGCGCCTTCGTCCGCGTCGAGGAGGGCATCGAGGGCCTGGTGCACGTCTCCGAGCTGGCCGTGCGCCACGTGGAGATCCCCGAGCAGGTCGTCAGCGTGAACGACGATGTCATGGTCAAGATCATCGACATCGACCTGGAGCGTCGCCGGATCTCGCTGAGCCTCAAGCAGGCCAACGAGGGCGTGGACGTGGGCGCCGACGACTTCGACCCGGCGCTGTACGGGATGTCCGCCTCCTACGACGAGCAGGGCAACTACATCTACCCCGAGGGCTTCGATCCGGAGACCCAGGAGTGGAAGCCCGGCTACGAGGAGCAGCAGCGCGCCTGGGAGCAGCCCCGCTGGGAGGCCCACAAGAAGCAGGTCGAGGAGGCCGAGGCCGACAACGTCAAGGCTGCGGTGGCCGCTGCGACTCCGACCGCCTACTCCGCCGGCTCCGAAGTGGTCGAGGAGGAGGGCTCGCTGGCCTCCGACGAGGCACTGCAGGCACTGCGGGAGAAGCTCACCGGCAGCGCCGGCTGAGTTCTGCAAGCAAGCTCGAATCGCGCCCCTCGCCAGCCGGCGGGGGGCGCGATTCGCGTCCGCGATCAACCCGGGTGTGGCACAGTGGGGCGGAACCGGGGGCAGGAGGAGCAGTGATGCTGCGGGTCGGGCTGACCGGTGGGATCGGGTCGGGCAAGTCGGCGGTCGCCGATCTGCTCGCCGCGCACGGTGCGGTGATCATCGATGCCGATCTGCTGGCTCGCCGGGCGGTCGAGCCGGGATCGCCCGGACTGGAGCGAGTCGTCGAGGAGTTCGGTCCCCGGATGCTGACCCCCCAGGGCGACCTGAACCGTCCGGTACTGGCCGAGATCGTCTTCTCCGATCCAGAAGCCAGGGGCCGGCTCAACGCCATCGTCCACCCGGAGGTCCGGCGGCTTGCCGCGGTGGCGGAGCAGGCTGCGCAGCCCGACGCGATCGTCGTCCACGTCATCCCGCTGCTGGTCGAGACCGGACAGCAGGATCGCTTCGACCTGATCGTGGTGGTGGACGTCGATCCGGCCACGCAACTGCGGCGGGTGATGGGGCGCGACGGCATCGACCGGAACCGGGCGCAGGCCCGGATCGGTGCGCAGGCCTCCCGGCAGGAGCGGTTGGCCGCCGCCGACCTGGTGATCGACAACAGCGGATCGCTCGCGGAACTCCGGGGGAGCGTGGCCGAGCTGTGGCAGCGATTGCGCACAACTGCCTAACAACCTACTGAATTCTCCGCGGTGGGGCCTGCTGCGGCGGCACCGGTTACCTCTATGCTGTCGCCATTCCTACGCAGGAGGGCAACATTTCCATGGATTGTTCACGCTGCCATTCTCAGGTTCCCGACGTCGCACACTTCTGTCATCGCTGCGGGCTCGACCTGCTGCCCGACGGCGAGCGTGGCAAGCGGCGCTTCGCGGTGAACCCCGACGAGCCGGTGGCTTCGTTCGCCATCGTCTCCTCGATCATGCCGCGGGAGGCCGGCCGTCATCCGCAGACCTACCGGACGGCTTTCACCATCACCTTGGCCGCCGCGCTGATCGCCGCGGTCTTCGGCGCGCTGCCGATCGCGGTGCTGATCGCGGCCTTCGCGATCCCGCTGGTCTACATCGTCTATCTCTACGACGTGAACATGTGGGAGGACGAGCCGATCCTGGTGGTCGGGCTGGGCTTCGTCCTCACCTTCGGGCTGGGAGTGCTGTTCACCTGGTTGTGGACCGGGTGGCTGCCGATCCAGACGCCGCTGCCGAATCCTTCCGGCGGGCTGATCACCGGACCGAACTGGGGCGCATTCCTGATCTTCGCGCTGCTGGTCCCGGTCGTCGGGGAGGCGATCCGGCAGGTCGCACCGGTGCTGCTGGCCAGCAGGCCGGCCTTCGACGACCTGATGGACGGCGTCACCTTCGGCGTCATCAGCGGCGTGGCCTACGCCGCCGCCGACACCCTCGTGCGCCACTGGGCCCTGATCACCGGCGGCCTGGTGAACCCCGAGCCGGGCCAATGGGCGACGCTGGTATTGCTCGAGGGCTTCGTCAAGCCGCTCCTGATGGGTACCGCCTCCGGTCTCGCCGCTGCTGAGTTCTCCGGTCTCGGCAAGGGCTACGACGGTTTCACCCCGCGCTACTACAGCGGACTGGCACTCGCCGTCGGAGTGAACATCCTGTACGCGGTGGGCGTCTACCTGCTCGGTTTCGTGGGCAACAGCTCGCTGGCGGTGACGCTGCAGTTGATCTGGGGCGTCATTCTGCTCGGCCTGCTGATCCTGCGCTTGCGAAGCGTGCTGCACATCGGCCTGACCGAGGCCGCTCTGGAAGCCGCAGCCACGTCGGGCGACTACAGCGATACTGCCGGGGGGGAGCAGGAGTTCTGCGCGCACTGCGAGCTGCCGCTGATGACCGGCGCCGTGTTCTGCAGCGCCTGCGGCGCCTCCACCCGCGCCCGTCCCAGGGTCCCGGCGACCGCCGACGTCGGCGCCGCGTCCGCTCAGGCGACCGCTTCGTCGGCGCCACCCGAATCGCCACCGGCCGAAGCGGGATCTCCCGATCCTGACGCGCCCGTCTCGGATGTCGAGGCGACCGCGCCGATCGAGGCCGAGTCGAAGGAGGACGAGAAGTGAGCCAGCCAACCACTCCCGGCCAGCCGAACCAGCCGCAGGGCCAGTCCCAGCCCGGGACCCCCGGTCAGTACCCGCCGGCAGCGCCGCAGCAGCCCTATCCTCCGCAGCCGCAGCAGCCGTATCAGCAGCAGGTTCCGCCGCAACAGCCCTACCCGCAGCAGGCTTCGCAGCAGCAGTACCCGCAGCCCGGCTACCCGCAACAGCCGGCGCAGCCCGGTTACCCGCAGCAGGGGTACCCGCAGCAGGGCTATCCGCAGGCGCAGGGATACGCCCCGCAGGGGTACCCACCCGGCGGCGGCCAGCGTCCTCCGGCCGGCAAGTCGTCGAAGAACCTGATCATGATCGTCGTCGGGGTGGTCGCCCTGCTGGCGATCGTCGGCGGGGTGTTCCTGGCGATGTCGTCCAACCGGGGGCCGGAACCGGAGACCCCGGTCTCGCCGACCCCGGTGCCGACCGCCCCGTCCCCGGACCCGACGCCGCAGGAGACGACTCCGGCCCCGACCCCGCAGGAGACGACCCCGGCCCCGACGCCGCAGCAGACCACTCCGGCGCCCACGCCGCCGCCTTCCGGCACGATCCAGCTCACTGGCGGCGTCGTCATCCCCGTGGCGCAAGGCTGGCAGGCCGAGCAGAAGTCGGCCTCGGTGGCGGTCCTGAGCGACGGCAAGGCGCAGATCGTGGCGCAGATGGTGCAGACCGATCCGAACGCGGATCCCGGCCAGGTCTGCCTGCAATTCCACCAGTCGGTCCTGAAGGATGCTCCGGACGCTCAGTTCGCCGAGTCGGCCGAACCTATCGACTCGTCGTCCAACGTCACCAAGATCGCACGGTGCTACGCCGGGTACACCGAGACTCAAGGCGGCCAGAGCATGTTCGTGCTGCTGCAGACCTTCGTCTCGGTGCGCACGTCGGACGCTTCGACGCTGCTGTTCACGATCTTCCAGACCGACAACACACCCGATTCGTCGTTCACCGGCATCAACGAGATGCTGAACGCGGCGCTCAACTCACACATCACCAGCGCCTGAACACCCAGCCAAAGGCCGCCCCGGAGCTCTCGGGGCGGCCTTTGCCGGCGCTCCCAGGTCTGCAGGCCCCGGCCGGAGCGTCGTCCGCAGTGTCAGAGGCGGGACATAGGCTGTGGGATATGCGTCCAGTGACTGATGTGCAGCGCCGCGTTGCACCCTTCGTGGTCCACGCGGACTTCGAACCCGCCGGCGATCAGCCGGCGGCGATCGATGATCTGCAGCGCCGGATCGAGGCCGGTCAGAACGATGTCGTCCTGCTCGGGGCCACCGGCACCGGCAAGACGGCGACCGTGGCCTGGCTCGCCGAGCGGCTGCAGCGTCCCATGCTGGTGATGCAGCCCAACAAGACCCTGGCCGCCCAGTTCGCCAACGAGTTGCGGCAGTTCTTCCCCGACAACGCGGTGGAGTACTTCGTCTCCTACTACGACTACTACCAGCC
>CAYSZZ010000039.1:0-18456 GCA_964435735.1 uncultured Propionibacteriaceae bacterium
GGCAGCGCCAGGGTGAGCAGCCGATCGGCGAACTCCCACATCCGGTCGCCCCGCAGCGTGACGTGGCAGCCGATCGGCATACCCTCGCGCAGCTTGAACTGGGCGATCGACTTGCGTGCCTTGGTCACCGTCGGCTTCTGGCCGGTGATCGCGGTCAGGTCGCGCACCGCGGCGTCGATCACCTTGGAATCCCGCGCAGCCTCACCCACGCCCATGTTCACCACGATCTTGACCAGACCGGGGGTCTGCATCACGTTGTCGTAGCTGAACTCCTTGCGGAGCTCCGGCGCGATCTCCTCGCGGTACTTCTGCTTCAGACGCGGCAGCTGCCTTTCCGCAGTGGCGGCGGTCATCAGATTTCCTTCCCAGTCTTGCGGGCGATCCGCACGCTCCGGGTCGCGGTGTACTCCGAACCGTCCGCCCGGCGCTTGGTCACCTCACGGCGCTCGTAGCCGACCCGGGTGACGACTTCAGAGCCGTCCACCTTGACCAGCAGCTGCACGTTGGAGACGTCGATCGGCGCCTCGGTCGTGATGATGCCGGCGGCATTGTTCTGCCGGGTGGAGTTGTTCTGCGTCTCCCGCTTGTGCTTCTTCACCAGGTTCACGCCCTGGACGGTGACCCGGCCCGCCTCGGGATCGACGGCGATGATCTCCCCGGTCGCGCCCTTGTCCTTGCCGGCGATCACCTTGACGCGGTCGCCCTTCTTCACATGCAGCGAATTCGCCATCTCACAACACCTCCGGTGCCAGCGAGATGATCCGCATGTACTTCTTCTCGCGCAGCTCACGGCCGACCGGGCCGAAGATGCGGGTGCCGCGGGGCTCCCCGTCGTTCTTCAGGATCACGGCGGCGTTCTCATCGAACTTGATGTAGGAGCCGTCGGGACGACGGGTCTCCTTCACGGTACGGACGATGACCGCCTTGACGACCTCGCCCTTCTTCACGTTTCCACCCGGGATGGCATCCTTGACCGTCGCGACGATCTTGTCGCCGAGACCGGCGTAGCGACGCTTTGAGCCACCGAGCACGCGGATGCAGAGGAGTTCCTTCGCACCCGTGTTGTCCGCGACCTTCAGTCGCGTCTCCTGCTGGATCATCTGCTATATCTCTCTCGTCACTTGGCCTTTTCGAGGACCTCGACCAGGCGCCACCGCTTGGTGGCCGAAGTCGGCCGGGTCTCCGCAACACGGACGCGGTCGCCGATACCGGCCTCGTTGGCCTCGTCATGGGCCTTGAGCTTCTCGGACTTGGTCATGACCTTGCCGTAGAGCGGGTGCTTCACCCGGGACTCGATCTTGACCACGACGGTCTTGTCCATCTTGTCGGACACGACGATGCCCTCACGGATCTTGCGCGCGCCGCGCGTGGCTTCGTTCTCACTCATCAGACTCACTTGTCCTCATCGGGATCGGGGATGATGCCGAGGTTCCGCTCCTGCAGCACGGTGTAGATCCGCGCGATGTCCTTACGGGCCTCGCGCAGTCGACCGTGGGATTCGAGCTGGCCGGTGGCCGCGGCGAACCGCAGCCCGAACAGCTCCTCCTTCAGCTCACGCACCTTGGCGTCGAGCTCGGACCGGGAGAGTCCTCGCAGCTCGGCGGCCGTCACAGAGTTGGCCATCAGATGTCACCTGCTTCCCGCTTGATGAAGCGAGCCTTGAACGGCAGCTTGTGGATTGCCAGGCGCATGGCCTCGCGGGCCACGTCCTCGGTCACGCCGGAGAGCTCGAAGAGCACCCGGCCCGGCTTGATGTTGGCGATCCACCACTCCGGCGAGCCCTTGCCCGAACCCATCCGGGTCTCGGCGGGCTTCTTGGTCAGCGGGCGGTCGGGGTAGACGTTGATCCACACCTTGCCACCACGCTTGATGTGGCGGGTCATCGCGATACGAGCGCTCTCGATCTGACGGTTGGTCAGGTACGAGGACTCCAGCGCCTGGATGCCGTAGTCGCCGAAGGCCAGCTTGGTCCCGCCCTTGGCAACACCGGTCCGCTTGGGGTGGTGCTGCTTGCGGTGCTTGATCCTGCGTGGAATCAACATGGTCAGGCTCCTGCGGTCTGTTCGGCAGCGACCTCGGGGGCAGCCCCCTCGGCCACAGCCTCGGCGCGACGGCGTCCGCCACGCTCGGGACGATCGGGACGCCCACCGTCGCGGCGCGGGCCACGAGCCGGGCGGGCGCGACCGCCGGCAGCCTGCCGGGCGGCCTTCTGGGCGGCGCGCTCGGCGCGGTTGCCCGAGACGTCACCCTTGTAGATCCAGACCTTCACGCCGATCCGGCCGAAGGTGGTGCGGGCCTCGTAGAAGCCGTAGTCGATGTCGGCACGCAGGGTGTGCAGTGGCACGCGTCCCTCGCGGTAGAACTCCGACCGGCTCATCTCAGCCCCGCCGAGACGGCCCGAGCACTGGATCCGGATGCCCTGAGCGCCGGCGCGCATCGCGCTCTGCTGCGCCTTGCGCATCGCGCGGCGGAAGGCCACGCGAGCGCCGAGCTGCTCGGCGATGCCCTGGGCCACCAGCTGCGCATCGGTCTCGGGGTTCTTCACCTCGAGGATGTTCAGCTGCACCTGCTTGCCGGTCAGCTTCTCCAGCTGGGCACGGACGCGCTCCGCCTCGGCTCCGTTGCGGCCGATGACGATGCCCGGACGCGCGGCGTACAGGAAGATCGTCACCCGCTCGCTGCGGCGCTCGATCTCCACGCTGGAGATGCCGGCCCGCTCCAGGGTCTTGGTCAGGTAGCGACGGATCTTGACATCCTCGGCCACCAGCTCGGCGTAGTTCTTGTCGGCGTACCACCGGGTCTTGTGGTCGGTGGTGATCCCCAGGCGGAAGCCATGCGGGTTGATCTTTTGGCCCATGCTCAGGCTCCCTTCGGTTCGACGACGACGGTGATGTGGCTGGCCCGCTTCAGGATCCGGCTGGCCGAGCCCTTGGCCCGGGCACGGATCCGCCGCAGGGTCATGCCCTCGTCGACGTACGCCGCCGAGATGTACAGGTCGTCCCCGCGCAGTCCCTCGGTGTACTCGGCGTTGGCCTTGGCGCTGGCGACCACCTTGTAGACCGGCTCGGAAGCCGCCTGCGGGGCGAACTTCAGCACGTCCAGAGCGGCGTCGACGTCCATCCCGCGCACCAGGTCGACCACGCGGCGCACCTTCAGCGGGGACATCCGGACGTGACGCGCGATCGCGTACGAGCCAGGACGATCCCCGAGCAGGGCAGCGCGACGGCTGGGTCGCTCCTTGTTGCTACTCACAATCAGTTCCTTCTCTCGCTGCCTCAGCGGCGACGCGACTTCTTGTCTTCCTTGATGTGCCCGCGGTAGGTGCGGGTCGGGGCGAACTCGCCCAGCTTGTGGCCGATCATCGCCTCGGTGACGAATACCGGAACATGCTTGCGACCGTCGTGCACCGCCAGGGTGTGGCCGATCATCTCCGGGGTGATCATGGAGCGCCGGGACCAGGTCTTGATGACCTGATGGGTGCCCTTCTCGTTCTGGGCCTCAACCTTCTTCGCCAGATGGTCGTCGACGAAGGGGCCCTTCTTCAAGCTGCGTGGCATCTATCTCACCTGTCCCGATCAGCGCTTCTTGCCGGACTTGCGCCGGCGCACGATCATCTTGTTGCTGGCCTTGTTCTTGTCGCGGGTGCGGCCCTCGGGCTTGCCCCACGGAGTCACCGGGTGACGGCCACCGGAGGTGCGGCCCTCGCCACCACCGTGCGGGTGGTCGATCGGGTTCATCACGACGCCGCGGACGGTCGGGCGGATGCCCTTCCAGCGGTTGCGTCCGGCCTTGCCCCAGTTGATGTTCGACTGCTCGGCATTGCCGACCTCGCCGACGGTCGCGCGGCAGCGTACGTCCACCATGCGCATCTCACCCGAAGGCAGCCGCAGGGTGGCGTACTTGCCCTCGCGGGCGACCAGCTGGATGCGGGCGCCGGCCGAGCGGCCGAGCTTCGCGCCACCGCCGGGCCGCAGTTCCACGGCGTGCACCGTGGTGCCGACCGGGATGTTACGCAGCGCCAGGTTGTTGCCGGGCTTGATGTCGGAATCCTCGCCGGCCTCGACCGTATGGCCCTGCTTCAGGCCGTCGGGAGCGATGATGTACCGCTTCTCGCCGTCGGCGTAGTGCAGTAGCGCGATCCGCGCGGTCCGGTTGGGGTCGTACTCGATGTGCGCGACCTTGGCCGGCACGCCGTCCTTGTCGTAGCGCTTGAAGTCGATCAGCCGGTAGGCCTGCTTGTGACCGCCGCCGATGTGCCGGGTGGTGATCCGGCCGGAGTTGTTGCGTCCGCCGGTCTTCGGCTTCGACGTGGTCAGTGACTTCTCCGGAACCGAGCGCGTCACTTCGGCGAAGTCCGACACCGACGAGCCGCGACGGCCCGGGGTGGTCGGCTTGTACTTACGAATAGCCATGTTCTCGTCCTCTTCGCTCTCAGACCGCCGGGCCGGAGAAGATGTCGATGCGCTGGCCGTCGGCCACCGACACGATCGCCCGCTTGCTGTCGGGGCGCTTGCCCCAGCCGTAGCGGGTGCGACGGCGCTTGCCGATGCGGTTGATCGTGTTCACGCTGGTGACCTTGACGCCGAACACCTGCTCGACCGCGATCTTGATCTGGGTCTTGTTCGCGTCGGGAGCCACCACGAAGGTGTACTTGTTCTCGTCCAGCAGGCCGTAGCTCTTCTCGCTGACGACCGGCGCGAGCAGGATGTCGCGGTGGTCGGTGATCTTGTAGTCGCTCACTTGCCGTCCTCCTCAACAGGTGCGGTCTCCTCGGCGGCGGTCTGGCCGGTGAAGGCCGCCAGCGCCTCGGTGGTGAACACCACGTCGTCGCTGAGCAGCACGTCGTAGGTGTTCAGCTGGTCGACCGCGATCGCGTGCACCGAGGCGACGTTGCGCAGGCTCAGCCACGCGACGTCCTCATCCCGGGAGAGGATCACCAGCAGCTTCGCGCCGCTGACCTCTGCCAGCGCGGCGAGCGCGGCCTTGGTGGACGGGGTCTCACCGGTGACGATCTGGTCGATCACGTGGACGCGTCCCTCGCGGGCCCGGTCCGACAGCGCACCGCGCAGGGCGGCGGCGATCATCTTCTTGGGCGTCCGCTGGGCGTAGCTGCGCGGCTGCGGTCCGTGGACGACGCCACCGCCGGTCCACTGCGGGGCGCGGCGCGAACCCTGGCGGGCGCGGCCGGTGCCCTTCTGGCGCCACGGCTTCGCGCCACCGCCGGAGACCTCGCCCCGGGTCTTGGTGGAGTGCGTGCCCTGACGACCGGCGGCCTGCTGGGCCACCACGACCTGGTGGATCAGCGGGATATTGGTCTGGGCGTCGAAGTCCTTGGCGGGCAGGTCGACGGTGTTCTTGGTGCCGAGCACCTTGACGGTCAGGGACTCGCTCATGCCTGGGCTCCCTTCTTGGCCGCGGACCGCACCACGACGAGGGCACCCTTGGGTCCGGGCACCGAGCCCTTGACCAGGATCAGCCCGCGCTCGGCGTCGACCGCATGGATGGTGAGGTTCTGCACGGTCACCTTCTCCACGCCCATCCGGCCGGCCATCCGGGTGCCCTTGAAGACATGGGACGGAGTGGCGGAGGCGCCGATGGAGCCCGGTGAGCGGTGCTTGCGGTGCACGCCGTGGCTGGCGCGCAGGCCCTTGAAGCCGTGTCGCTTCATGACGCCCGCGGTGCCCTTGCCCTTGCTGACGCCGGTCACATCCACGATCTCGCCGGCAGCGAACACCTCAGCGGTCAGCTCCTGCCCGAGCTCGTAGGTGCTGGCGTCCGAGGTGCGCAGTTCGACCAGATGCTTGCGGGGGGTGACCCCGGCCCGGTCGAAGTGGCCCGCGGCCGGCTTGGTGACGCTCTTGGCCTTGATCGCACCGAAGCCCAGCTGGACGGCGGAGTAGCCGTCGTTGTCGGCGGTGCGGATCTGGGTGACCACATTCGGGCCGGCCTGGATCACGGTGACCGGAACGACCTGATTGGCTTCGTTCCATACCTGGGTCATGCCGAGCTTGGTGCCCAGCAGTCCTTTGACTTGACGTTCGCTGCTCATTACCGGTGACCTCACGGAAGCTTGATCTCGATGTCGACCCCGGCCGGCAGGTCGAGTCGCATCAGCGAGTCGACGGTCTTCGGCGTCGGGTCGAGGATGTCGATCAGCCGCTTGTGGGTGCGCATCTCGAAGTGCTCGCGGCTGTCCTTGTACTTGTGGGGAGAACGGATCACGCAGAACACGTTCTTCTCGGTAGGCAGCGGCACGGGTCCTGCAACCTTCGCGCCGGTACGGGTCACGGTGTCGACGATCTTCTTCGCCGAGGAGTCGATGACCTCGTGGTCGTAAGCCCGGAGTCGGATCCGGATCTTCTGTCCCGCCACTTGATGTCCTTTACTCTCTCGTTCGGTGCTCTCCGGGTGCATCTCCCGGAGGAGCTGTTGCTCCGACCCCCGCGGTCGGGCGTGTCGGGCCTGTTCTGGGCCGCGCGCGATCCGTTTTGATTGGGTCGTGGTAGGGCCCGGCACTGACGCACCAGACTTGCCGGCCGGCCGCCCGAGTGAGCGTCCGATCCGGAGCAACCTGTCGATTCTTTCATGCGCCGCCACGCGATGCAAAATCGGAACCTCCCCGGATTCCGCCACGGCAGCTCTCGGCCCCCGTCGGCACGCTGCCGCCCGCGGTCCCCGCGGGTTCAGTCCCGCTGGAGCCCGCCGTCCTCCTGGTGGAGGCCGCCCGTGACGGGCGTGGTGATCCCCCACAATGGCCGGGTGACCCCTCCGAAGTCCCCCTCGACCGCCCCGTCGTCACGCGTGACCGCGGGCGTCCTGCTCGGGCTGATCGCTTCGCTGGCCTTCGCCATGTCCGGCACCTTCGCCCGGCCGCTCCTCGATGCGGGGTGGACCCCCGGCGCTGCGGTCTTCTGGCGGATCACCGCGGCCTCGGTGCTGCTGCTGCCGGCCGGGCTGTGGGCCGTCCGCGGCCGGTGGCGCGTCGCGCTGGCCGAGTGGCGATTGATCGTGGGCTTCGGTGTCCTGGGGGTGGCCACCGCTCAGTTGATGTATTTCGCTGCGGTCGCCCGGATCAGTGTCAGCGTGGCCCTGCTGCTGGAGTACCTCGCGCCGGTCGCCCTGGTGCTGCTCTCGTGGGCGCGCAGCCGGCGGGCACCCACCCGAATGGTCATCGCCGGAACCCTGCTCAGCCTGGTGGGCCTGGTCGGGGTGCTCGACCTCACCGGGGCCCGGCTCGACCCGCTCGGGGTGATGTTCGGCCTGCTGGCGATGGTGGGCGCAGCCGGCTACTTCGTGTTGAGCGCCAGGCCCAGCGCCCTTCCTCCGCTGGCCTTGGCGAGCTTCGGGCTGCCGGTCGGCGGTCTGGTGCTGGGCGCGGCGATCCTGATCGGCGTTCTCCCCTACTCCGCGCCACTGGTCGAGGTGGAGTTGCTGGGTGGCACGGTGCCCTGGTGGGTGCCGCTGGCGGTGGTGGTGATCATCGCCACCGCGATGGCCTACGCCCTGGGCGTGGCGGGAATCGGCCTCATGGGCGAGCGCCTGGGCAGCTTCGTCAGCCTGTCCGAGGTGCTCTTCGCCGCCGTGGTCGCCGCCGTCGTGCTGGCCGAGGTGCCCACCCTCATCCAGATCCTCGGTGGGACGGCGATCATCGCCGGTGTCGTGCTGATCCGCCTGGACAACACCCCGACTGCGCTACCGGATCCTCAGCCGGAACTCGAAACCGCAGAGGCGAGCTGACCCGCGGCTGTCACGCGACGAAACCGTGGTTGTCGAGGCGTTCACGAGAACCCCGAGTCGCGGCGCGCGACGGACCCGCCGTACTCAACTCCCCAACTCGAACCACCACGACGACTTCGCCGCGGAACGCCGGCCGACGACCGACCATCGGCTCGACAACACCTTCGCGCGCGTCAGGACGACTGGAGCCGTCCGGCCAAGGTGTTGAGTCTGGCCAGGCTGGACTCGCGGCCCAGCAGTTCCATGGACTCGAACAGGGGTGGCGAGACGTTCGAGCCGGTGATCGCCAGGCGGACCGGGCCGAAGGCGAACTTGGGCTTGATACCGAGGCCCTCCACCAGGGCGGCGCGGAGGGCGGCCTGGATGGTCTGGTGGTCCCACTCCCCCAGCTCGGTGAGCGCGGCCGTTGCGGCGGCCACCACCACGGCAGCATCCGGGCCGGCCTTGGCCAGTGCGTCGAGGTCGATCGCCAGCTCGGCGTCGGCGATGAACAGGTAGGCCAGCTTGGGTATCGCCTCGCTGAGCAGCACCAGGCGCTCCTGCACCAGCGGAATCGCCTGCCGCAGCAGCTCGACCTGCCCCGCGCCCGGGTCGCTCCACTGCCCCGCGCGGACCGCGTGGTCGATCACCCGGTCGGCCAGTTCCTCCGCACTCAGCGCTCGGATGTATTCGCCATTGAGCGAGTTGAGCTTGGTGAGGTCGAAGATCGGACCGGTGGTGTTCACCTTTCCCCACTCGAAGCTCGCCACGAACTCATCGAAGCTCGCGATGTCCGTCCCGTCGTGTACCGGCGGGTACGCCAGCAACTGCAGGAAGTTGCGCAGCGCCTCCGGCAGGTAGCCCTGCTCGACGAACCAGGTCAGCCGAGCGGCCGGGTTCTTCCGCTTGGAGATCTTCGACTTGTCGGTGTTCCGCAGCAGCGGCATGTGGGCGAAGGCCGGCTCCTCCCAACCCAGCCACCGGTAGAGCAGGAGGTGCTTGGGGGTGGAGGAGATCCACTCCTCACCGCGCACCACATGGGTGATCCCCATCAGGTGATCGTCCACCACCACCGCCAGGTGGTAGGTCGGGAAGCCGTCCGCCTTGAGGATCACCTGGTCGTCCGGATGGGGTGCGTGGACCTCACCGCGGATCAGGTCGGTGAAGGCCAGTGGCGGATCCTCGGGGACGAGCATCCGCACCACCGGTGTCTCGCTGAAGCCGGGCAGTTCGGCCCGCTGCTCGCGGGTCATCCCATGGCAGAGCCGGTCGTAGCCGGTGACCGCGGACTTGGCAGCCTGCCGCTGGGCCCGCAGCTCGGCCAGCCGCTGGGTCGAACACCAGCAGTAGTAGGCGTGGCCGGCGTCGATCAACTGCTCGACGTAGGGACGGTAGGTGTCCAGCCGCTCCGACTGACGGTAGGGCCCGTAGGGCCCGCCGCGGTCCGGACCCTCGTCCCATGGCAGGCCGAGCCAACTGAGCGTGTCATAGATCTGCTGCTCGGAGCTCTCGACGTACCGGGCACGGTCGGTGTCCTCGATCCGCAGCACGAACGCGCCACCGGTGGCCCGGGCGTAGGCGAGGTTGAACAGGGACATGTACGCGGTCCCGACGTGCGGGTCACCGGTCGGCGACGGCGCAACGCGAAGACGGGCGGGCTGTGAACTCATGGCCCGGCCAGCCTAGTGCACGGCCGCGGCAGGCCCGCCGGCGCGGTCAGCTGACCAGTTCCAGATCGACCGCCTGGACGACGCCCAGCTGGTCGAGCGGGCGGGTGACATCGCCCGGCTCGGCGTAGTAGCTCTCGAAAGTGGCCGCGTCGAGAACGAGGGTGAGCACGCCCACGCTCGGCTCGGGGCCGGTCTGGGTGGGCTGGCAGTCGTCGCAGCTGAAGGATCCCCGCACCTGGACCAGCCAGACTCCGGTGTCACCGGCCGGGCCGCTGTCACCGAACGGCAGGAACTCGGTAGCAGCCAGCCAGGTGGTCAGCACCGCCTCAGCGGTCACCGGGACGCCGAACCGGGTGGCGTTGTCGTAGACAACTCTGGTGAAGGACAGCCAGCCGGTGCTGCCGTCGGGATCGAGCGTGGCCACCGTCCCGAGCTGCCGCAACGGACGGGTGACATCGCCCAGCTCGAACCACAGGCGGTCGAAGCCGTCCGCCCCGAGCACAAGGGTGAGTGTGCTGACGCTGCGGTCAGGGGCGTTCTGGGCGGTCTGACAGTCGTCACAGCTGAACTCGCCCCGCAGCTGCACCACCCAGACGGCGGTGTCGCCGATGGCCGGCACCTCACCGGAGGCGGGCAGGAACTCCTGAGCCTGCACCCAGGTGGTCGCCACGGCCTCCGCCTGGGCGGGGATGCCGAACCGGATGGCCTCCTCGTGGACGGCGTCGGCCAGCTCGGTCAGCGATCCGTCCGGTTCCGGCGACCCGGCCGGGTCCGAGGTCGGGACGCTGACGGTCTCGCGCGGGTCCGGGGTGGCCGGGATGCCGGGCCGGAACTGGTTGGCGAGGGTCACTCCGCCGGCCGCCAGGGCCACCACGACCACCATCGCGACGCCGGCACCGAACTTGGCGCGCCGGGCGGCGGCTCGGGCACGGGCGGCATCGAGGTCCGGTTCGCCGACGCTGGGCGGCTTCCAGGCGCGCGCGTCCTCGCGGAGCAGCTCGTCGAGATCCTTCATCGGTAGTCATCTCCCAACTGGGTGCGGAGTCGATCGCGGGCACGGGACAGGTGGGACTTCACGGTGCCTTCCGGGCAGCGCATCACCGCCGCCACATCGCGGATGCCGAGCCCGAGGTAGTAGTGCAGGTCGACGGCGAGCGCCTGCTTGGCGGGCAGCCGGTCGACCGCGCGGCGCAGGTCGAGCCGGACCTCGGCCGAGGACGACTCGAAGCCCGGCTCACCGGCGGACTCGGACCAGGGCTGGGCGAGGCCGGGATCCGCCCACGGGCGCGACAGTGTCCGGACCGTGCGCCGCCAGGCCTTGGAGCGCTGGTCGGCGGTGATCGCCAGCAGCCAGTTGCGGGCGGTCCCGCGGGCCGGATCGAACTGGGCCCGTTTGCGCCAGGCGACCGCGAGGGCGTCGGCCAGGATGTCGTCGGCGTCCGGAGAGTACCGGGCGGCCAGGCGCGCCATGGCGTGCCAGTGCGGGCGCACCCAGCGGGTGAATCCGTCGGTGGTGGTGAGATCGTCGTCCGGCGGCGCGGTTGGGGCATCGGCGTGCTCCATGGCTCCATCCAATCCCGTTTCGGGACCGTCGTCCGGTATTCGGCTCCGGACGCCGGCCGCCGGCCGGTGCGTCGGCCGCCCGGGCAAGGTCTTCATACCCCTGTCTAGCCGGCGTCGGGAGGTTTGGTTGCAGTGAGAGTCCGGAGGCGGCGCGATGGTAGTTTGGCGGCCATGACCGAGCCTGTTGCCGCCAACGACTTCATCCGCGACATCATTCGGCGGGACAACGAGCAGGGGGTCTACGGCGGGCGGGTCCAGACCCGCTTTCCCCCCGAGCCGAACGGCTACCTGCACATCGGGCACGCCAAGGCGATCACCGTCGACTTCGGCACCGCCGAGGATTTCGGCGGAGTGTGCAACCTGCGGCTCGACGACACCAATCCCGACACCGAGGAGACCGAGTACGTCGAGTCGATCCTGGCCGACATCGCCTGGCTGGGCTTCCACCCCGCGCGGGTGCTGCACGCCTCGGACTACTTCGGCCGGCTCTACGAGTGGGCGGAGTACCTGGTCGACCGCGGCCTGGCCTACGTCGACGACCAGGACAACGAGACCATCTCGGCGCAGCGCGGCGGCTTCGGCAAGCCCGGCGTCGAGAGCCCGTTCCGCGAGCGCAGCGCGGCGGAGAACCTCGATCTGCTGCGCCGGATGCGGGCCGGCGAGTACCCGGACGGTTCGAAGGTGCTGCGCGCGAAGATCGACATGAACCACGAGAACATGGCGCTACGCGATCCGGTGATGTACCGGATCCGGCACAGCCATCACTTCCGCACCGGGGATGACTGGTGCATCTACCCGACCTACGACTGGGCGCACGGCCAGAGCGACGCCATCGAGGGGGTCACCCATTCGATCTGCACCCTGGAGTTCGACACCCATCGTCCGCTCTACGACTGGTACCTCGCGCAACTCCCGCTACCCAGCGATCAGCCCAAGCAGATCGAGTTCGCCCGGCTGGAGCTCACCCACACCGTCACCAGCAAGCGGCGGCTGGCCAAGCTGGTCGCCGAAGGCATCGTGGAGGGCTGGGACGACCCACGGATGCCCACCCTCTCCGGTCTGCGTCGCCGCGGCTACCCGGCTCGGGCGATCCGGGCCTTCTGCACCGAGATCGGGACGACCCGCACCAACAGCCGGCAGAACATCGAGGCGCTGGAGTCCTTCGTCCGGCGCGAGCTGAACGCCACAGCGCAGCGGCGGATGGCGGTGCTGCGCCCGCTGCGGCTGGTGATCGACAACTGGCCGGTCGACGGTGACGGCGCACCCGTGGTGGAGTACTTCGAGGTCGCCAACAACCCCGAGAACCCGGCCGACGGCACCCGCCAGGTCGCCTTCAGCGGCGACCTGTTCATCGAGTCCGAGGACTTCGCCGAGGTGCCGCCGCCGAAGTTCTTCCGGCTGTCGCCGGGACGTGAAGTGCGGCTACGGGGCGCCTACCTGGTCACGGCCACCAGCGTCGACAAGGACGCCGAGGGCAACCTGATCGCCGTCCACGCCAGCTACGACCCGGCAACCCGCGGTGGGGACGCACCGGACGGACGGAAGGTGAAGTCGACCATGCACTGGGTCTCGGCCGCCCACGCGGTCGAGATCACTGCCGCGCTCTACGATCGGCTGTTCACCACTGCGGTCCCCGGCGAGGCGACCGGCGAGCCGCTGGACGACCTCAACCCAGCCTCCCGCGAGCTGGCTGCCGGCCAGGCGGAGGCCGCGCTGGCCGAGGTGGTGCCGGGCCAGGTGGTGCAGTTCGAGCGGCTGGGCTACTTCGCCGCCGACCCGGACACTCCCCTGCTCTTCCACCGGACGGTGGGCCTGCGCGACGAGTGGGCCGCGATCCAGCGCCGCCAAGGGTAAGCCCCGGTCACGCTCCGCAGCGACAACAACGCGGAGTCTCGACGAACCCCGCGCCAGTGGTGTGAGGAGCGGAGCTTGCCTGTCGGCTTCTCGAAGGGCCGACAAACACTGCCACCCGCACACCACCGGTGTTTCGGCGAGCTCGGCCGACGATGATCAGGCCTCCGCAGGCGAAAGCCGGCGGCAGCCCGCTTCCGAGGTGCCGCCGGCTTCGATCATTCAGATCAGGAGACCTTGGTGTAGCTGCCGTTCACCAGCTTGTAGTAGATGACCGACTTCGTCGCCGACCGCCACATCGCGATGTCGTACCCCTGCTGGGCCGCGACCTTGTCGCTGAACTCCACCACGAAGTCACCCGTCAGCTTGCTGACCGGGCCGGTCTTCGGCTTGGGGCTCATGTACCACTTGATGATGTCGACGTAGCGAGTTGATCCCGATCCGCTGGCCTTGGTCCAACCGAACAGGCCCTCGGCCATATCGGGGTTGATCTTGGGCACCGAATCCCAGGTGCTGGAGTCGTAGCCCGACATGGAGATGCCGGGATTGAAGAACAGGATCAACTCGGCGGGGACCGACGCCTGGACGTCGATCATCCCCAGCTTCTTCAGTTCCTTCTGCTTCTCCGGGAAGTTCTCGGTGGGCGTTGCCGGGTGACCCTTGTAGTAGTAGCCGTACTTCTTCCCGTAGTGCTTCACGGCGAATCCCGCGTAGTCGGCGAAGTTCTCCTCGCCGGTGACCCGGGTGCCAAGGAAGAGCATCACCTTCTTGCCGGCCTTGATCGCATCGGCGAAGAAGGCGTCATTGAACCTGTACAGCCCTTTGAACTCCTTCTCCGCCTTCGCCCCCTGCTCTCGCAGCGCGGTGAGTTTCTTGCTCAGGTCTACGGTCTTGACCTTGGGGCTCGTGGCCGCCTGTGCCGCGAAGGTGCCCTTCTCGTCATTCGGGTTCAGTAGTGCCGGACGGGCCAGCCACCACGTTGCGGACGGCTCGGCCTCGACCGCGGCGTAGATCGCCTTGCGGGCCTTCGGCCCCGTCAGGTACGCCTTGCCCTTCTCGTACGCCTTGGCCTTCGCCGCGTTCCACTCCTTGATCAGCTTCTTGTGGGTGGCTGCCGGATCCGCCCCGGCGTAGCTCTTCGCGAACTGCGCGTAGGAGTGGGTGCCGTCGGAGAGGAAGGTGATCGTGTACCGGTTCTCGGGGATCTTGTTGGCGTACAGCAGGCTGTGCACAAGGTGCGCGGTGTAGTCGTTCACGTAGAGGTGGAACACGGACTTCTTGTTCAGCTTGCGCAGATCCTTGATGTAGGCCTTGATCGGCGCGATCGCCGCCGACTTGTAGCCATTCATCGTCGTCCTCTTGGCCGCCTGCTTCTTGGTGAGGTACGGCACGGCGTACACGCCGGCCGGCAGCTTGTTCCAGTTCCACTGGTGGGCCCGGGTCAGCCGCGCGATCACCGGAATCTGGTTCTCTCCGGTTCCGCGGATCGAGTCCTGGCCCCACAGCGACGGGGTGAACATGGTGCCGGGCAGCGTGCCGCTGAGCGGCGCGATGATGTACTCATCGGCGACCACGCCGAGGGTGACCGCCTTGTTGGTCCGGACCTTCTTCTTGCCCTTGTAGAACGTGGCGGTGATACTCCACTTGCCGTAGTCCTTGAGGTTGCAGGTGTAGCTGCCCGCCTGGTCCAGCTTGGCCAGAGACTTGCTGCAGGTCACGCTGCGGGTGGTGGTCTTGCCGTACTTCATCTTCGCGGTCAAGGTGACCTTGGATGCCTTGGTCAGGACGGAAGGATTGACCTTGACCTTGATCGAGGTGGTCTGGTCGATCTGCTGGATCGACAGCTTCCAGTTGGGTTTCGCGGCCGCGGCCGGACGTGGTCCGGCCACCTGGGCAGGCGCCGGGGCCGAGGTCGGGGTGGCCTGAGCGGTCGCTACCGGCAGCGCCGACAGCAGCAGACCAGCAGTGAGGGTGGCCGCCACCAAAGCAGAGGGTCTCATGATGTTCCGTTCCGAGAATGAGGAATCCTGGAGCCAGGATGGCACAGGGAGTTGGGGTCCTGTGGGTCTTCTGTGAAGTCTCGTACACGCTTCCGGAGACGAGCGAGGTGAGGCTCCGCACCGGCTTCACCCAGGCGTTGCGCGAACCCACTAATCTTTGCCCATGACCGCATCGCAGCAGTGGTTCGAGGAACACCTCGGCCCCGTCGAGATCATCGCGTTCGAGCTCCCCACCGACTCCTCCTCGGAGCCGTGGGACGAGCTCCTGACCGCCGTCGACAACCATCTGATCCGCATTCTCGACCTGGAGTTCCTGCACCGGACCGCCGAGGACGAGGCCGAGGTGCTGGACGCCGACAGCCTGCCCGAGGCGATCGGCCTGGAGTTGCCCTCCTTCGCCGGTTCCTCCAGCGGCCTCCTGGACGAACAGGACATCGTCGACCTGCTGGAGGAGGTCCCGGTCGACGCCACCCTGGCCGTCCTGCTGGTGGAGCACCTCAGCCTGCTGCCCGTGATCCGCTCCTTCGAGGGCCACGGCGCTCGACTGGTCATCGCCGGCCCGGTGAGCGGGGACGACCTCGCGCAGGCGCTCCAGGACACCGACGACGACGAAGAGCTGTAGGAGACTCGATCATGGGATTGCTCAGAACCGCGGCACGGGTCTCCGTCGCCACCCACGTCCACGGCAACATCCGCCGCCGCCAGGAACAGCGCTGGGCCGCCGAGGACCAGGCCGCCGCAGCGCGCGCCGCAGCCCCGGCCCCGGTACCTCAGGCCCCGGTCGCCCCGCCAGCCGCCGCCGGGGACGCGCTGGGCCGCCAGCTGGAACAGCTCACCCAGCTCGGCCAGCTGCGGGCGGCCGGCATTCTCACCGACGCCGAGTTCGAGGCCAAGAAGGCGATCATCCTCGCCTCCTGACTCGGGGCTCGCTTCCCGGGTGCCCGGAGCCCCCGGGAAGGGCCCCGCGGCGGTCGCCTCGCTCGGCACGCGTCCTCTAGGGTGTGCGCATGGAGCTACCCGTTCTGGTGATCGGCGAGGCGCTGATCGACATCGTGATCCCGTTCTCGGGCGACATCGTCGAGCATGTCGGGGGCAGCCCGGCCAACGTCGCGATCGGCCTGGCCCGGCTCGGGCATCCCACCGAACTGGCCACCCACATCGGCACCGACGCGCGTGGCCGACGGATCGCCGCCCTGCTGGAGGCCGAACGGGTGCAGCTGACCCCCGGAAGCGAGCGGGCCGAGCGGACGCCGACCGCCGCCGCCCGGCTCGACGCCAGTGGCGCCGCGAGCTACGAGTTCGATCTGGCCTGGCACCTCGACCCCGAACTCGCGCTGAACACCGGTCACGTCCACACCGGCTCGATCGCGGCCACCCTGAAGCCGGGCGGCGAGGCGGTGGCCGCCATCGTCAACCGGGCCCGGCAGAGTGCAACCATCTCCTACGATCCCAACGCCCGGCCCTCGATCGTCGGCTCCGCCGATCAGGTGCGCGACGAGATCGAGGCCCTGGTGGGCGCCTCGGACGTGGTGAAGGCCTCCGACGAGGACATCGCCTGGCTCTACCCGGGCAGGTCACTGGAAGAGGTGCTGGGCGCCTGGGCCAAGCTCGGGCCGCAGGTGTGCGCGGTCACCCGGGGAGGCGAGGGCGCCATCGTGCTGGTCCAGGGCGAGTTCCACCAACTCCCCGCCCCCGCCACCGCCGTGGTCGACACGGTCGGCGCCGGTGATTCGTTCATGTCGGGCTGGCTCTCCGGGTTGCTGGACGCCGGGCTGCTCGGCGGTCCGGACGCCCGCGAGCGACTCGTCGCCGCCGGCTGGGCTGAGATCGAGCCCGCGGTGCGGCGCGCCCTGTCCTGCGCCGCGATCACCGTCTCCCGCGCCGGCGCCAACCCGCCTACCCGCTCGGAGTTGCCTGCGTGACGCTCAGGGTGGCGCGGCTGCGCGGGGATGACGGTGGCGCTCCGTCCACCATCCCCGGGATAGCGGGCCCTGCCACGTCCCTCCGGCGAAGGTGAGAGCCCCTCACTCGCCCCGGACCGCCTACGCCAGGCCCTGGTAACGCCCCCGATGGTGGAGCAGCGGAGCGTCCTCGTCAACGACGTCGATGTGCTCGACCGTACCGGTGAACAACAGCGACCAGCCGACCTCCACCCCGGATTCCAGGCGTAGCCCCACCCAGCTACGGCCGCCGGCCAGCACCGGGCCCCAGGCGGTCTGGTCGAACTCGGCCTGGGTGAACCTCCCACCGGGTGACGGCGCGAGCCCGGCGAAGACGTCGGCCAGGTAGTGCTCGTCGCGGCGCAGCAGCGTCACCGCGACGGTCTGCGTCCGACCCAGGGCGTCCACCAGGTCCGACAGTGGGTCGAGGAGCCCCAGCACGCGCGGAGGCGTTCCATTGGCGATCATCAGCGACGAGACCGTCAGTCCGGCACGGTCTGCGCCGGCACCGGTCGTCCAGAGGGTGACGCCGGCTGCCAGCCGTCCCCGCAACTGGCGCACGACGTCCCGCTCCCCGCCGGTGAACGGATGCTCGCGGTGGATGGTCATTTCGCCTCCCTTCCGACTCCGCTCCCGCAATCTACGCTCCCGGGCTGGCCGGGCCGGCGCTCTGCTTCCGCCTGAGACCGGACCGGTCCGCCCGGAACCGCGGCCGGGCACTCGGGCCGGCCGCGGACGACAGAGCGCCGGCCCCTGTCGGGACCGGCGCTCAGCCTTGCTCTGGGTCAGGACCTCACTTGATGATCTTGGTCACACGACCCGCACCCACGGTGCGGCCACCCTCGCGGATGGCGAACTTCAGGCCGTCCTCCATGGCGATCGGCTTGTTCAGGTGCACGGTCATGTCGGTGTTGTCACCGGGCATCACCATGTCGGTGCCCTCGGGCAGCTGAACGACGCCGGTCACGTCGGTGGTGCGGAAGTAGAACTGCGGGCTGTAGTTGGAGAAGAACGGCTTGTGACGGCCACCCTCCTCCTTGGTCAGCACGTAGACGTTGGCCTCGAAGTCGGTGTGCGGGGTGGTCGAACCCGGCTTGATGACGACCATGCCGCGCTCGACGTCGTCCTTCTTGGTGCCGCGCAGCAGCAGGCCGACGTTCTCGCCCGCGCGACCCTCGTCGAGGATCTTGCGGAACATCTCCACACCGGTGATGGTGGTGGACTGCTTCTTGTCGGCGATGCCGATGATGTCGACGGTCTCGCCGGTGCGGACGATGCCGCGCTCGATCCGGCCGGTCACCACGGTGCCACGACCGGTGATGGTGAACACATCCTCGATCGGCATCAGGAAGGGCTTCTCGGTCTCGCGCTCCGGCTGCGGGATGTACTCATCCACCGCATCCATCAGCTCGACGATGGCGTCAGACCACTTCTCGTCACCGTTCATCGCCGGGAACGCGGCGACGCGGACGATCGGGCAGTTGTCGCCGTCGAACTCCTGCGCGGAGAGCAACTCACGCACCTCGAGCTCGACCAGCTCGATGAGCTCTTCGTCGTCGACCATGTCGCACTTGTTCAGCGCGACCACGATCGCCGGCACGCCCACCTGACGAGCCAGCAGCACGTGCTCGCGGGTCTGCGGCATCGGGCCGTCGGTCGCGGCGACCACCAGGATCGCGCCGTCCATCTGGGCGGCACCGGTGATCATGTTCTTGA
>CAYSZZ010000040.1:0-17878 GCA_964435735.1 uncultured Propionibacteriaceae bacterium
CGAGCACGTACTGACCCAGGACGTTGACGGCCTCGCGGTAGCGCTCCAGGGCGGCCCGGATGTCCTTGGCCGCGTCGTACTCGGCGCCCTCGCGGCCACCCCACATCACGAAGGTGGTCGCGCCCAACTCGGCGGCGAGGTCGAGGTTCCGCAGCACCTTGCGCATCGCGAACCGGCGCACGGCGCGGTCGTTGGAGGTGAAGCCACCGTCCTTGAAGACCGGGTGGCTGAACAGGTTGGTGGTGATCATCGGCGTCCTGAGGCCGGTCGCCTCCAGGGCACCCTTCAGCCGATCGATCTGGTGGCGGCGCTCGGCCTCGGTGGAGCCGAAGGCGAACAGGTCGTCGTCATGGAAGGTGAGGCCGTAGGCGCCGAGCTCGGCCAGCTTCTCGACGACATGGACGACATCAAGCGGGGCGCGGGTGGGAGGCCCGAAGGGATCGTTGCCGGCGTAGCCGACCGTCCAGAGACCGAAGGTGAACTTGTCCGCAGGTGTGGGTGTGAGGGTCACGGGAGATCCAATCAACGATGAACGGAATGTTGTCACTCCCAACATATCTCCGGTCGCGGCACCTGTCCACTCATCGCCCCAGCCGATTCGACCCGTTCCGGAACCGGGCACGTGTTGCGGATCCCCTCCGCGGCGGTTATGTTGCGCCTGTTCACAAAACGAGCAGGCCGAGGCCGCGACAGGCCGCTCACCAGGAGGTTCGATGGTCACCCCCCCTACTGGCGGCACCACCGAAAGCGTCCGGCGCGCCAACCTCTCCCAGGTCATGCAACTGCTCTATCTGGGCGGACCGTGCTCGCGCGCGGCGCTCAGCCGGGCCACCGGACGCAACCGCTCCACCATCGCCAGCCTCGTCGCCGACCTGGCCGAGCTGAACCTGGTCAACGAACGGGAGCCGGACGCGGGCGGCCAGGTCGGACGTCCGAGCCCGGTGGTCGAGGTCCGCCCGGAGGTGGCCGCGATCGCGGTCAATCCGGAGATCGATGCGCTCGCCATCGGACTGGTCGGTCTGGACGGCACCTGCAAGCGGATCATCCGGCACGAGTACGACCGGATCCCCTCGGCCACCGAGGCGGTCAGCATCATCGCCGCCGTGATCGGCGGCATGAGGCTGGAACTGGACGAACACCTCATGGTGGGCATCGGGGTGGCAGTCCCCGGACAGGTGCGCAGCAGCGACGGCGTGGTGATGAACGCCCCGCACCTCGACTGGCACGAGCAGCCCTTCGGGGAGCCGCTCGCCCGGGCCACCGGGATGCCGGTGTCGGTGGCCAACGACGCGGGCCTGGGCGCCCTGGCAGAACGGGACTTCGGCGCCGGGCGTGGCAAACAGCACTTCATCTACCTCAATGGCGGGGCCAGCGGCATCGGCGGCGGCCTGGTCGCCGGCGGTGAGCTGCTCGCGGGCGCGTCCGGCTACGGCGGCGAGCTGGGGCACGTCAGGGTGTCGAGTTCGGCCGCAGTGGACTCGGCCGGCATCGCCGGCACCCTGGAGGCCGAGGTGACCCGCGCCGAGCTGCTGGCGGCGCTCGGGCTGGAGCGGGTCGATCCCGTGACCTTCGAGAAGGCACTGCTGGCCGACCGCTCCCCCGCCGTCCGGGAGATCGTCGAACGGCAGCTGGGCCACCTGGGGACCGCGCTCGCCGCCGCGATCAACCTGCTGAACCCTCAGGTCATCGCACTCGGCGGCTTTCTGGCCGCCCTCCTCGCCTATGACCCCGAGCGGCTCCGGGCCGCGGTCGCCGCCGCCGCGCTCACACCCTCCTTCGACGGCGTCCGGATCACCGCCACCGAGGTGGGCGCCAACCTGCTGATGCTCGGCGCGGCGCAGCTGGCCTTTCGCCCGCTGCTGGCAGACCCCGCCTCAGTCGCCCGCTGACACAGCCATCGGGCCCGCCGATCCACCGTCAGTAGGTGATCGGCTTGTCGGTGGCGTGGCTGTGCAGCCGCCGGGCCGCCTCCGCCACGGAACCGCTCAGCGAGGGGTAGATGGTGAAGGACGCCGTGAGCTGGTCGACGGTCAGCTTGTTGCGGACGGCGATCGACAGCGGGTGGATCAGCTCGCTGGCGGACGGCGCGACCACCACCCCGCCGATCACGATCCCGGTGGTCGGCAGGCAGATGATCTTCACGAAACCGTCGGTGACGGCCCGCATCTTGGCCCTCGCGTTCGAGGCCAGCGGCAACCGGACGACTCGCGCCCGCAGCTCCCTGGCCTCGACCTCGCTCACCCCCACGGTCGCGATCTCGGGAGCGGTGAACACGTTCGAGGCGACAGTCTTCAGGTCCAGGGGGGTGACGGAATCCCCCAGCGCGTGCCACATCCCGATCCGGCCCTGCATCGCGGCCACCGAGGCCAGCGCGAACACGCCGGTGCAGTCGCCGGCCGCGTAGACCCCGCGGGCCGACGTCCGGGAGACCCGGTCGACCTTGAGGTGCCCGCTCGCCGTGATCTCCACCCCGGCCTCGGCCAGCCCGATGCCGGCGGTGTTGGGGATCGCGCCCACCGCCATCAGGCAGTGCGAGCCGACCAACTCGGTGCCGTCGGCCAGCGCGACCACCACCTCGTCCCCACGGCGGATCGCGGAGACCGCACGGGCATTGTTGAGCACGGTCATCCCGCTGCCCTCGAACGCCGCCTGGATCACCGTGGCGGCGTCCGCGTCCTGACCGGGCAGCACTTGCGGCCGAGACGACACCAACGTCACCTGGGCGCCCAGCGCGCGGTAGGCGCTGGCGAACTCCGCCCCGGTCACTCCCGACCCGACCACGATCAGGTGCTCGGGAAGCGCCTCCAGGTCGTAGAGCTGGGTCCAGGTGAAGATCCGCTGGCCGTCGGGCAGGGCACTCGGCAACTCGCGCGGACGGGCGCCGGTGGCGACCAGGATGATGTCGGCAGGGAGTTCCTCCTCGCCGTCGCGGGTGGCGGCGATCACCTGGCGGGTCCCCTCCAGTCGTCCGGCTCCGTCGATCAACCGGACGCCCTCGGCCAGCAGCCGGTCACGGATGTCCGCTGACTGCGCCCGCGCCAGAACCCGGATCCGGCGGTTCACCCGTCCCAGATCGACGGCGACCGCAGCGGCCAGGCCGTCCCGGGCATCGCGCAGGTGAAGCCCGACGTCCTCGGCACGACGGATCTCGGCCATCGCCTCGGAGGCGGCGATCAGCGTCTTGCTGGGCACCACGTCGGTCAGCACCGCGGAGCCACCGAGTCCACGGCGTTCGATCAGCGTGACGTCGCCGCCCAGCTGCCGGGCGACCAGCGCCGCCTCGTAGCCACCCGGCCCACCGCCCACGATCACGACGTTCGTCACGGTGGCATTCTTTCGCCGACCACAACCCACGGCAACCACCGACCAACGCCTGACGATGCCTGGAGGCCACTCGGGCTAGGCTGCACGGGTGTCCCGTCCCTGGCTCGTCATCACCCTGGTGATCTACGGCGTTGTCGCGTCGATCTCGATGATCGTGCTCGGCTGGCCGGAGGACACCCCTGCGCAGGTCGTCCTGCTCGAACTCGCGGCCCTGCCGCTGCAGGCCGCTGTCGGCGTGGGCCTGTGGCATCTGGGCCGCCGGGCACGGCCACTCGGCAGCCGCGGCCGGGTGGTGTGGTGGATCGCCCTGGGGCTCGCGGCCGTCGGGCTGGCACTGGTGGGCGTCGCCTACCTCGGTCCGCGCGGTCTGGTGCATCCCGGCTTGGCGCTGGTCTGGGTCGGGTTGCTGATGGCGCTGGTGCTGGTGGTGGCCCACCTGCCGCGCCGTCCGATGCAGGAGCTGTTCAGCGTCCTGCCCGACGACGTGGACGACGCCGAGGAGGAGCCAGGCGAGGAAGAGGTGGCCGTCCACGAGCTGCTGCGGGATGCCGAGGACGATCCCGATCCTGCGGGAGCCGCCGAGCAGCCGCCCTTCGGCGACCCGGGGACCGCGCCCTGAGGGAGGCCGACGCCTCATCGGCCGGAGCGGATCCCCGCGCACGGCTCGGGTTGCCGGGCGGTCCCGATCGCGGCGGACCCAGCCCGGACCGGCACGCTCACCCGCCTGGCCGCCACCCCGGGGTGATCGATAGAGTCGCGGCGTGACTGATCACCTGGACGCAACGGCGACCGCGCGCGCGCTGCTGGCCACCTTCGAACTCGATCGGATCGACCTGGCGCTGGTGCTCGGATCGGGCTGGTCCAGCGCCGCGGTGGGTCTCGGCGAGCCGCTGGGCTCGATCCCGCTGGCCGAACTGCCCGGCTTCTCCGCGCCGGTGGTCGCCGGCCACGGCGGCGAGCTGCGGCTGCTGCGCACCCCGACCGACAAGGTGGCCGCCCTGTTCACCGGCCGCACCCACTTCTACGAGGGTCGCGGCGTCGGCCCGGTGGTGCACGGCGTACGGACGGCCGCCGCAGCGGGCGCCAGGACGATCGTGCTCACCAACGGCTGCGGCGGGCTGAACCCCGCCTGGGCGCCCGGGACCCCGGTGCTGATCCGGGATCACATCAACCTGACCGGCGCGACGCCGCTGGAGGGCGCGACCTTCATCGACCTGACCGAGGCCTACTCCGTCCGGCTGCGCGACCTGGCCCATGAGGTCGACCCGACGCTCGACGAGGGCGTCTACGTCCAGTTCCGCGGCCCGCAGTACGAGACCCCGGCCGAGGTGCGAATGGCCGGCATCCTGGGGGGCGACCTGGTGGGCATGTCCACCACGCTGGAAACCATCGCCGCCCGCGAGGCCGGCCTGGAGGTGCTGGGGATCTCGCTTGTCACCAACCTCGGCGCCGGCATCTCGCCGGAGCCGCTCGACCACGCCGAGGTGATCGCCGCCGGCAAAGCCGCCGAGCCCCGCCTGCGTGCGCTGCTGGCCGGCCTGCTCGAGCGGCTGTGAACTGACGGGCGCCAGGTGAGCCAGATCTTTCCGCGCACCGGCAGGCACGGGAAATCATCGCCCGGTGCGATCGTTCCTTCGCCGCTGGAGGCGTCGCGGACGCCCGGATCGCGAGTTCGGCGGGTCGCTGCCCTTCGCCAGGAGGCTCCGCGACGCTGATGACATCGCCCAGCCCGCCCGCGCATCACTCTCCGGATCCCGCGACTCCGCACCACCACGGGCCGCACTCGGCCCCTCGGCTGGTCCTCGTGGCGGGCGCCTCGGGAAGCGGCAAGTCGCGGTTGGCCCACGCCTCGGGCTGCCTTGCCTTCCGCCTCGATGACTTCTACTTCGACGCCGACCATCCCGGCCATGTACTCACCGACTACGGCATCATCGACTGGGACGACGTCGCGTCCTGGAACGCCGGGGCCGCCGTCGCCGCCCTACGCAGCCTGCTGTCCACCGGCGAGGTGGAGGTCCCGGAGTACTCGATCTCCGAGAGCCGGGCGATCGGTCGTCACACGGTGACCCTCGGCGCCTGCGACTGCGTCGTCGCGGAGGGCGTCTTCGCTATCGAATTGCTGGCCCACCTGCGCGCTGCCGAAATGCCGGCGACCGCGATCTACCTCGATCGTCCCGGCTGGCTGGTCTTCGCACTGCGGCTCCGCCGCGACCTGGCCGGTCACCGCAAGCCTCCGCGAGTGCTGCTGCGCCGCGGCTGGGCCCTGTGGCGTTCCCAACCCGACCTCAAACGCCGCGCTGTCGCCGCAGGCTTCCTCCCCCTCTCCATGCGACGCGCCCTCGCCGCGATCGGCTGGTCCTGATCGCTGTCTGATCGGACCGGACGACCCCCCGCTGGGCGGCGATCAAGCCGCGCAACTCACTGCTGATGTCATGTCGGTGATGCATGCCGCCGTTCTGTCGCTGCGCAGGCCGAATGCGCCAACGAACTGCCCCACCTGTGGACAACTCCAGGCTCGATGCCGTTATCCACAGCGGCATCGGCGGACGTGGCGCCAGTCGCGGGAGCTCAGGCGATCGGGGCCCAGGAGGGACCGGTCTGGGCGAGGGTGTCGTCGAGCTTGGCGAAGATCGGCGTGGGCTTGGCCAGCGGCGTCCCCACGGCGAGCGGGACCGACTCCCAGCGGGCCTGCTGGACGGTGTAGTCGCCGGTCAGCACCGGGTATGCCGAGCCGCCCTCTTCCGTGACCTCGATCAGGTCGGGCTGAGCGGCCCAGATGCCCTCCCCGCCGAGCGCCTCGAACACCTTCTGCGCAGCGTGCGGCAGCAGGGGTGTGAGCAGGGTGTTGCAGTCCTGCACCACCTGCAGCGCGACGTGCAGCACAGTGTCGCGGCGAACGGGATCGCCCTTCAGCTTCCACGGCTCCTGGTCGGAGATGTACTTGTTGGCCAGCCCGACGATCCGCATCGCCTCGCTGGTGGCGGCCTTGAACTTGCAGCGTCCCCACAGGTCTCCGACGACCTCGAATGCAGCCCTGGAAGCAGCCAGGAGTTGCTGATCGGCCTCCCTCAGCTCACCGGCGGCCGGGATCGCCCCGACATTCTTGTGCGCCATGGAGATCGACCGGTTGATCAGGTTTCCCCACTCGTTGGCCAGTTCGTAGTTGGTACGGCGCACGAACTCATCCCAGGTGAAGTCCGCGTCCTGGTTCTCGGGACCGGCCACGGCGATGAAGTACCGCAGCGCATCCGGGCCGAACTCGGCCAGGAAGTCCCGCACATAGATCACATGACCGCGCGAGGAGGCCAGCTTCGAGCCGGACATGGTCAGGAACTCCGAGGACACGATCTCGGTTGGCAGGTCGAGCGGCCCGAAGGCGGACGGCTGCCCGCCCTTGTCCCCCTCGCCGTTCACGCCGAGCAGGATGCCCGGCCAGATCACCGAGTGGAAGGTGATGTTGTCCTTGCCCATGAAGTAGTACGAGCGCGCCTCGGCGTTCTGCCACCAGGTGCGCCAGGCGTCCGGGTCGCCGGAGCGTCGCGCCCACTCGATGGACGCCGACAGGTAGCCGATCACGGCATCGAACCAGACGTAGATCCGCTTCATCGCAGCGTCCTCCCACTCCGGCAGCGGGATCGGGACGCCCCAGTCCAGGTCGCGGGTGATGGCGCGCGGGCGTAGCTCCTTCAGCAGGTTCTCGCTGAACCGCAGCACGTTCGGACGCCAGTCGGTGCGGGTGGCCAGCCACTCCCCCAGCGCCCCGGCCAGCGCGGGCAGGTCGAGGAAGAAGTGCTCGGTCTCGACGAACTCCGGCACCTCGCCGTTGATCCGGGAATGCGGGTTCTTCAGGTCGGCCGGATCGAGCTGCCGGCCGCAGTTGTCGCACTGGTCGCCGCGGGCGCCGTCGTAGCCGCACAGCGGGCAGGTGCCTTCGATGTAGCGGTCGGGCAGCGTCCGTCCGGTGGAGGGCGAGATGGCGCCCATCTGGCGTTCGGCGATCAGGTAGCCGTTGCGGTGCAGCGTCCGGAACAACTCCTGGACCACCGCGCGATGGTTGAGCGTCGTGGTGCGGGTGTACAGGTCGTAACAACAACCCAGGCCCTGCAGGTCCTCGGCGATCACCCGGTGGTACTTGTCTGCGGTCTGCTGCGGGGTGAGCCCCTCGGAATCGGCCTGCACCTGGATCGCAGTGCCGTGCTCGTCCGTCCCGGAGACCATCAGCACGTCGTGACCGGCCATCCGCATGTAGCGGGAGAACACGTCGGAGGGAACGCCGAAGCCGGACACGTGCCCGATATGCCGTGGACCATTGGCGTACGGCCAGGCCACAGCGGTCAGGATGGAAGAAGCCATGGATCGAATCCTATCGGCAGGCGGGATGGCCGGATCACCGGGCAGACAGCGCCGGATGGGCGGCCGGCCCGCCAGCAGCAGCCGTCCGGCATCCGGGCCCGCGCCGTCCGGGGCGGTGGTCGGCCACGGCCACGCCTGGGCCCCGACACCGGGTGCCGGGCCGGCCGGCGGGCCACAGAACGCGCTAGCGCGGCTAGCCGTTTTCAGGCAGCGGACTGCGTTCCCGCTTGGGATGACGCGCTAGCGCGGCTAGCGGGATTGCGAGTTTCCGCAACCCGGCGTTCACCCTTACGATGATTGATGTGTCCCCCGAGTTCATACTCTTGGCGCTCGTTGTCGTGACGGCGTTGGCGTTTGATTTCACCAACGGTTTCCACGACACCGCGAACGCCATGGCTACGTCGATAGCGACAAAGGCCCTTACTCCGAAAGCCGCAGTCACGCTCTGCGCCGTTCTCAACCTCGTCGGCGCCTTCCTGTCGGTCGAGGTCGCCATCACCGTCACGAACGCCGTCATCCGGATCCAGAATCCGGACGGCACCCCGATCCCGGAAGTCATGGGAGACGGCGGCGGCGGTCTCTTGCTGATCCTGATGGCCGGACTCGCCGGCGCCATCATCTGGAACATCCTCACCTGGCTGTGGGGTCTGCCGTCCAGTTCCTCCCACGCTCTGTTCGGTGGCCTCATCGGCGCGACGATCGCCGGCGTGGGCTTCGGCGGCGTGAAGTGGATCGGCGAGGGCTACCACCTCGACGGCGTGGTGGGCAAGGTGATCCTGCCGGGGTTGGTGTCACCGGCGATCGCGATCGTCGTGGCGCTGGTCGGCACCAGACTGGTGTTCAAGGTGACCGAGGGCGTCAATCGCCGCTACCAGGAAACCGGCTTCCGCTGGGGACAGATCGGGACGGCGTCGCTGCTCTCCCTCTCCCATGGCACCAACGACGCGCAGAAGACGATGGGGGTGATCACCCTCGGCCTGCTCGCCACCGGCGCCTGGACAGACACCCACCAGATCCCCTTCTGGGTGAAGGTCAGCTGCGCACTCGCCATCGCTGCCGGCACCTACATCGGCGGCTGGCGGATCATTCGCACGATGGGCAAAGGGCTGATCGAGATCTCCTCCCCCCAGGGCATGGCCGCCGAGAGTTCCTCGGCAGCGGTCATCCTCACCTCCAGCCAACTCGGTTTCCCGCTCTCGACCACTCACGTCGCGACCGGCTCCATTCTCGGCTCCGGCCTGGGGCGCAAGGGTGCCGAAGTGCGCTGGGGGGTCGCTGGACGGATGGGGATGGCCTGGCTGACAACCCTGCCGGCGGCCGCGCTGGTGGGAGCCGTGATGTGGTGGCTCGGCCACCTGATCGGCGGCACACCGGGTGCCGTCACGGTCTTCGTGCTCATGGTCGTCGCCTGGCTGGCGATGTGGTTGCATTCCCGCCGCGAGCCGATCGGCCGCCACAACGTCAATGACGAATGGGAACCGGACCCGGCCACGGACGAACTCGCGGTGGCCGAGTCGACGGCCGCTGAACCGACCCCCGTCTCGCAGGGGGTGACCAAGTGACCCAGGTATGGGCCGCGCTGGACGCGGCATGGCGGATCCTTGCGATCGGCATCGTCCTCGGCGCCGGCCTGCCCGCCCTCTTCGCCTTCGGGATCCGCGCCATGGCGTGGGGCACCGGCGGCGACGCCGAGATCCACGACGAGGGCAGCCTGCCGCCCGCGCATCCGGTCGGGCGGGTGATCGGCGTTGTGATCTTCGGTTTCGTGGTGCTGGTGGTGCTGCTCGGTATCGGCTACATCATCGCCCACGGCCTGGGCTACAACCTGTCCTTCAGCGGCGGGCTGCCGGTTTTCGTGCCGCGCTGACTCCCACCTGGTCCACCACGATCGTGGTGAGGAAGTCACGCGCCCGCGTCCCCACTCCGGCCCGGAACCAGGCTGGTTCCACCGGTACCACGCGCACCCGGCTGGGTACCGATGCCAGGACCACCGGCAGGGTGTAGGCCACCGACGACGGGAAACCCACGACCTGCTCGGCGACCGGGCCGCGACGCAGTTCGATCTCCAGCGGCACCGTGGGACGCACCACGGTCAGCCCGGAGCGCCGCGCGATCGCGGTCAGCTTGGCGTCGCCCTCACGACGGTGGGCGTAGTACCGGCCACCGCCGGAACCGGCCGCCAGCCAGGTCACCGCATCGAGGTAGGCCGCGGCTTCCACCACCCCCGACTCCACCAGCGATGTGCCCACGATGTCGGTTCCCGCCACCACCTGCGGCCGGCCGAACCGCCGCCGGGTCCAGTCGTAGCGATTGTCGCGGACGGTCAGACCTGGCACCCGGCCCACGGGCATGACGGTGAAGACGGTCACCGGCCGGGCTGCCGACGGGGTCAGCTGCCGCGCCGCAGCGGCGGCGAAGGGACGGCGCAGTCGCGCCGCGAGAGCGTGCTCCGGTGCGTCCCAGCGGATGAGCGGCGCCCGATCGGCCAGCCGCGAGACGAAGTCGATCGTCGCGGTGCCGTCGTCGACGACGACCAGTTCGCGGCCCCGGGCGCCCGGCAGCAGCGACTGCACCACTCCGGAGAACGGATCCCCCAGCACCAGTTGATCTGCTACCGCCACCTGCCGGCCCAGCGTGGCGAGCGTACCGAGGAGCGAGCCGACGCCACGGCGCGGATCGTGCCAGCGGGTCGTGATCCCCTCTTCACCGGCGTACTGCAGCATCGAGCGCAGCTGCCCGCGGCTGGTCTCGTCCACTGGCGCGAGGACGGCCGCCGTGGTGCGCTCCGCCGAAGCGGTGGCGTGGCACCACTCGATGACGTGCAGCAGCTGTACCGGGCTCTCGACGAGGGCGAGAGCGGTCACGCGACCGCTCCCCCCGAGATCTCGGTCACGGCGCCGGTCACCCGTCGCAGCTTGCGCATCGCCGCCAACTCGCCGGGGTAGACCTGCTTGACCCCGTCGCCGAGCGACTGCTCGATCACCCGGATGTCGCGCACCAGCCGGGTCAGCCCGGCCGGCTCCACCGAGGCGGCCTGATCGGAGCCCCACATCGCCCGGTCCAGTGTGATGTGCCGCTCGACCATCACCGCACCCCGGGCCACCGCAGCGACGGTGGTCTGCAATCCGGTCTCGTGTCCGGAGTAGCCGATCGGAACGTTCGGATAGTCGGCCATCAAGGTGTCGATCATCCGCAGGTTGAGTTCCTCCGGGGGCGCCGGATAGGTGCTGGTGGCATGCAGCAGCACGGTGTTGCGGCTGCCCAGCACCTCGACCGCGTGCCGGATCTGTTCCGGCGTCGACATCCCTGTCGACAGGATGACCGTTCGGCCGGTCGCCCGCAGCGCCCGGAGCAGCTGGTCGTCGGTCAGGCAGGCCGAGGCGACCTTGTGGGCGGGCACCTCGAACCGGGAGAGGAAGTCGACGCTCTCGACATCCCAGGGAGAGGCGAACCAGTCGATGCCGAGCTGCCGGCAGCGCTCGGCTATGGCTCGGTATTCGGCCTCGCCGAACTCAACCCGCTCGCGGTAGTCGATGTAGGTCATCCGGCCCCAGGGGGTGTCGCGTTCGATCTCCCACTGGTCGCGCGGGGTGCAGACCCGCGGTGTCCGTTTCTGGAACTTGACGGCGTCCAGGCCGGCGTCGGCGGCCACCTCGATCAGCTTTAGCGCGTTGGCCAGTTCTCCGTTGTGGTTGATGCCGATCTCGCCGATCAGGTAGACCGGGTGGCCCGGGCCGACTAGGCGATCGCCGAGCCGGCGCAGCCGTGGGCTGAGTTCTGTGCTCATGACAGGTCCTTTCCGAGAATCCACGAGGCGATCTCGCGGACGGCACCATGCCCGCCCGGCACGGTGGTGACGGCGCGGGCCGCTGCCCGAACCGGAGGATGCGCGGAGCCGACCGCGACCGGCCAGCCCACCTCGGCGAAGCAGGGAAGGTCGTTCACGTCGTTGCCCAGATAGAGGACGCGTTGGGGATCCAGCTTCTTGGCGGCGCACCAGGCGACCAGCGCCTCGCCCTTGCGGTCGACACCCTGCAGGCACTCGACGCCGAGCTTGGCCGCCCGCGCTGAAACCACCGGATGGGCCTCGGTCGACAGGATCAGCACTTCGATCCCGGCCCGGCGCAGCGCGGCGACGCCCATACCGTCGCCGCGGTGCACCGCGACCCGTTCCCCGCCCTCGCCGTCCACCCAGACCCGGTCGTCGGTCTGCGTGCCGTCGAAGTCGAGCACCACCGCGTCCAGGTCCCCGCGCCCGGGTCGCCCGGCGTGGGTGTCCAGCAGCGGCGCCAGGGCCCGCGCCCGCTCCAGATCGCCCGGTTCGTCGATCTCCAGCACCCGATCGGGGTCGGTGGCAACCGCTCGGATGTCGCCGAAGAAGCGTCGCTTCTTGGCCCAGAAGCCGGCTCCTCGCATCGCGTAGGCGGCTCCGGTCTCCAGCAGTTCGACCGGCCGCTCCTGCCGGCGGGCGCGCCGCTTGTGATGGTGGTTGACCGCGACCGCGCCGTCAGGCTCAGGACGCCACAGGAAGCCGTGGAAGCGAGCGGCGGTGAACGCGGTGTCCGCGCCATCGAGCACCGCCTGCACGACCTGATCGATCTCCTGCGAGGTGGTGAACGGACTGGTGCACTGCACCAGGACGACCACGTCGACCTGGCTGGCCGCACTTCCGTAGAGAACCTCCAGGGCATGAATCACCGCGTCCTCGCTGCTGGCGGTGTCGCCGGCGAGGTCGAGCGGTCTGGTGACCACGACCGCGCCGGCCTGCCGGGCCACCGCCGCGATCTCCTGATCGTCGGTGGAGACCACAACGGCCGAGAGCCGGCGTGCGGCCAGGCAGGCCCGGACCGCACGGGCGACCAGGGGGACCCCGCCGACCTGGGCGAGGTTCTTGCCCGGCACCCCCTTGGAGCCGCCCCGGGCGGGGATCACCGCGACGACCTCGGGGCCGGCGTCGGAGGCGAACTGCCGGTTCACAGCGACCCCAGCTTTCGAAGCACCGGAGCCACGGTGGTGACACCGGAGTGATAGATGCTCCGAGCGGTGCTCCGGATCGCGCCGCGCACCAACTGGCGAACCTGGCCGGTTCCCGCGGAGGAACCGAGCCCGCGTCCATCCGGTGCCAGTCCGTAGCTCGCCAGAAGCCGCGGCAGATAGGACGGGCTGCGCTCGGTGGTGTAGTAGGGGCGCAACGGCTCCAGCTCACCGGCCAGCAGTTCCGAGATCCGGGTGACGAAGGCGTCCGGGCGCCCGCCCGCCACCCCGCGGGCCCGGATCCACTCCGGATCGGCAAGCGGCACCCGCCCCGCGTCCACCTCGTCGAACGAGGCGAGGCAGCCCGAGCCCACGAAGTAGGCATTGCCGAGTCCTTCCCGTACCCCGAAGTCGGTCAGCAGCACCGTGCCGACACCGGCGTGCATGGCCTCCAGGGCAGCCGTCGAGGAGACCGTCACCAGCAGGTCCGTCTCCCCCAGCGTCTCGCCCATGTCACCCAGTGCGATCTGCAGGTTGGCCGGCAGCTCATGGCGGCGCAGGATGGCCGGATAGGGATAGGGCTCGGCATGGGTGACCCGCTCCCCGGGCACGCTGCGCAGCTTCAGGATGACCCGGCGATCCGGATGCAGCCCAGCGTGACGGATCAACCGGCGCACCACGTAGTCGCGCTCGCGGTGCGTGGCAGGAACCCCCGGCTGGCAGGCGAAGGTGACGGTGAACCGGCGTGGCCCGGTGAGTGGTGGGAGCTCGCGCAGGAAGGGCAACCCGGTCTGGACGATGACCTGGGAATCGAGCCCGAGTCCGGTGTACACCTCGGCGAATCGCTCGGCGTCGTAAGGGCTGTTGGCGAGCACGATGTCGGAGCCCGCGCGTCCCAGCAGACCCTCGACCACCTTCTCGTAGACCACCCCGAAGTACCCGCTGACCACGATCGGGCGCCGGACGTGCGGGGGCCAGGTTGCGGCCAGGGCGGTGATCGCGGCGATCACCCCGCCACCGCCTTCGGCGAGCACCAGGACGTCCGGCCGGGTGGTGAGCAGTGCGTCCACCAGCTCCGGCATGCCGAGCGCGACGACCGCGGCCGGATCGACACCGGCGGCCTGGAGTTGGCGCGAGCTCGGCCGGGCGCCGCGATCCAGCAGATACGGGTCGACTCCGTCGACCGGATGCAGCTGTCGCGCGGTCAGCATTCCCCACTTCCAGCGGCTGTCGGTGTCAGCGAGGACGGCAACCCGATCGGGTCGGCGGGCGGGCGTCATGCACTCGACGCTAAGCGGGCCACCTCACCACCCGAGCAACAGGAGCTGACAGGTCAGTGAACGATCGCGGGCGCCTCTGGAAACCCGCCCGAACCGTCATCGTCCAGCCGCTTGAGCGTCCGCCTCACCTGCCGGCGGGATTGCCGCTCGCCAACGGCGGAGGTCCGGTTACGGGCCGACAGCGGCCGGCAGGGAGCCCCGGTCGGTGCTCACCAGGCGGCGTCCACCGGCACGCCGTGAGCGGCGAAGCCCGGCAGGATCACCTCGTCGATGAGCTTCACCCGCTCGTGGTAGGGGTGGAAGGCGCTGCGCGCCGCGTTCAGGGTGAACCGCCGCAGGTCGGTCAGGGTGTAGCCGAAGGCGTCCGCCAGCAGGCCGAACTCCCGGCTCAGCGTGGTCCGGCTCATCAGCCGGTTGTCGCAGCTGACCGTCACCCGGAAACCCAGTTCGGCCAGCAACCCGAACGGGTGCTCGGAGATGGTCGCGGCGATCCCGGTTTGGAGATTCGACGTCGGGCAGATCTCCAGCGGGATCCGCCGGTCGAGCAGGTAGCCGGCGAGGTCGCCCAGCACCCGGTTCCCCGGCCCGCCGGTGATGTCCTCGACCAGGCGGACGCCGTGCCCGATCCGGGAGGCGCCGCACAGTTGCACGGCCTCCCAGATGGAGGCCGGCCCGAAGGCCTCGCCGGCGTGGATGGTGTACTGCAGGTTGTGCCGGCGCAGGTATTCGAAGACCGCGGCGAACCGGCTGGGCGGGAAGCCGTCCTCGGCCCCGGCGATGTCGAAACCCGCCACCGAGTCGTGGCGGTAGGCCACCGCCAGCTCCGCCACCTCAGGCGACGGCTCGACATGGCGCATCGAGGTGAGGAGTTGGCGGGCCACGATCGGACGTCCGGCCGCCGCGCAGACCGCCATGCCCTCGGACAGCCCGTCCCGGACCGCCTCGACGGCCTCGGCCATGGTCAGCCCGGCCCGCAGGTGCTGCTCGGGCGCCCAGCGGGCTTCGGCGTAGACCACGCCGTCGGCCGCCTGGTCCTCGACGAACTCGCGCGCCACCCGCTTCAGCTGTGGAGAGGTCTGCATCACGGCGATGGTGTGGTCGAAGGTCTCCAGGTAGCGCACCAGAGAGCCGGAATCCGCCGCCTCGAAGAACCACCGGGCCAGCGCATCGGCGTCGGTTGCCGGGAGTTCGTGGCCGATCCCGGTCGCCAGTTCCAGCACGGTGGACGCGCGCAGTCCGCCGTCGAGGTGATCGTGCAGCGCGACCTTGGGGATCGCGCGGAGCACCTCCGGGTCGATCATCGCCCGCCGTCCTCGGCCTCGGGTGCTCCGGTCGTCTCCGGCGGGCTCCGGACGTGGTCCAGCGACTCCGGCCCGAAGGCCTGCGGCAGCAGGTCGGCCATTCCCCGGACGCCCAGCGGGGTGTCCACCTGCAGCGTCGCGCCGCCATGCTCCCACAGCAACTGGCGACAGCGCCCGCACGGCAGGATCGGCTCGCCCAGCCGGTTGACGCAGGCGACCGCGAGCAGCCGTCCGCCCCCGCCGGCGATCAATTGGCTGATCATCCCGCACTCGGCGCACAGGCTCACCCCGTAGCCGGCGTTCTCGACATTGCAGCCGAACACGATCCGACCGTCATCGACCAGGCCGGCGACTCCCACCTGGTAGTTCGAGTAGGGCGCGTAGGCGCGTCCACAGACCTCGCGGGCGCGCGCTCGCAACGCGTCCCAGTCGATCATTCCGGGGTCCCCGCGGCGTTGTTCGGGGGAGCGCAGCGGAGGAGAAGAACGTCGTGGGGTGGTCACGACGCTTCACCCTTACGGTAGATCGCCCCGTCCGCCGCCGGCATCCGCAACCGCTGCGAGGCCAACGCCAGCACCAGCAGGGTCGCGATGTACGGCGTCATGCCGGTGAACTCGTTGGGCACGGCATCGATCAGCGCGAACCAGACCAGCGCGAGCACCGCCACGACGATCTGCACGATGCCGGCGATCGGCTTGCCGCGACCGCGCCGGATCAGCTGGTAGATCCCCCAGCCCAGCAGGAGCAGCCCCAGCGGCAGCAGGAAGGCCCGAATCACGTCGCCGCCGCCACGCAGCCGGATCGCATCGGTGTAGCCGAACAGCATCGCGCCGGCCGCCAGCCCGCCGGGTCGCCAGTTGCCGAAGATCATCGCCGCCAGGCCGATGTAGCCACGGCCTCCGGTCTGGCCGTCCCGGTAGATATTGGACGCCACCAGCACCAGGAAGCCGCCGGCGAGGCCGGCCAGCGCACCGGAGAACAGCACGGCGGTGAACTTCAGCCGCAACACGTTGACCCCGAGGGTCTCGGCGGCATGCGGTGCTTCACCCACGGAGCGGACCCGCAGCCCGAACGGGGTTCGCCACAGCACCCACCAGGTGAGCACCAGCAGCCCGGCCGCGATCAGGGTCAGGGCGTTCACGTCGGTGGTCACCGCGTGCAGAATGCCGGCGAGATCGGCGAGCAGCCAGGTGCCGGTCTTCTCCAGCGCGGCCAGCGGCTCGCCCACCCAGGGCAGGCTGAGATTGGGCAGCCGCTCCAGCGGCGGGGACTGGGTCGGCCCGCCACCGGGCAGATCGGAAAAGGTCCGCACCGCCAGGTAGGCACCGGCGCCGGCGCCCAGCAGGTTGAGGGCGACGCCGGAGACGATGTGGTCGACGCCGAAGATCACCGTCGCCACCGCATGGATCGCCCCGCCCAGCAGGCCCATGGCGGCCGCGCCCAGTATCCCGATCCAGGGACCATAGTGGAAGCCGAAGAAGCCGGCCCCCCAGGTGCCCAGGATCATCATGCCTTCCAGGCCGATGTTGACCACTCCGGCCCGCTCCGACCACAGGCCGCCCAGGCCGGCCAGCGCCAGCGGCACGGCCAGTCCCAGGGCGGCGCCCAGCGCACCGGAGGAGATGATGTCGTTGGCCCCGGTGATCACGCGGACAGTGGCCACCACCAGCAGCGACCCGATCAGCACCGCCGGCCAGTACCAGCTCGGACGGGCCTTGCGGTGCAGCGGCAGGGTGGCCGACAGCGGTGCGGTGTCGATGCTCACGCCGCCACCTCCTCGGTCTGGGGCCGGGACTGCGCGGCGAGCTCGGCAGCCACCCGGCGTTGCTCCAGGCTCTGCCTGGCCCGCCGGACGATCTCATAGGCCACCACCACGGAGAGCACGATGATGCCCTGGATGATCAGCACCAGCCGGTCGGAGACCCCCGCGCCGATCTGCAGGCCGTTGCTGAGCTGGTTGAGGTATCCCCACAACACGGCGGCGATCGCCATCCCGGCGGCATTGTTGCGTCCCAGCAGGGCGACCGCGATACCGGCGAAACCCAATCCGGACTGGAAGGTGTCGCCGTAGGCGTAATCCTGGCCGAACAGCAGCGGCATCCCCACCAGACCGGCGACCGCGCCGGACAGCACCATGGAGAGCACAACCATGCGCTTCACCCGAACGCCGCTGGCCTGAGCGGCGGTCTCGGAGGCACCGGCCGCCCGCAGGTCGAAGCCGAACCGGGTCTTGTTCACCACGAACCAGTAGAGGAAACCGACTGCGATCGCCAGGAAGACCAGCCCGTAGATCTTGTTGGGGGTGTTCAGCAGGCCCTCCACCGAGATCCCGGGGACGCGCGACTCCTCCGCGATCGGACGGGTGCTGGTCACGTTGCTGCCCTCGGCGCGGTACGCGGTCTGCCGCAGCAGGTAGGCCACCAGATAGGTGGCGGTGTAGTTGAGCATGATCGTCGAGATCACTTCCGAGACACCCCGGCCCACCTTGAGCAGACCGGCGATCAGCGCCCAGAGCGCCCCGACCACCATCGCGACGCAGATCGAGACGATGATATTCAGCCAGCCGGGCAGGAAGTTCTGTCCCGCGAACAGCGCGGCGGCGAACGAGGCGACCCGGTACTGGCCGTCCACGCCGATGTTGAACAG
>CAYSZZ010000041.1:0-17276 GCA_964435735.1 uncultured Propionibacteriaceae bacterium
GACGAGGTCGACAAGCTGATCGGGCTCTCGGTGGGCGCCGACGACTACATCACCAAGCCCTTCAGCACTCGCGAACTCGTCGCCCGCGTCCAGACGGTGCTACGCCGCCCCCGCCGACCCGCCGCCACCGAGGCGGACCCGGAACCGCCGCGGGTGTTCGGTGACCTGCGAGTGGACGCCGCAGGACGCGAGGTCTGGCTGGATGACCAGCCGGTGCAGTTGACCCGGACCGAGTTCGACATCCTCGACGTGCTCTCCGAGCAGCCGAAGGTCGCGCTGAGCCGTCGCCAGATCATCGACGAGGTCTGGGACGCTGACTGGCTCGGCGATGACCACGTCGTCGACGTGCACGTCGCGAACCTGCGCCGCAAACTCGGTGACGACCCGAACGAGCCGCGGTACGTCCTGACCGTACGGGGGGTCGGCTACCGGATGGGCAAGGGATGACCGACCACACCATCGCCGGCTGGCGATTGGGCACCAGGCTCTTCGCGGCCCAGGCTCTGGCGCTGGTCGCTAGTGTCCTGACGGCCGCGCTGGTGGCCGCCATCATCGGCCCGCCGCTGTTTCACGTCCACCTACTCGAGTCGGGCCACGAACCCGACTCACCCGAGGTCCCCCACATCGAAGAGGCCTTCGCCAGCGCCAGCGCCGTCTCCCTGGGCGTGGGTCTCCTGGTCGCGCTGGTCCTTGCGCTGGGCGTCACCTGGTACGTCACCGGCCGGATCCGCGGCCCGCTCGACACCCTCACCGCGTCCGCGCGCCGGATCAGCACCGGCGACTACGCCGCACGGGTGACCGTCACCGGCGCCGGCCCGGAGTTGGCCACCCTCGCCGGCTCGTTCAACCAGATGGCCGAACGCCTCGGCAGTGTCGAGGACACCCGACGCAGGCTGCTTTCCGACCTCGCCCACGAACTTCGCACCCCGATCGCGACCCTCAACGCCCACCTGGAAGGCCTTGCCGACGGCGTCACCGAATGGAATGACACGACCCGCCAGATCCTCGAACACCAGACCGAGCGTCTCACCCGGCTCGCCCACGACCTCGATGACGTGTCCCGCGCCGAAGAGGGACGCATCACGCTCGAGCCGACCACCCAGCCGCTGTCCGAACTCGTGACCAGTGCACTCAGCCAAGTACGCGCCGGCTACGCAGCCAAATCCGTGACGCTGGCAGACGACATCAACGACCTAGGGGTGTGGGTCGACCCACAGCGGATCGGGCAGGTTCTCGGCAACCTCCTCACCAACGCGCTGCGGCACACCCCCACCGGCGGCCGCGTCACCATCACCGGACGACACGGCCCGGGCAGGAGTGTCACCCTCACCATCACCGACACCGGCGAAGGAATGAGCAGCGACCAACTCGCCCACATCTTCGAACGCTTCTACCGCGGAGACACCGCCCGCACCCACGACAAAGCCGGCTCCGGCATCGGCCTGACCATCGCCAAGGCCATCGCCGAAGCCCACGGCGGCAGCCTGACCGCCAGCAGCGCGGGCCGCGACCAGGGAGCGAGTTTCACCCTGACCCTCCCCACTAGCCCAAACCCGCCCTTGACCCGACCCCAGCAGTCCGACGACCGGCGGTCTTGACCGAGCCTTCATCAAACCCGGCCCGGATCCTGACCCAAACCAGCAACACTGGCGACCCAGGCCAGCCACCGCGCGAGCCAACCACCAAGCGACCGCCACCCGGCCGCCGAAACCTCAAGGAGACGATGATGGCCTGTTGCCATGCCTCTGCCACAACCGAGCCCGAGGCTCGCGACCACGACCCGGCAGACTGCCGATGTGCAAGCGAACACGACGACTGCTGTCACGCCGAAGCCGCTGCCAACCAGACCCACGCCCACCACCGCTAAGGAGACCCGATGACCACGACAATCCGACGAGTCCTTACGGCCGGAGCTGCCACCGTCACGCTCAGCCTCGCCTTGGCCGCCTGCGCCACTCCCGTCGAACAGAGCCCGGCAACCACCACCCCGACCGCGGCCACCTCACCTGACGCGTCCGCCGCGCATAACGCCGCCGACACCGAGTTCGCCCAGATGATGATCATCCACCACCAGGGTGCCATCGAGATGGCCGACCTGGCGGCACAGCAAGCCACCACCCCCGAGGTCAAGGCGCTCGCCGAACGCATCACCGCAGCCCAAGGCCCCGAGATCGACCTGATGACCGGATGGCTGGAGAGCTGGGGCGAACCGACCAGCACGGACGCCGACATGGGCGGCATGGACCACGGTGGCATGGATATGGACGGCATGGATCAGGACGCAGCGATGACCGAGCTCCAGGCACTCACCGGGACTGACTTCGATCGCAGCTTCCTCGAACTCATGACCGCCCACCACGAGGGTGCGATCACCATGGCACAGTCCGTGATCGACACCGGGCAGAACGAGGATGTACGGGAGCTCGCCGAACAGATCATCGACGCCCAGACCACCGAGATCACCGAGATGGCCGGCCTCCTCGCGGGGCTGCCCGCCTAGCGATCCTGGCCGCGGGAGAACCCCGGTCGGCAGAGCCCGCCACCAGACCAACGGTGGCGGGCTCTGCGCATGCCGAACCCGGTCTGGGACTTCCTCGGGTGGACACCCAGGCTGTTCACCATGCCCGTCAACGTCGCGACCACCCCGGGGCCGGTCGCCGACCGCACCACACCTCGGGCGACAATGGTTGTGATCCATCGGGACGGACCAGGCTGTCGCCGGCTGGCTGAGTCGGGGCTATCCCGCAGAGGGGTGAGTGGCAAGGCGTCTCGGTTCGACAGCAGGGCGCGGGCCAGCCAGCCAGGCTCCGAGCGCCGTTGTGATCGGGATCGTGGCCACGAGGCTGACCGACGCCACGAGGGTGGCCACGACCTCCTGGGCGATCGTGTTGAACGTCAACAGCTGCAGGATGCTGAAGTCGAGCCGTGACGCGAGCAGCAGCATCGCCAGCGCCGTGCCGACGTAGGCGAAGGCGATGGTGTAGACGATGGAGGCGATGTGGTCCCGCCCGATCCGCATAGCGTGGGCGAAAATGGTCCGGCGGGATACGGTCGGGGCGGCCTCACGAAGCTCCCATACCGCGGACGCCTGGGTGATCGTCACATCATTGAGCACGCCGACCCCCGCGAGCACCATGCCGCACAACAAGATCCCGCGGGCGTCGAGACCAGGGAAGATGTACGGCACCTGGCCCATCGTCTCATCCTGCAGCGGAGTCAGACTTGTGCCAGGGATCGCCCACCACGCCAGCGCCGCCACGCCGGCGATGCCGGCGAAGGTCCCCAGCAGCGCTGTCGTTGACTTCACCGAGATACCGTGGGCGAGATACACCACGACGAACATGACCATCGATGCCGTGACCAGAGCGACCAGCAGAGGATCCCTGCCGGTCGCGAGCGCGGGCAGTGTGAACATCCAAACCAACGCAAGTGCCGCCACCAGCCCGGCGAGGGCCGCCAGTCCCTTCCACCTGGCCACACCGAGCACGGTCGCCACGAACAATCCGGCGAGCAACAGCAGTGGCAGCCCTCGCTCGTAGTCCATGAAGTAGAACGTGTCTGGCTCGTCCTTGATCTCCACGATCTGCACCCGCTGGCCGACGCCGGCCTCGCTCAGCGGAGCGGTCGGTTCCGCGGGCACATCCACCGTCCTGCCGTCATCGAGCAGGACGCTCAGGTGGCCTCCCTCGCCGTCATCGACGACAATCTCGGCCACAACGCCTGTGACCAGGGTCGCGCCCTCATAGAGCCAGGGTTCCTTCGCCGGGGCATCCCGCGGCCACAAGGCCACCGCACCGGCCACCGTCACGGCCACAAAGACGGTCATGATTACGGCCAGCAACCACTTGACGGCCGCACTCGCAGATGTGGGGCCGCCGTGCGAATGAGAAGCGACCGGGGCAGCCAAACTGGCCTGGCCTTCCATGAGAGCCCTCCTTCTTGGTGCTGCAATGGACGGCCCCGGCCCAGGCCAGGCTCGGTGCCGGCAAGCGCCGCCCGACGCACCCTGTCCGCCATCGCCATAACCGGCCCCGCACCCGAAGCCCAGCTCAGCGAGCATGCCTCAGGCAAGCGAAGACAGTGCCTGTGTCTGGTCAGGATTCGAGCAAGAATCGAGATGCCCGACCTGACGGTAGGGGGCCACCACCACATCCGAGGTCAAGGCGCGCGCCGAACGCATCACCGAAGCCCAGGGCCCTGAGACCTCCAGAACGATGGTCTTCGTCTGTCTATCCATTGCAGCTCCTCGTGTCGGTCGGCGGCAGCTAATGCGTGCACTCAGGGCGCGGTGGCTCGTCCAGGGCGGCGCACGCCTCGCCCGGCCGAGGCTCTGTTGGGTGCGCTTCCAGGTGGGACGAGTTCCTTCGGATGGCCGCGGCTCGCGCGTCGCTGAGGATGCGCGCCAGTGCCGAGGTCTCGACAGGCCCGGAGTAGCGGTGTCCATTGACGAAGAGGGCCGGTGTCCCCGCCGCGCCGCTGTCGTCTGCGGAGGCGATGTCCCGCTCGATCCTGAGCGCATGTCGTCGGGCGCTGAGGTCCTCTCGGAAGCGATCGCGGTCGAGCCCAGCCTCGATGGCGAGTTCCTCGATGCGTGCCCGGTTGAGCTCGTGGTGGTGGGCGAAGAGGACTGCCGCCATGCGCCAGAACTCGCCCTGGGCGGCGGCGGCCTCGGCCGCCTCGGCTGCCATGACGGCGTGGGGGTGGATGTCGGGCAACGGCAGGTGCCGGAACACGACGGCCAGATCATCGACGAACTGTGTCCGAAGATCGCCGATGATCGCCGCGGTGCGGGTGCAATGGGGGCATTCGAAGCCGCCGTACCACACGATAGTCACCGGCGCGGACGCGGGGCCGAGCACATTGTCGATGTCGGGTTCGACCGGCGTGGCGAGGTCGGTGATCGGTGGTGCGAGGTGCTGCGCCCCGGCTGCCTGTAGTCGTGGCGGGAGTGCGGCTGCGATCCGGAACACGAGCCAGCCCAGTCCAGCGGCGATCAGGGATCCGCCGAGGATGCCGATCTTCGCCTCGTCCAAGTCGTCGCCGATGAAGGAGATATCCGCGATCAGCAAGGACACGGTGAACCCGATCCCGGCCAGGGCTCCCGCCCCGGCCAACGAGGGCCAGGTGACCATCAGGGGCAGGCCGCCCAGGCGCCTTCGGGAGGCGATCCAGGTGGCGCCGATGATCCCGGCGGGCTTGCCGACGACCAGACCGAGCACCACCCCAAGGGTGATCGGCGATGTCGCTGCGCGCTGGAGCGCCGCGGGGTCGAGCGACAAGCCCGCGTTGGCCAGGGCGAACAGGGGAACGACCAGGTAACTCGACCAGGGGTGGAAGCGTTGCTGCAGCAGTTCGTTGGGGGAAATCGTCTGGGCGATCGTCCGGCTGGCGCGGTGCGCCAGCCGCGGCGTCGGTGTCATCCGGAAGTGCCGCCATGCCGCACCGGCATGACGCAGCCTCTCCCGCCCTGGCGGATAGGCGGTCGCCACCAACCCGACAGCAACACCGGCGATTGTCGCATGCACGCCGGATGCCGACACCGCCAGCCACAATCCCGCGGCCGCGACCGCGTAGGCACCGAGATGACGCACCCGCAGCTGGCGTAGCAGCAGGATCACGCCGAAGACGGCCGCGGCGGCGATCAGCCACGGCAGCGACAGGTTGGCGGTGTAGGCCACGGCGATGACGGTCAACGCGATCACGTCGTCGATCACCACCATGGTCAACAGGAGGGTCCGGACCCGTGGCGCGACCCCCCGGCTCAGCGACAACACACCGAGCGCGAACGCGGTGTCAGTGCCCACCACGATTCCCCAGCCGGCAGCCGAGCCTGCAGTGGCGTTGACGGCCAGATAGAGCAGTGCTGGCACGACCATGCCACCAACGGCGGCCAGCAGCGGCAGGGCGACGCGTCGCCGTTCCCGGAGTTCGCCCATGTCGAACTCGCGGCGGATCTCCAGCCCGGCGACGAAGAAGAAGACTGCCATCAGCCCTTCGTTGACCCAGTCCCGCAGGCTGTGGGTCAACTGGAGCTCCCCAAGGCTCACGCCCAGCTCGATGGACCAGAGCGCGTCGTAGCCGGCTGCCCACGGCGAGTTCGCCCACACCAAGGCGATCATCGTTGCCAGCACGAGCAGGATCGCGCCTGAGTTCTCCGTCGCGACGAACCGCTGCAGCGGGCTTCGCCGGCCCGGCCAGCGGGACGCTCCAGGTCCGGCTGACGTCATAGCGGCCACCCGGGACTCGTCACACCGCACCCGGTCACCGCCAAGCGGTGGGGTCTGTCGCTGCCGCATCGGTGTCGTCCCTTCTCGCTGTCAAGGAGCCTTGGTGTGGCACCGCCTCTGGGTGGGTAGCCCTGGGGGGCCGGCCGGGTCTGCCCGGCGGGAGGTGGCCTCAGCTCCGCACCAGCCGGGCTATCGCCTGGCTCACCTCCTCGACCTTCGCCTCGTGCACGGCGTCGCCGGATCGGGCGGCATCGGCGAGGCAGTGCCGCAGGTGTTCGTCGAGCAGCAGCAGCCCCACCGACTGCAAGGCACGCGTGGCCGCTGAGACTTGGGTGAGGACATCGATGCAGTACGCGTCCTGGTCGACCATCCGTGCGATGCCGCGGATCTGTCCTTCGACACGGCGCAGGCGGGTGATGAGCGCGACGGTGTCGGGCTGGGTGCCGGCCACGCTCATCACCTGCCTCGAGACCGTGAGGTCAGTGGCCGTGGTGGGTGGCGTGGGATCCGCCGTGCCCATGCGAGTCGCCGTGTCCGTAACGGTGCGGGTCTGCGTCGAAGGTTTCCGCGCAGCCGGTGGAGCAGAAGGAGAACGTGGCCCCGTCGTGTTCACGGGTGGCCGCGGCCTTGGCGGGATCGACGGTCATACCGCAGACCGGATCGATGACCTTGGGGGTCTTCCTGGGCTTCTTGCCGAACATAGTTGATTCCTCTCGGTGGTGGTGATGGGTCGACGGCTTGGTGCCGCCAACCTCAACGGCCGGCTGGACGGTGGCCGGCTGAGTGTCGGGGATTGGACGGGGGGCGAACCGGCGCAGCCGGTTGGCGTTGGCCACGACCGACAGCGAGGACAGAGCCATCGCGGCCGCGGCGATGATCGGGGACAGCAGCAGCCCGAACGCCGGGTAGAGCACGCCGGCGGCGATCGGGATGCCGAGGGTGTTGTACAGGAAGGCGAACACCAGGTTCTGCTTGATGTTCCGCATCGTCGCCCTCGACAGGTCGACCGCGGTCACGACCCCGGACAGCTCGCCGGAGATCAAGGTGATGTCGGAGGACTCGATGGCCACGTCGGTGCCGGTGCCGATCGCCGAGCCGACATCGGCCTGGGCGAGCGCGGGGGCGTCGTTGATGCCGTCACCGACCATGCCGACGACCTTGCCCTCGGCCTGTAGTCGGCGCACCTCGGCGGCCTTGTGCTCGGGCAGCACCTCGGCGACCACCCTGCGGATCCCGACCTGGGCGGCGATCGCGGCCGCAGTCGCCCGGTTGTCGCCGGTCATCATGACGACCTCGATACCGCGCTGCTCCAGCGCGGCCACCGCCGCGGCGGAGCCGTCCTTGAGGGTGTCGGCCACGCCGATCACGCCGGCAGGGCGATCCTCGAATGCGACGAGCATCGGTGTCTTGCCCTGAGAGGCGAGCCAGTCGTGGCCGGCCAGCAGCGGAGCCACGTCGACGCCGGCGGCGTCCAGCAGCCGCCGGTTCCCGACCCACACCACTTGGCCGTCCACGCGTCCCAGGACGCCCTGACCGGTGATCGAGTCGAAGTCGGTCACCTCGGGCAGGGCCAGCCCGCGGTCGGTGGCACCGGTCACGATCGCGGTCGCCAGCGGATGCTCCGAGGAGCGTTCGACCGCCGCGACCGCCGCCAGCAGCCGTTCCTCGGTCAGCTCGCCGGCCGGCAGCACATCGGTCAGGGCGGGGACGCCCTTGGTGATGGTGCCGGTCTTGTCCAGGATGATGGAGTCCAGCTTGTGCGCGGTCTCCAATGCTTCGGCGGAGCGGATCAGGATGCCGTGAGCGGCGCCCTTGCCGGTGCCGACGGTGATCGACATCGGGGTGGCCAGGCCAAGGGCGCACGGGCAGGCGATGATCAGCACCGACACCGCCGCGACCAGGGCGAAGATGAACACCGGCGGTGGGCCGAACAGCACCCAGACGGCCGCGGTCCAGACCGCGATCACGATCACCGCCGGGACGAAGTAGCTCGACACCTTGTCCGCGAGCCGCTGGATCGGCGCCTTGGAGCCCTGGGCCTCGCGGACCAGCTTGATGATCTGGGCGAGCATGGTGTCGGCACCGACCTTGGTGGCTCGGTAGCTCAACGCGCCGGTGGCGTTGATGGTGGCACCGATCACCGCGTCCCCGACCGACTTGGTGACCGGGATGGACTCCCCGGTGACCATGGACTCGTCCACGGCGGAGGATCCGCTGATCACCTCGCCGTCGACAGGAAGCTTCTCCCCAGGACGGATCACGACGATGTCGCCGACCCGCACCTGGTCGATGCCGACCTCAAGCTCAGCGCCGTCGCGCTGGATCCGGGCGGTGCGGGGCTGGAGCCCGATGAGTTTGCGAATGGCCTCCCCGGTTCCGGCCTTCGCCTTGGTCTCCAGCAACCGGCCCAGCAGGATCAAGGTGATGATCACCCCGACCGCCTCGAAGTAGACCTCGCGGAGGCTCTCGGGAAGGGTGCCGGGAAGGAAGGTCACGACCAGGCTGTAGCCGAACGCCGCGACCGTGCCCAAGGTGATCAACGAGTTCATGTCCGCGGTGCGGTGCGACAGCGCCCGCCAGCCGGTGCGATGGATCGGCCAACCGGTGTAGAACATCACCGGCGCAACCAGCACCAGCTGCAGCCACGGGTTCAGCAGAACCTCCGGCACCCACATCGCGCCGAACAACTCGTGCGCCATCACCGCGAACAGCACCGGCAAGGTCAACACCAGGCCCACGATCACCCGGCGCGTCAGATCACGAATCTCAGCCGCCCGCTCGGCCTCCTCGGCCGCCTCCGAATCGCTCACCGCGCCCGCCGCCGAGCCAAGCTTCTCACCGTCTGTTGCCTGCGTACCCTGCACCTCGCGGGCCGGGCCGGTGGAGCCGGCTTCGTCCGGGGGACTGCCGCTGACCCGGATCACGCCTGAGACCATGTTCATCCCGCAGGCGAACCGGTACTCCCCTGCCTCGGCGGGGACGAACTCCACCGCCGTGGTGCGATACGCCGGTAGAGCGGCGTTCACCTTGAAGTCCGGCATCACGACCCGCGAGGTGCACTCCCCGCTCTCCCGCCGATCGAACAAAAGCCGGACCGGCACCCCGGGACGAACGCCCTCGATCAGGTCCGGGCTATAGCCGCCGTCGACCGTGATCGTGACAACCTGCACCCCGTCCTCGACCGTAACCCGGCCTGCCCGCTTCGGGCCGAAGAAGAACCATGCCAGCAGCCCGCTCAGCACCACGGCCGTTCCCAGAACGATCCAGACCATCGGACCCACCTTCACTCTCGCCCATCATCTGCGAATACCCCATGGGGGTATCTGTCTCTTTGCACGGTACCCCTGGCGGCATAAGGAAGCCAGCCAGATCCGGTCAAGATCCGATCAAGATCCACGACGGCACCCACGTGAGCCCTGCCGGTGGGTTGCCGGCGCCCACAGTCAGCACCTACCTCGTCAACCTGGCCGCGATGGATGTACGGCAAGAAGCCAACCCTTTCTCCTTGTGTCGGCTCGGCCACCCGCGCTCGGTCGCCGCGGCGACCGACCGCTGTTGTCGCCAGCCGGTTGTGGGACGGGTTCTTCACCAAGCGCGAGCATGATCGTTGCTCGGGATCCTCACAGCGTAGATAGCCCGGATTGGCGCGCGATCAAGGTGGTGTCAAGGTTCGATACGGGGCTCGAACCTGTCGTGATCGCCCCTCTTTCGCTGATCCCTCGATGACAGTCCCGCTGACAGGATCAAATCCCGCGGTAGCCATGCCTGCTGAGATCCGGCAGCTACGCCGAGGCGCGAGAGCAACACACATGCCAAGCAGCACCGCGGCCAGGCCGACTGCGGTCCAGCCGTCAGGTCGTTCGCCGAGCACCAGGGCAGCGATGGCGATGCCGAAGGCGGGGGTCAATAACGTCCATGTGCTGAGCGCGTCCAGCCGGCTACGGCGGGCCTCAGCGAACCAAGCCACGGTGGTTGCCGCGGTGCCAACCAAGCTCAGGAAAGCCAGCGAGAGGATGAATCGTGGGGTCCAGTTGATCGCTGGCGGTCCCTCCATCACTGCGGCGAGTACTGCCAACGCCGCGCCGCCGATGAGAAGGTGCCACGCGGTGGCGACCATCAGGTCCAGGCCCTGCAGCCGCCGGGACAGCAGCGTGCCGCCTGTGGCGGCTGCCGCCGCGAGCAGCGACAGCGCCGCGCCGCCGCCTCCCCCGCCGGGCAGCGCGACGACAACGAGGCCGGCGAAGCCGATCACGAGAGCGATGACGGTCCGCGCCGTGACCGCCTCGCCGTAGAGCCACCATGCCGGTAGCAGGATGAGCAGGGGCTGGGCGTTGGCCAGGACCGCTGCCGTCCCGGTGGCGAGGCCGGCGACGCCTCCGAACATCGCCGCGAACGCCACCGTGACGTTGACTAGGCCGAGCACTGTGATCAAGGCCCAGGCACGGGGCCGGTCCGGCGTGGGGCGGCGTTGAAGGCCCGCGAGTACAAGCAGGACCCCGCCGGCGACCAGTGCCCGAAGGGCGGCGTACCAGAGCAACGGTGCGTCGCGCAGTCCCCATTGGATCGCGATGAAGCACGCTCCCCATGCCGCGGTGATCCACAGCATCCGCAACGGGCGGGGTCGTCCCGGCTGCCCACCCCTCACCGGGGTATCAGCCGCGCGCGTCGGGTGCATTGCTTCGCCATCGTCAGCGGGTGGCCGCAGGGGGGGATGCCGCAGTTGTCACCGGGTGGTGGTGCGGGGCGGCGGGCGCTGCCGGAAGATGCAGCCGCTTGAGCAGGAGCGCGTTGACGGCGACGATGAGGGATGATCCTGACATCGTCAGCGCTGCGATCTCCGGGCGCAAGACCAACCCGAACGCCGGGTAGAACACTCCCGCAGCAATCGGCAACGCCACTGCGTTGTAGCCGATGGCCCAGCCGAGGTTCTGACGCATCTTGCGCACCGTGCCCTTGCCAATGCGCAGGGCGATCGGAACGTCGAGCGGGTCCGAACGCATGAGCACCAGGTCTGCCGTCTCGACCGCGACGTCTGTCCCGGCACCGATCGCGATGCCGATGTCCGCCGTAGCCAGCGCAGGGGCGTCGTTGACTCCGTCCCCGACCATCGCCACCTTTCTCCCGGCTCGTTGCAGTTCGGCCACCTTGTCCGCCTTGTCCCCAGGCAGCACCTCAGCGATGACGGTGTCGATGCCCAACTGGTCGGCAATACGCCGGGCGGTGGCCTCGTTGTCGCCGGTGAGCATCACAACCTCAATGTGCAGCGCGTGCAGGGCCGCGACGGCCTCGGCGGCCGTCTCCCGCGCCGCATCGGCGAGTGCGATCACCCCGACTGGCCGTCCGTCGACCGCGACCAGAACCGCAGTGCGGCCCGAGCCCGCCAACTCGTCGCGCTTCGCGGCGAGACCACCGAGGTCGATGTTCTCCTTCTCCATGAGCCGGCGGTTGCCCACTAGCACGCGTCGTCCGTCAACGGTGGCCGTCGCGCCCTGACCGGGCACGTTCAGGAACTCGCTCACACTCAGCGTGGAGAGACCCCGATCGGCCGCGTGCTGGTCAATGGCTCGGGCCAAGGGGTGCTCGGACTCCCGCTCGACGGCCGCCACCAGCGCCAGCATCTCCTCCTCGCCCATGCCGACTGCGACGACGTCGGTCACCTCCGGTTCGCCCTTGGTCAGGGTTCCGGTCTTGTCCATGACGACCGTGTCGATGCCGGCGGAGGTCTCCAGCGCCGTGGCGTTCTTGAACAGCACTCCCCGCTGTGCGCCCAGCCCCGTCCCGACCATGATCGCGGTCGGTGTGGCCAGACCGAGGGCGTCTGGGCAAGTGATCACCACAACCGTGATCGCGAACAGAATCGCGAGCTGGATCGGCGCGCCGAGCACCAACCACCAGACGAGGAACGTCACCGATCCGCCGATCAGGGCCACGAAAACCAGCCAGAAGGCAGCCTTGTCGGCGAGCCGCTGACCCGGGGCCTTGGAGTTCTGCGCCTCCTGGACCAGCTTCACGATCTGCGCCAGCGCGGTGTCCGAACCCACCCTCGTCGCCCGCGCCCGCAAGGTACCCGTGGTATTGATCGAGGCGCCAATCACCTCCGAGCCAGGGGTCTTCACCACCGGCATCGACTCACCGGTGACCATGGACTCGTCAACCTCGGACTCACCCTCTTCCACCATCGCGTCAGTGGGGATCTTGGCCCCCGGACGGATCAGGAGCAGGTCGTCGACGACCACCTCCGCGGTGGGCACCTCGACCGGCTTCCCGTCACGGATGACCAGCGCCTGGGACGGGGCGAGCTCGAGCAGTGTGCGTACCGCGTCGTTCGCGCCTCCCCGGGCGCGCATCTCGAACCAGTGCCCGAGCAGCACGAAGGCAGTCAGGACGGTCGCCGCCTCATAGAAGACCTCGCCGCCGCCCGTCAGCGTGACCACGAGGCTGTACAACCACCCTGAACCCACCGCCACGGCTACCAGAACCATCATGTCCAGCGTGCGGGCGCGCAGCGCCCGGTAGGCACCGTCGAAGAAGATCCAGCCCGAGTAGAAGACCACCGGCAGAGACAGGAGCAAGGTGAAGACGTCGTCGCGCAGCCCGAACGCCAACGGCAGGTTCTCCAGCCCCAGCACCTCACGCCCGATCGGCGACCACATCAGGATCGGCACGGACAAGACTGCAGCGACCAGGAACCGGTTGCGCATGTCCCGGATCATGTCCGCCATCGACCCCCCGCCATGGTGGCCGCCGTGGCCCATCACCCCTTGCGCCGATAAGTCGGGCGCCTCGCCACCACCGTGACCCGCATGCCCGGCGTCAGCCTCATGTCCGGCGTGTCCGGCGTGGGCAGCTTTGCCGCTGCTGTGATCTGCGTGCGGCTCGACGGCGCCAGGGACAGTGTGCGCGTCTTCCACTGCGCCGTCCGCCCTCCGTTCGCCGCGACCAGCGTCCGGCCGCCCTCTGGAGTGGGGCCCATGTCCGACGTGCGGTTCGTGCCCGGCATGCGCATGGTGCCCGTGCCCGGCCGGGGCGGGTTCAGCCATCGGATGGCAGATGTGCGCGGGCACTTCCTGCCCGGCGCAGTGGTAGCCGCACTCGTTGACCCAACCGACAAGCTCGGCCACCGATGTCTGGTCGCTGTCATAGGTGACCGTGGCGGTCTGCGACACCGCGCTTGCTTGCACAGCCCGGACTCCGGGCCTGCCCAGCAGGGTTCTCGCGATCACCGGTTCGGAGGTGGCCCAATGCAAGCCCCTAACTTGAAGCACTGCGGTCTGAAGCGTCATAGCCCGACTCTTCCTTTCGTGTAGTTGGCGATCGGCGACCGGCCAACGAACCCTGTGACACAGGATGGCCAGAAGGTGATCCCCCACCGCGGCTCCCAGGTTGGAAATACCCCCTGGGAGTATCAAGCACGGTTACACGCTAGTGCGGTTGGGCCGGGCTTTGGCCAACGGACGGTCAAGATCCGATCAAGTCCATTGGCAGCGGCAAGTCCGGGCTCTGGGACGCGGGAAACCTGGACTGTGCGTCGCACCTCGCGCATTTCGGCGGCGACGGTCGTCGCCGGGGCGAAGGTGAGGGCATCGAGACCCGCGTCCGGCCCTCAACTGAGTCGACGAACTCGGCAACCGTGCACGTCCGGGCTGCTGGGCCAGGACGAAGCGTCGGATGAGGCACGCGGCGTCGGGCCACGAAGTGACCGGGATCTACGAGAGCGTCCGCCGAAGGCGGTGCGGCCCGCGCGCCAGCAGGACGGCTGTCGTGAGCTCCCACACCGTGAAGCTCAGAAGTGCGGCGCGCTCGGGAAGGCCGGGCGGCCACTCGGCCCCGATCGCCACCAACAGCCACGCGAGCATGATCGCCGCGACCATGGTGAGCGCCAGTGAGAGGTTGAGGTAGTCCCGCCAGGCGGCATCGGCACGGAACGCCAAGGCCAGGAGTGCCAGCGCCGCCAGCTCAACGGCGAAGGACCCGGTCGCTGCCACCCGGTGCACCAGACCGGTGACCGTCTGCGGCGCGTCGGCCGAATCGGTGGGGAAGGTGGCGGCCACGAGGAGGCCGATTGCAGCGAGCGCAAACAGCAGTACGCCGGCACGAGCGGCGCGGTTGCGCCGCCCCAGGGCGTAGCCGAGTCCAGCGGCGATCGCCAGATTGCCGACCCCGTGCACAAGTGTCGAGACGGTGAACAGCGACCCCCCTGGCCCGTTGGCGTAGTCACTGACGTAATCGTTGACCACGCTCAGATCGGTTCGGAGTGCGTGCAGTGCCGCTTGTCCGGCCCAGAATACGAGGACGCCGACCAGCCCGACGGTTCCGCAGCGCCTGGCCTGAGGAGCAGGACTCTCGCCCCCGCTTCTCACCTCAGCCCGAGTCCGGTCACAGTGACGGACCGCTGCGCCCCTGATCCGCCCGGACGGTGAGCACCTGGTGCGCGCCGATGTCGCCGGCCTCGAATCCCAATGCCAAACCGGCGAGGTAGAGCCGCCCGACGCGGGCGCGTCCCTCCCCGACCAGCGCCACCGCCTCGCCGTAGTGCCGCTCCAGGTTCTCGACCCAGGCGCGCAGGGTCAGCGAGTAGTGCTCTCGCAACGTCTCGCTATGGCACACCTCGAAATCGGCGTGGTCCACTCTCCTCCTGACCGCGGGGCGATGGATGCCCGCTGTGCTGATCCCCACCCCCGCGACCGGCGTGGCCGCGACCGTGCCCGCCATGGCCAAGATGCATGACGGCCATGCCGACGATGAGCAGAATCCATACCCAGTTGTTACTCAGGAACTCCAACATCGTGATTGTCCTTTCCTAGGTTCTCAAGATCAGTCGGATCCGGAGACATGGTGCGCCGCGCGGCGCTCGGCCGCGGGATACCGACGGTCGCCTTCGGGCCAATGGTGGCGGTGGCCGCGGCGTCGGCCAGTCACCTCGAAGCCGACCCGGTCGAGGCTGGCACGCACCTGGTCGCGGTTGGCCGCAGTCGCCGGGACCACGGTCACCAGGGACTCGCCGAACGGCACCAGGTCCACCCCGACCTCGTACACGCCGGGCAGCGCCCGCACCTCCTCGATCGCACTCACCAAGCAGCGCACGCAGCTCAACCCGCGTACGCCATAGGTGGCGGCCTTCACTCTGGCCATCGCCGTGCCCTTTCGCTCGATCCTGCCCCTGATGGTGACCGGCGGATGTTCGCGCGCGGTGAGGGTGCAGTCAAGATCGCCGCAAGATCCGCCCCAGCGGCCTTGTCTTGACCAAACCTTGCCCGCGCCTGACCGGTTCCTTCATCCGCAGCCGCGACGCTGGGCCTACAGCACCCCAACCGGGGTATCCGATGGCTGAAGGAGTTCGACGTGTGGCCCGTGCTGTTCTCGTTCTACGGGATCCAGATCCAGTCCTACGGAGTGAGCAAGGCGCTCGCCGCGCTGGTCGGCGCGTTCCTGCTCCGCAAAGCGTTCACCCGCCTGGGATACGACAAGGACCTGGCCTACTCACTGGTGCTGTGGGCCACCGTGTGGGGGTTCGTCGCCGCCAAGATCTACTACCTGCTGGCCAACCTCGACCACCTCAGCTGGCACATGCTCGGCGGCTCCGGGTTTGTCTGGTACGGCGGGCTGATCGGCGGAGTGCTCGCCGTGGTCGTCATCACCCGCCGCCACAAGCTCCCGCTCGGAGTAGTGGCCGGCGCTATGGCGATGCCGCTGTCGGTCGCCTACGGCGTCGGACGGATCGGCTGCTTCCTGGCCGGCGACGGCACCCAGGGCAAGCCCACCGACCTTCCCTGGGGCATCGCCTTCCCCAACGGCGCCGTGCCGATTGACGTGCCCGTCCACCCCACCCAGCTGTACGAGGCCCTCGGCGCGTTCGCGATCGCCGCGGTCTTGTGGTGGCTCGGGCGCCGCTGGCAGCCGGTATCGGTGTTCGGCGCGTACCTGGCGCTCAGCGGGCTCGCCAGGCTGCTGGTCGAAATTGTCAGGATCAATCCGCCTGCGCTGCTCGGGCTCACCGAGGCCCAACTGTTCGGCCTCGTCAGCATTGTGGCCGGAGCGCTCCTGATCATTCAGGATCGCCGCAGGTCCCAGCCCGCGACATCAGACGTCAGCCCGACCCTCACCCCCACCGGGGTCGGTCTGCCATGACCGGTCGCGTCACCGCAGCTGGGCGATGATGATCGACACCCTCCCCGCACCGCTCCATCACCGGCGATCCACTTTCCCGGTTGCGTGGATATGGATCGGCGTCGCGGGTGCCGCCGGAGTCGCCACCGGTGCGGGATTCGCGCCGACCGGCTGGTGGGCGGTCACCGTGCTAGGAGTCTCCGGACTAGCCGTGGCCGCCCACCAGACCCGCACGCTCCCCCGCACCACCGCCGTCGGGCTCGCCTTTGGCCTCGGACTCACCGGAACCACACTGGCCTGGATGTCCGTCATCAACGTCGGCGCGGCGATCGGCCTGGTCGCGGTGATGTCCGGCTGGTACGCCCTGCTCGGAGCCATGCTCCACCTGGCCAACCGCACCCGTTGGTGGCCGCTGCTGAGCGCCGGAGCCTGGCTCGCCGTCGAGTACGCCGCCGCCCGCGTCCCCTTCGGAGGGTTCGGCTGGCTACGGCTCGGATACGCGATGATCGACTCCCCGCTGGCCGGACTCCTCCCCTTAGCCGGGATAGCCGGAGCCAGCCTCGCCACCGCACTGGCCGGCAACCTGATCACCTGGCTCCTCGAGCAGCGCTCGCCACGCAGACTCATCACCGCCGCCGGCGGCGCCCTGCTCATCGGGATCACCGCGGCGGCCGGCAATGCGCTCCCACCCGCACCGGTAGAGCAGGTCGCTACCGTCGGCTGGGTTCAAGGCGGGGCCCCCGGTGGGGGCGTGTACGGGCTCGGACCTCCGCGAACCATCACCACCAATCAGGCTCGCGCCACCGCCGACCTCGCCGCCGACATTGCTGCCGGCCGCGAACCGGTCCCCGACTTCGTGGTGTGGCCGGAGAACTCCACCGATCTCGATCCCGGCACCGACCCTCAAACCCGCCGGCTCGTCGACTCCGCCCTGGCGAGCGT
>CAYSZZ010000042.1:0-14779 GCA_964435735.1 uncultured Propionibacteriaceae bacterium
TGCTACCGCGACGAGGACTTCCGGGCCGACCGGCAGCCGGAGTTCACCCAGCTCGACATCGAGATGAGCTTCGTCGATCAGGACGACGTGATCGCTCTGGCCGAGCAGGTGATGGCGGCCTGCTGGCGGCTGATCGGGGTCGAGCTCGAACTGCCGCTGCGTCGGATGAGCTGGCACGAAGCGATGGACGACTACGGCTCGGACAAGCCGGACCTGCGCTTCGATCTGAAGATCCGGGAACTGACCTCGTTCTTCGCCGGTACCCCGTTCCGGGTCTTCCAGGCGCCGTACGTCGGCGGCGTTGTGATGCCCGGCGGCGCCTCACTGCCGCGCCGGCAGTTCGACGCCTGGCAGGAGTGGGCAAAGCAGCGCGGGGCCCGCGGGCTGGCCTACATCACCGTTGGTGACGACGGCGAACTGGGTGGCCCGGTGGCCAAGAACATCTCCGAGGCCGAGCGTGCCGGAATCGCCGCCGCGATGGATGCGCAGCCCGGGGATGCGATCTTCTTCGCCGCCGGAGCGCGTGAGACCTCGCAGGAACTGCTGGGCGCCGCCCGGCTGGAGATCGGCCGGCGGGTCGGGCTGATCGACGAGGACGCCTGGAGCTTCCTGTGGGTGGTCGACGCGCCGATGTTCAAGTCCGCCGCCGACGCGGTGGCGCACGGGGACGTCGCGGTCGGTGAAGGCCGCTGGACGGCCGTCCACCACGCCTTCACCTCACCCAAGCCGGAGTCACTGCCCACCTTCGACACAGACCCGGGTTCGGCGCTCTCCTACGGCTACGACTTCATCTGCAACGGCAACGAGGTGGGCGGCGGCTCGATCCGTATCCACTCCCGTGAGGTGCAGGAGCGGGTGTTCGCGGTGATGGGCCTGAGTGAGGAGGAGGCGCAGGAGAAGTTCGGGTTCCTGCTGAATGCGTTCTCCTATGGGGCTCCGCCGCATGGCGGTATCGCCTTCGGGCTGGACCGGCTGGTGATGCTGCTGGGCGGCTTCGACACCATCCGGGACGTGATCGCCTTCCCGAAGTCCGGTGGCGGCTTCGACCCGCTGACCGAGGCGCCGGCGGCCATTACGGCGCAGCAGCGCAAGGAGGCCGGGGTGGACGCCAAGCCGGTGGCGCCGCAGCCCACCGCCTGAGTCCGGACGGAGCAGCGCCCCGAGGGGAAGCCTCGGGGCGCTGTTTGTCGTGCGGCGACCTCTCACCGGCTACCGCAGGTCGTCGGCGTTGGGGGTGCCGGGATCCGTGGCCAGCAGGCCGTAGATCCGGCGCCGGGCGTCGGCCACGATGGCCGCGGCGGAGTCGAGTTGTTCCGGGGCGCCCGTGCGGGCCACCTCCTTCGCAGCACCGGCCAGGCCGGCGAACTCCTGCCACAACGCCCGCATCGCCTCCGGGGAGCCGTCCGGGAAGCGGGCGTTCACCGCCTCCCAGGGCGCCTGGATGCCCTCGGCAGTCCGGCGCCCGGTCTCGGTGAGCCGGAAGGCCTTCTGGCCGTCATTGTCGAAGGACTCGATCAGCCCTTCGTCTTCGAGCTGCGCCAGCGCGGGGTAGACCGCGCCGGGGCTGGGCCGCCACATGCCGTGGGTGCGCTCGTCAAGCGACTGCATCATCTGGTAGCCGTTCATCGGCTGATCCACCAGCAGCGCCAGGATCGACTCGCGAACCTGGCCGCGGCGGTTGCGTCCGCCACGGCGTCCCGGACCGCCCGGACCGCCCGGACCGCCCGGGAAGGGACCCGGACCGAAGCCCGGTCCGAAGCCGCCGAAACCATGCGGGCCGCGGTGGCCGCGGTGCTGACCCCTGCCGGATCGCTCCGGTCGCTGTTCATCGTTCATTGGGAATTCCATGATTACTCCTTAGTGGACTCTGTCGTTGCATCAACGATATATCGAAAACACATCGCACGCAAGTCGTGTAGCGTTCCTGCCGTGGAAGAGGATCTCTTCGGCAATGTCGCAGCCTCCGCGGATCCGCCCGGGCGGCATGGTTCCCTGGGGGCTGCCGACCACGCTCAGTTGCCACTGGCGGTGCGAATGCGCCCGCGCAGCCTGGACGAGATCGTCGGCCAGCAGCATCTGCTGGCACCGGGCTCGCCGCTGCGCAGGCTGGCCGACGGCGACACCATGTCGGTCTTCCTGTGGGGGCCGCCGGGGGTGGGGAAGACGACCATCGCCGCCGTGGTCTCGCACAGCACCGACCGGCGCTTCGTCGAGATCTCGGCGGTCACCGCGGGCGTCCGCGAGGTGCGCGCCGAACTCGACACCGCCCGCCGCGAACTGGCCCGCGGCCGCAGCACCGTCCTGTTCGTGGACGAGGTGCACCGGTTCTCCAAGACCCAGCAGGATGTGCTGCTGCCGGCGGTGGAGAACCGGCTGGTCACCCTGATCGCCGCCACCACCGAGAACCCCTCCTTCTCGGTGATCTCGCCGCTGCTCTCGCGTTCGCTGCTGCTCACCCTGAAGCCGCTCACCGAGGACGACATCGGCACCCTGATCGACCGCGCGCTCGCCGACCAGCGCGGGCTCGCCGGCGAGTTCGCCCTCGCGGATGAGGCCCGCGGCACCCTGCTGCGACTGGCGGGGGGAGACGCCCGCCGGGCGCTGACCTATCTGGAGGAGGCGGCCGCGGGGGCTCGTGCCCATGGCCTCGACACCATCGACACCGCGATCATCTCCGCCGCCGTCGATCGGGCCGCGGTCCGGTACGACCGGGACGGCGACCAGCACTACGACGTGATCAGCGCCTTCATCAAGAGCGTGCGCGGCTCCGACGTCCAGGCCTCGCTGCACTACCTGGCCCGGATGATCGAGGCGGGGGAGGATCCCCGGTTCATCGCCCGCCGGCTGATCATCCTGGCCAGCGAGGACATCGGCATGGCAGCGCCGAGCGTGCTGCAGACCGTGGTCGCCGCGGCCGAGGCGGTCGCGATGATCGGCATGCCGGAGGGAAGGATCACCCTGGCCCACGCCACCATCGCGGCAGCCATGGCGCCCAAGTCGAACGCGGTGATCCAGGCGATCGATGCGGCCCAGGCCGATGTTCGAGCCGGCCGGATCGGCACCGTCCCGGCGCATCTGCGCGACACCCACTACGCCGGGGCGAAGGGCCTCGGGCATGGAGCCGGGTACCGCTACGCCCACGACCACCCGCACGGGGTCGCGGCCCAGCAGTACCTGCCGGACGAACTCCAGGGCGCCCGTTACTACCAGCCCACCGACCACGGCAACGAAGCGGCGCTCGCCGAACGCCTGGCCGTGCTGGAGCAGTTGCTGGAGAGCTGAGCCCGCCCTGCCCGGGGACTCCAATCCGGCAGCCTCGTTCGTTCGCACCAGTTGGCGGGGTTCGCGTAGGCTGCAGATCGTATCTTCCGTCCCAGTGAGTGAGGGAACCATGTCGGTTGGAGAGGTTGCCGGACTGATCGCCGCGGTGGCCGCGGTCGCCCTGGTGGTGTTCTGCGCCGTTCCGTTGCTGAAGCTGGGACGGGTGCTGGAGGAGGTGCGCCTGGCGGTCCGCGACCTGGGCCACAACTCGGTGCCGATCCTGGTGGAGCTGAAGGGGACGGTGAGCGCCACCAATGAGGAGCTCTCCAAGCTCAGTCTGGTCACTGAGGATGTCGCCAAGGTGAGCGCCCATGCCACCGTGGTCAGCGAGAACGCCGCGCAGTTGTCGACGCTGTTCTCCTCCACGCTGGGCGGCCCGCTGATCAAGACCGCAGCCTTCACCTACGGGGTGCGCAAGGCGATCGCCGGCAAGAAGAAGGGCAAGTGATGGGCAAGCGCCTCTTCTGGTTCGCCGTCGGGGTGGGCGTTGCCGCCCTCGTGGTGGTCAAGGGCAAGGAGCTCTATCATCGCTACACGCCGAAGGGCGTGGTCGAGCAGATCGACCAGGCCCGGGCCGAGGCCGGTTCCTGGATCGGTGACTTCTGGACCACCATGGGCGAGGCCATGGACGCACGCGAGAGCGAGCTGCGGGAGGCTCTCGGCCTGGATCAGTGACCCACTGCTCCAGGAGACCCCTCGACCATCGCGACCCCATTTGAACTAAGGAACTACCCAGATGAATACCGCTGAGGTGCGCCGACGCTTCCTCGACTTCTTCGCGTCCCGCGATCACACCGTGGTGCCGTCGGCGCCGCTGGTCTACAACGATCCGACCCTGCTCTTCGTGAACGCCGGGATGGTGCCTTTCAAGCCCTACTTCACCGGTGCCGAGGACCCGCCGTTCAAGCGCGCGGTGAGTGTGCAGAAGTGCGTCCGCACCCTCGATATCGAGGAGGTGGGCAAGACCACCCGGCACGGCACCTTCTTCCAGATGCCGGGCAACTTCTCCTTCGGCGACTACTTCAAGGAAGGTGCGATCCAGTACGCCTGGGAGCTGGTCACCGGCTCCGTCGCCGACGGCGGGTATGGCTTCGACCCGGAGAAGATCTGGGTCACGGTCTACCTCGACGACGACGAGGCCATCGCGCTGTGGCAGCAGGCCGGGATCCCGGCCGAGCGGATCCAGCGCCGCGGTCTGAAGGACAACTACTGGCACATGGGCATCCCGGGCCCGGGCGGTCCCTGTTCCGAGATCTACATCGACCGCGGGCCCCAGTTCGGCGCGGACGGTGGCCCGGAGGCCGACGAGGACCGCTTCCTGGAGATCTGGAACCTGGTCTTCCAGACCGAGGTGCTCTCGGCAGTGCGGGCGAAGGACGACTTCGACGTCGCCGGCCCGCTGCCCAGCAAGAACATCGACACCGGCGCCGGGCTGGAACGGATCGCCTACCTGCTGCAGGGTGTCGACAACATGTACGAGATCGACGAGGTGTACCCGGTACTGGCCAAGGCCGGAGAGCTCGCCGGCCGGGCCTACGGCGCCAACCACGAGGACGACATCCGGATGCGCGTGGTGGCCGACCATGTGCGCTCCTCCCTGATGCTGATGACCGATGGGGTCACCCCCGGCAACGAGGCCCGCGGCTACGTGCTGCGCCGACTGCTGCGCCGCTCGATCCGGGCCATGCGGCTGCTCGGCGTGCACGATCCGGTGCTGCCGGAGTTGCTGCCGGTGAGCCGGGACCGCATGGTGGCCTCCTACCCCGAGATCGCCACCGAGTGGGCGCGGGTCAGCCAGATCGCCTACGGCGAGGAGGAGGCCTTCCGCCGCACCCTGGTCGCAGGCACCCAGATCTTCGATCTGGCGGCCTCCGAGGCCAAGACCTCCGGCGCCGGCAGGCTGAGCGGCGACAGCGCCTTCAAACTGCACGACACCTACGGCTTCCCGATCGACCTGACCCTGGAGATGGCCTCCGAGCAGGGACTCGAGGTGGATCGCGACGGATTCCGTCGGCTGATGCAGGAACAGAAGGATCGCGCCAAGGCCGACGCCAAGGCGAAGAAGGGCGGCGTGGCGGCCTCCGAGGCCTACCGGCAGCTGCGCGCGGCCGGCGAGGTGCCGTTCCTGGGATTTACCGATCTGAGCGTGGACGCCCGGGTGCGCGGCATCGTCGCGGACGGCCGGCTGGTCGAGATCGCCCGGCCCGGCGACGTGGTCGAAGTGGTGCTGGACCAGACTCCGTTCTATGCCGAGGCAGGCGGCCAGGACGCCGACTCCGGCGTGATCACGGCCTCGGGCCTGAGCCTGGACGTACTCGACGTGCAGCGCCCGCTGCCGGGACTGGTCGTGCACAAGGTGCGGGTCGACGACGGTGAGCTGGCCAGCGGTGCCGACGTGATCGCGGCAGTGGACGCGGCGGCTCGGGCGCGCGCCTGCCAGGCCCACACCGCCACCCACATCGTGAACGCCGCGCTGCGTCAGCTGCTCGGTGACTCGACCCATCAGGCCGGCTCCTACAACAAGCCCGGTTACCTGCGGTTCGACTTCAACTCGCCGCAGGCGCTGTCCCCGCTGCTCCAGCAGGAGCTGGAGGGGGTCGCCAACGAGGCGATCCGGGCCGACTACGAGGTGACCGCCACCGAGCTGCCGCTGACCCGGGCGCGAGAACTGGGCGCGCAGGCGATGTTCGGCGAGAAATACGGCGAGGTGGTTCGGATGGTCGAGCTGGCCGGGCCCTGGTCGCGGGAACTCTGCGGCGGCACCCACGTCGAGCGGACGTCGCAGATCGGCCTGCTCAGCCTGCTGGGTGAGGCCTCGGTGGGCTCCGGCATCCGCAGGGTGGAGGCGTTCGTCAACGCCGACGCCTTCGATCACCTGGCCGCCGAGCGCGCGCTGGTCGCCGAACTGGCCGACATTCTGAAAGTCCAGCCGGACCAGCTCACCGACCGGGTCGCCAAGCTGGTGGCTCAGCTGAAGGCCACCGAGAAGGAGCTGGCCGCGATCCGTGGAAGGCAGCTGCTGGAGCAGGTGCCCTCGCTGGTCGCCGGGGCGGAGACCGTCGGCGGCTACCGGCTGGTCGCGCAACAGCTGGCCGGCGTGGCGGCCGACGATCTGCGCACCCTGGCCACGCAGGTGCGCGACGGCTTCGGCCGCGAACCCGGCGTGGTCGCCCTCATCGGCGGTGACGCCAAGCCGGCGCTGATCGTGGCGGTGAGCGAGGCCGCCCGCGGGCTGGGCGCGAAGGCCGGTGCCCTGGTGGGTGTCGCCGCGGCCGCGTTGGGTGGACGCGGCGGCGGTCGCGACGACCTCGCGCAGGGGGGCGGCACCGATCCGGCCGGGGCGCCGGCGGCCCTGGACGCGATCCGAGCGGCGCTGCGACGCTGATGCGTCCCGGTATCCGGCTGGGGATCGATTGGGGCGGCGCCCGGATCGGAATCGCCGCCTGCGACCCCGCCGGAACGCTGGCCTATCCGGTGGAGACGGTGCCGGCCGGGCCGGGCGCGATTCCCCGGATCCAGGCCCTGGCGGCCGAGTACGAACCGCTCGAACTGGTGCTCGGCCTGCCGCGAACCCTGGCGGGCACCGAGTCCTATGCCGCTGCCGTCATCCGGAAGGCGGCGGCCGAACTCGCCGCGGCGTTGCCGGGGTTGCCGATCCGGCTGGTGGACGAGCGACTCACCACCGCGGTCGCGTCCCGGCAGCTCGGCCACGCCGGTCGGTCCGCCCGCCGCCAGCGGAGGATCATCGATCAGGCGGCGGCGGTCGCTATCTTGGAGGGTGCACTCGCCCAGGAACGGGCGAGTGGCGAACCACCAGGGGAAGCAGTATGACGGCCAGACGAGCCATCGAACCCGATGAGGGCGAGCGGCCACCGTCGCGCGCCAAGGGCTGGATCGCGCTGCTGGTCTCGCTGGCAGTGCTGGTCGGTGGTGGTGCGCTGGCCTTCGGTCTGGCCCGGGACGCGGTGCAGGGCTGGTTCGCGCCGTCCGACTACCCCGGTCCCGGCGGGGAGACGATCGTGGTGACCATTCCGAAGGGCACCAGTATCACCGGGATCGGAGCGATCCTGACCGACGAGGGCGTGGTCGCCTCGACGTCCGCCTTCGTCCGGGCCGCCTCCGAGGTGCCCGAGGCCGCGACCATCCAGGCCGGGCGGTTCCGGCTGCGTGCCCGGATCCCGGCCCGGGAGGCGGTCGCGATGCTGCTGGACCCGGCCAATGTCGAGCGCAACGCCTTCACGCTGCGTGAGGGCGGCTGGCTGGCCGACCACGTCGAGGTGATGGCGCAGGCCAGCGGACTGCCCGCTGCCGACTTCGAGGAACTCCTGGGCGACGCCGGGGGTCTCGACCTTCCGGACTGGTCGCAGGACTCGGCCGAGGGCTTCCTCTTCCCCGACACCTACGAGCTGCCCGACCCGGTGGACGCGGTGAAGATGATCGAGCTGGCCACCAGCCGGTTCGCCGAAGTCACCGACGATCTCGGCTTCGAGGCCGGGGCCGAGGCGCTGGAGCTGACTCCGTTGGAGGCACTCACGGTCGCCAGCATCGTGGAGCGCGAGGTCAGCCGGCCGGAGGACCGGCCCAAGGTCGCGCGCGTGATCTACAACCGGCTGGCGCAGGACATGCCCTTGCAGATGGACTCCACCGTCCACTACGCGGCCGGGCAGCGGGGGAGCGTGTGGACCTCCGACGAGGATCGGGCCGACGACTCGCCCTACAACACCTACAAGCACAAGGGACTACCGCCGGGCCCGATCTCCTCGCCGGGCCGGGCCGCGCTGCAGGCGGCGATCGAGCCCGCCGAGGGCGCCTGGCTGTTCTTCGTCGCTGTCGACCTCGATACCGGCGAGACCCGGTTCTCCACCACCTACGCCGAACACCAGAAGGCGGTCCAGGAGTTGCACGCCTGGTGCGGGGCGAGCGCCGCGAATCGGGCCAAGTGCGGTTGAGCCGCCTCACCGAATCGGTTGGCTCGGTCGGCTAGGGTTGCTCCAGGCGAAAATCAACGGAGGGGACTCGATGGCCTGGTTCACCCGGAACATTCGGGACTCCGAGACCGGCAGGATCAGCGGCAAGGAGATCTGGCTGCGGTTCCGCAGTGCCTTCGCCGTGCTGCTGAGCGTGGGTGTGCTGGTCGGCGGGGTCGGGTTCGTCGCCACGCGCGTGGAAGAGGCCTGGACGGAGTTCCGCACCGCCGAGGACTACGTCGGTGGGGGGGTGGCACCGGTCGAAGTCGCCATCGCCAAGGGGACGACCCTGTCCCAGATCGCCGACATCCTGGTGCAGCACGACGTGATCAAGACCGCCAAGGCCTTCGACCGGGAGGCTGCCGCGAACGCCGATTCCAAGAACATCCAGGCCGGACGCTACAACCTGAAGACCCAGATACCGGCCAAGCTGGCGTTGGCGATGCTGCTGGACAAGGGCAACATGGTCCGCGACTGGATGACGCTGACCGAGGGCCAGCGGTTGAGCGTGCAGCTGGAGCAGATGGCCAAGGCCACCAAGCTGCCGGTCAAGGACTTCGAGGCCGTGACGAAGAGCTGGAAGAAGATGGGCCTGCCGAAGTGGGCCAAGAACTCCGCCGAAGGCTTCCTCTTCCCCGACACGTACGAACTGCCGCAGGAGCCCAAGGCCGCTGCCGTGATCAAGCAGACCACCGACCGGTTCAAGAAGGTGATCAAGGAGATCGACTTCGTCGCTGCCGCCGAGGAGGCCGGAGTCAAGCCCTACCAGGCGCTGATCGTCGCCAGCATCATCGAGCGCGAGGTGAACCGGGACGAGGACCGTCCCAAGGTAGCCCGGGTGATCTACAACCGGCTTGCCAAGGGCATGGAACTGCAGATGGACTCCACCGTCCACTACGCCGCCGGTGAGACCGGCGGGGCGTACACAACGGCAGAGATGCGTGCCATCGACTCGCCCTACAACACCTACCGTTACAAGGGCCTGCCGAAGGGCCCCATCAGCGCGCCCGGCCGCAAGTCGCTGGAGGCCGCGGTCAACCCCGCCAAGGGGAAGTGGATCTACTTCGTCGCGGTCAACCTCGACACCGGGGAGACCGAGTTCAATGTCGACGAACAGGGCCACAACGCCAGTCGCGCCAAGCTCAATCAGTGGTGCGCGGCCAGCGATGAGAACTACCGGAAGTGCTACGGACGGGACCGCTGACGCCCGCAGGGCTGCCCATCACCGCCGAGATGTGGGTGCTGGCAGGGGCGGCGTGACACACTGACGGCCATGCTTCGTTACCTCACTGCCGGGGAGTCCCACGGTCGCGCCCTGGTCGCCACGATCGAGGGGATCCCCGCCCATGTCGCGTTGACCACCGACGACGTCGGGTCCGCGCTGGCCCGCCGCCGGCTCGGCTTCGGCCGGGGCGCCCGGATGAAGTTCGAAGCCGACGAGGTCGCCCTGCTGACGGGCGTCCGGCACGGGGAGACGCTGGGCTCGCCGGTCGCGATCCTGATCGGCAACACCGAATGGCCCAAGTGGGAGACCGTGATGGCGCCGGATCCGGTGCCCGCCGAGGAGCTTGAGGCGCTGGCCCGCAACGCGGCGCTGACCCGGCCCCGCCCGGGTCACGCCGACCTCGCCGGGATGCAGAAGTACGACTGGGACGAGGCCCGTCCCATCCTGGAGCGGGCCTCCGCCCGGGAGACCGCGGCGCGGGTGGCGCTGGGCCGGGTCGCCGCCAACTTCCTGCAGCAGGCCGCCGGGGTGCGGATCCTCAGCCACGTGGTCTCGATCGGGCCGGTGGCGGTGACCGGCGGGGACCTGCCCGGCCCGGACGACCTGCGGGCGATCGACGCCGATCCGATGCGGTGTTTCGACCAGCTGACCAGCCTCAGGATGCAGGCCGAGGTGGAGGCCGCCCGCAAGGACGGGGACACCCTGGGCGGGGTGGCCGAGGTGCTGGCCTACGGCTTGCCACCGGGCCTGGGCTCGCACATCCAGGGCGACCGCCGGCTGGACTCCCGGCTGGCCGGCGCCCTGATGGGCATCCAGGCGATCAAGGGTGTGGAGGTGGGGGACGGCTTCGCGCTGGCCGGCACCCGTGGGTCGCTGGCGCACGACGAGATGGTGCCCGGTGAAGGCCGGATCGCCCGGGTGTCGAACCGTTCCGGTGGCACCGAGGGCGGGATGAGCAACGGCGAGGTGCTGCGGGTGCGTGCGGCGATGAAGCCGATCGCGACCGTGCCGCGCGCGCTGCGCACGGTGGACGTCGTCACCGGCGAGGCCGCGTCCGCCCACCACCAGCGCTCCGATGTCTGTGCCGTCCCCGCGGCGGGGGTGGTGGCCGAGGCGATGGTCGCGCTGGTGCTGGCCGAGGTGGTGCTGGAGAAGTTCGGTGGCGACTCGCTGGCCGAGACCCGGCGCAATCTCGACGCCTACCTGGCGGCCCTGGCCGACAGAGAGCTGTGGTGAGCGCGGCGCAACTGATCCTGGTCGGCGCGCCGGCTTCCGGCAAGACGAGCGCCGGCAGGCTGGTCGCCGAACGCCTGCAGGTGCCCTTCACCGACACCGATGAGCTACTGGCCGATGCCCTGGGGCTGAGCCTCGCGGAGGCCTGGGTGAGCTTGCCCGCCCAGCAGATCCTCGACGTGGAGACCGCGTTGTGCACGGCGGCGCTGGCCAATCCCGGCATCGTCGCGCTGGGCAGCCGGGCTGTCGCCGAGCCACGGTTGCGCGCCTTGTTGGGCGGTCGCCAGGTGATCTGGCTGCAGGTCTCGGCCACCCGGCTGACCCGGCGGCTGGGCATGACCGGCCTGGGGATGGATGCGCTGGCGGCGATCCGGAGGCAGATGGACGCACTTCTCCAGCAGCGTGAACCCTGGTATGAAGAGGTCGCGACGCTACGGCTGGACACCGACCGGCTGGACATCGCTGCTGTGGCCGACCGGGTCGGGCAGGCGTGGGAAGGAAAGACATGACCGCGTGGGATCCTGTGGACGTCTTCACCGAGCAGCCCTACCAGGTGCTGGTCGAGCACGGTGTCTCCGCCCTGCTGCCACAGTTCCTCGACGGTGTGGAGCGGGTGGCGATCATCCATCCACCCGGGCTGGGAGACCTCGCCGCCAGCGTCACCGGGGACCTGGAGCAGCAGATCACCCCGATCGCCGTCCCCACGGCCGAGAAGGCCAAGACCCCCGCCGTGCTGACGCGATGCTGGAACCTGCTGGCCGACGCCGGATTCACCCGTTCGGACGCCATCGTCGGGCTGGGCGGCGGTGCGACCACCGATCTGGCCGGCTTCGTGGCCGCCACCTGGCTGCGCGGGGTGCGCTACATCGCGATGCCGACCACCGTGCTGGCGATGGTGGACGCCGCCGTCGGCGGGAAGACCGGGATCAACCTGCCCGCCGGCAAGAACCTGGTGGGCGCCTTCCATGAGCCCTTCACCGTGCTGGGCGACCTCGACTTCCTCAGTACCCTGCCTGACCGCGAGCTCCGCTCCGGTTTCGCCGAGGTGCTCAAGTGCGGCTTCATCGCCGACCCCCAGATCCTTGCCGACTTCGAGGCGGCGCCACAGGAGGCGCTCACACCGTCAGAGCGGCAGGCAGGGCTGATCCGGCGCGCCGTTGCCGTGAAGGCGCGGGTGGTCTCGGCAGACCTGCGGGAACGGACCAGCGACGGTGCCGACATCGGACGCGAGGCGCTGAACTACGGCCACACCCTGGGCCATGCCATCGAACGCCACCAGCATTTCGCCGGTCGCCACGGCGACGCCGTCAGCGTCGGGATGGTGTACGCCGCGGAACTCGCCCACCGGCTCGACCTGATCGACGCCGACCTGGTCGCGCGGCATCGCGACGTCCTGGTCACCGCCGGGCTTCCGGTCAGCCACGATCCGTCGGTCTGGGGCGTGCTGCGCCAGGCGATCAGCCTGGACAAGAAGGCTCGTGGCCGCAGCGTCCGGTTCGTGGTGCTGCGGGACCTCGCCGTACCGGCCATCCTGGCCGACCCGCCGGAGGATGTGATGGCCGCGGCCTACCAGGCGATCGCATCGGCCTGACGGCTCCAGGCCCGGCCGAGGTGCGCGGGCCCGCGTCCACCGCCTAAACTGGCCCGTCGAACGTAAGCGAACGAGGGGCGAAGAGCAGTGGTCTCCACCAATGATCTGAAGAATGGCATGGTGCTCGACCTGGACGGTCAGCTGTGGAGCGTGATCTGGTTCCAGCACCACAAGCCCGGCAAGGGCAACACGGTGGTGCGCACCAAGCTCAAGCACGTGCTGAGCGGCAAGGTGGTCGACCGGACCTTCAACTCCGACACCAAGGTTGACACCGCCAGCGTCGACCGCCGCGAGATGCAGTACCTCTACCACGACGGCGAGAGCTATGTCTTCATGGACACCAGCACCTACGACCAGTTGAGCCTCTCCGAGGCCACCGTCGGCGACGCCAAGAACTACCTGCTGGAGAACGCCCTGGCTACCGTGGCGGTGCACGAGGGGAACCCGCTCTACATCGACCTGCCGGCCTCGGTCGAACTGGAGGTGACCTACACCGAACCCGGGCTGCAGGGCGACCGCTCCACCGGCGGCACCAAGCCCGCAACCGTCGAGACCGGGGTGCAGATCCAGGTCCCGCTGTTCATCAACACCGGCGACCGGGTGAAGGTCGACACCCGCGAGGGCAACTACCTGGGTCGGGTCTAGATGGCGGCTGCTCCCGCCAAGCGCGCCTCGGCGCGCACCAAGGCGCGCAAGCGTGCCCTCGACATCCTGTTCGAGGCGGATCTGCGTCAGCTCGGGGCACTGGCCGTCCTGGCCGCGCACGTCGAGCAGAACGAGCCGCCGGTGCGCGCGTTCACCAGTGAACTCGTCGAAGGCGTGGTCGCCCACCAGGCCGCGCTCGACCAGCTGATCGCAGGGGCGCTGGCGGCCGGCTGGACACTGGAGCGGATGCCTCGGGTGGACCGGAACCTGGCCCGGATAGCAGCCTACGAGCTCGTCCACACCGACGTCTCCCGCGAGGTGGCCATGGCCGAGAGCGTGGCGTTGGCCCAGGAACTCTCGACCGACGACTCGGCCGCCTTCCTCAACGGCGTGCTGCGCGCGATCGTGGCCGGGCAGGAGTAGGCCCTGGTGGTCGGCACTCTCCGCGGGATCGGTGACGAACTCGTCGGCCTGCTGGGTCGCGCCGGAACCACCTGGTGGCGGCTGGCGCCGTGGCTGCTGGGGCTCTGCCTGCTGGGCTGGGTGGGCTACTACGGAGCCGTGCTGCTGGGCACCGAACTCGCCTTTCACTGGCCCTGGCTGGTGATCTTCGGACTCGCCTTCGGCACGGTCGTGCAACTGGCGACGATCGTGATCGCGCTGCGCATCGTGCTGGAGCGTGCGGGCGTGAGCTTTGATGCGGTGGCGCCGGTCGAGGGATCCGAGCCGGCCGGCGCGGTGCGCCTGGTGGCGCGGACGCTGCTGCCCTTCCTGGCCATCTACGCGGCCTTCGGCCTCGTCGACGACTATGCCCGCAACGTGTTGCTGGCGATGGCCGGCCGCTACGGCGTGCTCGGCGGAGCCGACTTCATCAACCAACTCGATCCGACCAGTTCCCCGGGGACGCTGGCGCTCGTGATCGGCATCGCGGCGGGTCTGTATCTGCTCCGGCGCGGATTGGACTGGCTGGCCGGACGCACCGACCGGACCTGGATCGGCCTGCTGGGCGCCTTCGTCGAGGCATCCGGTCTGCTGCTCCTGCTGCTCAGCGCGTTCCGGATCGTCGAGCAGGCGAAGATCTGGCTGGGGAACCGGCAGCTGGCCGCCTGGTGGGACCAGCTGCGCGACGCGCTGTTCGGCTGGATCCGGCTGGAGGGTTTCTGGTTGTCGGCCTGGGAGTTCCTGGCCGCGAATGCCTGGCCCGCGCTGTGGGACGTCCTCACCCAGCCGCTGGCGTGGCTCGCGCTCACCGCGGTGGTGGCCGGCATCAGGATGGGTACCTCGGCCGAGCTATTGGAGCAGGCCGGTGGCGACCGCGGGGCGGCCCTGGGCAGACTGGCCAACGGCTTCTTCACCGGTGACCTGGATGACAAGTTCCTCCCGCTGTGGCATGCCGTGCGCTTTCTGGCGACGGCGGGGCTCCCGCTGCTGGGCGGCTATGTGCTGGCCTTCACCGCGATCGACTGGGTCGGCGAACTCATGCAGACCGGTCTGGATCTGCTGGTCGGACCGCAGGTCGACGACGCGGCGCTGCTCACCCTGCCGTTCTACGACCTGCTGCCGCTGGTGCTGGTCCAGGCGCTGCGGCTGGCCCTGCTGGGCGTGACCGTCGCCCGGGTCGAGGAGCTGCTGGCGACCGGACGGACCTTCTCCCGGCCCCGGCTCGGCGAGACGCTCACGGTGGCGGTGGTCTGCGGTGCGCTGGCGCTCTCCAGCCTGGCGCTCGACTCCCGCGACGACGTGCGGGTGGTCACCGCCGAGGTGGACCGGCCGATGACCCTGTTCTCCGCTGAGGTC
>CAYSZZ010000043.1:0-10546 GCA_964435735.1 uncultured Propionibacteriaceae bacterium
CACTCGGCGACCCGGGCGCTGACCGCCGCGGGCGCGGACGTGATCCTCACCCGCGATGCCGGGATCTGCGCGTCCGCCGACGGGCTGGTCGTCCCCGGCGTGGGGGCCTTCGCCGCCTGCATGGAGGGGCTGACCCTGGTCGGTGGGCCGGCGATCATTGCTGCCAGGCTGGCCGCCGAGCGTCCGGTCTTCGGCATCTGCGTCGGCCACCAGGTGATGTTCGGCCTCGGGGTCGAGCATGACATTCCGGTCGAGGGCCTGGGGGTGCTGCCCGGCGTGGTGGAGGAACTGCACGCCCTGCCGCTGCCGCACATGGGGTGGAACACGGTCGAGGCTTCGGCCGACAGCCGGATGTTCGCCGGCATCGGCGACCAGCGGTTCTACTTCGTCCACTCCTACGGCGTGCGGCGCTGCAGCGAGGCGCCCCCGCATGTGGCCTGGTCCGAGCACGGCGGTGACCGGTTCGTCGCCGCCGTCGAGGCCGGCCCGCTGTGGACCACCCAATTCCACCCCGAGAAGTCCGGCACCGCCGGTGCCCGGCTGCTGCGCAACTGGGTGACCGGGCTGAACATAAAGGACCCCGCATGAGCACCCCGCATGAGCACCCCGCATGACGCGCCTGGAGCTCCTGCCCGCGGTCGATGTCCAGGGCGGGCAGGCGGTGCAGCTCGTCCAGGGCGTCGCCGGCAGCGAGAAGGTCTTCGGCGACCCGTTGGCGGCCGCGATGCGCTGGCAGGAGGCCGGCGCGGAATGGATCCACCTGGTTGATCTGGACGCCGCCTTCGGACGGGGTTCGAACGCCGAACTGCTGGCGTCCATCGTCGAGCGGCTGGACGTGAGGGTCGAGTTGTCCGGTGGGATCCGGGACGACGCATCGCTGCGGCGCGCGTTGGCGACCGGCTGCCGTCGGGTCAACATCGGTACGGCCGCGCTGGAGAAGCCGCAGTGGTGCGACCGGGTGATCGGCGAGTTCGGCGACCGGATCGCGATCGGCCTGGATGTCCGTGGCGACCGGCTCGCCGCACGTGGCTGGACGACCGAGGGCGGCGACGTCTGGGAGGCGGTGGAGCGGCTCAACGCGGCCGGCTGTGCCCGCTACGTCGTCACCGATGTCGCCAGCGACGGCATGCTCACCGGTCCCAATGTCGCCCTGCTGCGCCAGGTCTGCCAGAGCACCGATGCCCCGGTGGTCGCCTCCGGCGGCATCGCCCGACTCCAGGACCTGCGCGCCCTGCGGGAACTCGTTCCACTGGGTGTCGAGGGCGCGATCATCGGCACCGCCCTGTACGTCGGCAACTTCACCCTCGAAGAGGCGCTGGCCGTCGCAGGCTGACCGGCCGGGAGTTCCGGGTTGGTTCCGGGTCCGATCGGGGCGGACGGGATGCGGGCCGGCGATAGGCTCGTTGCCATGAGTTCGTCCGACTATCGCGAGCCCACCAACGAGGAACTGTGGCCGCAGCCTCCCGGCACCCAGCCGCAGGCCGGCTCGGCCATGCCCGGGCAAGCCATGGTGCCCCACCAGTCGGCACCCGCACCTGTCCCCGTGGCCACGCCGCCGGCGTCCGACCGGACCGGCTTCGTGCTGGCGATCCTGTCGATGGTGATGGGTATCCCGCTCTCGGCCATCGCCAGCGGCAACGCCGGCCTCGCGGGCCTGCTGGTGGCCTGGGTGGGCATCGTGCTGGTGAACGTGGTCTACGCCTGGGGCCGGCGGCGCTAGCCCGCCGCGAACCGGCCCATCCGATCCTGGGCGAGGCTCAGCGGACGGAGCCCGCAAGCCGCCCGGTTCGGTCGCTGGCTGGGTGCTGCCCTAGAGTGAGGTCCGCACTTTTCGCTCCAGGGAGGAAAGGACGTCCATGAGCGGGCATTCCAAATGGGCCACCACCAAGCACAAGAAGGCCGTCATCGATGCCAAGCGCGGCAAGCTGTTCGCCAAGCTGATCAAGAACATCGAGGTCGCGGCTCGCGTCGGCGGCGGTGACCCCGGCGGGAACCCGACCCTCTACGACGCCATCCAGAAGGCGAAGAAGAATTCCGTCCCGAACGACAACATCGACCGCGCGGTGAAGCGCGGCAGCGGGGTCGGCGGCGAGTCGGTCGACTACCTGGAGATCACCTACGAGGCGTACGGCCCGGCCGGCGTCGCCATCCTGATCGAGTGCCTGACCGACAACCGGAACCGCTCGGCCTCGGACGTGAAGGTCGCCGTCACGCGCAACGGCGGGACGATGGCCGATGTGGGCTCGGTGTCGCGGATCTTCGACCGCAAGGGCGTCGTGGAGTTGACCAAGGCGCAGCCCGGGCGGGAACTCAGCGAGGACGATGTCCTGGAAGCCACCCTGGATGCCGACCCGGAGGACGTCTCCGACGAGGGCGAGACCTTCAAGGTGATCAGCGATCCGAGCGCGGTGGTGGAAGTGCGCAAGGCGGTTCAGGCCGCCGGCCTCGACTACGAATCCGCGGAGGTGCAGTTCGTCCCGCAGTACACCCAGTCGGTGGACGCCAAGGATGCCGCGGAGAAGCTGTTCAAGCTGCTCGATGCCATCGAGGACCTGGACGATGTGCAGAACGTCTACTCCAACGAGGACGTCCCGGACGAGATCCTGGAGCAGCTCGAGGGCTGAGCCGGCCGGTCCGCTCACGTCATCCCGGCGAAGGCCGGGATCTCGGGCTGGGCGGCGTGGCTTGTCGCACTCGCGGCACGCTCTGCCTATTATCCGAACAGTTGTTCGGGCGAATGAGGTGGCGATGCGTGTCCTTGGAGTTGATCCCGGGTTGACCCGTTGCGGGGTCGGTGTGATCGAGGGCGAGCCGGGACGGCCACTGCGGCTGGTCGCGGTGGGAGTCATCACCACCCCGGCCGATCTCGACCACGCGCGACGGTTGCTGCGGATCGACGAAGGCCTCAACGACTGGGTGGGGGAGTACGGCCCCGATGCGATCGCGGTCGAGCGCGTGTTCGCCGACTCCAACGTGCTCTCGGTGATGGGCACCGCCCAGGCCGCCGGGCTGGCCATGGTGGCCGGCGCGCGGCGCGGGATACCCGTTCAGCTGCACACTCCCACCGAGGTGAAGGCGGCGATCACCGGCTCCGGTCGCGCCGACAAGGCCCAGGTGGGGGCGATGGTCACCCGGATTCTCAAACTGGCCGCGCCGCCCAAGCCGGCGGACGCCGCGGACGCGGTCGCCCTGGCGATCTGCCACCTCTGGCGTGGCGCCGGGCAGCACCGGATCGAGGCGGCGCTGGCCAAGGCGAAGCGGACGACGGCATGATCGCCCAGCTGCGCGGCTCCGTGGTGGCGGTGGGCGCCACCTGGGTGGTCGTCGAGGCCGGGGGCTTCGGCCTGAAGGCCCTCTGCACGCCGGCCACCGCCGGGGCGCAACGACTGGGCGCCGAGACCACGCTCTCCACCTCGCTGGTGGTGCGGGAGGATTCCCTCACCCTCTACGGCTTCGCCGGTGCCGACGAGCGGGACTGCTTCGAACTCGTGCAGACCGCCAGCGGGATCGGGCCCAAGATCGCACTGGCGGTGATCTCCACCCTCGGCCCGGACGACCTGAGAGCCGCGATCGCGGGGGGCGACGTGGCAGCCCTCACCCGCGTCCCCGGGATCGGCGCCAAAGGGGCCCAGCGGCTGATTCTGGAGCTGAAGGACAAGATCGGCCGACTGACGGTCGCCGGCCAGCAGGGAACCCTCACCAGCGGCTGGCGCGAGCAGGTGAGAGCCGGCCTGGAGGGGCTGGGCTGGTCGAGCCGGGACGCCGAGGGCGCTTGTGACCGGGTGGCCCCGCTGGCCGAGACCGAGACCTCGGTGGCGATCCTGATGCGCGCAGCCCTGCAGAGCCTGGCAAAGTGACCCTGTGACCCGAAGCGACTCCGAGACCGATCCGCTCGACCCGCACGCCCAGCTGGGTGAACAGGCTGCGGAGTCGGCGCTGCGTCCGGTCGCACTGGCCGAGTTCGGTGGCCAGCCCCGGGTGAGCGACCAGCTGGGGCTGGTGCTGGACGCGGCCCGCCACCGCGGTTCGGTCCCGGAGCACGTCTTGCTCTCCGGCCCGCCCGGGCTGGGGAAGACCACGCTGGCGATGATCATCGCCGCCGAGCTCTCCGCGCCACTGCGGATCAGCTCCGGACCGGCGATCCAGCATGCCGGCGACCTGGCGGCGATCCTCTCCGGGTTGACCGAGGGCGAGGTCTTCTTCCTCGACGAGATCCACCGGATGTCGCGTCCCGCGGAGGAGATGCTCTATCTGGCGATGGAGGATTTCCGGGTCGATGTGGTGGTGGGCAAGGGTCCCGGCGCCACCGCGATCCCGCTGGAGATCCCGCCGTTCACGCTGGTGGGGGCCACCACCCGCGCCGGTCTGCTGCCCGGCCCGTTGCGCGACCGGTTCGGTTTCACCGCCCAGCTCGACTACTACGAGACCGACTCCCTGGAGCGGATCATCGTCCGCTCCGCCGGCCTGCTGGGCGTCGAACTGGCGGCGGACGCGGCCGCGGAGATCGCCTCCCGCTCCCGTGGCACGCCCCGGATCGCCAACCGGCTGCTGCGCCGCGTGCGCGACTACGCCCAGGTGCGCGCCGATGGGCGTCTCACCCGGCCGGTCGCCGCCGCCGCCCTGGAACTCTACGAGGTCGATCCGCTCGGTCTGGACCGGCTCGACCGGGCGGTGCTGGACGCGCTGTGCCGGCGATTCGGCGGCGGCCCGGTGGGGATCAGCACCTTGGCGATGGCAGTGGCCGAAGAGACCGAAACCGTCGAGGAGGTCGCCGAGCCCTTCCTGGTGCGCCAGGGCTTCCTGGCCCGCACCCCGCGGGGCCGGGTGGCGACCCCACGCGCCTGGACCCACCTCGGGCTCACCCCACCCCAGGCTCTGCCAGACCTGTTCAGCGGCGCGGAGTGAGCGACGCGGCGTCGGAATGGGTGTTTGGCGAATCCGGCGGGTACGCTATCGCCGGTGGCGGCCGCGGTCGTCCGGATTGCTATGCCAAGGTGAGGATCTGTAGTGGAAAACATCCTGTTCATCGTCGTGATCGGCGCAGCCCTGTACTTCCTGATGATCCGGCCGCAACAGAAGCGCGCCAAGGATCAGAAGGCGAAGATGGCTTCGCTCGAGCCGGGCGGGCGGGTGATGACCATCTCGGGCATCTTCGGCACGATCCGCCACCTTGGCGACAAGCAGGCGATCATCGAGGTCGCACCCGGGGTGGAGCTCACCATCGACAAGCGGGCGATCTCGACCCAGCCGGTCGAGGACGAGTTCGAGTACGTCGACGAGGTCGACGACCAGACTCCGGCCGAGCTCGAACCGAGCACGGAGGAGCTGGGAATCGACCCCACCTTCTTCGACCCGACTCCGCCGGCTGAGCCGACCGAGGAACCCCGACAGAACTGATCACGCCGGCGACGCTGGCAACGAGGACGCGATTGTGGCAACGACAAGCAGGAAGCATGCCCACCCGGTCCGCACCCTGGTGGTGTTCGGGATCGTGGTGGCGGCACTTTACGCGGTGATGGGGATCTCGGGGGTGTTCACCCCCAAGCTCGGCCTGGACCTGCGGGGTGGAACCACGATCACCCTCACAGCGGCGAACATCACCGGCGAGGGATCCATCGACCCGAACAGCCTCGAGCTGGCGCGCAGCATCATCGCGCAGCGGGTCGACTCGATGGGCGTCGGCGAGACCGAGGTGACCACCAGCGGCGATCGGCAGATCGTGGTGTCGGTGCCGAACGTGCAGGCCGAGGAACTGGTCGAGATGGTCGGCCAGACCGCCCAGCTCTATTTCCGCAAGGTGTTCAACGTGGCCGCCGCGCCGGCTCCGCTACCCACCCCGGAGACGACCGAGACCGCCGCCCCGTCGGAGAGCCCCGAGGCCAGCCCCAGCGCGTCCCCGACCACCAACCGGCGGCCGCTGCCCCAGCTGCCGACCCCGGTGCCGAGCCCTCGGCCGACCCTGCCGGCCGATCCCGTGCCCAGCCTGGACGAGCTGCTGGCCTGGCAACCGTCCGAGCGCGATCTGTCGGAGTTCGAGGCGTTCACCTGTGGCGATCCGTCCCCGACTCCGTCGGTGACCGACCAGCCCCTGATTGCCTGCGACGAGGCGCTGACCTACAAGTACCTGCTGGGTCCTGCCCTGATCAGTGGCGACAAGGTCACCCGTGCCTATGCCAACGTGCCGCAGTCCTCGGTGTCGTGGGAGGTCGGGCTGGAGTTCGACGACGCCGGTGCGGCCGACTTCCTCACCGTCACCACCCACCTGTCCACCCAGACCCAGCCGATGGATCAGTTCGCCATCGTGCTGGACGACCAGGTGATCTCCGCGCCCTCGGTTTCCAACCCGATCCCCGGTGGCCGGGCCTCCATCTCGGGCTCGTTCAACCAGGCCAGCGCCACCGCGCTGGCCAATGTCTTGACCTATGGCGCGTTGCCGCTGTCCTTCGAGGTCTCCAGCGTCGACAACGTCTCGGCCAAGCTGGGCGGGGAACAGTTGCAGGCGGGTCTGGTGGCCGGGCTGATCGGCCTGATCCTGGTGGTCGGCTACAGCCTGCTCTACTACCGCGGGCTGGCGCTCGTGGTCGTTGCCTCCCTGGCGATCGCCGCCTTGATCACCTACGTGATGATGGTGCTGCTCGGGCAGGCGATGGGCTTCGCGCTCAACCTGCCGGGTATCGCCGGTGCGATTCTGGCGATCGGCGTGACCGCGGACTCGTTCATCATCTACTTCGAACGGATCCGGGACGAGGTGCGTGAGGGTCGCGGCCTGCGCACCGCCATCGAGACCGGCTGGTTGCGCTCCCGCAAGACCATCCTGGTGGCCGACTCGGTGTCGGTGCTGAGTGCTGTGGTGCTGTTCGCGCTCGCGATCGGTTCGGTGCGCGGTTTCGCCTTCACCCTGGGCCTCACCACGATCATCGACATCGCCATCGTCTTCTGGTTCACCAAGCCGCTGATGACGCTCCTGGGCCGGACCAGGTTCTTCGGCGAGGGACGCCGGTTCTCCGGCTTCGAAGCCGAGCACCTGGGCTCGACCAACCCGCCGCTCCACAGCGGCAGACGACGTCCGGTTACGGCAGGGGGGGCGGCCTGATGGCGCGCGGCAATGGTTTCGCTCACCGGCTCTACACCGGTGAGCTGTCCTTCGACATCGTCGGCCGGCGGCGTACCTGGTACACCTTCACCGCGGTCCTGTTGGCCGTCTGCGTCCTCGCGATCGGGATCCGCGGGCTGAACCTCGGCATCGAGTTCCGTGGCGGCGCCGACTTCCAGGCACCTACCGCTATCACCGCGACCACCGTGGACGACGTCAGGTCCGCGGTCGAACGCCTCGACCTGCCGAACAACGACGAACTCACCGTCACCACCATCGGCGACGGCAACGTCCGGGTGCAGACCAGGGCGCTGGAGGTCGAAGAGGTCGCCCAGGTGAAGCAGGCCATCGCCGACCAGCTCGGCATCACCATCGACGATGTCGCCTACTCGCTGATCGGCGCCTCCTGGGGGCAACAGGTCACCCAGCAGGCGTTGATCGCACTGCTGGTCTTCGTGGGCCTGGTGATGTTGCTGATCGGGTTCTACTTCCGGGACTTCAAGATGTCGGTGGCCGCCATCCTGGCGCTGTTCCACGACCTGATCATCACGATCGGCGTCTACGCGCTGGTCGGCTTCGCGGTCACCCCGACCACCATGATCGGCGTCCTGACCATTCTCGGATACTCGCTCTACGACACCGTGGTGGTGTTCGACAAGATCCGCGAGAACGTGGTCGACCTCACCAAGACCAACCGCACCTACGCCGAACAGGCGAACCTGGCGGTCAACCAGGTGCTGATCCGGTCGGTCAACACCACCATCATCGGCGTACTGCCGGTCGCGGCCCTGCTCTTCACCGGAGCGTTCATCCTGCAGACCGGGCCGTTGAAGGATCTCGGCCTGGCATTGTTCGTCGGCATGCTCGCCGGCGCCTACTCCTCGCTGTTCATCGCCTCCCCGCTGCTGACGGACATGCGCGAGTCCGAGCCTGAGATGAAGGAGCACCGAGCCCGGCTGGAGCGCCGCGCGGCGCGTTCCAAGTCGCGCCCGGCCTCCGCCGGCGCCGACGAGGCGGTGGCCAACGTGCCACTCCTGGTCGCGGATGGCGAGCCTCCGGTCGAACCCGAGAGCCTGGGGCTGGTGAGCGTGGAGCAGCTGACCGAGCGCCAGCGGGTCCAGCCGGTGCGCCACTCCCGGAGCGAACGCCACAAGTGAACGCCAACCAGCAGCTGGTTGCCAGCCTGATCCGGGATGTTCCGGATTTCCCCCAACCGGGGGTGATCTTCAAGGACATCACGCCGCTGCTGGCCTCGGCCGATGGGTACCGGGCGGCGGTCGCCGAATTGGCGGCCAGCGCACCGCCGCGGATCGACGTGGTGGTCGGGATGGAGGCCCGCGGGTTCATCTTCGCCGGCCCGGTGGCGCTCGCGCTGGGGGCCGGTTTCGTCCCGGTTCGCAAGCCCGGCAAGCTGCCCGGGCAGGTGTACACCGAGCACTTCGCGCTGGAATACGGCACCGAATCCCTCGCCGTCCACGCCGACGCGGTCCTGCCGGGCGCGCGGGTGTTGGTGATCGACGACGTGCTCGCCACCGGCGGGACGGTGGGGCGACCGCGAAGCTGATCGAGCGGCTCGGCGCCGAGTTGGTCCACGTGTCGGTCCTGATGGAACTCGGCTTTCTGGGCGGCCGGGAGCATCTCGCCAGTCTTGGGGTGACGGACTGCTCGGCGGTGCTGAGGATCTGATGCCCAAAAAGCTGCGCCTCACGCGGTCCGGTCTCGCGAGCGGACAGGCGCAGGTGCACCTGCCTTCGCGTGCCTCAACGCCGGCGGAGGAGCTGCTCCGGCGCCTGATCATCGCGCTGCTGCTGCTGCTGATCATCACTCTGGTGGTCTGGCTGGACCGGGATTCCTACGCCGACAACGTGGCCGGTGGGGACATCACCCTGATCGACGCGCTCTACTACGCCACGGTCACCATGACCACCACTGGCTATGGCGACATCACCCCGGTGACGCAGCATGCCCGGCTGCTGAACGCGATCGTGATCACCCCGATTCGCATCGCCTTCCTGGTGCTGCTGGTCAGCACCACCGTCGAGGTGCTGGCCAACGAAGGAAGAAGGGCCCTGATGGATTCCCAGTGGCGCAAGACGCTGCGCAACCACACCGTGGTGATCGGCTACGGAACCATGGGCGCCAGCGCGGTCTCCACCCTGCTGCGCAACGGCGTCCCGCTGGAGCGGATCGTGGTCATCGACCGCGACGCCCAGGCCGTGGCTGCCGCCAACCGGCACGGACTGGCCGCCTTCGAGGGGGACGCCACCTCCCGGGAGTTGCTCCATCGGGCAGAGCTGGCCAAGGCGCGGGAGGTGATCGTCACGGTGAACCGCGATGACACCACGATCCTGACCACCCTCACCGTCCGGCAGCTGAACCGGACCGCCCACCTGGTGGCGGCCGTCCGCGACTCGCAGAACCTGCCGTTGGTGCGCCAGTCCGGTGCCGATTCGGTGGTGACCTCGGCCGACTCGGTGGGCCGCCTGATGGGCCTGTCATCGATCAGCCCGTACCTGGGGACGGTGATCGAGGATCTGCTGACCAGCGGTGACGGTCTGGAGATCATGCAGCGGATGGTGACCCGCGACGAGGACGGCAAGGGATCGAACGAGCTCCCCGGCGAGCGGGTGCTTGCGGTGATCCGCAACAAGACCCTGCGGCGGTTCTATGAAGGCACCGCGGACACCCTGCACACCGGCGATGAGATCGTGGTGGTGCGTCGTTCGGCCAAAGCGCCTGCGCCGCGTAGCGACGGCATCTGACCCGGGGTCGCCAGGGCATATGCTGGGCGCCACGACAAGCCGGGAGGTGCGGTGACCGCGGAGGGAGTCCACGGGCCCTACGGGGCTTCTGACGGCCTGCCCGGCGAGCCGCACGCGGTGCCCCGGACGCCGGGCGCCAACGATCAGCCCCGGCTGCGAATGCGGCAGCTGCTCTCCCGCCTGGGGGCCCCGAAGCCGCAGCAGGCGCTCGTGCTGGATCCGCTGCTGCGGGTGTTGCGGGCGCACCATCCGAAGGCCGACGTCGCGCTGATCGAGCGTGCCTACCGCACTGCCGAGCACTACCACACCGGTCAGAAGCGCAAGAGCGGGGACGAGTACATCACCCATCCGCTCGCGGTGGCCACCATCCTGGCCGAGCTGGGGATGAACGAACCGACCCTGTGCGCGGCCCTGCTGCACGACACGGTGGAGGACACCTCCTATACCGTCGAGCAGCTGAAGGTGGACTTCGGTCCGGAGATCGCCGCCATGGTGGACGGCGTCACCAAGCTCGACAAGATCCAGTACGGCGAGTCCGCCAAGGCCGAGACCATCCGCAAGATGGTGCTGGCGATGAGCAAGGACATCCGGGTACTGGTGATCAAGCTCGCCGACCGGCTGCACAATATGCGCACGCTCGGCCACCTGCGGCAGGACAAGCAGGCCAGGATCGCCCACGACACCCTGGAGA
>CAYSZZ010000044.1:0-9276 GCA_964435735.1 uncultured Propionibacteriaceae bacterium
ACGGCTTCGACGTCCACGGTGGCGTGGTGCTGATCGCGGCGACCAACCGTCCCGACGTGCTCGACCCGGCGCTGCTGCGTCCGGGACGCTTCGACCGGCAGATCCCGGTCGAGGCCCCTGATATGCGGGGCCGGCTGCAGATCCTGCGGGTGCACGCGGTGAACAAGCCGATGGCGCCGGACGCCGATCTGGAGACGGTCGCCAAGCGGACCCCGGGCTTCACCGGCGCCGACCTGGCCAATGTGCTGAACGAGGCCGCGCTGCTCACCGCCCGGCTGAACCTGCGCTTCATCGGCAAGCCACAGCTGGACGAGGCGATCGACCGGGTGATCGCCGGCCCGCAGAAGCGCACCCGGGTGATGAACGAGCGCGAGCTGTTGATCACCGCCTACCACGAGGGCGGTCATGCCCTGGTCGCCGCCGCGATGCCCGGTACCGACCCGGTGCAGAAGGTCACGATCCTGCCGCGCGGCAGAGCGCTGGGCTACACCATGGTGATGCCGGACGCCGACAAGTATTCCCAGACCCGTGGCGAACTGCTCGACCAGCTGGCCTACATGCTGGGTGGCCGGGCCGCCGAGGAACTGGTCTTCCACGACCCGACCACCGGGGCGAGCAATGACATCGAGAAGGCCACCAAGCTGGCCCGGGCGATGGTCACGCAGTACGGGATGACCGAGTCGCTGGGTGCGGTGCGTTTGGGAACCTCCGAGTCCGAGCCCTTCCTTGGTCGTGACTTCGGCCACACCCGCGACTATTCCGAAGCGGTGGCCGCGCAGGTGGACGCCGAGGTGGCCAAGCTGATCGCAACCGCCCATCAGGAGGCCTTCGACGTCCTGGAGAAGAACCGGGACGTGCTGGACGAGCTGGTCCGCCAGCTGTTCGAGAAGGAGACCCTCGACAAGGAGCAGGTGGCCAAGGTCTTCGAGGCACTGCGACGCTGGCCGAAGCGTCCCGCGTGGACCGGCTCGGAGACCCGCGTGCCCTCCACCATCCCGCCGATCGAGCCGCCGCCGCTGCCCGAGCCGCTGCCGGATCCCGTCCCGCCGCCGCAGCAGGTCTGGGGCACCGGCCCGGACCAGGGGCAGCAGCCGCCGTACGGCCAGGCTCCCTACCCGGGCTACGGGTATCCCCAGCAGCCCTACGGTGGCCAGCCGCCCTATGGTCAGCCGCCCTACGGCCAGCCGGGCTACCCCTACCCCCAGCAGCCCTACCCGCAGGCGCCGTACCCGTACGGTCAGCCACCGTACGGCCAGCCATATGCCGATCCCTACGGCCCGCCACCGGTGAACCCGGAGGCGCCCGAAGCAGCCCCGCCCGCCCAGCCGACGACCCCCGCCCCCGCCGAAGGGTCGTCTGAAGCCACAGTGCCCGTCGAAGGCTCGGCGGCTGGAGCAGCACCGGAAGACTCGCAGCCGGGCGGCGGCGAGCCCAGGCAGGGCTGAGCGATGGCGATCGATCACGACCGGGTGGCAGCGGCCGTCCGCGAGATTCTGATCGGAGTCGGGGAGGATCCCGACCGCGAAGGGCTGCGGGACACCCCCGGCCGGGTCGCGCGAGCCTACGCCGAGATGTTCACCGGGCTGGAGCAGGACGCCGGCGAAGTGCTGTCGACCGTCTTCGAACTGGGTCATGACGAGATGGTGCTGGTGCGCGACATCGAGGTGTGGAGCACCTGCGAGCACCATCTGCTGCCGTTCACCGGGGTCGCCCATGTCGCTTACATCCCGTCGGCCGGCAAGATCACCGGCCTGTCGAAGCTGGCCCGGCTGGTCGACGTCTACGCCAAACGCCCCCAGGTGCAGGAGCGGCTGACCTCCGATGTCGCCGATGCCCTGGTCGAGCATCTCAATCCCCAGGGCGTGATGGTGGTGATCGAGTGCGAGCACCTGTGCATGACCATGCGCGGCGTCCGCAAACCCGGTTCCAAGACCGTCACCAGCGCCGTCCGCGGCACCATGCGCAACCCCGCCACCCGCGCCGAGGCGATGAGCCTGATCATCGGCTGACCGGACGATCCCTGAGCTTGTCGAAGGGCCGTATCCCGGTTGGGAACGAATCCGGCTGATCGTCCGCACCTGGTGCCACCGCGGTTCTACCCTGGGGCGTGAGGTGTACCGATGTGTCCAGCCGCTGCTGAAACGAAGGCTGATCCCGGCGCTCGGCCGCGGATCGATCGGGTGTCGGGCGACGATCTGACGGCGTTGGCGAGTGACGGCACGGTGCGGATGCAGGTCGGCGCCGCCCTCTTCCTCCGGACGCCGCCCGGCTGGACTCCGTCCAGCCTGATGGCGGCTCTCGCCGGCCGGGTGCTCGCGGTGCCGAGGCTGCGACAGCGGCTGGTGCACCTGCCGCTGGGGTTGGGGCGTCCGATCTGGCAGGACATGCCAGGCTTCCGTCCTGAGGATCACCTCGCGATGGCGGTGTGCGAGGGCGGGCATCAGGGAGTCCTGGATCTTGCTGCCGACGTGCTGGTGGTGCCACTGCGTTCGGATCGGCCGTTGTGGACGGCGCTACTCGTGACCGGCTTCGCGAAGGACGAGGCCGCGCTGGTGATCGTGCTGCATCACGTCCTGGCCGACGGGATGGCGGCGCTCGCGATTCTGCGGGAGCTGGCGAGCGACATCGTTGGGGAGCCGCCCAGTCCGCTCGCGGCTGCGCCCGGTCGGAGGGCGCTGCTGGGCGACAATCTGCGCGGCAGGCTTACCGGTCTGCGAGAGCTGCCTGACAGGCTGGTCCGGCTGGTGGCGGCGGTGGCCGTCCTGGGATCCCGCGGTACTCCGGCAGCCCGGACCTCACTGAATCGGCCCACCGGGGTGAGGCGTCGCGTCCTGGTCGTGGCGTGCAGTCTGGCGCAGGCGCGCTCGGCCGCCCGGGCCGCCGGCGCCACCATCAATGACCTGGCGTTGGCGGTCATCGCCGAGGGCTTCGCCGGCCTGGCGGCGTCTCGGGGCGAGCGGCTGGACCATGTGGTGATCTCGGTGCCGGTCTCCGCCCGGCGTTCGGCCGAGTCCGACGCCCTGGGCAACCAGGTCGGGGTGATACCGCTGTCGATTCCTGCCAGTGGCGATCGCGCGCGGCGGCTGCGCAGCATCGCCGGACTGACCGCCCGGGCGAAGCGGTTGCCGCCCGCCGCCTCGTCGGCGATCATCGGCCCCGGGTTCCGCTGGCTGGGGCGGTTGGGGTTGTTCCGGTGGTTCACCAACCGGCAGCGGCTCGTCCACACCTTCGCGTCCAACCTGCGCGGGCCGGCCGAGCCGATCCGGCTGGCCGGGCTCGAGGTGGGCCGGATCGTGCCGCTGTCGGTGACCACCGGGAACATCGCCGTCGCCTTCGGCACGTTCTCCTACGCCGGCGAACTCAGCCTGATCGTGACGGCCGACCCGGACCTCGTCCCCGATCTCGGCCGGCTGGAGTCCCTGCTGCGGCAGGCTCTGGCCGCCCACCTCGGTGCCGAGCGACCAGCTGATCACTGACCGGTCGGACCCCGATCCCGCTGGGTCGAGAGCGTGGCGCACCCGGGTCTGTCCGTCGAGCTTGGCCTGTCCTGAGCTTGTCGAAGGGTCGAGACCAGTGCTGCTCCCGGTGTCCCGACGGTCAGCCGACAGCCTTCGCGACGAGTTCCCGCAGCTTCTGAGTCACCTCGTCGGTGATTTCGAGGACGGCGAACGAGGTCGCCCACAGCGGGCCGTCGTCCAGTTTCGCGGTCTCGTCGAAGGCGACCGTGCCGTAGCGGGAGCCCCACCGCGCGGCGGGTTGGTAGAACACGACCACCTTGCCGTCGCGGGCGTAGGCCGGGAAGCCGTACATGGTCTTCGGATCGAGGTGCGGGGCGAGTTCGGTGACGATGTCGTCCAGAAGTTGGGCGACCTGTTTGTCGGTGCCCTCCATGGCGGCGATCGCGTCGGCGCAGGCCTGGGCCTCCCGTTCGCGCTTGGCGGAACCCTTGAGGCCCTTGCCGGCGCGCAACTCGGCAGCGCGCTGCTTCATGGCCTCGCGTTCGGCCTCGCTGAAGCCGCCGGAGTCCTTCTTGGCCATGTCAGTTCTCCTTCGGTAGCTGCTGGATCCGGATCAGGTTGCCCGCCGGGTCGCGGAAGGCGGCGTCGCGCAGGCCGTAGTCCTGCTCGATCGGCTCCTGGACGATGTCGGCGCCGGCGGCTTCGAGCCGGGCGAAGGTGGCGTCCAGATCGTCGGTCGCCAGGTTCACACCGAAGTAGGAGCCCTTCGCGATGAGTTCGAGCAGCAGTTGCCGCTCGTCGTCGCTGATGTCGTGGCCGACCGCCGGCGGGTGGAGCACGATCGCGGTATCGGGCTGGCCCGCCGGTCCGACGGTGATCCAGCGCAGGTTCTCGTAGCCGACGTCGAGCCGCACCTCGAAGCCGAGTATGTCGCGGTAGAACGCCAGGGATGCCTCGGCATCGGTGTGCGGGAGGAAGCTGGAATGAATGGTGATGCTCATGCGTCCACGTTACGAGGCGGGCTCGGCTGCTGCTTCTCGATTCCTGATCGGTCTGGTGACCTGTTTCGCGATGCAGGGCAGCATTCCGGGCCGGAACGGGGCACCCTGCTCACGGAAGACGCTCGGCGGCACGCCGACCAACTCGGTGAAGCGGGTGCTGAAGGTGCCGAGCGACTGGCAGCCCACCGCGAAGCACACCTCGGTGACGCTCAGGTCGCCGCGTCGCAGCAGCATCATGGCCCGCTCGATCCGTCTGGTCATCAGGTAGGCGTAGGGGGACTCGCCGTAGGCGCGCTTGAACTGACGGCTCAGGTGCCCGGCTGACATGTGCACCCCGCGCGCCAGCGACTCCACGTCCAGCGGCTGGGCGTACTCACGATCCATTCGGTCGCGTACGCGTCGCAGCAGCACGAGCGTCGCGAGGTCGGGCTGAGCGGTCACCGGTCGATGGTGTCAGGTCGCGGCGACGAACTCCAGATCCCGGGCGGGTGGATCTGACCTGGAGCATTCGCTCGCTGAGCGGAAAGCGTTGGGACGGCAGCGCCTTGCGGAGGTCCCTAGCCCCACCATGGTGGCGGTCGCGTCTCGGCAGGGCTGGGGCAGCGAGGCGACGGGCACGGTCGGACGGACCGGCAGGGGAGTCCGGCCGCTAGGGTTCTGGCGTGACCGCGCTGCCTCAGACCGGTAGGACCCTGGTGATGGGGATCCTCAATGTGACGCCGGATTCGTTCTCCGACGGTGGCGAGCACCTCGCGTTCGACGCGGCGATCGCGCACGGACGGCGTTTGCTGGCCGAGGGTGCGGACATCATCGATGTCGGCGGGGAGTCCACCAGGCCCGGAGCCGAGCGGGCGCCGGTGGATGTCGAACTGGGCCGGGTGCTGCCCGTCATTCGTGAGCTGGCGGCCTGCGGCGCCACCGTGTCGGTGGACACCATGCGGGCGCAGGTGGCCGCGGAGGCGGTGGCGGCGGGGGCCGCCCTGGTCAACGATGTCGCCGGCGGGCTGGCCGACCCGGCCATGCTGGCCACGGTGGCCGAGCTCGGCGTGGGGTACATCGCGATGCATTGGCGCGGGCATTCCACGGTGATGCAGCGGCTCACGCAGTACGACGATGTGGTCGCCGATGTGGCGACCGAACTCGCCGCACGGCGCGATGCCGCGCTGGCCGCCGGCATCGCTCCCGACCGTCTCGTGCTCGACCCGGGGCTGGGGTTCGCCAAAACCGGCGACCACAACTGGGCGCTGCTGGCTCGGCTGGGCGAACTCCAGGCATTGGGCCAGCCGTTGCTGGTCGGCGCCTCACGCAAGCGGTTCCTCGGCGAGCTGCTCGCCGTCGGCGACCAACCGCGACCGCCCAAGCAGCGGGACGACGCCACGACAGCGATCACCACCCTGCTGGCAGAGCGCGGAGTGTGGGGAGTGCGGACGCACGCTGTCGCCGCCCAGCGGGACGCGATCGCGGTTGCTCAGCGCTGGTCGCAGGAGACCTCCTGATCACCTCGTCGAAGGCCGCCTGTTCGCGGCGAGAGCCGGCGCAATCGGCTGGTCCTCGAGCCTCAGGACCGGCTCCCGGCGCATTCGATGCGGCGCAAGGGCGGCGGGGAGCGATTGCCGCAGTCGGACTCCTGCGTCCGATCAGTCAGGTAGTGTCGGAAGCGGAGGTGTCGTTGTGGGCGATCGAATCAGGCTGACCGGGATCGAGGTTCTCGGCCGGCACGGTGTGTACACGTCGGAGAAGTTCAGCGATCAACCCTTCGTCATCGACCTGGATTGCGTCCTCGACCGTGGGACGCGCGCCGATGCCCTGGAATCGACGGTCGACTATGGACAGCTGGCCGAGCAGGTGGCGGCTATCGTCGAGGCGGAGTCGGTGGATCTGATCGAGACCCTGGCGGACAGGATCGCTGCGGACTGCCTGGCAAGGCATCCGCTGATCAGTCGGATCACGGTCACCGTGCACAAGCCGGAGGCTCCGATCTCGGTCCCGGTGCGCGACACAGCGGTACGAGTGAAGCGGAGGCGCCTGTGAGCATGATCGACCTCGACCTGGACACCCTGTCGGGCATGGCCCCGCTGCGGCAGGTCACCTTCTCGCTCGGCTCCAATCTCGGCGACCGGCTGGAGTACCTGCAGGGCGCAACCGATCTGCTGCGCCAGACGCCGGGCATGAAGGTCACCGGGGTCTCCTCAGTGTACGAAACCGACCCGGTCGGGCTGACCGACCAGCCACTCTTCCTCAACATCGTGGTCCAGGCCGAGTCCACCCTCGCCTCCACCGTCATGCTTGAGCGCGCACACGCGATCGAGGAGGCCTTCGACCGCGTCCGTGAGGTTCCACTCGGGCCGCGGACGATCGACGTCGACGTGATCGCAGTGGCGGACCGGGTGATCGACAACGATGTCCTGACGCTGCCGCACCCCCGGGCCCACGAGCGCGCCTTCGTGCTGGTCCCCTGGCTGGAACTGGAGCCCGAAGCCGAGCTGGTCGGACACGGACGGGTCGCGGACCTGGTCGCCGACCTCGACACCGCAACGGTTCGCCGCCGCGACGATCTGGTCATCGAACTCTGATGCCACCGCAGACGCCATCGAAGGTGTCGTTGACCTCGTGGCGCACGGTCGCATTGGTCGCCCTCGGCGGCGCCGCCCTCGGCTGGGCGCTGTATTTCGGGCTCGACCGGTTGAGCCTGCCGTTGCCCGTGCCTCCGTTGCTGGGCGCGGGCGCGATCGCTGTGGTTGCGGCGCTGGTGGCCTGGCAGGCCCAGCTCACCCGTCGTGCGATCCGGCGCGGGGAGCCGATGGCGCCGTCGGTGGCGGTCGCGCGGCTGGCCCTGGGCAAGACCGCGCTGCTGGCCGGTGCCGCACTGGCCGGCGGCTACGCCGGCGTGGCTCTGCACGCTGTCTCCTTTCTGGAGGCGGAGCTCCCACGGGCGCGTGCGTTCGGTGCCGCCACGACCCTGCTGGCCAGCGTCATCCTGGCATTCACCGGACGACGGCTGGAGCGGGCCTGTGAAATACCACCCCCACCACCGGAGGAGGGTTCCGCCACGCCGAGCGATCACACCCGGGATTCTGACGAGCCGGGTTAAGATACCCCCCGTGAGCACGAACCGCCGAGCAGCCAAAGACGTAACCCTTGGCCGCTATTCCTGGATCACTCTGGGGGTTACCCTGGTGCTCGCCGGCGCGCTCCTTACCGGAGACGTGTGGCTGACCCGGGCAGGGGCGGTGGTCGCCTTTCTCGGCGGCCTGATTTCCTGTCTGCTGGCCTGGCGCGAAGTGAAGGACCAGCGGGCAGGCTACGAACTCCGCTCGGCTGTGGAATTGCGTCAACACGGTGACAAGCTGCGCGCCGAGCGGGAGCAGCATCGCCGGTTGCTGGTGGTGCTGGCGACGCGGAATCGGGAGTTGCGCAGCCAGGTCACGACCGCCAACGCCCAGGTCTCCCAGTTGAGCCAGGAAGTGGCCAGGCTGCGCGGCGACAACGCCAGCCTCGCGTTCGAACTCGCCCGACTCAACGAACTCAACAACGCCGAAGTGCTGGCGCTGCCCCGGCGGGTGGCGGGCCCGGTTTCGGAATCCGAGCGAGTTCTCTGGAGTGAGGAGAATCTGCCGACGGTGGTGGATCTCGCCGCGATCACCGCTCCATTCGGTATTGAGGAACGGCTTCGCCGGCCTTCCTGACGCCGCCTCTTTCTCACCGGTTCGGGTTTTTTCGTCCAGCCGGCACATCATCCGGGCGCATCGCCGAAGAATCTCGATATCCAACCATCTCCGATCAGGTGCGGTCTGTTCGAGAATTGTTGGCTGGTATAAACTTGCCGGAGTCCATACACTGGGGACATCCGCCATATTTGAGAGGAATGCCCATGGCTCAGCGCGTAGAAATCGTGCTCACCGACGATCTCGACCAGAGTAAGGCCGACAGCACGGTGACATTCGCCTACGCCGGCACCACCTACGAGATCGATCTCTCCGATGCCAACCGCGCTGCCCTGGAAGAGGCGCTCGCGCCCTACGTCGGTGCCGCCCGCAAGGTGTCTTCCGGTCGCCGTTCGCCCGCTCCCAGGCGCAAGCCCGGCGTTGGTGCGAGCGCCAACGAGATCCGAACCTGGGCGCTGGCGCAGGGCATGGACGTCTCGGCTCGCGGCCGGGTCTCCAGCGAGGTCCGCGAGGCCTACGAGAACGCTCACGCCTGATTCGACAGGCGTCTCCGCGGGTATCGGGACACCGATGCCCGCGGAGTTTTGCTGTCGGCGGACGTGCCCGGATTGAGCCTCAGGCGAACACGGGAACTCCGGAGCCCCCAGGTCGGTTGACTACACTGAGGGCGTTCCAGCGGCGAGTGCCCGTCGTGGACGCCCAGCGAAGCTGGAGTAAGGAGTACTGCTGCGATGTTCGACCGGTTCACGGATCGCGCCAGGCGGGTGATTGTCCTCGCCCAGGATGAGGCGCGCATGCTCAACCACAACTACATCGGCACCGAGCACCTGCTGCTCGGCCTGATCCACGAGGGTGAAGGCGTCGCAGCCAAGGCGCTGGAGTCACTGGGCATCTCGCTGGAGGCCGTTCGCGATCAGGTGGAGGAGATCATCGGCCAGGGCCAGCAGGCTCCCACCGGCCACATCCCCTTCACGCCGCGAGCCAAGAAGGTGCTGGAGTACTCGATGCGCGAGGCGCTCCAGATCAACCACCCCTACATCGGCACCGAGCACATCCTGCTCGGCCTGATCCGCGAGGGTGAGGGCGTCGCCGCTCAGGTGCTGATCAAGCTGGGCGCGGACCTGAACCGCGTCCGCAGCACCGTGTTGCAGT
>CAYSZZ010000045.1:0-5963 GCA_964435735.1 uncultured Propionibacteriaceae bacterium
CGAGCTGGGTGAACTCCGGCTGCCGGTCGGCCCGGAAGTCCTCGTCGCGGTAGCAGCGCGCGATCTGGTAGTAGCGCTCCATCCCGGCCACCATCAGCAACTGCTTGAACAGCTGCGGGCTCTGCGGCAGGGCGTACCACTTGCCCGGATGGAGCCGGGCCGGGACCACGAAGTCGCGGGCTCCCTCAGGGGTCGAGCGGGTCAGCGTCGGGGTCTCGATGTCGTAGAAGTCGTTCTCGGCCATCACCTGATGGATCACCTGAGTGACCTTCGAACGCAGCACCAGCGCATCGTGCTGCCGGGGCCGGCGCAGGTCGAGGTAGCGGTACCTCAGCCGCGCGTCCTCCCCCACGTTCGTCCGCTCGTCGATCTGGAAGGGCAGCGGAGCGGAGCCGTTCAGGACCTCCAGGCTCCGGATCGCGACCTCGATCTCGCCGGTCGGCAGGTTCGGGTTGACGTTCTCCGGCGTCCGGGCGTCGACCACGCCGGTCACCCGGATGCAGAACTCATTGCGCAGGTCATGGATTCCCGCCGAGGCCAGGTACTCGTCGCGGACGACCACCTGGCAGATGCCGGAGGCGTCCCGCAGATCGATGAAGGCGACCCCGCCGTGATCCCGGCGCTTGGCGACCCAGCCGGCCAGGGTGACGGTCTCACCGACGTTCGCGGCGGTCAGCGTTCCCGCGGCATGCGTGCGCAGCATTGTTCGTCCCTTCTCAGCCCCGCATAGACGGTGCGGGTGCATTCGGTACAGCTTAGGACGCCCGCCCGGTGACGACGAAACGTGCGGAATCTCACAGTCCGACCACCCTGGGGCGCAGGTCGGCTGCGGGGGGCAGCCAGACATCCGGGTCGGCGGGAAGCTGTTCGCCGGAGCGGATGTCCTTCACCTCGCCGGACGAGAACCAGACGTAGGGGATGCCACGGCGGTCGGCGTAGCGGATCTGCTTGCCGAAGCGGTCGGCCTTGGGGGCCACCTCGGTGGGGATGCCGCGGGCGCGGAGGCGGGCGGCCACGGCGTCGGCCTCGGCGCGGGTCTCCTCGGCGTCCACTGCCACCAGGACGCAACTGGGCACCGAACGGGAGGCGGTCAGCGTCCCCTTGGCCAGCAGCGGCACCAGGATGCGGGTGACCCCGATCGACAGCCCCACCCCGGGGTAGGTGGTCCGTCCGTCCGAGGCCAGCGAGTCGTAGCGTCCGCCGGAGCAGACCGACCCGAGGTGCTCATGGCCGCTCAGCTCGGTCTCATAGACCGTTCCGGTGTAGTAGTCCAGCCCGCGGGCGATCTTCAGGTCGGCCACGATCCGGCCCGGGACCGCAGCCTGTCCGGCGCGCACCACCTGGGCCAGTTGCTCCAGCCCTTCGTCCAGCAGCTCGTGCTGCACGCCGAGCCCGCGCACCCGCTCGACGAAGGAATCGTCGGCCGACGAGATGGTCGCCAGGCCGAGGCAGGCCTCGGCCACCGCGGCGCTCAGCCCGAGTTCACCGGTCAGCAGTTCCCCGACCGCTGCCGGACCGATCTTGTCGAGCTTGTCGACCCGCTGCAGCACGGCCAGGTGATCCTCGATCCCCAGGCCCCGGTAGAAGCCCTCGGCCAGCCGGCGGTTGTTCACCCGCATCAGCACCGGCGGCAGTCCGAAATCGGTGTGCAGCCTCTCCAGTGCCTCCAGGATCACCCGGGCCACCTCCACGTCGTGGTGGGCGGCCAGGGTGTCCGAACCGACCACGTCGATATCGGCCTGGCAGAACTCGCGGTAGCGGCCCTCCTGCGGCCGCTCACCCCGCCACACCTTCTGGATCTGATAGCGGCGGAAGGGGAAGTTCAGGCGACCGGAGTTCTCCAGCACGTACCGAGCGAAGGGCACGGTCAGGTCGAAGTGCAGGCCCAGTTCGTCAGCATCCTCGCCGGCCCGCTGACGTTCCGCCTGCAACCGGCGGACGACGTAGATCTCCTTGTCGATCTCGCCCTTGCGGGCGAGGTGGGCCATCGGTTCCAGGGCGCGGGTCTCGATCGAGACGAAGCCGTGCAACTCGAAGGTCTCGGCGAGGCTCGCCAGCACCCGCTGCTCCACGATGCGGGCAGCGGGCAGGAACTCGGGAAAGCCCGACAGGGGCTTGGGTCGGCTCATCAGATCCTCAGGAAGGCGGGTTGCAGGTACGGGTTGGTGGCGCGCTCGCGTGCCATGGTCGATTGCGGGCCGTGACCGGGGAGCACCGCAGTGGCGTCCGGGATCGCCAGGACGGGGCCGGCCAGGCTCTGCCGCATCGCCTCAGGATCGCCGCCGGGCAGGTCGGTGCGTCCGATCGCGCCGGCGAACAGCACGTCGCCGCTGAACACGATCCGGTCGATCTGATCGTGCCCGGGATAGTCGACCCCGAGCAGCACACAGCCCTCGGTATGGCCCGGCGCGTGGCTCAGCGCGAACTCCAGCCCGGCCACCTCCATGCCCTCCTCGCCGAAGAACCTCAGCAACCGCGGCTCGGCGAACGGGCCGGGCAGATACTGCGCCAGCAGCGCACGACTGTCGGCGCCGAGGCCGGCCGCCGGGTCGGTGAGCAGGTGGCGGTCGGCCGGATGCACCCACAACTCGACCCCGTACTCGTCGGCCAGCCCGGCGGCGGAGGCGATGTGATCGATGTGGCCGTGGGTGGCCAGGACCGCTGCCGGAGTCAGCCGGTGCTCCGCGAGCAGGGCCTTCACCCCGGCCGCGGCCTCGACGCCGGCGTCGATGATGACGCACTCACGCCCGGCAGCGGGGGCGATCAGGTAGCAGTTCGCCTGCCACGGACCGGCGGCGAATGAGGCGAGGAACACCCCGACACCCTATCGAATGGGTAACGGAGACCCGGCCGGACGGCCCTCACGATGCGCAGCCCGGGTCGCATCGGGCAAGATAGCCCTCATGAACTCCACCGCAAGTCCGGCAGACTTCGGTCGCGTCGATCCCGACGGCACGGTTTACGTCCGTACGGCCGACGGCGAACGCAGTGTCGGTCAGATCCCCGATTCCGACCCAGCCGAGGCGCTGGCCTTCTACGTCCGCCGCTTCGAGGCCCTCGAGGTCGAGGTCGGCCTGCTGGAGAAGAGAGTCCAGTCCGGCGCGCTCTCCCCCGACGAGGCTCGCAACAGCGTGAAGGCTGTGCGGACATCGGTGGAGTCGGCCAACGCGGTGGGAGATCTGGCTGGACTGCTGGCCCGGCTCGAGGCGCTGGCTCCCGTCCTGGAGGCGCAGTCGGAAGCCCGTCGCGCCGAGCGCGCCAAGGCACTCCAGGCCGCCAAGGAGGCCAAGGAGACGATGGTCGCCGAGGCTGAAGCCCTGGCCGAAGGCAACGACTGGCGCGGCGGCGTCAACCGGTTCCGCGCGCTCCTGGAGGAGTGGAAGGCCCTACCTCGGCTGGACCGGGCCACCGACGACGCACTGTGGCACCGCTTCTCCGCGGCCCGCACCACCTACACCCGGCGCCGCAAGACGCAATTCGCCGAGCAGGCGGCCAAGCGCGACGAGGCCCGCCGGGTGAAGGAGGCCATCATCGCCGAGGCTCGCGAGTTGGCGGCCTCCACCCAGTGGGGCCCGACCACCGGCGCCTTCCGCGACCTGATGACCCGCTGGAAGGCCGCCGGGCCTGCTCCGCGTGAGGTGGACGACGCCCTCTGGACCGAGTTCCGCGCCATTCAGGACGGCTTCTTCAGCGCCCGCCAGAGCGTCCTCAGCGAGCAGGACAGCGAGTTCCGGGCCAACCAGGCCGCCAAGGAGCAACTCCTGGCCGAGGCCGAGGCCGCCATCCTGCCGATCACCGACATGGCGGCTGCGAAGACCGCCTTCCGCACCTTCCTGGACAAGTTCAACGCGGTCGGCAAGGTGCCGCGGGAACAGATCCGCTCGCTGGACTCCCGGGTGAAGGCCCTGGAGTCAGCGGTGCGCAATGCCGAAGAGGCGGAGTGGCGACGCACCGACCCCGAGGCCAAGACCCGGGCCGAGGAGACGGTGGCCATGCTGAGCGCCGAGATCGCCAAGCTGACCGAGAAGATCGCCAAGGCCGAGGCTCGCGGCGACGACGCCGCTGCCACCAAGGCCCGCGATTCGATCGCCACCTACCAGAGCTGGCTCGACCAGGCCCGGGAGACACTGGCCGACTTCAGCCGGTAGGCCATGCCACCGGGTGCTCCCGCGATGACGACGATGAGCTCCCGGATGTACCGCGACGAGGTCGGTGCTACAGGCGGTACACGTCGTAGACCCCTGACACCTTGCGGATGGCGCTGATCAGGTGATCGAGGTGCTTGGGGTCGGTGGTCTCGAAGGTCAGCCGGAACCGGAAGGTGCGGTCCTTGGCGGTGGTCATGTTGGCCGACAGGATCGATATGTGATGGTCGCTGATCGCCTTGGTCACCTCTGACAGGACGCCGGTGCGGTCCAGCCCCTCCACGTGCAGCGCGACCCGGAAGGACGAGTCCGCGGTCGGCGCCCAGGAGACGTCGACCAGCCGCTCGGGTTTGGCGAGCAGGTCCTGGGCGTTGGTGCAGTCCACCCGGTGGACCGATACCCCGTTCTCGCGCGTGACGAAGCCGAGGATCTCGTCCCCCGGCACCGGCATGCAGCACTTGGCGAGCTTCACCCAGACGCTCGGGTCGCCCTGCACCACCACGCCCGCCTCGCCGCCACTGTGGCGGGAGCGGCGGTGGGCGCCGACCACCGGGATGTCCTCGACGCCGAGCTCGGCGATCTCCTCCGCTCCGCCGCCGGCTGCCACCAGCCGCTGCACCACAGCCTGGGCGCTGACGCTCCCCTCGCCGATCGCGGCGTAGAGGGCACTGGCGTCCGCCAGCCGGAAGTGTTCGGTGAGCCCGGTCATCTGCTCGACGGTGAGCATCCGTTGCAGCGGCAATCCGGCCCGGCGCATCTGCTTGGTCAGCAGGTCCTTGCCGGTCTCGATCGATTCCTCACGACGCTCCCGCTGGAAGTACTGCCGGATCTTGCCGCGCGCCCGCGGGCTGGCCACGAAGCCCAGCCAGTCACGGCTCGGCCCCGCACTGGCGGCCTTCGAGGTGAGCACCTCGACGACATCGCCGCTGGCCAGCGGGGACTCAAGGGGCACCAGTCGCCCGTTCACCCGGGCGCCGATGCACCGGTGGCCGACCTCGGTGTGCACCGCATAGGCGAAGTCCACCGGGGTGGCACCCTTGGGCAGGTTCATCACGTCACCCTTGGGAGTGAAGACGAAGACCTCGTCGGTGGCGATCTCGAAGCGCAGCGTGTCGAGGAACTCGGTCGGATCCTCGGTCTCCTTCTGCCACTGGCTGATCTGGTGAACCCAGTTGAGTTCGCTGCCGTCGGCCTTGCCCTCCTTGTACTTCCAGTGCGCGGCCACGCCGTACTCGGCCTGCCGGTGCATCTCGTGGGTACGGATCTGCAACTCGACGGCCTTGCCTCCCGGCCCCAGCACGGTGGTGTGCAACGACTGGTAGAGGTTGAACTTCGGCATCGCGATGTAGTCCTTGAACCGCCCCGGCAGCGGCGACCACCGGGCATGCATCACACCGAGGGCCTCGTAGCACTCACGCTGGGAGTCCACCAGGATCCGCAGCCCGACCAGATCGTAGATGTCGGCGAAGTCCCGGCCGCGCACCACCATCTTCTGGTAGATCGAGTAGTAGTGCTTGGGACGGCCGTACACCGTCGCCTTGATCCCCGCCTCACTGAGATCGGCGCGGACCTGGTCGGTCACCACCCGCAGGTACTCCTCGCGCAACGGCGCGCGGGCCGCGACCAGCTTCACGATCTCGTCGTAGATCTTCGGCTCCAGGGTGGCGAAGGAGAGATCCTCCAGCTCCCACTTGATCGCGTTCATGCCCAGCCGGTGGGCCAGCGGGGCGAAGATCTCCAGGGTGTCGTGGGCGATCCTGGCCTGCTTGTCCTGCCGCAGGTGGCCGACCGGCTGCACAATATGCGCACGCTCGGCCA
>CAYSZZ010000046.1:0-4877 GCA_964435735.1 uncultured Propionibacteriaceae bacterium
ACGACGCCCGACTTCTCGTAGCGGTAGACGTGACCGAACTCGAACAGCCGCAGCGGCAGATCCCGGTAGGAACGCCCACGTGCGGAGTAGATCAGGTTGTGCATCGGGCAGTTCATCGGCTTCAGGTAGTAGTCGGCGCCCTGCCGGGTGATGTTTCCGGCCGCATCGCGCTCCTCGTCCACCCGCATCGGGGGGTACATGCCGTCGGCGTACCACTCCAGGTGCTTGGAGGTCTCGAAGAGATGCCCCTTGGTGATGTGGGGCGTGTTGACGAAGGAGTAGCCGGCCTCGACATGGCGGCGCCGGGAGTAGTCCTCCATCTCCATCCGGATCATCGCACCCTTGGGGTGGAACACCGGCAGGCCGGAGCCGATCTCATCCGGGAAGCTGAACAGGTCCAGTTCGCTGCCGAGCTTGCGGTGGTCGCGCTTGGCGGCCTCCTCCAGCCGGAACTTGTACGCCTTGAGGTCGTCGCGGGTCGGCCAGGAGGTGCCGTAGACCCGCTGCAGCTGGGCGTTGCGCTGGTCGCCGCGCCAGTAGGCCGCCGAGGTGCGCATCAGGGAGTAGGCGTTCAGGTATCCGGTGTGCGGCACATGCGGGCCGCGGCACAGGTCCTTCCAGGCAACGCTGTCGTCGCGTCGGACGTTGTCGTAGATGGTCAGCTCGCCGCCACCCACCTCGACGCTGGCGCCCTCGGTGCCCTCGGTGCTGCCCTTGATGCCGATCAGTTCCAGCTTGTACGGCTCATCGGCCAGCTCGGCGCGGGCCTCTTCCTCGGTCACCACGCGGCGGACGAAGCGCTGCCGCTCCCGGACGATCTGGCTCATCTGCTTCTCGATGGCCTTCAGATCCTCCGGCGTGAACGGACGCTCGGTGTCGAAGTCGTAGTAGTAGCCGTCGGCGATGAACGGCCCGATGCCGAGCCTCGTCGCCGGGTAGAGCGCCTGAACGGCCTGCGCCGTCACGTGCCCGGTGGAGTGCCGCAGGATGTTCAGTCCATCGGGGCTGTCGATGGCGACCGGCTCGATCTCGTCACCGTCACCCAGTTCACGGGCGAGGTCGCGCAGTTCGCCGTTGACCCGTACGGCGACGATGGTCCGGTCGCTGCCGAACAGATCCAGCCCGGTAGTGCCCGTCTCGACCACCTGCGGCTCGCGCGACTCAGAACGCACCACGGTGAGATTGACAGACACAGGGATTCCTTTCATCCAGGCCCCCACGCAGGGCCGGGATCCATTCTGCCTCACCCCGCCGACACCAACGCACCGAGCCGGATCGACACACCGCCAATACGGTGGTCGCCCGATCGGCAACCGCGGCGGTCACTCCCACACTTGTTATAACTGTCATATAACAACTATGATTGAGCCATGCTCTTCCGAATCGACTTCGCGGGGGCCGAGCCGCTGTTCCGGCAACTGGCCGACCAGATCAGGGCGGCGGCGGCCCGGGGCGAGCTGCGGCCTGGCGAACGGCTTCCCTCCGCGCGGGAGCTCGCGGACTCGCTGAACATCAGCCTGCACACCGTGCTGCACGCCTATCAGGAACTGCGCGACGAAGGACTGATCGAGCTGCGCCGTGGACGTGGCGCCGTCCTGACCGGTGCCGCTGCGCAGGATCTGACTCAGCTGCGCCGGACACTCACCGCCGCCGCAGCCGAGGCCCAGCGGCGCGGACTCTCCCTTGACACCACCATCGGACTACTGAAGGAGGCCTTTCGATGACCGGCGCGCACTCCCCTGCTCCGCACCGCCTGCTGACCGCCATGCTGACCACCGTGGTGCCGCTGGCCTTCGCCATCGGAGCCGTGATCTGGGTGCTCTCCTTCGCCGGTGAGCTGCCCGATCCGGTCGCGATGCACTGGGGCGCCGACGGACGGCCGGACGGCTTCGGCACCTGGCAGTCCGCCATCGGCATCATGATCCTGGTCGCGCTGCTGGTCTGCGGCCTCGCCGCGGCGATCGGCATCGGACTGGGACGGTCGGCCGCCACCCGGCGGCTGGCGGTGTTCCTGGCATTGTGGTCGGGCGTCGCGCTGCCGTGGTTCGTCGCCGGGACGCTGCACCTTCAGCGCGGCCTGGTCGACGCCCGTCAGGCGCCGGACGTCAATCAGGCCCTGTGGATCAGCTTCGCCGCCGCCGCGCTGATCGGTGCGGTGACTGCCGCACTCGTACCCGGCGACGCGCGGATGCCGACCTCCGACGCCGTCCCGGCCGAGGCGGTACGGCTGCTGCTCTCCGACAGCGAACTGGCCTCCTGGCGTCGCAGCGTCCAGATCCCCGGCTTTCACTGGATCGCCGGCATCGGGGCTGTGGCCACCGTCGCCCTCGCCGTTCTCGGGCTCTGGCGGGGCCTGCTGTGGGCCGATCTGTGGGCGGGCACCGTCGGGTTGCTGACCGTCCTCCTGGTCGCTCTGGGACGCTGGCGGGTCGTGGTCGATCACACCGGCCTGACCGTCAGCCCGCTGATCTCCCGCCCCCGCGTCCACATCCCGCTGGACGAGGTGGTTCAGGCCGAGGTCAGCCCCGTCTCGCCCTTGGGCGAGTTCGGCGGCTGGGGCTACCGCGTCGGCAGGGCCGGCGCCGTCGGCATCGTGTTGCGCGCGGGAGAAGCCCTCAGGGTGCGGCAGACCGGCGACCGCATCGTGGTGATCACCGTGGACGACGCCGCTACCGGCGCGGCCCTGCTGAACACTCTCGCGGACCGCGCCCGCCGCCGCTGAGGTGGTGCCAGCTACCGAGCACCCCGGGCCGACCTGTCGGCCAGCACGGCCAGCACGCGGTCATTGGTGGGCGGATCGGCCAGGCTGATCCGGATCCCGTCGCCCGGGTAGCCGCGTACCAGGATGCCGGCGGCCTCGAAGACGTCCATCAACCGGGCGTGCAGGTCGGGTGTGGTGCGGAGCCAGACGAAGTTGGCGGCGCTGTCGGGGGTCTCCCACCCGGTGGCCCGCAGCGCCGCGATCACCCGCCCGCGTTCGGCGACCACCCGGGCAGCGCGGGCGCGCACCTCGTCCGCCGCCCTGAGCGCGGCGATGCCGGCAGCCTGGGCGACCGCGCTCACCCCGAACGGGACGGCGGTGCGCCGCAGCGCCTCGGCGACGCCTGCCGCGGCGACGGCGTAGCCGACCCGCAGTCCGGCCAACCCCCAGGCCTTCGACAGGGTGCGCAGCAGGCACAGGTTGGGATGCTCGGCCAGCAGGGCCAGCGACGCCGCACCGTCCGGATCATCGGTGTACTCGATGTAGGCCTCGTCCAGCACCACCAGGACGTCCGGCGGCACCTGGCCGAGGAACCCCGCAATCCGCTCGGTGGTCAGCGGGACGCCCGTGGGGTTGTTCGGCGAGCAGAGCAGAATCACCCGGGTGCGGTCTGTGACCGCAGCCGCCATCGCAGCCAGGTCGTGACTCTCGTCCGGTCGCAGCGGTACCTTCACCGCCGCCGCACCGGCGATCTCGGTGAGGATGGGGTAGGCCTCGAAGGAACGCCAGGCGAACATCACCTCGTCACCGGCATCGCAGTAGGCGGTGATGATCTGCTGCAGCACCGATACGCTGCCGGCACCGACCGCGATCCGCTCGATCGCCACGCCGACGTGAGCGGCGAGAGCCTCCCGCAGCGCCACCGCGGCCATGTCCGGGTAGCGGTTGGCCCGCGCGGCCTGCCCGGCGATCGCTTCGATCACGCCGGGCAGCGGCGGCTCATGACTCTCGTTGGAGGCCAGCGCGGCTGTGTCGGGTGAGAGGGACCGGCGACCGGCGATGTAGCTGGGCAGTCCGGCGACGGCTTGACGGGGCTGCGGGACGGAGGCGTTCACCGCCGCATCTTCTCACCGCCGACGGGCAACGTGCCGCCTGGTGGGCGACCCCGGGACGGGCGCTGGTCCTCGGCACCGAGTTCCATCGCCTGCCAGGCACTCCTACGCGTCGTCGCGGCGAGGACGGGGATCTCCCAGCACGAACCGTTCGGCGATCCGGTGCCGCGGCCCGCCGCGGGTGAGCTCGGAGTCGATCAGGACGACGTCGCGTACGGTCCAGCGGAACGACCCGAAGCTGTCGAGCAGTTCGAGCCAGCGACGTGCGGCGATGCCCCGGTTGCTCCGGGCGACGGTGAGGTGCGGCTGGAAACGCCTGCCCTCCACACCGATCGCGGCGCGGGCCGCCGCCATCCGGAATCGCCGGGCGAGCGCCTCCAGTTCGGTGGCCCCTTCCGGCACGCCCAGCCACAGAGCCTTGGCCGCTCCCGGATGTGGGAAGCACCCCGCGCCGCCCAGGGCCAGCTGAAACGACGGGGTCTGGGGTGCGATCGGCATGATGTTCTCGATCAGCCGATCGGCGTTGTCGTCGGGCACATCGCCGAGGAAGACGAGTGTGAGGTGCCAGTGCTCGGGCTGTGCCCAGCGCAGCATCGGCTCCGCCTCGCGGCGTGGGCCGATGTAGGCCTCCAGCTCAGCCAGCACCGATGGTGGCGGGCGCACCGCCAGGAACAGTCTCTTGCCCATCGGGGATCACGGTACCCGCCCGGCCGGCGCAGTGCCCAGAGCTCGTGGCTTTCGCCCGTCCGACCCCGCTAAGCCGAGCGACACGGGCGGGAACACGGATCGGGCCCCGGGAGACCCGGGGCCCGATCGGCTACTTCGGTGGGCGGTACCAGATTTGAACTGATGACCTCTTCCGTGTCAGGGAAGCGCGCTACCAGCTGCGCCAACCGCCCGAGGTGGAGACGGGATTTGAACCCGTGTACACGGATTTGCAGTCCGTTGCCTCGCCTCTCGGCCACTCCACCGGCAAGAGCCGGCCTCGAACCTGATCCTTGAGACCTTCTCCGAGCGGACGACGGGATTCGAACCCGCGACCCTCACCTTGGCAAGGTGATGCT
>CAYSZZ010000047.1:0-4048 GCA_964435735.1 uncultured Propionibacteriaceae bacterium
GCGGGTGGTCACCGCCGAGGTGGACCGGCCGATGACCCTGTTCTCCGCTGAGGTCAGCGTCGGCCGGCCTCGAGCCGGTCTGGAGCTGGCCGGCGAGTACGGCTCCAGCTACCCGACCGACCTCACCTTCGTAGTGGTTCCGGTCCGGAGTTTCGAGGAGCGCGGTGGGACGGCCGTCTTCGTCCGGCTGCGCGCGGGGGACCGCAGCTACGAACCGTGGGAGGGCTCGGTCAGCGTGCGGACCCAGCCGGGTTTCGCCAGCGAGCAGGACGTGGTGTTCGAGGTCGACCCCGAAGACCTGACAGCCGATCTGGTGGTGGAACTGCGCCCCGCCGGCTCGCTGCAGCTCGGCTCGCTGCGGGGAGAGGTGGCGATCTCCGCCCCGCCGGTGGAGTCCCAGGTCGGCTACGCCGATGCGCCGAGGATGTCGGTGCCATGAGGTCGTCACGACGCCTTCTCGAACGCGGCTGGCTGGTGCTGGCCGCCGGTGCACTGGTGGCGCTCGCCTTCAGCATGCTGTGGCTGAGCCGGGCCACGGCTCCGTTCATGCCCGACCCCGAGCCGGTCGCCCAGGGCGGCACGGGGAGCACTCCGGAAGGCGACTTCACGCTGCGGGGGATGACCACGACCGAGGTGACCCCGCAGATCGGCGACCCGAAGCCGCCGCTGGCCGGGGCCGTGTTCGTCGCGGTGCTGTTCGACTACTCAGGGCAGGCCGGCACCGAGCTGTACTGCAGCGTCGAACTGCTCGGCGACGGCCGGAAGTGGACCCTCGACCAGTCGGCCTATGCCAAGGATTGGGGCTATCAGTCGTATTGCGAGGGCTCCTCCGGCACCGTGCTGACATTCTTCGAGATCCCCGCCACCGCGACCGAGGAGATCCGGGGCATCCGGATCTGGGGAAACGGCGGCAGCGTGATCCTGGCCGGAGAGGTCGAACCTCAGTAGTCGCCGTCCGGCAACCGGGTGAGTGGAACGGTCACCGAGGTGGGCAGCGCGAACGAATCCGGGTTCCACTGCTTCTCATCGTTCAGCCCGAGGATGGCGTTGGCGGTGAACTCCATCGGTGTGACCCCGACCTCGAAGGTGTCGGCGGAGAGGGGCTCGGCGAACCGGAAGGTCGCTGTGAATGGCATCGGCCGGTTGTCCGGAGGGACCACCTGGCGCCGGTTGTAGGAGGTGTCCGGACTGGTGGGCCCCAGTCCCGGTGTCCACTCCTCGGCCACCACCGCCGGGGAGGTCGTCCGATCGATCCCGGCCAGGTTCCCGTAGGGACCGGTCCGCGGACGCTCGGTCCGGTCATGGGGGTTGCGGACGGTTCCCGACACCACCACCTTCCAGGGCTGGTCGGTCGCCTTGGCGAGGAATTGCACGGTCGCGGACTCCAGCGTGAATACCAGGTTCCCGGCATCCACCTCCGCGCCCGGCTCGGCGGTGAGCCACCGGACCTGACGTCGATCGAAGCCACCCAGCGCAGCGACCAGACCCACGACCAGGGCCACCGCGACGGCCATGATCAGCCAGGTCTTCGGCGATCGGCGGGCAGCAGGCGGGGGAGTCGACACGCCAGGCAGTGTAGCCAGCCCGCGACGGTGAAACCCCGGCCAGGCCCTCCGGCGGGCTTTGGTAGAGTCCTGCGGGGTCGGTCCTGGTGATCCCTGCGAACCGCGAAGGGAAATCTATGCCAAGCAACCTGTATGCGCGCCCGCTGATCGACGCCCTACTGGTTCTGGAGGACGGACGATCCTTCCGCGGCATTTCCTTCGGTGCTCCCGGCGAAGCCTTCGGTGAAGCGGTCTTCTCCACCGCGATGTCGGGCTACCAGGAGACGCTGACCGATCCCAGCTACCACCGGCAGGTGGTGATCGCCACCGCACCGCACATCGGGAACACCGGCTGGAACGACGAGGACGACGAGTCCAGCCGGATCTGGGTGGCCGGCTACGTGGTGCGGGACCTCTCCCGGGTGCGTTCGAACTGGCGCTCCAACCGTTCGCTGGACGATGAACTGCGCGCTCAGGGCGTGGTCGGGATCGCGGAGGTGGACACGCGCGCGCTCACCCGTCAGCTGCGGGAGCACGGAGCCATGCGGGTCGGGATCTCCACCGTCGAGCTCGACCCGGAGCGGCTGCTGGCCCGGGTGCGGCAGGCGCCGCCGATGGTGGGCGCCAACCTGGTCGCCGACGTCACCACGCGCCAGCCCAAGCTGATCCCGGCGGTGGGGGAGCGACAGTTCACCGTGGCCGCGATCGACCTCGGCATCAAGGACATGTCCCCGCAGCGGATGGCCGAGCGCGGCATCGAGGTGCACCTGCTGCCGGCCGACACCACGATCGAGCAGATTCGCGGGCTGGATCCGGACGGCGTGTTCTTCTCCAACGGCCCGGGCGATCCGGCCGCGGCCGAGCAGGAAGTCCGGCTGCTGCAGCAGGTCCTGGATGCCGGCCTGCCGTACTTCGGAATCTGCTTCGGCAACCAGATCTTCGGCCGGGCGCTCGGCTTCGGCACCTACAAACTGAAGTACGGCCACCGTGGGATCAACCAGCCGGTGATGGACCTGACCACCCGCAAGGTCGAGATCACCGCCCAGAACCACGGCTTCGCGGTGGACGCCCCGCTCGCCGGCAGCACAGCCACGAAGTGGGGTGACGCCCGCGTCTCCCATATCTGCCTCAACGACGACGTGGTCGAGGGACTCGAGCTCCGTTCCCCCGACGGTGAACTGCTGAGCTTCTCCGTCCAGTACCACCCCGAGGCGGCGGCCGGACCGCACGACTCGGCGCACCTGTTCGATCGGTTCATCGAAGTGATGCGCACTCGCCGCGAGGGGAAGGCCGCCTGATGCCGCGCCGTACCGACATCTCGTCCATCCTGGTGATCGGCTCCGGGCCGATCGTGATCGGCCAGGCCTGCGAGTTCGACTACTCCGGGACGCAGGCCTGCCGGGTGCTGCGCGAGGAGGGCTTCCGGGTCATCCTGGTCAACTCCAACCCGGCCACGATCATGACCGACCCCGAGTTCGCCGACGCCACCTACGTCGAGCCGATCCAGCCCGACTACCTGGAGAAGGTGATCGCCACCGAGCGACCGGATGCCCTGCTGGCCACCCTGGGCGGCCAGACCGCGCTGAACGCCGCGGTCGCGCTGCACGAGTCCGGCGTGCTGGAGCGCTACGGAGTCGAGCTGATCGGGGCGTCGATCGACGCGATCCGGGCCGGTGAGGACCGGGAGCGGTTCAAGGAGATCGTGCTCGGGCTCGACGTCCCCGGCGTCGAGGTCGGCGTCGCGCGCTCCGCGATCTGCCACAGCCTCGACGAGGTGGTGGCCGCGGCCGACGAACTCGGCTATCCGGTCGTGGTTCGCCCGTCGTTCACCATGGGTGGGGTGGGTTCCGGCTTCGCCCACGACGAGGGCGAGCTGCGTCGGATCGCCGGCACCGGGCTGGCTGCGTCCCCGGTGACCGAGGTGCTGATCGAGGAATCGGTGCTCGGCTGGAAGGAGTACGAGCTGGAGGTGATGCGCGACTCGGCGGACAACGTCGTGATCGTCTGCTCGATCGAGAACCTCGACCCGATGGGTGTTCACACCGGCGACTCGATCACCGTCGCCCCGGCGATGACCCTCACCGACCGGGAGTACCAGAACCTGCGTGACGTCGGGATCGCTGTCATCCGCGCGGTCGGGGTCGACACCGGCGGCTGCAACATCCAGTTCGCCATCCATCCGGGCACCGGCCGGATGATCGTGATCGAGATGAACCCGCGGGTCTCGCGTTCCTCGGCGCTGGCCTCCAAGGCCACCGGTTTCCCGATCGCCAAGATCGCCGCCAAGGTGGCCGTCGGCTACACCCTGGACGAGATCCCGAACGACATCACCGAGCAGACCCCGGCCGCCTTCGAGCCCACCCTCGACTACGTGGTGGTGAAGGTGCCGCGGTTCGCCTTCGAGAAGTTCCCCGGCGCCGACCCGGTGCTGACCACGCACATGAAGTCGGTCGGCGAGGCGATGGCGATCGGCCGCAACTTCACCGAGGCGCTGCAGAAGGCGC